>JAIBAX010000023.1 GCA_019694955.1 Chitinophagales bacterium | reverse complement strand
ACCTATCGATACAGATGGTGACGGTATTGCAGATATCGATGACGACTGTCCTACGGTTGCAGGTGTTGAGCAATTCAACGGTTGCCCAGATACAGATGGCGATGGCATTGCTGACAGCAAAGATGATAGAATTTTTACCATCATGCAATTTGTTGAAAATCAATAACATATAAAATTAATTGCGCTTTTAACAACTATATAAATCGGAATTTTTGTAACAAATTGTAATTTTTTTTGCGTAGCACAATATCCATCTTTACATCACAATAACAACAACAGCTACTCCATCCCCATTCAGTCCCTTTCTATATGAGTTGTGCCGATCCCCAAGGCACAACTTTTTTATTTTATAACAAGATGATTTTAAAAGTAGTCCACTCG
The DNA here is from genome assembly GCA_019694955.1 of Chitinophagales bacterium. GTDB lineage: Bacteria > Bacteroidota > Bacteroidia > Chitinophagales > JADIYW01 > JADIYW01. The sequence continues at coordinate 63,530 of JAIBAX010000023.1, read as the reverse complement.
TATTCTCGTGTTGACACGAGAACAAGGAAATGGGCTTTTATTAATGGATTATTTTATAATTGCTTTTGTGATTAGAGAATATGTTTTATTCTTAGTTTTGCATAAAACATCAATAAGTGAATATTCAGGAAAATGTCGACCTCCTTCCCTACAACACCTTTGGGTTAAGCTATTTTACCAAGTACTTCAGTGAAGTTAGTTCCCTTGAAGAAATCAAAAACGTCCTTAATTTTGTTCGTGAGAGAAAACTTGATTTACTGATTTTAGGTGGAGGGAGCAATATTCTGCTAACAAAAGATTTTGATGGACTAGCCATAAAAGTTTGTCTGCAAGGCAAAGAAATTATTGAAGAAAATGAAGAACATGTCATTGTGAAGGCATCTGCAGGAGAGCTTTGGCATTCATTGGTGTTGTTTTGTGTTGAAAATGGATGGGGAGGAATTGAAAACCTAAGCCTCATACCCGGGTGTGTAGGTGCGGCACCTATGCAAAATATCGGCGCATACGGAGTGGAGTTAAAAGATGTATTTGTTTCATTAGAAGCCCTCAATAAAAAAACCGGAGTCGTTGAAAGTTTTGATAGAAATGCCTGTGATTTTGGTTATAGGTGGAGTTATTTCAAGGGCGTCGGAAAAGATAAGTACATCATACTCAATGTAACGCTTTCGCTAGCAAAAAAGCCTACAGTAAATATTCATTATGGTGCTATTATGGAAACATTATCGCTTCAAGGCATCACTCAGCCAACAATAAAAGATGTCAGCAATGCAGTAATCGCCATTAGAAGCAGCAAGCTTCCGGACCCAAAGAAGATAGGCAATGCGGGAAGTTTCTTTAAGAATCCGGAAATCCCTGCCAACAAAGCGTTGCAGTTAAAAGAAATATATCCAAATATGCCTACTTATCCTGGGCAAAACGGTCTAACAAAGATTCCGGCAGGTTGGTTGATAGAGCAATGTGGTTGGAAAGGAAAAATCATCGGGCAAACCGGTTGTCATAAAGATCAGGCATTGGTCATCGTAAATTATGGTCATGCTACCGGTGTAGAAATTGTCGAACATGCACACCAAGTACAACGTTCTGTAAAGGAGAAGTTTGGAATTGAAATTGAGCCTGAGGTTAATCTCGTGTAAAATAGAAACCCAGACCTACTTGCAACCCGGGATTAAATATCCTGCTGGCAGCATAACCATCATGCCTACGATAGAATTTATCATTGATATCATTGAATCCCATTTCCGCTCTTACTGCAGCATTTAGAAAAAATTTCTCGGTGATTAAATAGTCTATTCCTAACGATATTACGCCACTGACAACAAATTTCTGAAACAATTCCTTATCATTGGAAACAGCTTTATAGTCTAATGCTGGCGTAGGCAAAGGGTAACCGATTTCTGCTCCATCGCGCTCATAAACAACATTTGCTTTAGTGAGGAAATCAAATTGCGGCCCAACCATGATGACCATCTTCAACTTAGGGTCTTCAACATACTCTTGCTTGCTGAATATAGGCGAATATCGAAAAAGAATCCCTGTGTGGAAATATGTTAAACCAACATCTTTATAGTTTTTCTCCCATTGATTCTTAGCAATTTTAAACTCATCCGCATATTTCTGTCCACCCTTGGTGAGTCCGGCATTCCATTGCAAACCAAGTTCTGAATTAAAATTCCAACCGATGCCGAGGTTTCCACCGTATCCAATTGTTGTTTCATATCCCAGTTCCGGATAATTATAACTGTTTTGATTCAAAATATATGAAGCATTTAACTGCCCATATCCACCAATATACCAACCTTTCTGTGCAAAGCCATTGGAAAGCATTAGGATACTCAACAAAAGAAAAAACGCCTTTTTCATTTTAGATTTTTTACAAAAATACGATGTTAGCCAAATAAAAAGATGTTAAAAGAGTATATTTGGTTGTTTAATAATATTTTAGAAAAATAAGGCACTTAAAAATTAAAAAATAGCAACTAACTTGTTTTACTTTTAAAGAAACAAATGAATAAAAAGCTATTGATACCCATTCCTTCTCTCGGATTTGACCCTTCCGAGACGGCTATTCCATGGAAATTATTAAAAGAGCGTTCCATAGAAATAGTATTTGCAACTCCAGATGGGAAAATGGGTAAGACTGATATAAGAATGTTAAATGGAGAGAAATTAGGTCCACTGAAAAAATTGCTGATAGCGAGAAATGACGCCATAAATGCATATCTTGAAATGGAAAAGAGCAGTGAATTTCAACACCCGATTGCTTATAGTGATATCCAAGAATCCGCATTTGACGCCATACTCTTACCGGGTGGCCACGACAAATCTGTCAGGCCATATTTGGAGTCTGAAATATTACAACAAGTTGTGGTGGATTTTTTCAGAAAAAACAAGCCTGTTGCAGCAGTATGTCATGGTGTCGTTTTAGTGGCTAGAAGTAAATATCCAACGTCGGGGAAATCGGTACTTTTCGGTTATAAAACCACCTCTTTATTGGAACAACAAGAGTTATTGGCATATCGTCTGACAAAATGGTGGACAGGTGATTATTACCTAACCTATCCCGGGTTGACAGTCGAGCATGAAGTAAAATCGGCACTTCAATCACAGGAAGATTTCAAAAGTGGACCAAAACCAATTTTAAGGGATGATGCAAATCACCTTGAAAGAGGGTTTGTGTGTTTAGACAGAAATTACCTTTCGGCACGATGGCCTGGAGATATATACAACTTCTCAAATGCGCTCTTTCAGCTGATTACAAAAAACTAAAAGACAATTTTATATAAAAACCTACCTTTGTATTTCAAATGTCAAAACAAAGAACAAATACACTTAGCAAGTCCACATTAATCAGAGGGTTACAGTGCCAAAAATCTTTGTATTTATATAAAAACGCCTTCCATCAGCGCGATAAAACTGACAAGGTTCAGCAGCAAAAATTCGACAGAGGACATAGAGTAGGTCTGTTGGCGAGGGCATTATTTCCCAATGGAAGAGATTTGACGCCTCCCACAGCATTTGCCTTTGACCAATCCATTGCCGCTACTCAGGCGCTTATTGGCATGCAGATTCCGGTTTTGTATGAGGCTACATTCAAGCACCACGGCGTGTTAGTGGCTTTAGATATTTTGGTACTTAAAGACGGGAAATGGTATGGTTATGAGGTAAAAAGCTCCTTTCGAGTGACAAAGACCTATCTATTAGATGCCGCTATTCAATATAATATTATCACCAAATCCGGCTTGCCATTAGAGGATTTTTCTATCATTCATATCAACAACGAATATGTTAAGAATGGAGATTTAGATATCCATAAATTATTTAGAATCACTTCGGTAAAAGAAGATGTTATTGAAAGACAGGCGTTCATTACCGAAACGATAGAAAATGCGATTCAAACACTTTCCTCAGAGACTATTCCGGAAGTACCCATAGGTAAGCAATGTTTCAAACCTTATCCTTGTGATTTTCAACGTACTTGTTGGAAAAACATACAAGAGAGTGAAATATTTAGGGTTGGTGGATTGAATCTTGATGAAAAGATTGACTTATATCTGAACGACAAATTAACGTTAAAAGATATCCCGGAAGAGTATATGGAACGGGAGCGTGTCAAAATTCAAACCGAAGCACTCAAAGAAAAGGGTCCCATCTTGAAAAGAGAGGCTTTCAAAGCATTTTTAGACAAAGTAAATTACCCACTATATTTTTTTGACTTAGAGGCATTCCAACCCGCCATTCCTCTTTATGAGAACACGGCTCCTTTTCAGAACATTCCATTTCAGCTTTCCTTGCATTACAAGGCCTCAGAAACAGCGCCCATGATGCACTACGAATATATATGTGATGGCAAGTACGATCCAAGAAGAGAATTTTTAGACACATTCCTTCGGTTAACAGAACAACCCGGTCAGATTGTCGTATATAATACGTTGATGGAAGAAGGTATTTTAAACCAACTAAAAGCGCTCTTCCCAGAAAGAATGGACGATGTAAACGAACGAATAGGACGTTTTGTTGATTTGGAGACGCCTTTTAAAATGAACTGGTATTATCATCCCGACATGCAGGGAGCCTATTCACTGAAGGCCATTCTTCCCACTTTAGTTCCCGGCGCACATTATGAAGATTTCGAAATCAAAGATGGTCTCGAAGCATTGGCAGTTTTTGACGAACTGATTTATGAAACAGATGCTGCCAAAATATCATACTGGCGCACCCATCTATTGGAATACTGTAAAATGGATACATATGGACTCTCCCAAGTATATGCTGCTTTGAAACGGCTATTATCAGAATAAGTCAATATTAAACCTGACAAACATTATTCTTTCACCCACTTAATGCTCTTGCTTTTGCCGTCTTCTGCAATAACCTTAATAAAATATATGCCGGAAGAAGCATCTACTGACAAACGGATATAATTATCATTTTGTTGAGCAATATTCTTTTCTAAGATTACTTTCCCTACCAAATCCAATACTTGCACGCTTTTTAGTCCGACATTATCCAAACGAGAAATATCGACATACAAATCTTGTTGTCCGGGATTAGGAAATACCTTTAACTCGCCCCCAATAATTTGATGGTTAAAAACACCTGTAGGCACTTGCGGTCTTTGCCATTTCTGGAAGAATGCCCAGATGGTTTTATTATAATCCATGTCATTTTCGCCTTCAAACAACCACTCATGTTCCCCATTATTGACCTTGTAGAATTCTACCTCATCCCCTTGAGTACAATCGTGGTAAGTATAATGGATGATTCTTCTGTAATCATCCGCAATATCAGGAACACGCACCGTATCTGCTTCATTATTGCAGGTATTATTATTTACCCAAAATTTAAGGTTTTCAAATGCCGGCAACCCATAAGCATTGGTCTGAAAGTCGATGACATTATCACTGGTGCCATGAAAATAAATGATGGGCATGGAACCACCCGGATTACATTCTAAAGCACTGCCAATGGTTCCCGAAACCGTACCGATAGCTGCAATCCTGCTTCTTTTCTCACATGCCATTCTGTTGCACATGAAGGCACCAAAAGAATATCCCGCAAAATACACCCTTGAGGAATCAATCATATAACGACTCATGATGGTATCCATCAGAGAATTTAAAAAACCAACATCATCAACACCATCATTAAATGGTATCTCCCCTACCAATGCAGCTCCGGAATTCCAACCATTAGAGCCTAAAATAGGTACTGGAAGTGCCTCCGGAAAAACGACAATAAAATTGGCAGTATCTGCAATCTTATGAAATCCTATCCCACGAAAATTATCGATATTATCACCAAAGCCATGTAAAGCAAAAATTACAGGAACAGCCTTGTTTTCATCAAAATATTTCTGTGGCACATAGGTAATATACCTCCTAAAACGATTGTCAAAATGATAATTGTCCCATATAAATCCCGACTGACTATACGTTTGCAAACACTGAAATAAAACAATAATAAGAAATAAACCCCTTTTCATTTATTATAATTTTACACAAAAATAAGTAATTATTTCTGTGTATCACATCTCTTTCATCAAATTATAATAAAAATACACGGCATTTTTAAAATCATTCACCCGAATCTGTTCATTTAACCCATGAAAACCAATTGGATCAGTCATGGGCGTGAAACGATAAACATGGTTACAGATTTTTTCAAAATGCTTTGCATCTGTTCCACCAATACACAAATATGGGCTGGTAACGGCTTTTCCAAAAACCGTTTTTACCGTCGTTGATAGCAAGTGATATGCCCATCCTGAATCCGGAGAAGGCGCTGAAGCTGATAACACTTTTCCAATCGGTGTAATTTTTATCAGCGTATCATGTATAACATCTGTAACGTGTTGAATGACCTTTTCAGGACTATCACCGGGTAATAGCCTGAAGTTGACAACAGCAGTCGCATTGGTAGGAACGACATTTTCCTTTATTCCTGCATGAAATATGGTAGGTGCAATCGTTGTACGGACACCGGCATTTCCAACTGCAGAAGCAGAAAACTGCTTTAACACTAAAGATTCTGTCAACCATAGATTGGCCATTGCCAACTTGTTTACAAATGGCATTTCGGGCCCTAAATGCCTGATAAACTGTAGTTGCGGTGTTGTGAATCTCGCCTCAAATGGACTATTGACCAATCTGTCTATGGCTTTAGCCAAAACATGGATAGCTGTTACAGGTTCCGGCATAGATGAATGACCACCAGGAATGTTCACGCTGAAGGATAATGTCAGGTATCCTTTTTCAGCGGTACCAATTAATGCGACAGGTTGGTGTTCCAATCCCGGTACTTTCTCTTCAGTGATAATGCCCCCTTCATCTAATACGAATGCGGGTCGAATTTTTCTTCCTTCGAGTAAAGCTGCTATTTTCTTGGCGCCTTGCTCCCCGCCAATCTCTTCATCATGACCAAAGACTAGCAAGATTGTGCGTGTAGGTTGAATATTTTTCTGCAACATTGCCTCGATTGCACAAAGTACTCCTATCACATTAATTTTATCGTCAATCGCTCCGCGACCGTAAATGATACCATTTTCAATAGTGCCTGAAAAAGGATCGTGCAACCATTTATTTCGTGTCACTTCCTCAATTGGCACCACATCCTGATGCCCCATTAAAACCACCGGAGCGAGATGTGCGTCTTTCCCTTTCCAAGTTAAGAGTAAACTGTAGCGATTAACTGTTTCTACTTGCAACGTTTGGAAAGTCATGGGAAATGCTTCTTTCAGAAACTGATGAAACTGAAGAAAAGTGGTATAGTCAATTTTAGAAGTATCGTCATAAGAAACTGTTTTATACTGAATTGCCTGCGCGAGCAGGTGAGCAATAGAGTCACCTAAAACCAAATCATTGCCCTTTTCTGATTTTTTTAATTGCAGCGAATCAAACTTTGCATAGTTCCAAAACAATATGCCGAGAAAAATGGCCAATATCAGTAGAATCGAGAAAAATATCTTTTTCAATTTATTACTTTTATCACATAAAAATAAGCATCCTTTGTGTTATGTGGGAAGAAATTGACAATAAATTATGCAAATCGTTCATTTTCAACGATTTTTCCGAAGCACTCGGCTTTATATGTCGGGTTGGGTTGTTAGCTGAGCAACAAAACCACCATCCAGAGATCTGGAATATTTATAATCGGGTGAACATTTCATTACAAACACACGATGCCGGAAACATCGTTACTGAAAAGGATCACCACTTAGCTTCTTCAATTGACCAACTTCTATAATCTTATGAATCAGGCAGCATATATTCTTTTAACGGAGCAATTATTGAAATCCACCTTTGAGGTGCCAAATGAAGCAGAAGCAAAGGTATTGGTGGAGCAATTGCAAGGTGTTATCAATTTTCACGACCAGCAATACTATGTACAATCTAAACCTGTGGTTACCGATTATGACTATGATTTGCTTTTCAAATGGCTAAAATTAATTGAAGAGAATTATCCGGAACTTATTTCTCCAGACTCTCCTACACAAAGGGTTGCCAAGGGGTTGAACAAGGAATTTCCTACCGTTGCCCACCTTAAACCTATGATGTCGCTGGAGAATAGCTACAATGCTGCAGACCTTCAGGAATTTGCCCGTAAAGTAAAAGAGGCATTGCAGGAAGACCAGAAAGTAAAATTCACTGTAGAGCCTAAGTACGATGGTTCTTCTATTGCCTTGGTGTATGAAAATGATGTTTTTGTGCGTGCGGCTACCCGTGGCAATGGAACAGAAGGCGATGAGATAACCGCAAATGCCAAAACAATTAAATCCATCCCACTAAAAGCCAACTTCTCGCAGTATGGCATTGCAAAGATAGAAGTCAGGGGCGAAGTAATTATCGACACGGAAAACTTCAAGAAATTACAGAAAGAGCGGCTCGATATCAATAAAAAATTGGAATCTGAAGGCAAGAAAGCGTTGGAATTGTTTAAGAATCCGAGAAATACTGCCGCCGGCGCACTCAGAATGAAAGACCCAAAGGAAGTAGCCGCCCGGAGATTAGAAGCGATTATTTATAATATCGGACATGCGGAAGATATAGATGGCAAGGATATTGACACGGCAGTCTTGCGTTCGCAATTCGGCAATATGGATTTATTGCGTTCGTTGGGATTTAAAACGCCCGAAGCAGAAAGAGCACAATTTGACCAAATAGAAGACGTCTCCGCTTTTTGTTTGGCATGGGAAAAGAAACGCGACAACTACCCTATTGAAATTGATGGCATGGTTGTAAAAGTGGATGACACGGCCCAACAACAACGCATCGGAAAAACGGCACACCATCCCAAATGGGCAATAGCCTATAAATTTAAGGCACGTCAGGCACAATCACGACTGGTGCGCATCGATTATCAGGTTGGACGGACAGGTGCGGTGACGCCCGTTGCCAAAATTGAACCGGTACAATTAGCGGGTGTTGAGATCAGCTCTATTTCTTTGCACAATGAGGATTTTATCAAGGACAAAGACATTCGTTTAGGTGATTTAGTCATCATCGAACGTTCCGGGGATGTCATTCCATATATTGTAGGTGCTGTTGCAGAAGCCAGAACGGGACAAGAACAACCAATTGTTTTTCCTGACACCTGCCCTTCCTGTCAGCATCATCTTGTAAAGCCTGAAGACGAAAGTGTATGGCGCTGCATCAACCCGAATTGTATTGCACAATTGGAGGAAAGACTGATTCATTTTGGCTCTAAAGACGCTATGGAAATCAGTGGACTTGGTGAAGAAATTGTTCGGAAGTTTATCGCAGAGAACATCATTACAGATATGGCATCCATATATCAGATGGATTATCAAAAGGTTAGGAGTCTTGAAGGATGGAAAGACAGATCTGTAGAAAACTTAAAAGCCTCTGTCGAGGCCTCAAAAAACAATCCTTTGTGGAGATTAATTGTAGCGTTGGGTATTCGTCATGTTGGTGTAACGACAGCAAAAATGTTGGCAAAACAGGTCGATAAACTCACAGACTTAAAAGACTGGGATGAAGAAAAACTGAAAGAACTGGAAGATATCGGTCCAAAAGTGGCACAATCGCTGTTAGAATTCTTTAGTGATGATGACAATATTGCCTTATTGAATCAACTAGAGTCTTTAGGTGTGAACATCAGTAATAATAGTCAATCCGCACAGGTTTCCAATGCTTTAGAAGGAAAAACCTTCCTCTTCACCGGAACCTTGGCGAAGATGTCGCGAGATGATGCCAAAGAATTGGTAGAAAAACATGGCGGAAAAAACCTTTCTGGAATAAGTGCCAATTTAGACTATCTCATCGCCGGAGAAAAGGCAGGAAGCAAACTCACCAAAGCGCAAAAAATTCCAACTATTAATATCATTGACGAAGATACATTCTTGAGTATGATACAGTAAAGATGTTAGATGATGGATGTTGAATTTTAGATTTGGGTCTTTAGAATTATACCAAATATTTAGAACAGTTATTCGTGTTTTGTGTGTCTCTACTCAAACAATGCTCTTTTATTTTGGACTATGTATTAAGGTATTACCTCCACGACTATTTTTTTTGTTTAAATAAATTTAAAAACATTTAAACAAAATTGCCGTTTGACTGTTTTCAAAGTAAACAACGTATGGATAGTTTGGCTTTATATGATAGCACCAGCTTTAATTGCAGTGAGATAATAACAAAAAATTACTCTACTTCATTTTCCTTAGGCATACGTGTTTTTGACAAGGAGTTTAGGAATCCGATATATGGCATCTATGGATTTGTTCGCTTTGCAGATGAGATAGTAGACACTTTTCATCATTGTGATAAGCGGGAGCTTTTAGAAGAATTCAGAAAAGATACTTTTAAAGCCATTTATTTAAAAATTAGTCTAAACCCAGTTTTACATGCCTTTCAGCAAGTTGTCAATGCGTTTCAAATAGACCATCAACTAATTACTGATTTCTTAGACTCAATGGAAATGGATCTTCATAAGACGCATTATGAAAGTAAGACGGTTTACAATAAGTATATCTATGGCTCTGCAGAGGTTGTTGGACTAATGTGTTTGCAAGTTTTCTGCAAAGGTGATAAACTGCTTTTTGATGAGTTAACGCCTTCCGCAAAACACTTAGGGGCTGCTTTTCAGAAAATCAACTTCCTGAGGGACATCCACGATGATTTAGAAGATAGAGGGCGTGTCTATTTTCCGGGGTTAAACATTCAGGAGTTTAACGAAGATGCTAAATTAGAAATCCTTCATGACATACGCAAAGACTTCGATTATGCTTTAGAGGGAATTCGCCGTTTACCAAAAGGTGCGAGAAGAGGCGTTTATTTAGCATATATCTACTACCTGAATTTGTTCAAGAAGATAGAGAAATCAACGATTGAACAAATTATGCAGGAAAGAATTCGTGTGAGCAACAAAAGAAAAGCCTACCTACTTATGAACACCATGGTACGCAATTCAATGAACCTCTTGTAATGGGTAAATACACCTATCTTGCCCTAATGTTAGGCACTATTTTATGCCCACTCATTTTTAGTTTTGACAAACATGTGCGATTTTACAAAAAATGGAAATTCCTTCCATTGGGTATCTTCATCACATTGATATATTTTGTTGTTTGGGATGCGTGGTTTACAAAAATGGAAGTATGGCGCTTCAATAGCCATTATATCCTTGGCTTAAAATGGTTATTATTACCACTTGAAGAATGGTTGTTTTTTATCTTCGTTCCCTTTGCATGTATGTTTATCTACGAGTGTATGAAGTATTATTTTAAATCAGTGTGGTTAAGTAGATATAGTGCAGGCATTACTTACTTCATAATAATTGTTCTTACGATTGTAACTTTGCTCAACACCGACAAAATTTATACTGCCTTTAATTTTACGTCTGCAATTCTCCTACTATCCTACCATGTATGGATAAAGAAAACGACATGGCTAGGGCAATTCTATTTGGGATATATTGTTTCACTCATCCCTTTTTTTGTGGTAAATGGCGTCCTGACAGCGTTACCTGTTGTAAGTTATAATGATTCAGAAACATTAGGTATTCGAATATCTACAATACCCATAGAAGATACCATTTACTGCATGTTATTGCTACTAATGAATATTACCTTCTATGAACTGATGCAAGAAAAATATCGGAATAAAACTGCTTATTCTGCCACTACTAAGAAATAGTCTTTCTTTCCCTTCCTAACAAGAATGAATTTTCCGTTCAACAAATCATTGCTGGTAATGGTGAGTGTATCGGCACTAATTTTCTCCATGTTCAGGTGCAAGGCATTGCCTTGAATATTCCTTCTCGCCTCACCTTTTGAAGCCTGAATTTGTGTGGATACAGCCAACAAATCAAGGATATTTATGCCTTGTTCAATAATTGACTTATCTACGTGATAAACAGGCACCCCATCAAAAACATCTAATAACTCATGCTCCTCTAATTGCAACAAATCATCTTTGGTAGATTTCCCAAATAATATTTTAGATAGTTCGATTGACTTTTCCAGATCCGCTTTGCTATGTACCCTTTCTGTCAGTTCTTCTGCCAGTATTCTTTGTAGCATACGAGGATCGGTCGCTGTTTCTTGTTCTTTTTCGAGTGCTTCTATTTCCTCTCTGGATTTCAAACTAAATATCCTCAAATAGCTGCGCACGTCTTTGTCATCAGCATTTAGCCAAAATTGGTAAAACTTATAAGGAGAAGTTTTATTCCTATCCAACCAAATATTACCGCTTTCCGTTTTGCCGAACTTAGTACCATCTGCTTTTTTTATTAGCGGTGTGGTAAGGGCGAAGGCGCTGCCTTGTCCTTTTCTTCGGATTAACTCAGTACCCGTAACGATATTTCCCCATTGATCGCTACCGCCCATTTGAAGTTTGCAGTTCTTATGGTGATACAAGTAGTAAAAATCATACCCTTGCACGAGCTGGTAAGAAAATTCCGTGAACGACATCCCACTGTCCAAGCGATTTTGAACAGAGTCCTTTTTCAGCATATAGTTAACAGTGATATGTTTGCCGATATCGCGAATAAAATCTAGGAAGGAAAAATCCTTAAACCAATCGTAGTTATTTACAATTTCAGCAGAATTTTCTCCACAGTTGAAATCTAGGAATTTCTCCAATTGCTTGCGTTGACCGTTTAGATTGCGTTGGAGGGTTTCTTCATCCAACAGGTTTCTTTCCTGGCTTTTCCCGGAGGGGTCGCCCACCATTCCGGTAGCACCACCTACCAGTGCGACAGGCTTGTGTCCGCAACGTTGGAAATGCATCAGCGTCATCACTTGCACCAAATTTCCAACGCCCAAAGAATCAGCGGTGGGGTCAAAGCCGATATATCCGGAAGTGGTGCCTTGCAACAACATTTCTTCCGTTCCGGGAATCACATCCTGTAACATTCCCCTCCACTTGAGTTCTTCAATAAAATTCTTCATGATGCAAAGATATAAAGTGAAGTATTCAAACAAACATTCAGCGATAAAAATAATGGAAACTAAATTTTAGCACGGCTAGTTTGATACAAAATTGATATCTTTGAAAAAAGAAAATATCACTTATATCTGGATGGGTAAGATTGAGAAGTTGACTATTAAGATTTTATCAGGCGGTTCTGACACTAATATAGAATTCAAAGATTTATTGAAACTCTTACTCCATTTAGGGTTTAATTTGAGGGTTAATGGTAGTCATCATATTTTATGGAAGAATGGGATTGAAGAAATCATTAATATTCAAGCAAACGGCTCAAAAGCTAAGCCTTATCAGGTAAAACAGATTAGAGAAATAATGATTAAGTATAAAATTATAGTTAATGGAATATAAGTATGAAATTATAATATATTGGAGTAAAAGTGACAATGCTTTTATTGCAGAAGTTCCAGAATTATTGGGATGCATGGCAGATGGCTCAACATATATTGAAGCCCTTAATAATGTGGAAATAATTATTCAAGAGTGGATAGAAACAGCCACCTCACTCAATCGACCTATTCCTATTCCGAAAGGAAAACTAATGTATGCTTAGAATAAAGATGCATCCTCCATTATTTGCTATGGAGTTCCAAATTATCAACTTCTATCGAAGTTGCCTGTATCTTTTCTTCTATAAAATATTTTTGTAATGATGACATTTTCTCTCCTAAGATAAAATACTTGTAAGGATATTCATGTATCCTAAAGGTTACTGTATCACCAGCTACCCAAAACTCTTTTATAAAATCGATATTACCCTCGTCTTTTGTTTTAACCGTAATGTCAACAACATAATCTTTGGTTGAATCCGTTAAAAATTGAATATTAGTACCATCCTCGTCATCAGCAATAATGGGTGTCTCTGTTAAGATCGATGTTAACACAAAGGATTTCCCTTTGTCCTTTCCTTTAATTTTGTAAAAATTAAATCTCCCAAGAAAACGCCCATTACTTAATGATAAAAAGACACATCCCAAAAGGATAAAATTCAAGACCGACATAATGCTTCTAATGCTTGAACTTTTTATTTCTACTCTTTGAATTCTTCTGTCTTCAGGTACTATGGTTAAGATATAACCTTTTAATTTCTCATAATTAGAATATTCTGAATTATCAACAACTATCTGAAAGTTTTTGAAATACAAATACAGTATCTCATTCTTCCCATCATCCTTAGACTCTTCGGCTATTTGGTAATTAACCAAATCTCTTAAAAATAATTGAATGCCTGTTTCCGAAGATTTGTTTTCTAAAATTGTTATTGTATCGTTACGGATAAAATATGACTTCCTCTTTTTAAAAGATTTTGACACGAATGATAACACAATCAGTAGAGGTATTCCTAAGACATATATTCCAGTATCAATAAAATTATAATAGTTGTGAAGTGTAAAAATGATGGCAAATATGATACCAATAGCTAGAAAAAAAATTGGGAAAATATAGTTCCATCGATTCGGTCTCACATAAAATGGTTCCATACTAATCTATCCCTTAAAACAACATTCACCTTCTCCAACCACCACTTTTGCTTCCCTACCCAAAACTATCGACCTATTGTCGTTAATATGTCCTGCAGGAAAGCCAAAACATACCGGAAAACTATATTCCGCCACATGTTCCCGGATAATTTCCTCAGCAGTCTTCCCCCAAGGCATTCTGTTGTCATTCATATCTGTCATTCCTCCCACGATTAATCCGGCAATGCCCTGAAACTTTCCCGCTCTTTTTAAAGCCGTTATCATCCTGTCAATATGATACAAATACTCGTCCAAATCTTCGAGAAACAAGATTTTTCCCGTTGTCAGCAGCAATGTTTTTGTCCCCAACAAACTATATAGCAGAGAGAGATTCCCACCAACTACTTCGCCATGCATCTCGCCGTTTCGGTTCAATGGATGTGATGAAAAGTGATACTCCAGCGACTGCCCAAACAAAGCATCTTTAAGGGATTGTATCGCCTCCGGTGTATTTTTTTCAAAGCTGACCGGCATGGTAGCATGTAAAGACTGAATTCCCATTACCGAATTTAGGTGACTATGCAAAATAGTGATATCCGAAAAACCGACAATCCATTTGGGATGATCCAGAAACTTAGTGTAGAGCAAGTTATCCATCATTCGCACCGTACCGTATCCACCACGAGCGGCAAAAATCGCCTTCACGGAAGTATCATCTAAGAATTGTTGAAAGTCTTTCGTACGCTCGGCATCTGTACCGGATAGCTGATGATTTTTCTTCCCTATAGTTGCACCAACTATCACTTGCAAACCCCAACCTTCAAGGACATGGATAGCAAATTGAATTTCTTCCTGCTCAATACACCTTGCAGGTGCAGTGATGGCTACCTTATCGCCCTGTTTTAAAAAAGGTGGTCTATACATAAGTACAAATGTAGGAAAACTGTTAAATAGAAGCAACGTCCACACCTATTGATTACATTTTTCTTGCTATCTTTGCCATCCAATTTTTCAAGAATGAACAATCCTGCCAGATATACCGTTACCTCTGCCCTTCCATATGCAAATGGCCCATTACATATTGGTCATTTAGCAGGTGCTTATCTTCCTGCCGATATCTATGTTCGCTACTTGCGACTCATGGGTAAGGATGTCGTTTGGGTATGTGGTTCTGATGAGCATGGTGCCGCCATTACCTTGAAAGCAAAAAAAGAAAACACCACACCTAAAGCTATCATCGATAAATATCACCACTTAATAAAAGATACTTTTAAACGGTTAAAAATCGATTTCGATATTTATCACAGAACATCTGAACCAATACATTATCAAACTTCTCAGGACATTTTCTTAAAACTTCATGAGAAAGGTGAGTTTGTGGTACAAGAATCTGAGCAATATTTTGATGAAGAAGCGCAACAATTCTTGGCAGACAGGTATATTACGGGTACTTGTCCAAAATGTGCGAACCCAAATGCATACGGCGACCAATGTGAGAAATGTGGCTCAACATTGAATCCTACAGACCTAATAGAACCCAAATCAACGATTTCTGGAAGTGTTCCCGTGCTAAAAAAAACCAAACATTGGTATCTGCCATTAGACAAATATTCGCCGTGGCTAGAGAAGTGGATTGACGAGAAAGAGGGAGAATGGAAAATAAATGTGTCGGGGCAATGTAAGTCGTGGATTAAAGGTGGATTGCAACCCAGGGCCATGACACGCGACTTAGATTGGGGTATTCCGGTTCCTTTAGAAGAAGCAAAAAATAAAGTGCTGTATGTTTGGTTAGATGCGCCTATTGGCTATATCAGTGCCACCAGACAATGGGCAGCAGACAACGGCAAAAACTGGGAATTGTATTGGAAGGATAAGGAAACAAAACTGGTACATTTTATTGGCAAAGACAATATCGTCTTTCATTGCATCATATTTCCGGCAATATTGCAAGCTCATGGCGATTATATTTTACCTGACAATGTACCAGCCAATGAGTTTATGAATTTGCAGGGTGATAAAATATCCACATCAAGAAACTGGGCGGTTTGGGCGCATGAATATGTTGATGAGCTGCCGGGAAAAGAAGACGAACTGCGCTACACATTAATTGCCAATTTCCCGGAAACAAAAGATTCAGAATTCACTTGGAATGATTATCAGTCAAGGGTAAACAATGAACTGGTGGCAACTTTGGGAAATTTTGTAAATCGGGTAGTAGTATTGACACATAAATATTTTCAAGGCATCGTTCCATATGTAAATACAGCAACGCTCACTCCATGGGATCATGCTATTATTGACAAAGTGCGTGCATCTGGAAAGCTTGTAGGCGAAAGCATAGAAGTATTCCGATTCCGGGACGCTTTGAATGAAATGATGGAGTTGGCAAGAGTCGGCAATAAATATTTGGGCGACCAAGAACCCTGGAAATTGATAAAAACTGACGAAGAAGCCGTGCAACGCATCATGTATGTAGCACTGCAATGCGTAGCAGGTTTGGCGAGAATTATGCAACCTTTCCTCCCATTTGCGGTAGAAAAGCTGGAAGACATGCTCAATATTCCTATCCGCAGTTGGGTAAATGCTGACGAAGAGGAGTGGATTGCTCCCGGGACACAGTTAGGAGAAGCGCAGATACTCTTTACAAAAATTGAGGATAGTCTAGTAGCAGAACAAATAGCAAAGCTAGAAGCATCAAAGGCTGTTACGAAATCTTATGACGCAGTAAAAGAAACGATACAATTTGATGATTTCACGAAATTAGATATCCGTACCGGCAGAATACTGGCTGCAGAGAAAATCGAAAAAGCCAAAAAACTTTTAAAGCTAACCGTTGACGTAGGCTTTGAGACCAGAACCATTGTCTCAGGTATTGCGGAGCATTTCACACCAGAAGAAGTCATCGGCACATCAGTATCGGTAGTAGTGAACCTTGCCCCCAGAGAACTTAAAGGCGTCTTATCGCAGGGAATGATACTCATGGCAGAAGATGAAAAAGGGAAATTGTACTTTGTAGGGAATGATGGCGTAGGAAGTGGTTTCGCAATTAGGTAAAATTATTTTTATATTTTTGTAACGTTATAAATTACTTTAATTTATGGATAGTCTAGATTTAAGCCAAAATAATAAATACACAATACAATTAATTTTCACAACTTTACCTGCAAACTCTCCTGAAAAATTTAACAAAGAGATTTACAAGGATTATTTCGAAAATTATAGAAAACAATCTTATAAATATTTTAAGAATAAAAACAAATCTGAGCACTTTTATTATAACAATAATAAAAAAATACCCATAATTTACAATCCTTTAAAGTATTATATTCTTGGCTCTTATGATATTGTCTTTATTAATTTAATTGATAATTTAAAATTTGCCTTAAGATTATTTGAACCTAAGTCAAAACAATTTACACACTACTCTCAAAATTTAATTGGAATAACTTATCATAAAGGGAATATAAAGGAATTTTTTTACAAAAAACTTTCAAAAGCAGATCGTAAATATTTTTTAGGTATCACAAGTTTTAAATTAAACAATGGATTACTTATTGGGAATGGGGTGGATTTCTTAGATGAAGTTGCATTTAAAATAGAGGAAGAGATTGTTAACTTTAATAAAATTGAGAACAATAGTGACAAAATTGATTTTCAACTAATTCAATCGTTTTCTTGGCACGAACTTACTTTGGTTCTTTTTTGTGACAATCCAGAGTCAGTTTATGAGATTGTTCGAAATATTCGACGGATCGAGTTAAAAGATTTAGAGAATTGGAATCAAATGCTTGACCTCTCCTATCTGAAAAATGTTTTTAATGCAACTCAAAATAAAAACTTTAGTAGAATTAATGTTTTTTCTGATAGTCAAACACAAATAGGGTTACATGCAGATTTGGTTGAGACTGAAGATGATGACGAGTTTTATAATAGGTTTAAAAGGAATAATAAAATAAAGCTTAATACCGAGATTGAGTGGCAAGTTAAACCAGGTCATCTTAAATTTTTAAAAGATTTGTTTTCAAAAAACAATGTGGGTTTTGATTTAGATGCCATTTATATAATCTCTGGAAAATTGGATTACTATATCCAAGAAAGCGATAGGCTTGAAAAAAATAATAATCTAGCCTTGTTTAGATTGATTTACCGAAAAGGTAATGATATTTTTAAACATGTAAGAAAAATTTGTACACGAATTTATTTTAAAGTAGAGACAAGTACTGACATGAAAAATGTAATTTCTCTTGAAAAGAAATTAGATGAATTTTCATTTGTAAGTAGTCTAAACGAAATTGAAAAGTACCTAAAAGAACTAAAAATATCAAGGGTTTTAAAAACAAAATTGGTAAAAATGTTTGCTAGTTATAATAATGGAATAGTTGACCCAATATTATTTCACTTCTTTATTGATTTCCAAGGATTTTTAAAGACCGTACGTGATGAAATTATTAACAACAAGAATCAACAAATTAGCCAAATTAAAGATTTAGAAAAACAATTCACGGAGTTTATAAATATCTACAATGATGCTTATTACATTAGAATGTTAAACTCGTATCAATATGAAGACTTAAATGTTGATTTAAATTTGGATTTTAACACTTCCTTACAACAATTAATTTCATCATACGGTGTTCTAGCAAGGGATATTGGCAAATTATTTTGGGCATACAATAATTATGCTCCAATCATACAAGTAGATTTGATAGAAACCAAAGCAAACCCTTTTAGTATTAATTATAATATAAATCATATCGTTTGCCCAGAGTTTATTTATTCAACGCTTTCCAAAGAAATTATAAATTACTTATCTTTAGTTGATACAAAATTTTCAAAAATTATATTAAAACTCGAGGGCATATTGCCAAATGACAGTAAAATAAACTCTTGGAAAAAAAGTAATTATATACAATACGATAGGTTTATTATTGATATTATAAGATGGTACTTTCCATATATGAATGATTTAAAGTTGTTTAATTTTTGGTTTTGGACCTATAATTTTCAAAATTCATTAATGTATGAAACTTCTGGTCATATTAGTGAAAAACACTTAGAAAAGGAAATGGTAAGGTATTATTTTTACAATTCATTTATTAAAATTTTGGAAGAGTCTAAATCCAAAAACACTTCAGAACTCAAAGAATTTTTTTTACTAAATCCTATTAAATTAGAATGCCCAATACCTGAAATATTTGTTTTTTGGGAGAGACATCAAAAATTTGTATCCGAAGGTGTAGTTAACTTAATTACTAACTTGCTCTTGGAAGATGGATTATTTGCAAATATTAAAGAATTTGTTGAAGAATTCTTTAATATTGATGATGCAGGGAATAAGGATAATTTAGAATATAAATATCTTAGTTGGTTCTATGGAAAGTGTAATGGGCAAATTTCTCTTTTAAGGAGAAACTGGGATGATGGGCAACCTATCAATGATTTTATAAGCTATACAGATAAAAAAGTTTTTGTTGATCAGTTTGGAGGGTGGTTTTTTACTGATACAGAGACATTAGAAGATTATTTTGTGAAAACAAATGAAAACCTCTTGGCTATCTGGAACTATTCAATGTTGAATAAGATTAAATTTCAATAACATATTCTATTTATGATTAATTATGACAATAAATATAAAATAATTTGGATTAGTGATTTGCATATATCAGTTAAGTATGATATTGATACTGACAATTTCCTTAAGCAATATTTGGCTAATTTTATAGAAATAATTAAGAAAGAACTGAATGAATCACCTATCCCCATTAGATATATTTTATTTACAGGAGATATTGCTCAGTCAGGGTGTAAAGAAGACTATGAAAAGTTTCGTTCCCTAATTTTGGATGATTTACTTAATTTGTTTGAAAACCAGAATGAAAAACCAATTTTATTTTTCTTACCTGGAAATCACGACATTACATATGAAGATAATTTTGATTATATTGAAAATTTCATTTCCTTTACTGAAGTAGAAGGAAATGCTCAAAGTGCTTTTTTTAACGACAATAAAGATAAATTTATTTCTCCATTTACGCCTTTTACAGATTTTGTCCAAAAAGTGTTTGATGAGAAAAAAGAATTTTTTAGTAATTTTGAAACCTCAAATTTTAAGAAGAATTTAACCTATTTTAAAGTAGATCATAACGTAAATTCTATCTTCATTTTATTAAATTCATCTTGGGTTTCTTACGGAATTAAATTTAATCAGATGTTAGTCGATTGGTTTGTAAAAAACAAAAGTAATATAAGAAAAAAGATTAAGGATTACACTTCATTAACTAATTTAGAAAAAGAACTCTATAAAAAATTATTGAAGGAAAAAGAAAGATTTAATGAATATGGTTCTCAAAGAATCTTTGTTAATTATACGACAGAAATTGAAGAAATCAAAAAAAAACTACTTGAATTTCCTGACTATCTTGTAGTCGTTGGGTGTCACCATCCCCTTGAGTGGTTAAACGAAGATGAATACTTCATGCAAAGTAAAATTCCATCATTAAAAGAAATTCTAGACATGTCAGATATTTTTCTTTCTTCACATATTCATGCAAATATCTTATCCCTGAATGATAGAGTTAGTTATATCGGTAATGCAATTAGTTTAAAATCCGGTAGATTTCTACCCTTTGTAAGGGATAAATTTAATACTGAGAGTCTAAAAGGTAATTGGTTTTCAATTTTAGAAATAAATTTAAAAACAAAGACCATGACCCAAAAGTCATTTGATATAAGTTTTGGGGTTACTTCAAAAAAAGAACTAATATACAAACTTGAGAATTTACAAAATAGAGGGTGTTTAACAGATGAAAGATTGAAGTGGCATAAAAGTAAATTAAAACAAATTAAAAATGTGTTAAGGAATTATATTAAACAACAAATAAATGCTAATATTTCGTATACGGACTCTATGTTAGAAAATAATGTTTTTATAATTGATAATTCTATTAATATATATTTAGATAACTTTAATTTAACAAACAATCCTTACGCAAATCATATTGAAAAGTTAATATTATTTTTTAAAAGAAATTTGATTGATTTTAACATAAAAATCATTCGATTCTTTATTTATGAAGCAGATCTATTTGAAAGAGATTCCTTTATTAAAATATTCAATTTAGATAGAAATAAAACTCGTGAATTATATGCTCAAGCAATTGAAATTGCTGATTTCAATTTTGATTCCTTTAGAAAAGATTTTTTCAAGAAGGTGGGTACGGAAAAAGATAAAGATATTTTTATGTTTTTTATGAATATTCAATTTTCAAATCATGTTATTCCGTATGATTTTCCTAAATAAAAACAAATAAAAATATTAATTTTGACAACATTAACATTTTTTTTGCAATAAATGTTTTATTTTTCGCAACAAATGTTTCATCTTTGTGACTTAATAATTTTGTTAATGCATAAATTACAACCCAAATTCTTAACAAAGTAATTCTATTTTTATAGGATGTAAATTTTTAACATGGCAAGGACAAAAAGGAATGTGGAAAAAATCCAAATAAAGGGAAAGAAACTGGATAATTATGTTAAAAATGAAAATACAGACAAAGGATTTCTTGTAGGTAAAATCACTTTAGATGTATTTAAGTATATTGGACATAATGAACTTGATATAAAAGAAGATAAGAGTAGGTATATGTTGTTATTTGAATAAAATTATTTAAAAATTTCATTTACTATTTCAATTCCTTCTTAAATTCTCTTATGTAAAAGATGAATTTCTTTTATATAAGCACTTATTACAGGTGTTTTTTTGACCATAGAAAGGCAAATTCAAAAAGAAACTCAATAAGTTAAATGTCTGAAAGTTCTTGGTGCTATATAAGTTAACTTGGAATTTAAATTGTAAATGGTATTGTTATTTGTGACATCAATATACATTAAAATTTAAAAATCAAAACGGTAAATATCAAAACTGGAACGAATGTTCTAAAATAGACTTGTGTATAAGAAGCAGAACGTCGTATTAATATCCTCATTAGGCTACAATAATTAAGAAATGGAGTGTCACAACCACAAATATTATGGGAAATCATATATTCTTTATTATGTTGATTTTTCGGCATAGGCAAGCACTTTGGTTCTTATATTAGTTGTTTATGTTGTTAATTCCAATCACTTACTATTATTAACCGATTTAAAGTAAAATCCCTCTACATTCGTCTTAACGCATATTGAGTACAATATACATGTCAGAAGCGGAAACAATATCCATATCAGGCGCCATACAAAAATTTGGAAACAAACTCTTTGGGTTTATTAGGAAAAAGGTAAATACAAAGGAAGATGCCGAAGATATCCTTCAGGATGTCTGGTATCAACTCAGCAATTTTGGCAATATTAGCGATATTAGCGATATCGAGTACTTAAGTGCTTGGCTCTATCGCGTGGCAGGCAATAAAATAACGGACAAATACAGAAAAAAGAAAGACCTATCGCTGGATGACTATGCTGTTGAAGATGATGAAGGCACGATAAACTTCAAAGAAATATTGCTGCTTGACGATAGTCAACATCCCGACTTAGCATTTTTTAAAGAGCTCTTTTGGAAAGAACTCATTCTTGCCTTGGAAGAGCTTCCAAGCAATCAAAGAGAGGTATTCGTCCTCAACGAATTTGAAGACCTTACCTTACAGGAAATTGCAAATAAACAAGGTGAAAACATCAAAACTGTTATCAGCCGTAAAGGATATGCCGTGAAGCACCTAAGAAAGAAATTAAATTATTTATATCAAGAACTAAATACTTAAATATGACTGCTAATCAAAACTGGAAAAAAAGAAGATGGATGTTTTTACCCGTCTTTATTTTAGGGTGGATGTTCATCAGTGCAATTGTAATGATTTTGTGGAATAGCATTATACCAAATATCCTCCATTTACCCAACATCAACTACTGGCAAGCCATGGGTTTGTTTACCTTGTCGAGAATCTTATTTGGTGGATTTCACTTCCGTAAACGTCGAAGACTTCCCTATTCAGACCCTTCCTTCAGGGAGAAGCTATTGAATATGAATGAAGAAGAAAAAGAACAGTTCAAACACCAATGGCGGCAACGTTGCGATAAATAATATAAGAACACAACTAGAAGAGGTTACAATATTGGTAGCCTTTTTTATTTCAATTAGCCTGTAAATTCATCGCATTTACCTTAATCTCATTTTATGCTTCAATAATTTTTGCTCGTTTAAAGTAAAAACACACCTCATCCGTCTAAACACTTATAACAAATAAATTTTACAAAATGGTTACATCGATTTTTAAATCAGTATTAGCAGGCCTCTTTATTGGGGCTGCCTTATTCCTCATGCCAACATTCATTCTCGGGCTACTCTTCTGTATGTTTTTATTCAGAATCTTTGGAGGAAGAAGGGCAAGACAGCGATTTACAGAACGCAGGATAGCCTTTGCTGAGCACATTAGAGCCATGTCAGAAGAAGAATTCAGCAATTTCAAAATGACAAAAGCACCCATCTATTGTCACAAAAAAATGAATGTAGAAAAACAACCTTAAGCATGGCTAATAATATTTCTAAACACATAAATTTTTAACGATGAAAAAAAGATCGAGAATAATCGTCACATTGGTGACAGCTGCATTAACATTCGGAGGATTAATGGCAGCCATTGGGCCAAAAAAGTGTCATCATTTTCAAGAAAGATGCGGGCACCATTCCTGCCACCATGATGGTAGAACAAGTGAGAACAAACCTCAGTAGAGAGATTAAGGAAAAAAATATACAGTTTAATTTCAGCACACAAAGGGCATCATAAAGGTGCCCTTTCTCATTCCTTCCGTTTAGGATAATTAAACAAAAGAGAGCTAAGCACCGGTAAAATGAAAATTGAAATAGTAACAATGGATACGCCCCAATCAGCGGCATGACTTCCTAAAAACTTACTAAATCCCGTTTCAGGGGCAAAATGTTCTAAAATAGACAAGGTCAGTTTTAAGCCAAGAACGGCGATCACAAGGAACGCTGCCGTTTCAAGGAATGGATATTTTTCCATGAGTCGCACGAATGCCTGTGCCACAAAACGCATCGCTAAAATTCCAATAAACACCCCTAACCATATCAACAATATATTTTCAGTAAAGGCAACGGCAGCAAATACATTATCGATAGAAAATGCTAAGTCCATGACCTCCACCAAGGCTACAGTAGCCCAAAACTGTCCCATCCAACCGATGGTAGCTTTGTAAAACCAATGTTGTTCCTTATTAAGCATATCATCAGCTTCTGACGGGGTAGCCTCCTTTCTAAAATAATTAATGGCTAATACCAGCAAATACAAACCTCCCAAAGGTTTTAACCACCATATTTTAATTAAAAATGCGGCAAAAAGCAAACACAACCCCCGAAAAACATAAGCACCAATGATACCATACTTTAACGCTTTATCTCTTTTTTCTTTAGGCAAATCCATTACCATCGTTGCAAGGACGGCCGCATTATCCACAGAAAGTAAGGATTCTATGATGATTAGGTTTCCAATAATCCCAAGCGCCCACAGGGGATTATCTAATATTTGTTGCAGTAATTCGTGAAGATCCATTAATAAAATTTCTGGTTGAAGATACTACTTTTAAAGACAATTTTTAGGGATGAAAAGTTTAAGAAATAAAAAAGAAAATAATTTTTTTTCTCCTCGGTTTGTGAAATTTTACCTATTTATGTATCTCTATAAGTATGGAAACAATTATTGATACATTACAACAGTCACTAAAGCAGTATTTCGGCTTTGACCACTTCCGACCGCTGCAACAAGAAATTATTGAAAAGATTCTCAACAAAGAAGACGTCCTCGTATTAATGCCAACGGGTGGAGGTAAATCCATTTGTTATCAACTGCCGGCCATCATTTCGCCGGGGTTGTGTGTGGTCATATCTCCGCTTATCTCGCTCATGAAAGATCAGGTGGGTGCTTTACGCAGCAATGGCATTCAAGCAGCCTTCCTCAACAGCACTCTAGAACCAAGAGAAGAACTGGCTATTTGGAATCAAATACATAGTGGGCAATTAAAACTCCTGTATGTTTCTCCGGAAAGATTCCTTTCCAGCAGAGACCGATTGGTGAGAGAAGCCAATATTTCTTTTTTCGCCATCGACGAAGCACACTGTATCTCACAATGGGGACATGACTTCAGACCTGAATATCAAAAACTATCCATTATAAGGCAAGTCATGCCAGAAATACCCGTAATGGCATTGACCGCAACCGCAGAGAAAATCACCCGAAAAGATATTCTCCAACAGATGGACATGAAGCAAGCAAATGTGTTCATTTCGTCCTTTGACAGACCAAACCTTAGCTTAAAGGTCAGGAAAAACATTAAGGAAAAGGTTAAAAATGGAGAAATCCTCGATTTTATTCAGGAGCACGAAAATCAATCGGGAATCATCTATTGCACCAGCAGAAAAAGCACAGAAGCCTTAGCAAGTTATTTACAAGAATCCGGCATACGTGCAGAAGCCTACCATGCAGGATTGGATACTGCCGTAAGAAGTCGTGTACAAGATGCCTTTTTGAAAGATGAAATTCCGGTAATTTGTGCTACAATAGCTTTTGGAATGGGTATTGATAAAAGCAATGTCCGCTATGTCATTCACTATAATCTACCAAAAAATGTAGAAGGTTATTATCAGGAAATTGGACGTGGTGGGCGGGACGGCTTGCCAACAGAAACCATTTTATACTACAATTTGAAAGACCTCATCCTTCAAAGAAGTTTCGCAGAAGAAAGTGGACAAAAAGAACTCAACCTTGCCAAGTTACAGCGCATGCAACAACTGGCAGAAGCGGATATTTGCAGACGAAAAATCTTATTGAATTACTTCGGGGAAACCTATGAGAAAAATTGTGGCAATTGCGATGTTTGTCACCACCCACCCAAACATTTCGATGGCACAGAAATCATCCAAAAAGCCCTTTCTGCATTAATGAGAACCCAGGAAAAAGTCGGTATCAATATGTTGATAGACATCCTCAGAGGCTCTAACCGCCACGAATTGTTAGAAGCGGGATACCACCAAATAAAAACCTATGGCGCCGGATCCGGAATTTCTTTCATCGATTGGCAGGATTATATCTTACAAATGCTACACCTCGGATTAATCGAAATGGCATATGACGAAAACTACGCACTCAAGGTGACCACACTCGGCAAAGAAGTACTCTTCGGAAAGAAAACCATGCAACTCGTTGTACTTACCAATAAAACTGAGGAAAAAAAGGGAACTACCTTCGCATCCAGACCAACACCCATGAACGATGAAGATGAACTATTTGAAATTTTGAGGGTGGAACGCAGAAAAATAGCAGATGAAGAAAAAGTCGCCGCCTTTGTTATTTTTAGTGATGCCGTATTAAGAAATATTGCCAAAGACTGTCCCACAACCCTAGAAGCATTTTCATTAGTAGATGGAATCGGAACGCATAAACTTCAAAAATATGGCAACGACTTCATCAAAATATGTCGTAAGTTTAAAGATAAAAAACTAAAAAAATCTTCCGGCAGTTCATACATGGCCACTTATACATTGTTTCAAGAAAACAACGACCCTGAACAGATTGCAAAAGAAAGAGGTCTAAACATGGACACAGTTTATGGGCATCTTGCCGACGCATATACCAATGACCAACCATTAAACATCGCCCAGCTTATTTCTGTTGCAGAGTTAAATGACATATACGAAGCATTCAGGGAATATGACGAAGAAATTAAATACCTAAAACCTATCTTCGAGCAATTCGAAGGAAACTTTTCCTATGGCAAACTGAAGTTGGCATTGGCATGTTGGAATAAACTACAAAAAATTACGCAATAAAATGAAACCATTACTTGTTCTGATGCTCTTATCTGTTTTCACCTTTAAAAGCAAACCAAAGACGGATCAATGGATCGACGATTCCCGCGGTCGACTGATTCCTGTGAGGATATATCCACAGAAAAAGGATGTAGCTGCCAATCACTTAATCATCATAAATGGTGGATACCGCAGCACTTTAGAGGATTATGATTTTATTGCCAAAGAATTCTCTACTGCTAATTGTTTGGTCGTTTCCATACAGTATGATTTGGATGGAGATCCAGCAATAGCAACAACAGGAAATATCTATGAACAGCGTTTGCCCGTCTGGAAAGAAGGCGTTAAGACACTTAGCTATGTTTTACAAAGAATAGACTCCCTATATCCAACATTCAAGGATATTAAACCCATATTGATAGGTCATTCCAACGGAGGCGATATTGCAACGCTATACACCACCTTATATCCCGAGCAAGTGGAAGCGTTGATTACTTTAGATCACCGCAGGATGCCATTACCGAGAATTTCCAACCCACGAATACTCAGCCTACGTGCCGGGGAATTCCAAGCAGACTCAGGCGTCCTGCCGGATATAGAGGAAGAAAAATTGTACTCATTAAAGATTATCACGTACCAACAAGCGAAACATGGCGACTTTGACAAGAGTGGAAGCAAGGCATTCCATCAACAGTTTTTAAAAGATATCAGCACCTTTCTTGATTTTATTTAATATACAAGTGCAAGTATGTATAACAAGATTTTCACCCTATTCTTTTTGTTAGCCGGAGGGTTTCGATTGGCAGCACAAGACAATAACGAAAAGGAGCTCATTTTGTCCGGTGAATTTAAAACCAGGATGGAAATAAGAAACGGCTATCGGACATTGGTTCCGGATGATACTTCCGTTGCGGTTTCTTTTCAAAACAGGGTTCGGTTAAATTTGGAGTACCGCTCAGACATCTTAAATGCATATATTTCTTTTCAAGATGCCAGATTTTGGGGAGAATATGGCGGTCAATACAAGGGAGGCTCACTAAATCTCTTTGAAGGATATACAGAAATTCCTCTAGCGAATGGATTTTCTGTAAAGGTGGGGCGGCAGCGGCTGATACTGGACAATCAGCGTTTATTTGCAGAAAATGACTGGCGTGTTTGGGGAAGAAGCCATGATGCCATCCGTTTTAGATTCAACAAAGGCAATCTTTCCCTCAGTGCCTTTGCCTCATATGGACAATCCGCTGAAAAGAACTTCGGTTCAGGTTATGACCCTATTCAAGAGTCTGGCGAAGATTATAAGTTCCTACATTTATTTCACTATCGTCAAGATTTTGGCAATTTTGAAGTCTCTGCACTACATGTCGGAGATGGGTTCGAATCCATTGTGCAGGGACAAAAAGGAAAATTGAAAATGCGTTATACTTCCGGTGGTAAATTCTCTTGGAGAAAAAGAGGTTATGAGTTATCCAACTATGGTTATATTCAGTACGGAAAAACTTCTGCTGACCAAAAAATTTTGGCATGGTACCTGAATCCGGAATTCACCATTTCTGCCATTCGGAATACACAAATCCGCATGGGTGCAGAATTGTCCAGCGGTCAAAAAAATGACCACAGCACCTTTAATTCCTTTGTGCCGCTGTATGGTGTGGCACATCGGTTCAATGGTTACATGGATCATTTTACCAGATTTCCGAATGACACAAAATCTGGAGGGCTAATCAACCCTTATTTACATGTAGAGTATATATTAAACCCAAAAATCAGAATTGCTGAATCGGCACATTATTTTGGCACTCAGCGAGTATTGACAGACATGAATGGAGCAATGCTTAAGAAGAGCCTTTGCTTTGAGAATGATCTCGTACTCAAATTTCAACCACATAAAATCATTGGCTTGGAAGCAGGATATTCGTTTCTTATCCCGACAAAAACGCTGGAATTTGTGAAAAATACAGAAACAAATAAATTCAATCAATGGGCGTATCTACAACTTACCGTAAAACCAGAATTTTTCAGAAAGAAGTTTATAAATGAATAAAAATTCACTATAAATTGATATTTTCACATAAAATACAAATATCAAAATGAAAAGAATTTTACACTTTGCTTTTTTCTCACTTTTTGTATCAAATATTTATGGGCAATCGTTGGTTCGTGGACCTTACTTGCAAAGCCTTTTGCCAACTTCTATCAAAATCTTGTGGAGAACAGATATTGCTTCCGCATACGTCATTCATTACGGAACAGATTTAAACAACCTGAATCAAACTGTCCATTCCGATAGCTTAGAAACCGACCATATCGCTTATTTGCCGGATTTAACCGCAAATACGACCTATTACTACGAAATTATTTCAGGAACGAGTGTATTGGCAGGTGGCAATGAGCAGCATCATTTTAAAACGGCTCCCGAATTTGGCAGCACACAACCCTTTCGCTTTTGGGCATTGGGAGATTTTGGCGCTAGAAATGACGACCAGATAAAAGTATGGCGTTCTTTTTTAAACTATACCGCTGAAAAACCGGCGGATTTTTGGATTTGGCTGGGCGACAACACCTATACAGACGGGAAAGATTATGAATACCAGCTAAATGTATTCAGCAGCGACTATGGCTACGACTCTATATTTAGGTTTCTACCCTTTTATCCTACTCCCGGCAACCATGATTATGGAAGTGTTACCATGTATCCCAGTGGATTACATACAGGTCCTTACTTTAATATTGTCGAAGTTTTTAAAAATGGCGAAGCCGGTGGTCAGGCATCTAATACAGAAAAATACTATTCTTATGATTACGGGAACGTACATTTTATCTCCTTAAATTCAGAGGCATATGGTGAGGTGTTATTGCTAAATCAGAATATGAAAAATTGGCTCATCAATGACTTACAAAAAAATGTACAACCTTGGACGATTGTAT
The DNA here is from genome assembly GCA_019694955.1 of Chitinophagales bacterium. Lineage (GTDB taxonomy): Bacteria > Bacteroidota > Bacteroidia > Chitinophagales > JADIYW01 > JADIYW01. The sequence continues at coordinate 33,882 of JAIBAX010000023.1, read as the reverse complement.
ACTGGCACCAGCCGCCTTTTTCAAAGGGTTCCCATGATTCTGATGCTTCTTATGAGGTAATCATGAAATCCATGAGAGAAAATTATTTACCCATTTTAGAACAATATGGAGTGGACATTGTCATCAACGGACATAGTCATGTGTATGAGAGAAGTCGCTTGCAACATGGACATTACGGCAAGTCGTTTACCTTCGATACTGCTACTCATGTCATTCAAGGTGGTTCAGGTAATATCGATACCGATGGTGCATATACCAAACCTCTGACAGGAGACAGTTCAACAATTGGAACGGTATATATTGTTTGCGGGAATGGGGCTAAGAGCGAAACAAACCCACCATTAAACCACCCTGTTTTTTATATTTCCGAAGGCGGTGACAACGTTTGTGGCTCCATGATTGTAGATGTTGAAGACAAAAGAATGGACATCCGTTACTTAAAATCTACTGGAGAAGTATTCGACTATTTTACCTTCCTCAAATATATTCCCGTTGGCGTACAGCAACAGATAATCTTCGAGAAACTACATATTTATCCAAATCCCGGCACAGGAAAATATATGGTGGAACTTGAATCTAAAGAATCTGTGAAAAGCGAGATATGGCTTGTTGATCATACTGGCAGAAGTATATCGCAACTCTTTATAGGTTTGTTGCCTATGGGCAAGTCAGCCATCCAAATAGAAACACCACAAGGTCTCCCATCTGGGCAATACTTTTTACAATTGAAAACTGAAAAAGGAGACGCGAAAGCCATCCCATTTATGAATGTTGCAGAGTAGGATCACAGATGATATGGATTAAAGGATTGCACTGAAGATGAATGGGGAATTAAAATACAAAGATATAACTGAGAAAATTATAGGAGCCTCTTTTGAGGTGCATAAGTTTTTGGGCAATGGTTTTCAAGAAGTGATTTATCAAAGGGCATTAGCTTATGAAATGAGTAAGGCTGGATTAGAATTTGCCAGAGAAATTGAGCAAGACATTTTTTACAAAGACCTTCAGAAACCGATTGGTACTCGTAGAGCAGATTTTGTTGTGCAAGGGAAAATCTTAGTTGAGTTGAAAGCCATTATTCAATTAGATGATGTACATTTAGCTCAAGCCTTAAACTATCTTAAGGCATATAAGTTAGCAGTTGGATTGCTCATTAACTTCGGAAGTAAAAGTTTAACCTTCAAAAGATTGGTGTTATAATGGAAGATAATGGTCGGAATATACTACTTTAGGATGATACATATTTTGGAAGAGTAAAATCAAAAAAATCTGTGTCATCAAAACAATCTAATAGAATCCGTGATCCTGACAAAAAGTGCAGAAATATTAAGTTAAAAAAATAAACCATAAACAAAACACACCATATCTTGTTCTTCTCTCATGTATATTGAAAATCAATGGTACCTAGCCTGTTTGGTGGAGGAACTTTCTAAGAAAAATCCATTGCATAAGAAGATTTGTGGCAGGGAGTTGGTCCTCTTTAAAACCAACTCAGGGAAAATTTCTGTCCTTGAAGATCGCTGTTGCCATCGCAATGTCAGGCTTTCCCTAGGTTGCATCCATAACGAGCATATACAATGTGGGTATCATGGCTGGGAGTATAATCAGGAAGGCAAGTGTGTGAATATTCCTTCCTTACCGTCAAGAGAGCGCATTCCTGCCGGAGCAAAAATAACATCCTATCACTTTGAAATAAAGCACCGCTCCGTATGGGTATGGATTGGGAATCCTGAACTCATGGACTCCACTCTCATCCCACCCATGCATGAAATGGACAATTATCCTCGTGTGTACAACTATCATGAAGTAGAGGCAGATTTGCAATTGGTAGCAGAAAGCTTATTCGATGCTTACCATATCAATCACGTACACAAGCACTCCATCAAAACCTTTATGGGAAATATCTATGATGAAAAGATAGATTTCCATCTGAAAAAAACCGACCATTCACTGGAAGGATCTTACCTGAGAAAGAACGATGGCTCCTTCTTCGAGAAATACTATTTTGGCTTTTCAAAAATGGTAGAAACACATTTTGGCTTTTGGTTTCCCAATGTCTCCAAACTAGATATCCGATTTAAAAATAGACATATGGTCATCTATGAACATTTTTATCAGATAGATGAACATAAGGTGATGATGTGTCAAATTACCCTTTGGAAGAATATTTTGGATTTCTTTCCACCCTTTGCACGTTGGTTTATGTTGCAAAAATCCATTAAGATTGTTCGCGAAGATTTGGTATTTCTCGCTGATAATAAACGAATAAAATCTTCTACCGGAAAGTCAGACTTGTTGATTAAATCTGATGAGGTGACATTTGAATTCATGCAATTATGGAAAAGAAAAATACAACAACATGAGGAATTGGTTGCGCAAGAAGATTAAAGACAAACTACAAGGCTATCGCATACAAAACAATACCGTAAATGACCAACTTCCTTTAAATGTTGCGCCACAAAAAACGGTAGCCATTATTGGTGGAGGCATTGCTGGATTGAGCAGCGCTGCCAACCTCGCCGAACGTGGTTTTAAGGTGACACTTTTTGAGAAAAATGATTATTTGGGTGGCAAATTAGGTTCATGGACATTTGATAGCAATGGTGAGACACTTCGTACCGAACATGGTTTTCATGCATTTTTCCGTCAATATTACAATTTGCGGAATTTCATGAAGCGATTGGATATTTACAAACACCTCATTCCCATTGACGATTATATCATCTTTTATGAAAATGGTAAACAACAAGGCTTTGCCGGAATTGACCAAACGCCAGGATTAAATATTTGGGATTTACGCAAAAAAGGAATCCTAGATTTTTGGACATTTGTCAACCCACTTTCCATTCAATACTTAAAACTCTTGCGATATCATCCTAATAAGACTTTCAAAAAGTATGATACTGTCAGTTTTGCTTCCTTTGCAAAAAAAACCATGATGCCGGAGCATCTTAAGTTGGTATTTAACAGCTTTGCCAGAGCATTTTTTTCTGAGCCTGAAAAAATGTCTATGGCTGAACTCATGAAAGGGTTTCACTTTTATTTTTTAAGCAACGAAGATGGACTCTTGTACGACGTCTTAGACGATGATTTCGAATATACATTTTTGCGACCCGTTGAACAATATATTTTGCAAAATCAGGGCGTCATCTGCAGAAACACTTCCATAGATAATATCTCGATGAAGGATAACAAATTCGTGGTAAATGACCATACATTCGATTATTGTATTTGGGCAGCAGATGTTAAACACACCAAACGTGTTTTAAGTGAAGCAGCATTCACTGAAGGATATCCACATTTCAGGAAACAGATGTTACAGCTGAATGCTTCTGACAGATATGCTGTATTAAGAATTTGGACAGATCGCTTTGAAAAAAATCCTGATTTGCCCTTCTTCTTGTTTACAGACCGACTACAATGTTTAGACAGCATCACTTTTTACCATAAGATGGAAAAAGAATCGAAAAAATGGTCGGAGCAACATCATGGCGGTATTTTTGAGCTACATGCTTATACTTTACCGGCTCATTTAACGGATGATGCTGCCATTCAGCAACAACTTTTAGATGAGATGTTCCACTACCTTCCGGAACTCAAAGGGCTAACGATTAAACACAAGTTCTTCCAACATAGAGATGATTTTCCTGCGTTTCAGTTGGGCAATTATAAAAACCGCCCAACTATTCAAACGGAGATTCCCAATTTCTTTCTGGCGGGAGACTGGGTAAAACTGCCTACCACTGCGATGCTGATGGAAGCCGCTTATACTTCTGGTGCTATTGCTGCCAACCATATTCTTTCTACAGAAGGATTGCAAGAATATCCTCTTGAGAGCGTCTGCAACGAAGGGTTGTTTGCTTAGACTACTGCTTCAACTTGTCATGAAATACCTTCTTGAATTTGTCAACCTTGGGTTGAATGACAAACTGACAATAGGGTTGCTTTCCATTTTCGTTGAAATAATTCTGGTGGTAATCTTCTGCTTTGTAGAAAGTTGTAAAGGTACTAATCTCCGTTACAACAGGTTGGTCAAACGCTTTCGACTGATTGAGTTGATTTTTGTAGAATTCCGCTTCTTCCCGTTGTTTTTCGTTATGATAAAAAATCACAGATCGATACTGCGTTCCTACATCGGCACCTTGGCGATTCAGCGTGGTGGGGTCGTGTACACTCCAGAAAACTTCTAAAAGATCTTTAAATGGCAATGTAGTAGTATCGAATACAATCTGACACACCTCGGCATGACCTGTTGTTCCGGTGCATACCTCCTGATAGGTAGGATTTTTTGAAACACCACCACTATATCCCGAACTAACAGCGACAACGCCTTCCAATTGCTGAAAGACGGCTTCCACACACCAAAAGCATCCTGCGCCGAGGGTAACGGTATCTAAATTTTCTCTTTCTCCCATTTCTTTAGTATTATTTTGTTCGGAATGTGTGGGTTGACTGTCTGCATGCGTATTGCATCCGGTAAACAGTAATAAAATTAAGCAATAGAACATTGTTTTCTGCATTTTATATATTTGGTAAAGAATTTTTTTATTTCCTTACAAATCATTATTTTTAATAACACTTAAATATGAAGAAAGTTTTTATCACCTATTTATCCCTATATATTTTTTCTTTTGCTTGGGGACAGGATTCAACGATTGTTACAGAATACAATCTAAATGGAGATATCCCGGGTGCTGTATACAAATATTCTTTTGTACACCTTACGGACGTACATATTGGTGAAAGTGTAGATGATTTTGGGACGGTAGGATATAACGATACGCTGCTATCTTCAGAAAATGGTTACCCTTCTACTGCATTGATGAGTACCGTCAGGTGGATCAATGCACATGCCGCTGAGAAAGACATTCGTTTTGTAATCGTTTCCGGTGATTTGACGGATAGTGGAGAGGAATCAGAGTTTTTGCGTTTCAGAGAGATCATGGATGAATTAGATATCCCTTATGTTCCCTTGATGGGCAATCATGATACATGGCCATATACCAAAGGTGCAAACAATATGGAGGCTCCTGAGCCTAAGGGAGATTCTATCATCAATGATATCTTTGCGCCACAGTTTGAAATTTGTCGCAGTTTTTTCACCGATTGGAATGATGGATCGCGGTTAATAACAACGTATAATCCGGAAGCTAAGAACTTTAATTTCTTACAGAATTTTTCTTTCAAATATGCGGAAACGACCTTTCTGCTCACCGATTTCAATCCGAGATATCCGGCACGCTTCCCTCCCGGACCCGGCATTGGCCCGGAAGCGCAGTTATATGATTTTTCCGGTGGCACTTACCGCTGGATAAATGAGCAGCTAAATGCTTTGTCGGCGGTGAAGGAAAAAAGTATTATCATGGTATCGCATCATCCGCCAGTACGGGAGCCATTTGGATTTATCAATGCCTTCAGCGGAGATGAATACAATCGACTGGGAGATTTGTTTTTACCGCACAAAGAAAAAATGGGGTTGTGGTTGGCGGGACATATTCATCGCAGGAAGTCATATTTCCTTTCGGCAAAAAATCGGGATATTCCCATTATGCCTATTATAGAAACTGCTTCTAACAAGGAATATGACAACGGAAAGTTCCTGATTGTACATGTATATGAAAGCCCTGTATATGTGGGCATTTCGCAAGAGGTGTATTTAGAAGGGATGACACTTTTTCCCAATCCTGCAAAAGAAAAGACAATGGTACAACTGCCTGTCGATATCTCAGATGCATTCTTTACGATTTACGATTTGAGTGGCAAGGAGCAACAACGCACTTATATAGCTTTTTTGAAGGGTCATTATGAGTTGCCATTAGAAGATTTAGCGACAGGCAAATACTTCTTGGTGGTGACGAGTAAGGAAGGAAATTTCAGGATAGGTTTTGAAAAAATGTAAAAGTGTTTTTCAATTAAAATAAAAAAAACTACATTTGCAGTCCAATTGTGAAAAGCGCAAGCGATTCACGGTCCTATAGCTCAGTCGGTTAGAGCAACTGACTCATAATCAGTAGGTCCCTGGTTCGAGCCCAGGTGGGACCACCAACAGAATCAAGCACTTAGAGCGTTTTCTCTAAGTGCTTTTTTGTTTCCCTCAAGTATTTCTCAAGTAAATAATATTTTTTACCTCACGTATATTAGAAATAAAAAAATATTTCGTAACTTTCTATTATCATGAAAACTAACGAAGTAATTTGCTTGGACAACCCCGCATTTGAAGCCCTCATAGATCGGGTAGTCTCATATATCAAGGAAACACATAATTTAAAAGGAAAGGACGAAACGTGGATCACGCCCGAAGAAGCAAAGAAAAGACTCAACATTTCAAGCGATACAACACTTCTACAGCTTAGAAATCAAGGAAAAATTAGGTTCAGCCAACCAATGCACAAGGTCATCTTATATGACGCTGGTTCTATTGATACCTATTTAGAAGAAAATGCACGAAATACTTTTTAATATGGAAAAGGAAATTGACATACACAGAATTGCTAAGGGATTTAACGATGGGTATCTTGTAAGCCAATACGATACAGGGTTAGCAGACACATTAAAAGGGAAAGTTCCTGAAATGCAAGATGAGTACATGATTGGTTTTCAAAAGGGGTTAGTGGAACTTGAAAGAGAGAAAAACCTTTTGGATGAGTTCAGTCGGTTACGTGGGGATCATAGAGAGCGTGGTGCTGGAAGATAGCTATTCAATATTTTTTAACATAAACCTAAATTAACATGAGACTCTTTTTGGTGACTTTGTTACTATTCGTTGGTATTATTAGTAAGTCTCAAACATATTTGGAATTACTTGGCAACTTGGAGGCAGGAAGCTATTTTATCGGTAAAACGAACCCAAATGACTATATCAGGTGGCCAAATGATTATAATTGTCATTTTTATTATGAAAATGAAATTAAGCCCGAACAGATTGATTCTTTAGAAAACGACATTGCGAATAAATTACGAATTTATACATTCATGCCAAATGAACTCTTAATAGATAACGATAGTATATGGCAAGATAGGAAGAAGCGGTTTGTGAAGAGGATGCTTTCTTTTGGTGTCTATAACCAATATAACAAAAATAATTTATTTGAAAATGCTCAATATTTTGGTGTTAATCAAGATTCTAATGCAATACAAAATATATGTAGCCTTTATCCAATGTATTTTGAAGACCAGTTAAGCCCTCCTTTTATTTTTGAGTTCTGGGATAATAATCAAGCTTTCAAGAGTTTCTATGATAATATATTATCAGCTAATAGTTTGCCGTATGATTGCGATACTCGTTTCTACAATGAAATTCTCGGGAAGAACAAATCTACTTACAACGAATGGACCGCATTGGCAAGAACACTACAATATGAAGACTTTATATTCAAGAATTCTAATAATTATGAACGATTATTAGGGGTTCTTGTCACCATTAGTGAATATTTAAAAAACTCTCAAACAACACTTGTGGGTAAGGAGGGGCTATATACCGGCTTAGGATTGGCTTACTTTGATCTTGGAAATACCGATCAGGAATATAAATCTTACATCTATTCATTGAAAACGGCATCATATATAAATATTGGAAACGGACAATTTGTTTATAACTACTTCCCATTGCTACACTTAGTTAAGTCTTTATCAGCTTATAATGGAGATTTTCATTTTGTAAATAAGATTACTGATTTACTAAATGAAAAAAATCTACAGTTTGAAGATGGTCATACCCCATTTTTAATAAAAACCTCTAATAAAACATATTCAAATTACGAGTATTTAATTGTGAAAGGCTGTTTTGAACTAGAGAAACTTTATTTAAATCCAGATTACATTGAGCAATTTAAGTTAATCGAACTAGGCATCGTATCACAACTCATTAATTTTTATAATGATTCAAGGAAGAACAATATCTTTTTAGACAAATTTGTTGTTTCATTATATTCTAAAGCTATTGCAAAATATGTTGAAAGAAATTATGTGGATGAGCAAGTCTCATTATATTATCTTCAATATGCTTTTGATTTGTCCTTAAAATCCTATTCATCAAGTTTCTATGAACAATGCACGGATGAGTATCTGATTAGTTTAATATCACATGGATATTATACAAGAGCAAAAGAATTGATCGATCTATGTATGGTTTCACAAGTCACAAATAATCAATTTATATATTATTGTTCAAAAATTAATTTGATACGCTACTATATGGGAATTGAAGATATCGATAGTGCTATTGATGTATTTAATAGCTTTCAAGAAGAAATTGATAATTCCTATTACCCCAACGATCACTACTTAAAGAAAGTATATTATATGTCAGAAATTGAAATTGCAGAAAGACTTGATAGCACAAGATTGATTGCCGAAGGAGAGCTAGGTCTAAAAAATGCGGAAAGAGATTTTACTGTTGTTTATAATAATTATCAGAAATTGGAGGATGAAGTGACAACAGAATTACAACAGAAAAATATTGAATTTATTAATGAAGAGCTATACAGGAAACAAAGAGAAATTGAATTGAAAGAAGTTGAATTGAAGAATAAAAATGATTCAATCCGAGTTCAAGATCAGTTATTGTCTTCTAAGACTATAGAAATAAACAAAATAAATAAGTCATTAAACTTGTCAAGCCTAAGATTAACAAAGAGCGAATCAGAAAATTCCTATATACGTGGTATAAATGATAGCTTAAATACTTTTACTAGTATCTTAAAAGATTCTGTGCAAAATTTATATGACTCAATAATTAAATATGATTCAGTGCTTGTAAGTAAAAAGGCAGAAATAGCTGGATTAGAAGTTAAAAACAAATGGACGACAAGATTTGCTGTTTTTGCAGCATTTGTTGCAGTTGCATTTGCTTTTGAGCAAAAGAGACAAAGAAACCTAAAAGATTTAGCTCTAAAAAAGGAACAAATGGAACGTGAGATGAAAGAAAGGAAGAATTTGGAACTGGAAATTGCGAATAACAAATTAAAGACTGAAACGGAAGAAAAAATACGTGCTTTGGAAACGAAGAAGGACTTAGAGATAAACAAGGAGAAACTCGAAAAAGAATTAGCCATTACATCAAATAATTTTTTAAAAGACAGATTGAATATACATCACTCAAAAGGTGGTTTGGGAACGATTGCTCTTGCTATGGGTAATTTAATGATGAAAATACTTGGAAGTAATGTTGATGTTGAAATTAAGAAAGAAACAGAAGGATTATTTAATGCGATTTCTCTCTTAAAAGACTATTCAAAACAATGCATTAAAAATAGCATTGAGCCACTCATTAAATTATCTGATGAATTTGAGAACATCAAATTATACATGAAGCTATATAATTTCGAGAAATCAGACAAACCAATAGACCTGGAATTTTCTGAAACTATTATGGCAATAAAAGAAACAACATTGTTTCCATCAAATATACTCCAACCTATTGTTCAGAATTGCATAGACCATGCATTTATAAACTATCAAAATCCAATTGGCAATAAAATTTATATTGATGTAAATGAAAATGACCTTGTAATTATTGACAATGGAAAAGGAACATCAAATACCAAAGAAATGAAAATAAATAAAGATAATACCGGCATATCAACTAATGATATAGAAAAGTATCTCAATACATTAAAACAACAGAAAATATGTAATCTAGTATTTAATAAGGAGAAATCCATAACACTTAGTAAGAATGGAGCAACTGTAAAACTATTTAATCTTATATCATGATAAATATTCTGATTATAGAGGACAAGCCTCAAGCGAGAGAAGCTTTGATAGATGTTATCCGAAAAAGCAATTATTCTAACAAATGCAATATAGATTATGCAGAAACATATGAAGAATGTGAAAACAAGTTGTTAGATGGTACCATTGATTATCACCTGATATTTTGGGATATAAAATTAGATGGAGGTATAACATGTTATGAGTTTTGGGAGTACTTTCCTTTAAGTTCTTTTATATTCATATTTAGTGAGGAGGAAGATGTATTTGAGAAAATTACGACTAAATTTAAAGGTATTGATAAACCAAATATCAAGATATTGAAACGAGATACCAAAAAGGAAATAAATTCTAAAGCAGATAATGGAAGCTTGGCAATAATAAAAGATAAACTTGATGTATTTAGACCACAGGGAATTGCATCAATTCACAATTTTATTGAAAGGGCAATAAATCGATTTGATTCAGATTTCGTAAATTTTGTAAACTGGGAGACAAGAAAAGAATCCATTTTGGAAATTTCAATAGTAATGATTACTACAATTATACCTAGCTATTTCTATTTGGTTGATGAGAAAGGTTTTGAATTAAAAGATGTTAAAGCACTTATAGGTACAAGGAAAATTATCTTGTTGAAAGATAGGCTATACATCTCTAATGATCCGAGAGATGGTAGAAGTCTAGAAAACTATATTCTTAATAAATTAAACACTACCAAAGATTTTTTCGTTAAAATAAATCAGAGCATTATTTTAAATGTACATCATATACAACGAATAGTTGAACATGGAAAAGACATTGAATTCTATATGAATCTTTCTAAAAATATAGCATCCTCAGAATTTGAAAACAAAAGGAGACTGTATTATGAGAATCCTTCAAACATTTTTAAGATTCCAAAAGAAAATGATTCAGTAATTAAACAAATTAGGATGATCCGTCCTGAATTATTTGTTCAATAAAGCACTCTTACAGCACATCTCCTGATTTCACAGGATAAAATAAATAGCATCAATAATTGTATAAAATTAGAGTCATTAATTGATTATGGCTCTAATAGAATATATACACATGCTGGGGTACAAACCAAATACGCAATCAAAAGTGTGCGTTGCTTCTGTATTAGCTTCCATTCTTCACACAAACAAAAGGAGGACGTACTGCGCCAACAGTATCGTCCTCTGTTTTTCGCCTAAACACAGTGGTAGCTGTGATAAGCAATTTTTGAGACCTAACAAGTTACTAAGCCATAGGTCTCAAGTAGAACTCTACCATGTTCTACAACTATTTACAAATCGCTACTTGCATTATTTCCGAATAATGGGCTTCGAGCAACAAATACTTTGTCGCTATGGAGGCTCAACAATTAAACCGAAGATTTCCTAAAAAAGCTTTAATTAACAAGCTTTTTAAGCTACATTCCAATCCATATAAGATATGTTTTTGGGATCAAACAGTACGATTTTCTACTGATTTAGTTTTCCACAGCCTACCCCAATTGGACGGCGTAAATGGGAAAAATTATCATGTTGCCATCACCAATTTCCTAAACTCAAGGGATTTAGCCCTACTTGTAGGAGATGGTCACTTAGACGCTGAAAATGCGCTCAAGTACATCAAAAAGGAGTTGCAAAAAGTAATCGAACAAGAATTACAACAGGAGTTTGAGAGGTACACAGTAACCGTCTACATTGATTTTACACAAGGTGCTTTACACATAAAATTGAAATGGTCATGAACGTGATTCCAATATATCTGCAAATCATGCGCATTGATCTGTATGACGATTCATGATACGCTTCATTTAGTATTGCACTATTGTATCGAATAGAAACACAAACGTTCTCCCACAGTTCATTTAAACAAATTAAAAATAATAATCATGAGTGAAATTAAAAATAATATGGAAATTTTTACGTCAGCTGAAATCGAAGGAAAAATACAGCTGATTAAGCAAGAACTCAATACATTACATAATGAGTTTTTACATACAGAAGTGAAAAACATAGCCGTAGGGTTTGCACAAAATAACTACCCTAAAATAGATGATGGTATCGCGGCATATATCGGAAAAATCAAAGCCTACTATCAGAAGCTGAGGTCAGAGGTTCCGTTACGTATTGCCGGGCAATTGCAACTGCTGACAGGTGCGATGGAAATACAAACGGTCGATGAACACATAAAAAAGGCAGAAGAGGAAAAACGTGCACTTGAAAAGGAAAAATGGTACTTAGAGAACACTTTCAAGAAGGCAAGTATTCCGATTAATCTGGAGAGTTACAAGTGGAAAAAATATAGCTTGTGGTTGATAGGTTTTGTAGAAGTGATGGGGTATATTGCCTGTTTTGTGAGTGTACTAAGTGACAGTATCTTCTCTGCGATTATCTTAGGAACTACCATAGGTGTTTGTGTCCTATTTCTCCTTAAATCAGTCGTTATTGATTATAGAGACAATGAGGTTAAATCCAAGAAACGATTTTATGCTATTGGTGCTTTGTTACTCGTACTTGCCGTTTCGCTTGGTGGATTGCGGTATGCAGGCGTATTGACAAATGACCCATCGACTCAGGCATCTATTTTTAACAACCCGATTGTCTTTATTGCCATCAATCTGCTTATCATGTGCGCCACAGGCTACTTCATGTACATCTTTCACCCTAGTCAAGCAGAACTCAAGTATGTTGACGATTACAAAAAAATGAAAGATGATTTAGATAAGAAAATAGCAGAGATAAAAGCTACAGATGCTGAAATTGAACATCATAAGGAGTCCAAGAATTCCATTATGCGCTATCGAATACAAATGCGACATTATCAGGCAGTTCTATTTGAACGTATCGAAGCAATGTATATGGAAAGTGCTTCATATTTTATAGAAACGAACCTCAAAGCACGACGAGACGGCATATTTCCAAATTGCTTCAATGAACCCATTCCTCCGCTTGATACCAACAATGCAGATGAAAATATTTCTAACTTCTTAAATCAATAACCATGAGAATACTATATATCATACTCGGAATCATTTTACTTTCAATAGCGTTTCTTTTATTCATTGATACATATATTAATCCAACAGAGAAAAGCCTGTTGAATACCAGTGAGGTGTATATTTTTACAGACAAAACTGGAACACTTATAGAATCTCTCGGGGTTACAGATATTGTACCACTTCTTCGCTTTGATATAAACAAATATGCATGGGTGAAAGTCAAGTGTTTTACCTTATCGAATTATGAATACAATAACGTAGAAAGTATTGCCCTTGCAAACAGATTCTTCCTATTTTCCAACCCGAAAAAACGAGATAGAGAAATCGATCAGTTCATAGCACAAATCGATACAACCCTCGAGAGTATTTACAAAACTGATACCGGAAAGGAAAAGTCATCTATTTATGTGCCGATAATTCGAGAAGCCAATACACTATATACCTCCCGAGCATTCAGAAAAATCATCATCATACAATCTGACCTACAGGAGAATACCAACAGATTCTCCTTATACAATGAAAATGACTATGCGTTACTAAAACAATCCCCTGAGAAAGTTTTGAAAAAACTAGAGCAAATAGAAAAATTGCATACAGTGAAGGGGCTTACCGTCTATTTGATCTACCAACCGAAATCAGATAAAGATAATGAACGCTTCATGGCAATGGCAACCTTTTACAAGGCACTCTTTGAAAAACAGGGAGCAGAGGTATATATAGGAAGTAATATCACACACTAAAGCTATAGTCATGGAAAATAGAAATTTTATTATCGACTTATGCTCACAGCTTTTTTCACTTGTTTGGAAAACAGTTTTATTGGGCATTCTCATTGTCAGCAGATTACTCACCACTATTTTAAATGCACTTAACACATGGATAGAGACAACATTACGGTCATAGTTAGGTTTTTCAAAAACTATGCAAAGACATTAGGAATATGTTTCACCCAATACATTGTTCCGGGAATACAGGAATTATTGAGAATTGTATTTGAATCATTAGAAGCGTTGATTGACGGACTGATTCCTAAGAGCCATGAATACAAAGCAACCTTTACCTCAAGCGATGAGATTCTTTCAAAGAACAATACCGGAGTCTGTTTAGATGGAAGGCGGCAATTATCGAAAAAGGCAGTACACGTACTCTGCGTGAGTCCTTCGGGAGGAGGTAAGACGCAAAATGTTGTACTACCTACGGTATTGCTTGCAAAAGGAAGTTTTGTAATTAACGACCCATCAAAAGAAATATTCAATACCTGTGCTTCATATCTCGAATCACAAGGGGTTGATGTGAGGGTTGTTAATTTTGCCGACCCCACTCAGTCCGATGGGTTTAATCCGCTTGCATATGTACGAGATGGGGCAGATGCACAAAAAATGGCTTCAATACTCGTGAGGTCAGTATTACAGGGAAGCAATTCAGGAGATCAATTTTGGAATATTTCTGCTACTTCATTGATAACCTTTGCCATCAAACTACTACAAACGCAAAATATAAAGTATTACAATTTTGCCAATGTAAGGTTGTTGGTACAACTCATGGCAATAGACTCACCGGAGGTTGATCGAATGGTAGCACAATCAGGTAATCAGGAGATTATACTTGAATACAAAAATTTCCTCAAGCAAGATAATAAATTGCGTACCTCAGTCATCGCCACCACACTTGCTTCGCTTAGTATCTTCCAAAATCCTACGGTGGCAAAGGTCACCAGTACCAATACCATTGATTTATCTAACATTCGGAAAAAAAGAATGGCAATTTTCTTGCATACTTCGACAACAGACATGGTTTATTTTTCAAACCTCATTTCAATATTCTTTGAATCAGTTATGAAAGTTCTTATGTCTGAATTACCTGGCACGGATGATACTGAACAAGTGTATCTAATCTTGGAGGAGTTGAGTTCGCTATTTCTTCCTGGCTTAGAAATTGCTTCTTCTAACCTGAGGAAGGGAAATGGAACGCTTGTCCTTATACTTCAAAGTTTTCAGCAATTGGTACAGATATATAGCAGAGAAAGAGCCGAAGCCATACGGAGCAATTGTTATGTGAAGATGTATTTCAGTGGGATGGATCATACGACCTCTGAGGAATTGGCACGACAACTCGGTAAATATACTTGGTATGAGGAGGGTAACAAAAAGCGTAATACACGAGAATTACTTACCAGTGATGAACTGCGGATGATGAAGCGAAATACTGCACTTGTGATATGTAGCAACCTAAACCCTATGATGATATCGCTTCGACCATTATATGACAATCCATTTTTAAAGCTTAAAACAGAACGCCCAACCTTAACCATCCGTGGCAGACTCCATGAAGAACCAGTTGAACTCATAACCGAATAACCATGAAAATACCACGAAGAAATTCAAAGATAGGACAGTACTTGTATGCTTCAGGAGTGCTTGAAACGCAGGATGAGGGTTTGATTAGAGCAACGATTAAAGAGTATTGGCAGAGATATGATCGTGAACGCAAGAAGAAAAAAAGAGCATTCAAGCGTGAGTATTCTGTTACGTTTAAGAAGCAAGAGGCTCAGGCACTCCGTTTTGTTGCCCGTACTGCTGGCATGTCTATACCTGAATACATACGTGGGATTGTACGTTCTAATCTCTCTGAAATGCCATTCATCCCACATACGCAAACAGTACGGCATATAGAGCAGATACTGGTGTATTATAAGAATAAAATTAATGAAATTGCCAAAAAAGACAACAGAAGTTTTTTTGGCATCAAAGACTATGATGTACTTACTCATACTATTAAAAACTTACAGACTGAAATTATTGATGCGTTTAAGCAAACACAAACAGTTCAAGAAATAATCAAAGTGACTATCTCAAACAACCCACTATTTATTCAAACCTTACAACAGATCATGCAATCATACAATGATTCTAAAAAGTTTGACCCGTAAAACTGCCTCATTTAAACAATTGCTTGAGTATATGATGCATGACAAGGATCGTTTTAACAGAGAACAAGGCGAGTCTTTTACTCTGCAACATAATGTAAAAGGAAAGACGATTCCATCATGGGTGAAGCAATTTGAAAAGAATGAGGCAGGAAGGGTGCACCAGAGAAGCAATTCCGTGGTTATTTATCACGATGTTCTGAGCTTTAGCAACCGAGATACTAAGAATTTATCACTAGAAAAGATCGAAGATATGGGAAGGAAATATATAGAATTGCGAAATGAAAATGCCCTCTATATTGCCATACCTCATCAGGACAAGGATCACTGGCATGTGCATTTTTGCATTTCAGGAGTAGAGATATCAGGGTTGGCAAATAGAGTAAGCCGAGGTGAGTTTGCAAATATTAAAAAAGAATTAGAACGGTATCAAATAGAGAAATACCCTGAATTATCTAACAGCATTGTACATCATGATACACCCAAGAAAAAAGAAATCCTCTCCGAGAAGGAATTTCAACTCACTAAGCGCACTAAAATGCCAAGCGAAAGAGTGAAAACAAAAGAACTCGTAGGGAGGATTTATAAGGAATCAAATTCCAAAGAGGATTTTTACAAACGCTTAGGGGACGCAGGACTAAAGACATACAACCGTGGCGGAAGAGTCTATGGCATAGATGGTGATCGAAAGATGAGGTTTTCTACACTGGGGTTTGATGAAAAGAAAATTGAAAGCTTAGATGTTACCCTTGAGTTTGACAAAATACGAGATGATTCAAAGAATCAGCAGTACGACAAATCATCTTCTCGAGATTTCGATGCCGAAGAATTGGAAGAAAGCAACAAAAATGAAGCGGATGTCGATTACGAAAGATAGTAGTACTATTACGAGTGTTTATCTTGAAGTTGTTGCTTGAGGCTTTCAATCTCACGCTCCTTTGCCTTCAATAACTGTTCGTATAATTCGACAATCTTATCAAGAGGGTTAATGTTATAGCCAATCACATTTCCTAAATTACCAGATTGTTGTTGTACATGTTGAATAATTGCATCCGGGTTAAATTCCTTAATGGCATCAACAGTAAACCCAAGCCGCTCAGCGATTTTTTCCAAAGTGTGTGCATCAATATCTTCCTTACCTTCTAACTTACTCACCGCTTGTTGTGAGATATTAAGATGTTGCGCCAAATCTTCCTGTTTGATTCCTCTCAACTCTCGTAATTTCATTATTTTCTTTCCAATATGCATGCTACAAAATTCAATTTGTAATTCACAACCAGTTATTTGTAATTCACAACCACTGAATGTTTCCATCCTTCAAAGATAGGCAATAATTTTATCTCCATCAAAATTAAAGAAAAATTATGAGAACAATCCTTCTACTTTTTATACTTCTTTCAATAACTTCTTGTAAAAAAAGAATTACTGGTTATGTTCATGATAATTTTGGAAAAAGTGTAAATAATGTTTCAGTTACAATATCAA
The DNA here is from genome assembly GCA_019694955.1 of Chitinophagales bacterium. GTDB lineage: Bacteria > Bacteroidota > Bacteroidia > Chitinophagales > JADIYW01 > JADIYW01. The sequence goes on along the minus strand of JAIBAX010000023.1, from coordinate 16,768 downwards.
ATTCTAATTTTCATTCTTCAACTGATGATAATGGTAGATTTGAGATTGATTATGTTCCAGGCGAAATTAAACTATTGTATGAAAAAGAAGGGTATGTTTCCGATACTCAAGTTCTAAGCATTTACAAGAAATCAAATTACGAAGCAACTAAAATAATGTTGATTAAAAAACCTGAACAACGTGGAGTGTATTATCAATCATTTAACTCATATATTCCTCTTACAGAGGTTAAAACCGAAAAATATGATATTGCAAGTCATTGGGAACAATATACAGTTGAGTGGTATGTAAAAGAATTTGAGTGTGTTCAAATTCCATATTCGTATGTTGGTCCACAACCATTATACACTTTAGCTATTCAAGATTTCTTTAAAAATAATTCTGGATTCGTTAGCTACCCTAAATGTTTATCGTTATATAAAATATACGGTGATAATGGCGAGTTTGCTACACTTAAAGGTAGCTATATAGAAGGTGCAAAAATTCTACAGGGTAAAAAAATCAAAATGGATTTTACTGAAAAAGATAAAACACTATTAATAACAGCCGATTTAGATTATGGAAAATATGTTTTGACAAGAGAGGCTTACGCACCATGGTTGGCAACAGATCCTTCGTTTATGTTTGAATTAGTAGATACCACTAAAACGCCTCTTAAACAATCGGTAGAAGTACATTCTAAAAGAGACATACAAGATGAACCCGGATTTGTCGGGTATATTACCAATATAGATGGTGGCAATGCTTTAATTACCATTACTGTTCAAGAGAGCATGGAAGAAGAAACAGGAGATGGGCAGGAATTATCTTTTTTACTTTCCGCGAGTACGAGGATCATATCTAAAAATCCAAAATATAAAACATTAGCAGATATTGAAAATAACTTAAAAGTCATTGTCAGATATTCAAACTCCAACGGAGATATCATCGATGCCCTATCAGTTGAGATACTGGAGTAAATTGATTCCTTCATTTTTAAACATATACTATGAGAAACGTTTTACATTTTTTTCTTTTGATTTGCTTTGTCAAATCACACGCACAATCGCCAACACTACTATGGGAGAGAGATACTGCACTGGGTTTTGCAACAATAAACCACGGAGTTGGTATTACTACAGATACAAAAGGCATGTCTTATGTTACAGGATTTACCAACAAATCAGGCACAAATGCTATGGTGACTATTAAGTACGACATCAATGGTAATCAGCTTTGGAACACTACATTTGATAGTATAGGTTCTGATATTCCCATCAAAGTATTAATAAAAAATAATTTTGTATTTGTTCTGGGCGAATCAACGATTTTAGGGCAGGGTAAAAATTTCACTCTCATTGCGCTTGATGCAACAACAGGAAATAGGTTATGGCTTAGAACGTATAATGATCCTACCAACGGCGATGATGTTCCAAAAGATATGGAATTAGATTCTAGCGGAAATGTATATATAACTGGTACAGCCAAAAATTTACAAAGTGCAAATAGTACAGATGTTATTCTTTTGAAATATAACAATAGTGGTATGTATCAATGGCAAGTGGTCAAAGGGTCAAGTTTAGATAATACGGTTGAGGATTTGTATATTTCATCAAACGATAGAATATATTTACCAGTCAGTACCAAAACAACAGCTACTTCGTCTGTATGGGTATATAACACAGCAGGGAATAGTATTGGTGGTTATACGCCATTTCAATACCCCAATCCACAACGAATAACCTCCGTGGTCGCCGATGTAAACAACAACTATTATTTTCATATCAATTATGCAACTGGTAGTACTATAATCAAAGTAAGTGGAGCAGGTGATGTACTACAAGGATTTGAGTCATTTCCAAATACTTTTGGGAAGAAATTATTATTAGATAATACAAACAAAGTATATAGCTTACTATATGATACGATTTTCAATACACAAACCACAAAATACTATTTCGTCAAATTAAACGGAATTACAAATAGCACAGATACAGTTTACAAAAGATATTTTGATCCGACTACTTCATTAGATATTCCTACGGACATGGAACTCGGAACACAAGCAACTCCTATTTTATATATCACAGGAAGTACTACCATATCAGGCAAAAGCATCATCAACACAACTGGCTATAATACAGCAAATGGAAATGTACTTTGGAATTTGGAGGACAAATGCACCAATACAGGAAATAAAAGTGTAGCAGACTTAAAGATTGACTTATACAACAATATCTTTATCACTGGTAATAGCATCTGTGGTGGTCAATCAAAGATACATACTGTTAAATATTGTAACAATGCTCCAATTTCGATTTCGCAACAACCACAGTCGCAACGAAAATGTATCGGACAAAGCGCAACCTTCAGTACAACAGCAACCGGCAATATACTATCGTACCAATGGTATAAAAACGGCTCAATAATTACAGGTGCAAATAGCGCATCTTTAACTTTAAATTCGCTCACTTTTGCAAGTGCAGGAAATTATTATTGTTTGATTACAAATACCTGCAATTTTGAATACACTTCAATAGCAACTTTGCAAATTGATTCCATTGCAACTATCACTCAACAACCTTTAGCACAAACAAAATGTGTAGGTGAATCGGTACAGTTTTCTATTTTAACGACAGGGAATAACGTAACTTATCAATGGCGGAAAAATGGAATTGCCATTCAGGGGGCAGTAGCTAGAACGTTTATAATAAATTCCTTTCAAGCATCAGACACAGGAGTATATTCATGTTTGGTTACTTCAAATTGCAATGCAATTGTTTCATCAAATGCAAAACTTTCAGCGTGTTCAGTTACAGGAATCAGAGATAATACTGCAATACATCCAATATTGCTATTCCCAAACCCAAGTTCAGATATTATTCAGATTAATACAATGGATATGTTCTTTGAGCGCATCGCTATAGTTAATGGTATTGGAGAGGTGATATATGAGAACAAAATATCAAATACCCATTTTATAGTAGATATACACGAGCTACCCATTGGTATCTATGTGATAACATTTTACACCTCAGAAGGTACTTTGGCGACAAAGCAGTTTTTAAAATACTAAAGAGCTAAATCACCACTCCAGACTTTTTGTCCTATCAAAATCTATAAAGGACTGTAGATTTTAGAATCATTTCTTACGAAATGTATAGGGCAAAAAAGTGTCTTTTATTTCATAAAATCCAGTTTCAAAAATCCTAAGCTAAGCACTTAGAACATATAGAAAGAGAAATAGCTACCTATAGCAAGATTGCATTCGGACAGTCCGAATAAATTCTTGGACTTTGTCCGAATGCAATCTTGCCAAAGGAGACCTTTGGAATCCCTCTATTTGATACATCAAATTTGTTCGCAGTTCACACATGCGAGAAGAAAAAATGTTGTTATAATTCCACATAATTAACGCAATTCACAACTTTACGAAAATATGTATTGCATGATAATTTTGTTTCGTGTATAGTATTATCAGCTTAATCAAGAGCAAAGATTCGTTGCCTCGTTAGAGGGCTTTCCGTTAATTGGAAAGATAGAAACAATGAGTTGTTATAAAGTTCAGCTATTACACTATCTATACTTGAACTATACTAATGACCCACTGCTTTCTATCGGTGGGTCATTAATGTTTAAGTATGCAACTTAAGAATTCAATAGAAATATATTTAGAGTGGAAATCAACATATGCTAATGTAGCAGCTACTCGTTATCAATCCTATTTAATCGGATTTTCAAAGTTTATAGGAGATCATAGAAATTTAGAGGAAGTTACAGGGGATGATTTAATGCACTTCTTTCAAGATATGCGTTTACAGATTACGCAGTACAATAGAAGCTACAAAGAAGCAACTATTGCGTATGCAATGATAATTTTTAAAAACTTTTTTGGGTTTTGGAAAGGTAGGGGAATTAGTACTGTTAATCCAAAAGAAATCATTCCGATCCGATATGCCCGGACAATGAAAGAAATAGTTACTGAAGAAGATGTGGAAGATATGCTTGAAGTGCTTTCAGAGGACAACTTCACACATATTCAACGGAAACTAATCATTAGTATGTTGTGGGACACAGGAATGCGTTTGTCCGAGTTGTTAAGTATCAACATCAGTCAGCTAAATACAATCGAAAGAAGACATGTCTATATTCAAACTCGAAAATCCATGCGATATAACATTGTAGCATGGGGTACAAGAACAAATGATTTGTTGAATAAGTATTTGGGAATTCGTTTATGTATGGACATCAGAAGTGACGCATTGTTTGTTTCAACGACTGGTCGAGGAAGAAAAAGGGATAGATTAAGCGGTGTCGCAGTACAACGAATGGTAAAAACTGTTACAAGAAATGCAATGATTGATAGAATTATTACGCCACACAGTTTTAGACATGGTAAGGCACATCATATGTATAATAATGGTGCAGATGCTATTGAACTACAAATGATGCTTCGGCATGTATCACCAACAACAGTACAACATTATCTAGTACAAAATGAATATCAATACTTAACCATAGCTAATAAATTCCTTACAGTGTGATTTCCACAGAAAGATACTTGCTTAAAGAACGCATACAGTATATTATTTGTTAAGCGTTATTTGATGTATGAATATGAAATCGGTGGCCTATCAAATTTATTTAGTAAATCTTGATTAAGCTAAATGAAGTATGCAAAGGGTAGTATATCAAAGCACAATACTTTTGTGCTTTGATATCACTCATTCTATATTGACCAAGCGACACTAAAAAAGGCAAACAAGCCTTATTATTTAGTAAGTTCAATAGTCGCACAATATAAACTTGAGCGACTTTACAGCATCATTGTCGTATGATGTAAATGTAAGCTATCTGTTTTCATATCTCACACATTTGATAATGTATCATTAGAAATAATATACAAAAACAAGTATGCGTTTTTTAAATGTCTTCACAAAACAACAGTTCAACAACGGACAAGAATTAGTTACCCTTTGGCACAAAATCGGAGTTATTAAACAAACCAAAAACGGTGGAACATTCCTACAACTCTTCCACCAACCAAATACTGATTTCTATGTCTTTGAAGAAAAAGAAAAAGAAGACCTACCAGAAATACAAGTAGAAGAATAATCTATGAAACATCATAGATTCACTCCAGTTCCAAACAATATACTCGACACCTATTTACCAATACTCAAACCAACCGAAGTAGCCTTACTCTTAGTAATCATTCGACAAACAAGTGGATGGCAGAACAAACGAACCAAAGAGAGAAAATACAAAGATTGGATTTCAGGATCACAGCTACGTTCTAAGACAGGCTACTCACGCAAAGCCATTTCTTGCGCCCTACAAGCCCTCACAACGCATCATTTAATCAAAATATATGATATTCTAGGCAATGAAGTACATGCGCCCAATTTGAGACAAGGAAAGACCAAGCTCTACTATGCATTCCACTACATACCATCACCTGTGGAAATCTTACCAACTTGCGTAAAATCTACACAGCACTTGCGTACTTTTTACGCACAACAAAAGAAACTATTACAAAAGAAATTAGTATTATACACATGACCATACACGATACCACTCCATTACCAGACGATGAAAACCTAGAGTATCTATTACATCTAACTCACACAAAACTATTAGTAGCCATAGTACAAAATCGTATTGATACAAAGGAATTAGCACAAAAACAACTCAGAAGTAGAGGACTAAACAACGAAGGACTGTGGGTTGGATTTGACTATGAACGATAACCTATGAAAACACCAATAACTTACTACGGAGGCAAACAAAGACTATTAAAATACATACTACCACTCATTCCACAACATACTCTCTATGCAGAACCATTTACAGGTGGAGGTGCAGTATTTTTTAGTAAAGAGCCATCAGAGATTGAAATTATCAACGACACCAATCAAGCTCTCATTACATTCTACAAAATAACTAAATCAGACTTTAGACGATTGAATAAGAAAGTACAGGAAACATTACACAGTAGAGTGAGCCACAAGAAAGCACAGTTGATCTATGCAAACAAAGAGTTCTTTCAAGATATAGATGTAGCATGGTCCGTATGGATGTTAGCTTCCACTTCTTTTGCTTCAATGCTCGGCGCTCCCATGGGCTATGATGTAAGCAAACAGACACTTACAAGGAAGTTTAACAACAAAAAGAAAGAGTTTACCAAAGACCTACAAAAACGCTTAGAAAACGCCAATATTGAATCACGAGACGCCTGTCATATCATTACTTCACGAGATACCAAGCAGACATTTTTCTATTGTGATCCACCATACTTTAACGCAGACATGGGACACTACAAAGGGTACACTGAACAAGACTTTGAACGATTACTCAAAACATTATCAAACATAAAAGGAAAGTTCCTCTTGAGTTCATATCCGTCAGAACTCTTAACAAAATATATAAAGAAATACAACTGGCATACCAAATCAATTACCCAAAAACACAAGATTGTATTACACGAACCGAAAGAGAAAACAGAAGTGTTGACGGCGAATTATGAGATATGATAAAGTAAAGAAACCAAAGACACATGGAATTTAGTATCGAAAAATTTAATAGCATTAAAAATGAAGCAGAAGAATTCTATAATAAAATAGAGCCTGTATATTGTCCATATTTTTCCGAAAAGATTAATTTCAATAACAAAGGATGGGAGCATTTGATTTTTAAGCATTGGAACAAGGCACGAATTATAGAAGATCAATATGCTCGGTTGAGACATATAAAACTTGCACCTGAAATAATAAAAAATTCTAAAACATTACAAGGTGTTTTAACTGCAAATAAATTTGAACGTGTAAAAAAGAAAAATGGAAAGTGGCAACAACTATTAAAAACAACAACGTATTACGAATTCATTGCTGTAATGGAATCGCACAATTCAAAAGTGCGAGTAAAGATTATCGTTAAGCAAATTGAAGGAGGAGACAAATTTTTCTTTAGTATTATTCCATATTGGGGCAAAGATAAAAAAGGCGATAGAATAATCCATAGTGGCGATCTCGAAACTGATTAGGAATTAAAAAAACCACCTTTCGGTGGGTCTTTTAATAGGCACTTGGCTGCGGTTTAATATAACCGTCGAGAGAAGCGAACTCCTCACAAATGCCTGTATATAGTATATATTACATTAAATTGCATTGCAAGTATTATCCACAGGTACACAATAAATAATCAAAAACCCACCAAACGGTGGGTTTTCTCGAACCTTTCGGCGGTTTGCAGATAGAGTGCATCATGGCATTTTTTCAGTCAAGCAGTTATCTACAGGCATCTAAAACCTCATTTCTATACATATAAAAAACCACCAGTTACAACTGATGGTTTGAGTTTTTAAAGACATACTGCATCGCCTTATCTGCAAACGAAACCGCTTTTAATATAAACTTTCTATCATCCTCTAAAGCAGATAACCACGATTTGATATATGCAGATGATGAAGTAAGGGAAGCGTGAATCTGTAATCGTGAGCATATAAATGCACTGCCGAGTTCCGCAATCAATTCTTCAAATGCATATTCAGGTGTGCCAAACATACCAGATGGACGTTGTAAGCGACTCTCGTGATTTGTCCAATGGATTACTTCATGAAAGAGCGTTGCGTAATACTGTTCGGCACTTGCAAACTGCTTTAAAAATGGCATCTGTATGATGTCATTTATAGGATCATAGTGTGCTGAATTAGCAGAAACGTGCTTGATGACTACGCCATTATCGTTGACCAATTTATCGGCAATCTCAAAACGATCTTTGTCTTGTAGTTTTACCAACTCAGGTGCAACTAATTCTTCAGGAAGTCCAGTGGTTTGTGCGACGTTGAACACAAGATAATACTTCAAATACCACCGAGAAGAAATCTGTAAGTCTTTGAGCGTTATATTTGGATTAGTAGTTCTTGCGTGTGCAAGCATTTCCTTGACTTCATTTTTCGGCAGTTTATTTTCATCTTTATCGAAATAGAGTACATCAGTAAATGTAACAAGTGATGATTTTTCACCCTTGATGACCGATCCGCCCGCTTCGCTAATTTGCTTAAACGTCAGCCAGTTGTTATGACTGTAGTGTTTCGTTTGCAATTCAAATGAAAGTAAGAGTTGGTTGATGCTCGTATAATAATTCTTCGATACGGGATTGTAAGCAAGTCCTGACAAGGGAAGCCAATACTCGATGTCACCAGTATTCACTTTATCTAAAAGTGCAATTAATTGCTCGGTTACCGCTTCGGTAACATTAAAAGTTGTTTCCATTTTTTGAAAATTTAAGTGATGAAATATGATGTTGGAAAAGAACAGCTATAAAAGCTCTAAGGAGGCTATATTGAATAAAGTATAGCAAGGATTTTTGTACTTGTAAATCTCAGCAGGAGTTTAAGGAATAATTAAGGATTTTAAAGCGCTGGGAAATAAAAATATAATTGAGTACCTTACCAATAGCTATTTTAATAAAACAATTTCCCATGAAGCGGTATTATAATAGCATAAAGACCTTCTGTGTATTTTTTCTCATCTTGTTTGCTCCTCTACTCGGATTCACCCAATCTACGTGTATATCATGGCAAAATGGAACGCCAGCTAGCGATGTCCGAGATGCAATGGAGCGATTATGCGAAGTAGATATTATAAGTAGCAATCAAAACACTGCTATTCTCAATAATCCAATTACAAAAATAGAAGTTGCTCAATGCCTCAAACGTTCTTTGTTTGGCAGTGATACTGGTGTTTTATCATTCTTAGACAATTTTCCCAATGTATTTCCTGATCTTGAAACATATACTTCGGTTCAAGATAAAAGAAACCTTAAGTTGATGTTGTATTTGGAGTATAAAAATCAGTCTACCAATGGACTTGATAATATTTCACCTTTTTCAAGAGAGTATGTATATTCAAATTTACCAGATGTTGTAATTACAAAATCAGATGCAATCAAAGCAATGCTTGAAGCTTGGAATCTCACGCCATCAATGCTGTATTATGATCCGAGTGGTTTATTTACCAATTCACCAATCATTTGTGACATGAGGGTATCGAACAAGAATTTAGGATGGGTACAACGAGCAAATGTCTTGGGATTGTTAACTGGAATTATTGGAACACAATGTTCTCCTCCAAACAATATTAATTTTGGTACGGATGGATATATTACCTATTCCGAGTTTTATAGAATACTGGCAAGATTGATTCAACAATCAAAGCCTCAAGTAAAATATGACGACTTCTTTATTCCTAATCTCTTTTATATTGACAATCAGGGTAAATCCATAGATATAGAAAAAGGCGTTTTCAATGAATATGCCGATAATAGCTTTGCCATCCCCGGTGGTGGACTCCCATTAAACTTCCAACATTCATATCATTCAAACTTTACAGAGGTTCCATTAAAGTCATTTGAAAATATCTATGAGAAAAAAGTACTCCCTGCGAAATTAGAACCGCTCGGCGGTGGATGGACACACACATACTCATCCTTTATCAAGACATATAATGAAAATGTACCCGGAAAAAAGAGATTGCTCATATATTGGTCAGATGGGGCTATTGATTCATATTCTGTGACTGATGGAAAGTATGAAACAAAATCTATAACTGATAAATTAACCATAAATAGTACTGTTGGCAGTACTCCATCTGATGTTACTATTCAAAAAGGGAGGATTCAATACCATTTTAGTCTAATTGATAATCAAAGTTTTTACACGTTACATCTTGTAAATATTACCGATGCATATAATAATTCTTTGCTATTAGAATACGAAGATGGATATACAGAAGTTATCGGTTATACACCAAAACGTCTCAAACGGGTATTTGATACATATTCAAATCGTTCTTTATTTTTTACTTATCAAATAAATACAAATTACCTACAGAGTGTCACCGATCCTTTGAATAGAACAATTACGTTTTTTGTTAATCAGTTTACTCATTCCCTAGACTCTTTTGCAGATGCGAAAAACCAAATGACACGTTATTATTATTTTGAAGAAAACGGAACTTTTGCATATAGGACACATTTATTACACAGAATCCAAAAACCCAATGGGAACTATATTGATAACACCTATTTAAGCCGGAAATTAAAGCAAACAAAAACGAATAGTTATACCATCCAAGTTGATGCAGTTCCGAATTATAGTCAACCATGGACACAACAGCAGTCGCAAGTAACTACGACACAAAACAGCCAAACTATTAATACCAACTATACATTTGATGGCTCTGGAAATATTATCAATATTTCCACTCCGACTGAAAATATCAAAATGGAGTTTGATTCTGAGAACAGGTTATTAGTAGAACGAGATATTGACCGAGGATTTATCAAAAGATATGAGTATGATGCAAATGGCTATTTGAGCAAAAACGTGAGTGTCGATAGCTTTTATAATGACAGTTTAAAATATGAATACATAAACAATCCCTTTGGTGAGCCTATTACTATACGGGATTTTAACGAACAGAACGGAGGAGTAAGAGAAACAAAAATATATCGAAACACTCAAGGATCACCTGTTGATGTGGTAGAAAATGAAGGTACAGGTGGTGAAATAAGGCATACATTCTGGTATTCTGAAAGAGGTGTTTTAACAGAGTACAAAACACCAAGCAGACTACTCACCGTTTTGGAACATAATAACTTTGGGAATTTTAGTAGAACAACAACATATCCATTATTCGGGAACCTCACACCCATTGTTGAAGAATACACATACGATAATGCGAGTAGATTAAAAACGCATACAGATAAAAATGGTGTTGTTAATTCATTTGATTATGACAACAATGACAATGCAACAGTCTCGGTAGTAGATGTTGGCGGATTAAATTTAACTACTGTCAACACATTTGATAGAAATGATAATACCATTTCGATTCTTTCACCGAGAGGTCACCTTACTATGCTTCGTTATGACATATATACAGATGATTTGATTGAAGAGAATGATGGAATAAATAAAAAAACATGGGCGTATAACGAGAATGGAACACTCAAGACATTTACCAATAAAAATAATGAAGTTTTTAATTACACCTATTATGACAACTCCAAACCGAAGTTGAAAGGTATGCTCTATGGAGATGGCACAACTTTTTATACTTACTGGGAGAATACTAGAAATCTCAATTACATAAATAATTCCAAAACAGCAAAGAGTAATTGGTTTCGATATTATAATCACAATAGAGGCAAATGGAACAAAGTTGATTTGGTAAATACGCAAGGCTTCTTTTCCGGTTCAACACCTGATAATGTCGCATATAGTTATGATAGATTGGGGAGACCAGAGTATATCGGTTATCCCAGTTTCGGAGGACTTGATCTGGCAGTAGGATATTATTATGATTTCATAACTAAGCAACTATCACTTGTTGAAAGGCAAGGCAATTTTAAAACGTATGCACGATATACATACGATATAGAAGGCAAGCCTCGAACAGAAATATATGGCAATGGCGATACCACATTTTACCATTATGATGGATTGAATAGATTGGACAGCCTATGGGTAATAAACAAGCATGGTCAACTGCTCTATTCTATTGGTGCATCACTTGACAACAAGGGTAAACATACAGGGGAGAACCTGCGTTTGTTCTATCAAGGGCAAGAAATAACCTCACAACCAAATTTTATCGATGATGAAATAACATCATACAATTATGAACAAAGAAATAGGATAACCACTGGGGGTAATCAATCCTATACCCATGACGATGCAGGAAACATACTCACCTCAGCACAACCGATACGAAACTACACATGGAACAATTACGGTCAACTTACTGGCACAACATTTTTAGGCAATGCAACAACATACGAATATGATGCCTTAGGGTATAGAAGAAGAAATAACGACATCTACTATGTCCTCGATCAACAAAACAGCAATGGAAATGTGTTGATAGAAGCAAGACAAAACACAACACCTATAAGTGCATATATATGGGGCAATGGATTAGTAGCACGAGTTGACCCAGTGACAGATAGCACTTTCTATTACCACTTCGACTTCCGAGGAAGCATCATAGCCATCACCAATGAAAATGGAGACATCGTACAATACTACAAATACGACGAATTCGGAAATATCTATGATAAACAAGGTACAATAGCATGGACTAATTCACATACCTATATAGGCAAATACGGTGTACAATTAGACAGTACTGGGTTATACTATATGGGAGCGAGATACTATAATCCTCGCTTAGGAAGATTTATAAGTGAAGACCCAGTTTGGCATACTAATCTCTATTCTTATGCAGATAATGATCCGATAAATAAGATTGATCCGGAGGGGAGAGATGCAGACCCATGGACATTAAGTGGACAATGGGATGGATTAAAAGAGAGTATCAATCAAGGAAGACCACTTGAAGCAGGATTGTATACACTTGCCCTCTATGGTTCATTAGCAACTACTGCCCTAGACATTATTTCACTTGGAGAAGGGAGTGTTGTTAAAAATGTTGTGAAGAAGGAGGCTAAGAAGATTATCTACTCAAATGTAGACAAATTAATTGATAAAGCAGGAAACTTATATAAGACATCAACAGGAGCATTGCAAGGGTTTGTAAATGGTAATGCTAAAGATATCTATAATAGTCTAATTAAAAATGGTCAATTAATAAGAGATGATTTATATAAATTGAAAGACGGCACTTACATAAATTTTCACTATTCAAGAGAAACAGGAATTTCAACAATTGATATAAACAAGAATGGAACGATATATAAAATAAGAATCAATGAATAACCATCCTGAATATAATTTAATATTTGAAAAATTTGCTTTCCCAGAGACTAAAGCTCTGACAAAAGGCTATTTAGATAAATACTGGCTATCTGAATTAGAATATAACGCAAAATGGAAACCTATACAGGACACAATCTTTGTGAAGGATTTTGATTGGTTTCCTAATAATCCAATTAATCCTATGTTTAGTTTCAAAATTCTTGGAGGAGGTCTATTATTTACAGAAAAAACATTTAATAAATTGATTGAATTTTCCAAAGAATTTTCTGACAGATACTTTGTAATTATTGAGGATGATAATAATTCTTTTCTCAGATTTAAGTTCCCAACTAATGTATGTTGGAATGAAATAAATATGATTAGTAATGGTAATATTGAGACAGAAGGCATGAGTTATGAACTATTTGGCAGGCCAATTAGAAACTATTATGTATTTGGCGATAGTGGACATTGGGGTAAGTATGTTGCAAATGACTTAGATAATCCGATTGATATTATTGCTTATAAAGAAGAGGATAAAAATAAATTTGATAAAATATTTAACAAATGAAAAAACAGTTAATTCTAATTTTTTTGATGTTATCTGCTTTTTGCTCTGCAAACGCCCAAAACATCAACTACACCTACGACAAAGCAGGTCGTCTCACAAAAGTAACGTACCCAAATCAACAAGAGGTAAGCTATACATACGATGCTGATGGCAATAGAATACAGAAAACAGTATCACGTATCGTTACACATGTAGAAGATGAAACTATACAAGAACGACACATTACTATCTTTCCTAATCCAACGAATGGTATTTTTACTACCCAAATACAAAGCACAGTTTTTGAAAACTTAGTTGTAGAGATATATACCATAACAGGAGAGCGGTTGGTATCATATTCAGTCATAATAAACAGAGGTATTTCCGATATTCAAATGAAAATCGATCCTATAGTTTCAGGGACATATATTGTTATGGTACGAGGCGAAACCTTTCATGCTTCAGAAAAAGTTGTATTAATTTCAAACTAATCCCTCCCTAAACAAAAAGCTACTGTAAATCAGTAGCTAAATTTTAATTTTACACAGGTGACTAATACATCTTCCTTTTTTTACTATTAAAAAATCTCGTGAGGTGTTCTTCAACGACGGTACGCAGTTGGTGATGATTGATTTCGGTCAAGCTCTCCAAGATGCGGGTAATGGTGGTATCTGACCACTCGGTGATGTCTTCTACTCCCTGCCATGTGGCAAAGGAACAAATGCTTTGAATATCATTATTGGTGATCGTTTCGCCCGAATAGGCTTCTTCATACAAATCAATTGCAGAGAATGAGAAATGAGCGCATAGCTTTACATAGAGGAAGTACACAGGTGCACCGATTGAGCCATCGCAGGGCTGTCCTGCTTTGTAGGGACGAGGGCTTTTTACACCATCGTATTTTGCGAGGAGTAAGAGGGTTGCTACATTGGGTTGGTACTCATGGCGCATGACGTGGTAATAGACGGCGTTCGGAACTTTGACAAAGACTTCTGAGAGGAAGTCTTTACTTGTTGGTTGATAGATACAGTACACGGAATATTCTTCTGTACTGATGTCATAGATAATGGTGTCCATGGCTTAGGATTCTTGGGCGAATGAATAGTAATCGTCAGGGGTAATAATGATGTTGTCGAGGAACATGATGTCAAACAAGGCACAGGCTTGGGTGAGGCGTTCATTGAGTGCTTTGTCCTCCGGCGATGGTAAGCGATTTCCTGATGGATGGTTGTGACAAAGGATGATTCCTTTTGCGAGTGCTTTTAAGGCAATGGCTAAGACAAGGTGTATGTCGACAACGGTTCCGGTGATACCCCCTTGAGAGAGATGTACAAGACCCATGATAATACCTGCACGATTGGTAAGGATGAGTTTTGAGCATTCATAGAGTGAGAGCGTGTCGTCATCCCAGTGTTCCCGAAAGAACAACACAGCATCGGCTGCACTTTTAATACGGAATGTGTGAGGTACAGGTGATGGATGGTAGGACAGACTGATTTCTGCAACCTGAAAGAAGTTACTGCTTTGCATGACAAAATATGTTTAGTGAAGAAATATATGTTTGAAAAAGAACAGAGGGCTGTGTATAAAATATGGAGATAAAAATTCTATGCTTATACATATTGTACCAAAAAGGCAATATCCTGTAAAGCAAGAAAAAGAGGAAATAAAAAGAGCTACAACGAAGGTAGCTCTACAAATACGTGTTTGATTATTCCCACATTATAGCGGACTAAAGAAAAGAAAGTGATAGAATATGCTGCATAGAAATAATACGGAAAGTATCATTAGTACATTTTTTACCTTAATCTCATTTGTTGATATTCCAGCAAAATTGCAAAATGCTTGCACAATGTAAAAGCCAAATGCACTTAAGAGACCAATAAACCAAAATAGTTTGTCGTAAAATGATTCAGTAAATCTCAAATCAAGATTTGATTTGTCTGATAAAACAAATTGTAGCATGTATAACACACCAATAGAAAGAAGTATGTGGAAAGTCCCACACAAAATACGTAAACCTTTCATAATATATAATTTTCCACTTTATATCATGATTTTGAACGAATTGTCAATGCTCACTCATTTTAACAAAAAATGTAAGCAGGGATGAAAATAATTTTGTACCTTTAAGATACTAAAATCAATCACATGAACGCAAAAACAATCCTCACCCTCCTTTTTCTCTTTGTGGCACATATTGCATATTCCCAACAGACATGGACGTATGATTATGATGTAAATGGCAATAGAACTGCGGTTGCATACGCCGTCAGTTGCAGAATGGCGCAAACGCCACCACCGGACTTATCTGAACCCGATAAAAAAGACCTGATGTCCAAATTGCAACCTGTACAGGAATTGATGTTGTACCCCAATCCTGCGACCACAGGTATTTTAGTGTCTCTTCCTACCGACATGGTAGGTGGTACCGTCACCCTGTACAACGAAACAGGACAAATGGTGTGCGATGGCATCACCCTTTCTATGGAACAAACCATGGTGAATATTGCCGACCTTGCTCCGGGAACGTATATCTTGCAGTATCGTGGAACGAAGGAACAGATCTACACTAAAAAATTTGTGAAACTCTAAATCGCTTCTCGTGAAAAAATATGTACTCTTTACATTGCTCTGTGCTTCTTTGTACAGCTATGCCGGAATATCACCGACATTTCCGAACTATTCTGCAAAAACCATCGATGTCACCAAATCCATCGGCACCGTTTCCGGTAGTCATGGCGTGGGTAGTGATGGCAGTTTCGGCTATACTATTCCACTGTATATTCCTGATGGCATTAATGGCGTACAGCCTTCCATTTCTATCAACTACAATTCCCGTGGTGGCAATGGCATGCTTGGTTGGGGATGGGATGCGAGTGCCTTTTCAGCCATTTCATTAGATAACAAAGGACTCTACTATGATAATTCCGTAGCACCCATGACCCTGAAAGGGATCAATAATACATTTTCACTCAGTGGCAACAAACTATCCCTCACAAACGGCAGTTTCGGTTTCAATGGTTCAGAATATCGCACATTTGAAGAAGGGGACAGCAAAATATCAGTGAGCGGAAATATTGCAGGTTGCAGTTCGTGTCCCGATAAATTCATCGTTCAAACCAAATCTGGGCTCACCATCGAATATGGTGGTTCTGCCAGTACCCGTATCGCAAATGCCGACGGCATTCCACTTTCATGGCGTATCAGCAAAATCAAAGACCTCTACGGTAACTATGCCGAGTATCAATACATCCAACAAAACAGCGAATGGGTATTAGATAAAATCATTTATACCAAAAACGATGCAACCGGGATTACAGCCGCAAATACCATCCAGTTCACCTATATTGCACGAAATGCCGGAACGGACAACAACAAATTCTATATCGCAGGTACGAATACCTCACATTTGGAAATCTTCCAAAACAATGTATTGGACAAAATCGATATCACCTCCGAAGGTGATATGGTCAGAA
>JAIBAX010000096.1 GCA_019694955.1 Chitinophagales bacterium | reverse complement strand
TAATCGGTTATAAGCGGTTGAAAATCTTCGGCTCCTGTCCTATATTTAGGCCATGGAATCCCCCATGCCCGTTTCCGTTAAAAAACTTTTGGCAGATCTTATCGAAATGTATCGCATTTACGGTGAGACAATGTTTGTTGTTAGTCAAATGGAGGTGCACCCTATTTACATACTCCATATCGAAGCCTTATACGAAAACCGGATTCTGGATCCACTTGAAGAGGCTGATGCTCTGCGGTCAAGTCTCCCTGCACACTTTGAGCAAATCAAATACGAATGCCATGAATTTAACATTCGGTTTCAAACAGAAATATATAATAACACAGCAAACCTCCGTGATACTTCAAATCTTACTTTCAAGGGCGATTCAAAATTGGCAATTATTAAGGCAATGCCACAAACAATTAAACTATTTGAGCAGGATTTGAATCGTTTGCGGGACAGTTTGGTTAAATACGCGGCATTTTTTGGCGATGAATCAAAAAACAATTACTCGAAAATCCTTGAAACTTTATGGCAGCAACTCGGTAATTCGACTCTTAAGGAACTCCCGGCAATCACGACCACTTTGATTGCTAAGCTTTTGCCTGAAAATGTAAATATCGACATCAAGGATGCACTGAAATTTATAAATAATAGGGCTGTTGTCGCAATTATAATCCGCTTGATACAATATGAACCGTGGACTACCTTAACTAATCCCGACGCCATCCAAAAATTCTTTGGCTATATAGATGGTCCAAACGATGAGCGTTTTAAAAAGATATTTAGCTCTCCGGCTGCAATGCAATCGATGAATGCGGTGCGTTTTACAAAAGAACAGGAGGAGAAGTTGTTTGTGGGGAATAGGGAGTTTATTGTAGGGCTTGCATATTTTCTAAAAGCTAATAAAATCCCCAAATACAATTCATACCAACGCAAATTAATAAACTTGAATCAGGGAAACCTTTCATTTTTGAACATAGTGACAAATAAATAATAATAAACTACATGATATCAAAACAAGCATTGGGGAGCACTTTATTCGGCATGGCCGATATTCTAAGAGATAAAGTGGAGGATTACAAAGCATATATACTTTCTCTTTTATTTTTTAAACGACTTTCCGATAACTATGAATGGGAAAATAAAAATGCAATAATCGAATTTGAAAAAGAACACCAAAGACAACCAACTTTAAAAGAAAAAACAATAATCTATAGTAAAAAACACGATTTCAAAATTCCTGAAGCATGCTTTTGGAAAGACGTACGAGAAGCCACTATTGATAAAAAGAATGAGGCTATTAACAAGGCTGTTAATGGAATTGCCGAAGCCAATGTAGATAAGGATGGCAAGTTTTTCCTTAAAGGCGTTATTAATACCGTTCGTTGGAATGAGCCTGCCCCAGATGGTAATGGTGGAAAAAAACTTAGCCCTGAAGTCCTTTCACTATTAGTTAGCTACCTAGATGCTGTCGATTTAAGCAACAAAAATGTAAACGTTGATGTATTAGGGGATGCTTATGAATATTTAATAAAGCGATTTGCCGACGAAAACAAGGGAGGAACAACAGCAGGGCAGTTTTATACTCCGCCAGAAGTCAGAGACTTAATTATTCGATATTTAAAACCACAAAAAGGAAATATTGTTTATGATCCAACATGTGGCTCCGGTGGCTTTCTTATCGATGCAGCTAAATATTGCAAAGTGAATTTCGGCAATCAAAAATCCATCAGATTATTTGGACAAGAGAATGTATGGAATACTTGGGCAATTTGTAATATAAATATGATTTTACACGGATTGGATGCCAAAATTGAAAAAGAGGATACAATACGTGAACCAAAATTCAAAGAGGAAGAAAACGAACTTATTATTAAAAAGTTCAATATCGTCATGGCAAATTTTCCTTTTTCACTTGAAAACTGGTGGCAAACAGGCGAAACAAAAAAAGATGCTAAAGGGAAACCCATAACTAAGAAAGATGGCTCACCTCAATGGGAGTATCCTGGAAAAGAAAGTTTCAATGACCCATATGAACGCTTCATTTACGGGATACCGCCTTTCTCCAATGGTGATTTTGCTTTTCTCCAGCATATAGTTGCTTCGTTAATGGATGATGGCAAAGCCGGAGTGGTCTGTCCGCAGGGGGTTTTATTCAGAGGACAACCGGAAAAAACAGAAGAAGAAGATGGCCAAAACCGCAAAGCCGATGATGAGTATCTAATACGCAGAGGCTTTTTGCAAGGGCCTATTGACAGCAACGGTGAGTTTACAGCCATGCACAATATAGTAGATGCCGTGGTGGTATTACCCGGCAATTTGTTTTATGGCACTACCATTCCCGGCTCTATCCTCTTTATCAATAAAAATAAGCCGGAGCACCGCAAGGATAAAGTGTTAATGGTGTACGCAGCCAAAAAAGGCTGGTACAAAGAAGAACCCAACATGAATGTGCTGCTGCCACATGATATGCTCCGCATTTCGACCATACTTGAAAGTTGGGGCGACATGGAATTGGCCAAAACCTGGATTGACTCTCAAAAGGCACGATTGAAAACCCTTATTCAGGAAGACCTGGAGTATAAACTATCCGAGATTAAAGAATACTACCACGAAGATTTAACTTCACTAGAAGCCAAATTGCAAAAAGCTCAAATGGCAATTGCAGATAAAGAAGCAGAAGATAAAAAGCCAACCAAAACCGAACTGAAAAATCTTGAAACGGCACAGGCTGCATTTGAAAAATTGGTGGCGGAAAAAGAAGGCAAAATTCAGGCAGCACATACACAGGCAGAGAAAGAACGTAAAGCCATTGATGAAGTAGAACAGGAATTGTTAACAATGCTGCAAGACCCTGAATTACGCAAGAGGTATTTCTCAGTGGTGGATATGGAGGAACTGGAAGAAAACGAGTTTAACTTAAACATACCCCGTTATGTAGACACGTTTGAACCAGAGGAAGAAATTGATTTGATTCAA
>JAIBAX010000095.1 GCA_019694955.1 Chitinophagales bacterium | reverse complement strand
AACCATTGCACATTTGCTGAAAAAAACATTGCCCAACAACATTATCGCATTCGCAAGAGATGAACAAAAAGCCCAGGCTTTAAAAGCCCAAGGCATCGAAGTACGCCTGGGCCACTTTGATGATCCGGCATCCCTCGACCGGGCCATGCAAGGGGTCGAAAAAGTATTGTTGATCTCCGGTCTTGATCACAACCGAGTGCAGCAACACAAGAATATCGTAGATGCTGCCTTAAAAGCGGGTGTAAAGCAAATCGCGTATACGGGCATCTCGATGAGGGATGTAAACACCTCTGTCATCAAGCCTTTCCTCAACAACCATTTCGAAACCGAGGACTATATCAAGGAAAGTGGGCTTGCTTATACTTTTCTCCGCAATACCCTGTATCTGGATGGTATCCCGATGTTTGCAGGCGCGCAGGTATTTGACACCGGCATTTATCTCCCTGCGGGCGATGGCAAGGTTCCCTATGCGCTTCGCGATGAAATGGCGGAAGCAGCTGCCAATGTTTTGCTGCAAAGTGGCCACGAAAACAGAATCTATGAAATTACCGGAGGTGACAGTTATTCATTTGAGGAGGTGGCAAAAGTGCTTGCTGGCCTGTCAGGAAAACCGGTAACCTACACCGATGCAGATGCAACCACCTTTCCGGATACCCTAAAAGAAGTGGGTGTACCCGAGTTTCTGATTCCCATTATCGCCGGTTTTGCTGGAGATATCAAAAATCACCAGTATGAACAGGTAAGCAGCGATCTGGAAATGTTGCTGGGAAGAAAGCCGACTTCGCTGGGAGAGGGGTTGATGGGGGTTTATAACTTTTAATGTGCCGATGTGCTAATATGCCAATGTGCCGGGTTTACTGGGAAACCTTGTAGTCTCAGGCACATTGGCACATTGTTGCATTGGCATATTGAAACCCGCTTCCTTGCCTAACATGAATAAAATTAGGCATTATGTTTGATCTTTACCAACAAGCATGTATTTTACATACGTAATTTAGTACCAGATAAAGATAAAACTTATACTTTGCCCATAGTCTATCGAGCAAAGCGGCTTTCCCGCCGTTGCGGGACAGGCTGTTCAACTCCTTGCATTCGCAACCGGTTTGAGCGCTTCGTCTTTGACAATAGTTTGGGATACTGTGGCGGATGTAAAGCTATTAGTTACTTGAAATTAAAAACAAAAAATTAAGATGAGCCTATACGAAAAATATAAGCCCGGGCTGGATAAGTTATTCACTGAATCCATGTATCAAATAATGAATGAAGATGCATTCTATGAAAAGTCAAAAAGTAAATTTGCTGCACTTGATAAAGAGATTAAGGGTTTAAGCGTTGTAAATGCTCAGGACATCTTACGAAGGTCTGCCATTAGTAAAATTCAAAAAGTTCATAATAGAATTTTCCTAATTAGAGATTTGAGAGCAAAAATCGCAAATGCAGATAATTTAACTCAAGTCTTTATGTATCCTGGACTTGTTACTTATTTGTACTTAACATGTTTTGACCAATTAGGAGCACCTGCCAACGGTTGGCGGTTTTTCCCGAATTGGATGGAATCCCAAAAAAACAGAAAAGAAGTTGAAGAAATAGTAAATGAATCGAGGAACAAATTTAATAGTAATAATCTTAGTGGAATAAAATCAATAGCCAAAGAAATATACAATAAATACCATTCTCTCTATGGAGTAAAAAATTCCTTTTTCAGGTTTCTTCGTGAAATAATTCCTGAAGATATTAGGAATAGTCTTTTAAATAGCATTTTAGTCGAAAAATGGACTTATGGAGATACACAAATATTAGATTTTGACGTCGACGAACTTTACAAAGAAAAATGGCTTTATGATACGAGGAATAATTATACACATAATTTATTTACGACACAAACGAACCAAGCTGACGGGAAAGTAATTGATGGCAATACTTGGATGAACAGAGAAGTAATCCTAAAAAATGATGGAAATGTTGTCATATGGGTTTTAGATAATTTTGATTCAATATTGGAAGATACAATTCTCCAGGCGATCAAAGTATTAATTGAAAAAGATTAAAAATTGTGATAAACAATGTATGAAATGTTCATGTATCATATACAGGCACATGCCATTTACACTTACCGTTCGCAACAACAACAATTCCTATGTCGGTACTAATAACACTAGGTAATCTTAATCAATATACTTTTTCAAATTCCATAGTTGCTGCCAATTGGAAATCCATTGAACTATTTGGTGAACCTTTGAAAAGAATAGAAATTTTTCATTCTAAAGAATCTTTTGACCAACTCGCTGCTTATAAACTTAACAAAGAATCAGAATCTTGGGTATCAAATTTAAACCATTATAACCTGAATGAACAAATTTTAACTCATCGAACGATAGAGGTTAATACTACCCAAGAATCTGTTGAAGAATTTGTAAATAGTATTGAGGGAATAGTGTCAACTGCTACGAAGAAAAGGGATGAAATAATTTTGGATTTGACGAATGGAACAACATTGTCAAAAAATCTTCTTTCTATTGCAGCATATGTAATAGATATTCCTCATCAATATATGATAGATGTTTCAATTTTATCACAGTTAACTAAAGATAGAGGATACATTAATGTAGAAATCTTATCCCAAAGTTATATCTCTGCACCTAAGAGCAGCTACATTGACAATATAGCGTATTTAAGTTTGTCCAAAATAGAAAGATACAATAAAATAATTGAAGAGCATACAAAAAAATACAAAAATATAATTGGAGAAAGAGCGGATGTAGATTTCTTTAAAAACAATCTTAAAGAGTCAATTAGGATAAAATTGGAGGGTGACCAAAGACAAGAAAATACAGTTTATCGAATTGCCTCTGCTTCAATTCCCTTAAGTGCTGAAGACCTTGTTAGCAGAATGATTGAAAAATTTTCCCCTTAAAGTAGAGCAAGAATGTTTGGTGAAAAAATAGCAGAAATTAGACAAAAAATTGAGGCAGTGGCTC
>JAIBAX010000022.1 GCA_019694955.1 Chitinophagales bacterium | reverse complement strand
CTATCAATGGAATAGCTAAACAATAGTTGGCATATCCTCCATCACAAAGTAAGGTTGCAGAAGTTTCATCAATAAAATCTTTACAATCCGGCGGAACAACAGTGATGATGATGATAGTAGTATCGCAAATACCCAAGTTGGCATCACAAGCGATAACACAGATTTCGTTTTCATCTCCCGGTGTATTTCCGGCAATATAGGTCACACAACCATTGTCGTCGATTTCGTAGGTTCCGAGTGTTCCCGTACCTGTTGTACTGCCGTCACAGAAAGTATAGGTTGTTTGGGCAGGGTCAAATGTCGGTTCTATGTTTACACATACTACCACGGTGTCGTTTACCGGAACAGTATCGTAGATGGTATCCGGGGTGACCGTTGGCGGAACAACAGTGATGATGATAATTGTCGTATCGCAAATACCCAAATTGGCATCACAAGCGATAACACAGATTTCATTCTCATCTCCCGGTGTATTTCCTGAAACATAGGTCACACAACCATTGTCATCGATTTCATAAGTACCCAGTGTTCCTGTACCTGTTGTACTGCCGTCACAGAAAGTATAAGTCGTTTGGGCAGGGTCGAATGTCGGTTCTAAGTTTATACATACTACCACGGTGTCGTTCACCGGAACGGTATCGTAGATGGTATCCGGTGTGACGGTTGGCGGAACAACAGTGATGATGATGATAGTAGTATCGCAGATACCCAAATTGGCATCACAGGCGATAACACAGATTTCGTTCTCATCTCCCGGTGTATTTCCGGCAACATAGGTCACACAACCGTTGTCGTCGATTTCATAAGTACCCAGTGTGCCGTTATCAGCGGTTGATCCGTCACAGAAAGTATAGGTTGTTTGGGCAGGGTCAAATGTCGGTTCTAGGTTTACACAAACTACCACGGTGTCGTTTACCGGAACGGTATCGTAGATGGTATCCGGGGTGACAGTTGGCGGAACAACGGTGATGATGATAATAGTAGTATCGCAGATACCCAAATTGGCATCACACGCGATAACACAGATTTCATTCTCATCTCCCGGTGTATTTGCGGCAACATAGGTCACACATCCGTTGTCATCGATTTCATAAGTGCCGAGTGTTCCCGTACCTGTGGTACTGCCGTCACAGAAAGTATAGGTTGTTTGGGCAGGGTCAAATGTTGGTTCTAGGTTTACACATACTACCACAGTGTCGTTTACCGGAACGGTATCGTAAATGGTATCCGGGGTG
This sequence comes from Chitinophagales bacterium, assembly GCA_019694955.1. Lineage (GTDB taxonomy): Bacteria > Bacteroidota > Bacteroidia > Chitinophagales > JADIYW01 > JADIYW01. Next base: position 63,334 of record JAIBAX010000022.1, on the reverse strand, counting down.
ACAGTTGGCGGAACAACAGTGATGATGATGATAGTCGTATCGCAAATACCCAAATTGGCATCACAGGCGATAACACAGATTTCGTTTTCATCTCCCGGTGTATTTCCGGCAACATAGGTCACACAACCATTGTCGTCGATTTCATAAGTGCCCAGTGTGCCGTTATCAGCGGTTGATCCGTCACAGAAAGTATAGGTTGTTTGGGCAGGGTCGAATGTTGGTTCTATGTTTACACATACTACCACCGTGTCGTTCACCGGAACGGTGTCGTAAATGGTATCCGGGGTGACGGTTGGCGGAACAACGGTGATGATGATGATAGTCGTATCGCAAATACCCAAATTGGCATCACAGGCGATAACACAGATTTCGTTTTCATCTCCCGGTGTATTTCCGGCAACATAGGTCACACAACCATTGTCGTCGATTTCATAAGTGCCCAGTGTGCCGTTATCAGCGGTTGATCCGTCACAGAAAGTATAGGTTGTTTGGGCAGGGTCGAATGTTGGTTCTATGTTTACACATACTACCACTGTATCATTCACTGGAACGGTATCGTAGATGGTATCCGGGGTGACAGTTGGTGGAACAACGGTGATGATGATGATAGTTGTATCGCAGATACCCAAATTGGCATCACAGGCGATAACACAGATTTCGTTCTCATCTCCCGGTGTATTTCCGGCAACATAGGTCACACATCCGTTGTCGTCGATTTCATAAGTACCAAGTGTTCCCGTACCTGTTGTACTGCCGTCACAGAAAGTATAGGTTGTTTGGGCAGGGTCGAATGTCGGTTCTAAGTTTACACAAACTACCACTGTATCATTCACCGGAACGGTATCGTAAATCGTATCAGGGGTGACGGTTGGCGGAACAACAGTGATGATGATAATTGTCGTATCGCAAATACCCAAGTTGGCATCACAGGCGATAACACAGATTTCATTCTCATCTCCCGGTGTATTTCCGGCAACATAGGTCACACAACCGTTGTCGTCTATTTCGTAAGTACCCAATGTGCCCGTACCTGTTGTACTGCCGTCACAGAAAGTATAAGTCGTTTGGGCAGGGTCAAATGTCGGTTCTAGGTTTACACAAACTACCACTGTATCATTCACCGGAACGGTATCGTAAATGGTATCCGGTGTGACGGTTGGCGGAACAACAGTGATGATGATAATTGTCGTATCGCAAATACCCAAGTTGGCATCACAAGCAATAACACAGATTTCGCTTTCATCTCCCGGTGTATTTGAGGCAACATAGGTCACACAACCATTGTCGTCTATTTCGTAAGTACCCAATGTGCCCGTACCTGTTGTACTGCCGTCACAGAAAGTATAAGTCGTTTGGGTAGGGTCAAATGTTGGTTCTAGGTTTACACAAACTACCACTGTATCATTCACCGGAACGGTATCGTAAATGGTATCTGGGGTGACGGTTGGCGGAACAACGGTGATGATGATGATGGTGGTATCACAAATACCCAAGTTGGCATCACAAGCAATAACACAGATTTCGTTTTCATCTCCCGGTGTATTTCCGGCAACATAGGTCACACATCCGTTGTCGTCGATTTCATAAGTACCCAGTATTCCCGTACCTATTGTACTACCGTCACAGAAAGTATAGGTTGTTTGGGCAGGGTCAAATGTTGGTTCTAAGTTTACACATACTACCACGGTGTCGTTTACCGGAACGGTATCGTAGATGGTATCTGGGGTGACGGTTGGTGGAACAACGGTGATGATGATGATAGTAGTATCACAGATACCTAAATTGGCATCACAGGCAATAACACAGATTTCGTTTTCATCTCCCGGTGTATTTGCGGCAACATAGGTCACACAACCATTGTCGTCGATTTCATAAGTGCCCAGTGTGCCGTTATCAGCGGTTGATCCGTCACAGAAAGTATAGGTTGTTTGGGCAGGGTCGAATGTTGGTTCTATGTTTACACATACTACCACGGTGTCGTTTACCGGAACGGTATCGTAGATGGTATCTGGGGTGACGGTTGGTGGAACAACGGTGATGATGATGATAGTAGTATCACAGATACCTAAATTGGCATCACAGGCAATAACACAGATTTCGTTCTCATCTCCCGGTGTATTTCCGGGAACATAGGTCACACAACCATTGTCGTCGATTTCATAAGTGCCCAGTGTTCCCGTACCTGTTGTACTGCCGTCACAGAAAGTATAGGTTGTTTGGGCAGGGTCAAATGTTGGTTCTAGGTTTACACATACTACCACCGTGTCGTTTACCGGAACGGTATCGTAAATGGTATCTGGGGTGACCGTTGGCGGAACAACAGTGATGATGATAATTGTCGTATCGCAAATACCCAAATTGGCATCACAAGCGATAACACAGATTTCATTCTCATCTCCCGGTGTATTTCCGGCAACATAGGTCACACAACCATTGTCGTCGATTTCATAAGTACCCAGTGTGCCGTTATCAGCGGTTGATCCGTCACAGAAAGTATAGGTTGTTTGGGCAGGGTCGAATGTTGGTTCTAAGTTTACACATACTTCCACGGTGTCGTTTACCGGAACGGTATCGTAGATGGTATCTGGGGTGACACAAGTTATTAAAGTTGTAATGGTCGTTACAATGCTGTCACAGCCATTTGCTGCACCGCCTGTAATGGTATTTACTACTGTTCCCGTGTCGGCAGGGTTGCAACTGGTAGCGTTTACAGTTGTGAATGAAGCGTTGATTAAAGTTGTAATCGTTGTTATAATGCTGTCACAACCATTTGCTGCACCGCCTGTAATGGTATTTACTACTGTTCCTGTGTCGGCAGGGTTGCAACTGGTAGCATTTACCGTTGTGAAAGAAGCGTTGATTAATGTTGTAATCGTCGTTACAATGCTGTCACAACCGTTTGCTGCTCCACCAGTAATCGTATTTACCACAGTTCCTGTGTCGGCAGGGTTGCAACTGGTAGCATTTACCGTTGTGAAAGAAGCGTTGATTAATGTTGTAATCGTCGTTACAATGCTGTCACAACCGTTTGCTGCTCCACCATTAATCGTATTTACTACCGTTCCCGTGTCGGCAGGGTTGCAACTGGTAGTATTTACCGTTGTGAAAGATGGATTGATTAATGTTGTAATGGTTGTTATAATGCTGTCACAGCCGTTTGCTGCACCGCCAGTAATCGTATTTACAACCGTTCCCGTGTCGGCAGGGTTGCAACTGCTAGCGTTTACAGTTGTGAAAGATGGATTGATTAATGTTATAATGGTCGTTATAATGCTGTCACAGCCGTTTGCTGCTCCACCAGTAATCGTATTTACCACCGTTCCCGTGTCGGCAGGGTTACAACTGGTAGCGTTTACCGTTGTGAATGAAGCGTTTATTAAAGTTGTAATGGTCGTTATAATGCTGTCACAGCCATTTGCTGCTCCACCAGTAATCGTATTTACCACCGTTCCCGTGTCGGCAGGGTTACAACTGGTAGCGTTTACCGTTGTGAAAGATGGATTGATTAAAGTTGTAATTGTTGTTATAATGCTGTCACAACCATTTGCAGCACCACCGGTAATCGTATTTATCACCGTTCCTGTGTCGGCAGGGTTGCAACTGGTAGCGTTTACAGTTGTGAAAGAAGCGTTGATTAACGTTGTAATCGTTGTTACAATGCTGTCACAACCGCCAGATGAAGTTAAGGAATCAATGATTACACCTGTATCAGCAGGGAAACAGCTATAGTTTTGAACCAATGTCTGAATCCCGGAACAACATATATGTGGGGTTGTATAATTTATAGAAGCGCATGCATTGCAAGACGTATTGCTAGAATTGCCATCGTCGGTCACAGATATGCTAAGAAGGCTCCCATTTACAAAGGTCACCGGAATATCTACTAATGGATTACCATAAGAATATGTTGTTATAGGAGAATTGAAACCAGCGGAAATGAGTGTATATGTACCTGAGTTATTTTCTTCAGGCCAACCTCCTGTGATGGTAATATCAACAAAAAATTCTCCACTATTTGCCGGCGTTCAATTTTGATCCGTACAAGAAGTAACCATACTTACCAATATTGGCTTCAACAATTTGAATGTGGTATCCGTTCCAATAACGCCACAACCCTCTCCTATCGTAATGCTGTCAATTATTTCTGCCAGTGGTAATCCGACAAAAGGCGATGGGATATGCAAAGGTACATCTGATGTTAAATAGTGAAATCCTACAATAGAATAATTTCCGGATGACAAACCGATTGAGCTTAAATCCAATATTTGAGTAGCTGCGGGTAGGCTGGCATCTGGAACACCATCATTATTAGCGTCAGTTGCAGGAATAGTGCCTACTACATTTCCCAATGCATCAACAATTAGAAAAACGTAGGTATATGACAATGGATTGGTGCAACTTGGCTCTATAAAATTGTTGATATGGACAGACAATTGTACATCGTTTCCTGTTGGATTTGGATCTGTCAGGGAGTCTACCTGAGTGCAATAATATGTACAAGAAATTTCCAATTCTGATCCCGATGCTTCACATGGGGTTGTTGGTGCAAATGTTGGACATGATGTTGCACATGCAGGCATAGGCACTACACCTAAATGCGCACCTGCATTTGTGAGGTTAGCATCAAAATTTGCTCCTGCACCAGTCCCAATTTGCACAAAAGAAGGATTCGCAGTAAAATTTCCTGCTCCGAGTGGGGCATTGGTTTGTGTTCCAGGGTTGCCAAACAAAATTGAATTCGTGATATCAATGGTACCGGAGCCATTACTGCTAATAGCACTTCCCACGCCACCACTATTATTATAGAATGTGCAGGAATCTATCGTAACAGTCGCACCATTTGCATCTGAAATGCCTCCACCATCTCCTCCTGCGGAATTGTCAAAAAACAAGCATCTTTTTGCCAAAAAAGAAGTAGCCGTTCTAACCCTAATAGCACCTCCATCGTCGGGAGTACTGTTTCCATAAAAAATTGAATTGCGAACGATTGCCGCTTTTTGATTTGATGCAGAAGTTCCTCCATCAATAAAAATAGCACCTCCATCTGTTGATGTAACGCCAACGCCGGAACATAGGTTATTGGCAAAACTGCAATTATCAACCGTTAATGCTGTGGCATACGCATAGATCGCAGCACCTCCGCCACTGGAGATATCAACATCGACAGAATTCTCACAAAAGTCTGTATTGGTTACATTCAATGTTGTTCTATTGGAGGAATAGATGGCGCCACCGCCATTTCCAGACCCACCTGATGCCATATTATTATTATAGAAATCGCATCCATCTATATTAACGGTACAATTCTGTCCTTGTGTAGCCGTTGTAGAGCCGTTTATGAGCAAGGCTCCCCCAGAACCCTGTCTTCCATTACAAGAAAAACTGCTAGAGATGATATCTACCCTCATGGTGCTAAATTCATAAGCATCAATTCTCAGTGCTCCTGTATTAGGTACTGTTGAAGGTGAAGCCGAATTATACGGATTCCCGGCAAAAGTTGAATTACTTATTACAGCAGTAACATTTCCATTTGGAGAAAAATCGGTACTTTCAATTCTAACCGGAGTTTCTGTAGGATTCGCATAGAAAATACAATTGTCTATCACGCAACCGAGTGCATCTTCCATAGTAATGCAGCTTCCACCTGGTCCAGAATTATTGAACCCACGGAAAGTAAAATTCTTAACAGTTACACTATCCACATTCCTGTTCCACAAAAATCCAATGCCTGCGCCAGCAACACTTAAATAAGCTCCCTTACCATCAATAGTTAAGCCCCGTAAACTGGTTAAATTATTAAGATCCCAAACATCGATGTTTCCTTGAGAAGACTGATTTGTGTAAACGCCGGGGCAAAATTCAATTGTTTGATGTGCCGTATTATTAGTAACAACGCGACCATAAGCTTGTTGCCATGTTTTATAAGGAAAATCAGGATGTGTACTTCCTGCAGGAAGACCATAGGGATTTCCTGCTCCAAGTATATTTGCAGCAGCAGTAGCATCATTACCATTCAAGGAAATCTTCACCTTCTGGGAATACACCACCGCTGTGTTGAAAAAAATGGATACAACAACAATGACAATTGCGCCTAATCTGAATTTCATACTATAATTTTTTGCTAATTTTCATACCAATATCCTACCTTCCTAATTGCAGAATATTAAAATGATGATGGCACAAAATTAAGCTTTATACAACTGCTTTTCTCAAATAAAGCGCATAAAAGTAATAAATATTAGTACGTCTGAATAAGTTATAACACATGTAATATAATTCTAAAATATTCAAAATCAATACAATATGAAGTTATTTTTTTAAAACAAATGGATTAATTTTATACACATTACCACAACAGGTTGTTCACACTATTCTATTTTCCATTCTTGCTCTCTAAAAAAGAGAACCGTTTCCCTTATATCGTATGAAATAATTCTATCATGCTCCATGAATGTGACTTTATTTCTGTAGGCGGCAACTTTTTCCTCTAACAAAATTGAAGTTGTCATAGGTCTTCTAAACGCTAACGCCTGCGCAGCAGTAAGCCATTCTATTGCCAAAATATTTTCAAGATTCGTAGCTACCTGATACAACTTGGTGGCACCATTGCTACCCATGCTAACGTGATCCTCCTGTCCATTACTGCTGACAATACTGTCAACAGATGCAGGGGTACACAATTGCTTGTTTTGGCTTACAATGGAAGCCGCAGTATACTGTGCAATCATCAATCCATTGTGGATGCCGGGGTCTTTAGCGAGAAAAACCGGAAGTCCTCGTTGCCCTGACAACATTAAATAAGTTCTCCTCTCAGAAATATTGCCTAACTCTGCTAACGCTATCGCTAAATGATCCATTGCCAAAGCCAAAGGTTGTCCGTGAAAGTTTCCGCCACTCAAAATTAAATCCTCGTCGGGGAAGATAATAGGATTATCGGTAACTGAATTCAACTCTGTTGCAAACGTCTTGTGCATATAATGTAAGGTATCCTTACTTGCCCCATGCACCTGAGGGATACACCTAAAAGAGTAAGGATCTTGTATCTGTGGCTTTGTTTGCTGATTAATCATACTGCCTTTAATCAACTTTCTTATGGCATGTGCCGTATCCAGTTGTCCTTTATGCGGGCGAATGCGGTGTATGGGTTCATAAAAAGGTTCTTCTTTGCATTCCCAAGCATCGTAAGATAATGCGGCACAGAAATCGGCGATGTTAAATAGTCTTTCCGACAAAAACAATGACCACAACCCGTAAGCTTGCATAAATTGTGTGCCGTTTAATAACGCCAGCCCTTCCTTCGACTGCAGTTCTATCGGCTTCCAACCGAATTTATCTTCGAGGATTTCTCCCGGCAACCGCTGGCCATTATAGGTGACTTCCCCTTTTCCTATGATTGGAAGCACTAAGTGCGCCAGTGGTGCCAAATCTCCTGATGCTCCGAGCGACCCTTGTGTGTACACCACCGGAACGACGTCTTTATTATACATATCTACCAATCGCTGAACGGTGGCGACTGCAACGCCGGAATGTCCAAAAGACAAAGAATGTATCTTCAGGAACATCATGAGTTTGACAATTTGCTTTGGCATTTCTGAGCCTGTTCCGGCAGCATGACTCAACACTAGATTTTCCTGCAGTTCTTTTATTCTTTCATCATCAATTTTTACATTACACAAAGCACCGAAACCTGTGTTGATGCCATAAAAAAAATCATCGGATCCTGACAACTTATTGTCTAAGTATGTCCTGCAATGCTGTATTACTTGTATTGCATTGTCAGACAACTCCAGTTTCATGGTTTGATTAAACACAATTTTACGCACAGCTTCCAAGCTAATTCCTTCGCCATTTATTATATGAAATTGAGACATACTTTGCTTTTAAGATGAAAATTCGAGTTAAAATTAAGATTTATTTTCAAACTCAAATTCGTTAATTTCAAACCGCTCTGATTTATTGTACAACAATACCATTGGGTGAATAGGTCGATATTTGCGTCTATTATCTGCTTATCGTCAGCAATTATTGCTACTTTTGCAGAAAGAAGAACTATACATGACCTTTACCAAAAGAAATATAGCTTTAGCCATTGCATTCATACTGGCCATCTCGTCTGCTATCAGTGTATGCACTTCCTACTATTATACAAAAGATATCCGTGTATTGTTTAGGATTTCACTTCCGATCCTTTTAATCGTTATAGTATTTATTCTTTGGAAAAATTCAAAGAAATAATAACAAATCTGCTTTCTTTTCAACAGAACGATGGATTTTTTTTTAACAAACACTATATTTGCCTTTCAAAACAAACCAAATTTTGCAAAATTATCAAGCCATCCTTATTCACCCGAAGCTTTCGGGTGGAAGATGTTCGGGTGAATTACATACTACGTCCGAACTCATATGTTTTGTTTCAGAAGAAATCAATTATACTTTCAGCATAAACGACTTAACAATAGAAGCGGGAGGTGCCGGAAATCGCTTTGTTTTCCTCAAAAATAAAAATGAAGAAAATATTTCCATTTACACAAAAGACAAATCCATATTAAAAGATGAAAACCTTACCTCAAGGAAACATTTCTCTGAGGAAATTGGGCAAGCGAAAAAAACCTTAAACAAAATGCTTGTTGGAACACTTACTCTTTTGGGTATCGTTGCTGTTCTCATCGTTTCCATCTATTTGTTGAAGGATAGAATGGTGACAGGTCTTGCCAACCAAGTCCCAGTTAAATGGGAACAAGAAGTGGGAGACAAATTATTCACCTCTATAACCTTGCAACACGAGTTTATCAAGAACGACTCATTGAGTAAAATTTTCAATCAGGTAGCGCAGCCCTTGTTTAAGCAAATTGAAAAGGACGGCTATAAAGTGGATGTTTACTTCATTAAAGACCCCACCATCAACGCCTTTGCACTGCCGGGGGGTAAGGTAATTGTCAACACCGGATTAATTGAAAAAGCCAATAATTGGGAAGAAGTATTGGGCGTATTAGGGCATGAGTTAGCCCATGTTACGCAGCGACATCATATTCGTGGAGTAATCAACAACATCGGTATTTTTGCCATTCTTTCTGCTACCTTGGGAGATGTAAGTGCGTTAGCTGGAACCTTTGCCAACCTAGGTGGTAAACTCGCCTCCCTTTCAAACAGTCGTGCTTTTGAAAATGAAGCCGATGAAACCGGATGGAATTACCTTGTACAAGCAAACATCAACCCGTCAGGATTAATCAGCTTTTTTAAAATTATAAAAAAGGAATATGAACCAACAACAGATTCCCTTAAAACCGACCATATAGACTTATCATTTTTATCAACACACCCTCAGACAGAAGAAAGAATCGCCCATCTAATAAAGAAACAGCAACAGTTAAAACAAACCTTCCAACCGCTACCGAACACCTTTAAAGGTTTTCAAGAAGCTATTGAAAAAGAATAATTAGAATTACTTAATTAAATATATCAATAATGAAACTAACAGTAGAAGGCAGGCCAGTCTTCGCTCACGTTATCGTAGAGCTGGATCCGGGCGAATCATTTGTTGCAGAGTCTGATGCGATGTCGAGTATGTCATCAGATTTAGATATGAATGCGACATTCAATGGAGGCTTTTTCAAAGCACTCCTCAAACGTTTTTTTGGTGGAGAAAGTTTGTTCATCAATACTTTTAAAAACAATACCAGTAAAACACTCAATCTTCATCTTACACAGCCAACGCCGGGAGATATTGCGGTAAAGGAACTCAATGGTGAAAGCTATTGCATACAAAAAGGCGCCTACGTCGCTTCTGATGCAAGTGTAAATCTCGGTATCAAGTGGGCAGGTTTTGCATCTTTTATTGCTGGTGAAGGATTGTTCAAACTTGTTGTTTCCGGGCATGGAAAAGTTGTTTTCGGTGCATATGGTGGAATTATCGAGAAAGAAATCAATGGCGAATACATCGTTGATTCCGGACATCTGGTAGCGTATGAGCCAACGATGAATTTAAAGTTGCAATTGGCAGGTGGTGTTTTTGGCAGCTTATTCGGAGGTGAAGGCTTTGTTACCCGTATCGAAGGAAAAGGAAAAATTTATTTACAAACACGCAGCATCTCCAGTCTTGCTGCTTGGGTAAACCGCTTTTTATACTAATCACTATGGAAACACATATTACAAATACAAACGGTGCATTGGATGTGAGCATCCAAATGCGTCCCGGGTCATCGGTAGCAGAAGTTAAATTGCAACCGGGACAGGAATTTACTGCGGAAGGCGGTGCTATGATAGCCATGAGTTCTCACTTGCAAATGACGACTACCACTAATAAAAAAGGTTCAGGAAGCATCATGAAAGGCTTAAAGAGAATGTTGAGTGGTGAGAGTTTTTTCCTCAACCACTTTAAAGCAGGAAATGAGGGTGGAACGGTGTGGTTAGGCGCAACACATGCCGGAGATATGATGGTAAAGGAACTCAATGGCGAGGGGCTTATTGTTCAGGGTGGTTCTTATGTAGCCAGTTCTCCAGACATAGATATCAATATGAATTGGCAAGGGTTTAAATCACTTGTATCTAAAGAAAGCTTGTTTTGGCTGGGTATAAAAGGAAAAGGAACGTTGGTGATCAACTCCTTCGGTATTATTTATCCCATTCAAGTAAATGGGGAATATATCGTAGACACCGGACATATCGTTGCCTTTGACGAAAGCCTGAATTTCACCTTGTCCAAAGCCGGAAAAAGCTGGGTAAGTTCCTTTTTGGGTGGTGAAGGATTGGTATGTAAATTCAAAGGACAGGGAACGGTTTGGGTACAATCTCATAATTCCGGTTCTTTTGGAAGTATTTTAGGTTCAAAATTAAAACCAAGAAAATAATGGAAACGCAAAATAATAAAGGGTTGGAATTCAGCATGGATTGCAAACCCGACTACGGATTTTTGACAGTAAGCCTACCTTCGGGTACTAAGCTAAAAGTAGAGGCTGCCGGAATGGCAACAATGGATACGAATATCGAGATGAAAACAAAGTTCAAAGGTGGCTTATCACGTTTTCTTACAGGAGAATCTTTGTTTATCAACGAATTTACCGCCAAAAATGGAAGTGGAGAAATTCAAATTGCACCCGCATGTCCGGGAGATGTTGAGCATGTTTATTTAGACAATGAAGCTATTTACTTGCAAGGATCTGCATTTCTGGCGTCAGCCGATACAGTGAATGTGGAGTCTAAATTTCAGGGATTGGTAAAAGGATTTTTCTCCGGTGAACGCATGTTTTTAATTAAATGTTCCGGCCAAGGGGATCTTTGGTTCAATTCTTATGGTGGTATCATGTCCATTGATGTTGAAGATAGCTATGTCGTTGACACAGGACATATCGTTGCCTTCACGGAAGGGTTACAATATGACATCACAAAAATTGGAGGCTACAAGTCTTTATTTTTCTCCGGAGAAGGATTCGTTTGTAAGTTTAGCGGAAAAGGGAAAGTATGGATACAAACCAGAAAAGTTATGCCGTTTATAGCATGGGTAAATCCTTTTCGTCCTGCAGGGAAAGGATAATCCTCGCTTGAACTGTTATATAAAACGCTCTAAGGTTAACTTAGGGCGTTTTTTTTCAACCCTCGAGGTTGGTGGCCACCAACCTCGAGGGTTGAAATTATCAAATCAACAATTCAACCCAAAATATCGTCAAAACAAGATTTTCGATTGATTATTTCGTAGCTTCGTTCTATTGATAAAAGGAAAAACCTATCATCATCTATTGTACCATGAATATCATCGAGTCAACACGACAAAACCTTTCTTCAGAACTTATTACGCAACTCAACACACCCATCGCAGGGAATGACGAACTTGTCAACAAAGCCATCGGTATGTCTATCACATCTATTGTTGCAGGTATTTTAAACAAAGCGGCTGAAAACAATGGCTTAATGAGTATTTCCAATTTATTGGAAAAAATTCACCTTGCTGGATTTACAGATATTATGGAAGAAAAAAGCGTCCTAGTCGGTCAGCGTTCTTTGGTCGTTGTCTACAGTTCGCAGGAAAAAGTTGGAGGACTCGTCAGCATGGTTGCACAAAGCAGCGGTTTACCTGTAGCCACCATTGCAAAATGGCTTCCAGTTCTCACCATTCAGGTGCTGAGAACCCTCTCTGAACAAAAAAAGATACAGGGGTTGGATATAAAAGGATTGGCAAGTCTCTTGCTGGATCAAAAAGAATATATCATCGAAACCGCGCCGCAGGGCTTAACTAAGTTTCTCGGCTTAACCAATTTTAGCTCCCTTGGTGGTACACTGAACAGCTATTTGGGTATTCCTATAAAAACAGGAGCTACCCAACCCAAATATGAGATGGAAACTGTGCAAACGACCCATGCCCATGAAACTACGGCAGCGACAAATGAAAAAAAACTACGTTGGATTCTTCCGATAGTGATTATTTTATTTATTGGCTATTTCCTTTTTAAGCAATTCTTCGGATAGCGATTCTTTATTGTATCAAATTATTCAATAGTTTACGCAAATTAATTTCCGCCATCTTAGCTTCATACCGTGCCAAAATGACATTATACATAGCCTGCTCGTAACTACTTTGCGCCTGTTTGATTTCAAGCGTATTGGCTTGATTTAAACGTAGACGTTCCATTGTCACGACAACATTCTCTTTGGCAACTCCCACATTTTCTTCATTAAGTTTCAAAGCCGTCATGGCATTCTCATATGCTTTATAGGTCATTAATGCAGTTGAAGAAAGATTATTCTTAACCTGTTCCAGTTCAATTTGTTGCGATGCAATATTAATGGAAGAAATCTCTAGCTGATTTTTCACCAACCCACCATTGAATAAAGGAATGCTGGCACTTACGCCTACCGTGGGTCCATAGGAACGATTAAATAATTGCAATCCTGCTTTACTATTATTTTGTGAAAAATTATATCCGGAACTTAAACTTATCCTAGGTAATTTTTGTGCGTTAATTTCTTTGCGTTCCAATTGCAGAATTTCTATATTTTTCAAAGCCTGCTGAATGCTGTAATTATTGGTAGAAATAGAATCTTGTATCAACGTAATATTGGGAACGTATTGAATAACAATGGTATCAACGACATCGAAAGTAATCAATGGATCTCTGCCGAGCAGTTGGTTTAACATAATTTTTGACTGTTCTAGAAGGGTTTCTTGCTTATTTAAGCTAACTTGTTGAGCCGACAAATCCACTTTTGCTTGTAAAAGCGGTGTCTTATCGCTATATCCGACATCGAACTTTGCCTGAGCGAGTTTAACTCTTTCTGCAGAAATTTCTAAGGAGACCTTTAAAGCCGTAATTTGTTGCTTTTGTCTTACAACTTCATAATATTGCTGGAGTACTTCAGCGACAGTATTTTGCACTTGCTGCTTCACCTGCAAATCACCGAGTAATGCCAGTTGCTCTAAACGTTCTTTGGTAGCATACATTTTCAACCCATCAAAGACCGTCCAATTCATATTAACACCTGCAGAAAAACTATTTACAGGCACCCAATTTTTAACAACCTCTTGTCCGGTAGTAAATTTTTGATTGATGTTATTCAGGTTAAAGACATCACCTGTGGTAAGATTAATGACTGGCAGCATTCCGGCATTTGCTTTTGTGTCATACGTTTCTGCAATGTCAGCAGCTTGTTTTGCTAAAACGATATCAAAATTCTTAGAAAGCGCTACCGACACGGCTTCTTCAGGAGTAAGTATTTGGGCACGACAAGGATATATGAAGTACATCATACCCATCAATAGAATATAAGTATATTTATTCATTTGAAATCGTTTTTTTCCGTGACATAAATGAATACATTGCAGGAACTACAAATAGTGTTAACAAAAGAGAGAACATGATGCCGCCGATAACAACTATACCAAGCGATATTCTGCTAGTGGAACCCGCTCCTAATGCTACTGCAATGGGAACGGCTCCTAATGCCATTGCCAAACTTGTCATTAGGATGGGTCGTAATCGCATGGCTGCTGCATAGATGGCGGCCTCCATCTTATCCATACCTTCCTTACGCTTTTGATTGGCGAATTCGACAATCAAAATGCCATTCTTCGTTACTAACCCAATCAACATAATCATTCCTATTTGACTGAAAATATTTACAGTGAGGTTAAAAATCCAAAGAGAAAGATATGCCCCTGCCAAAGCCAAGGGTACTGTAACCATTATTATAAAAGGATCTACAAAGCTTTCAAACTGTGCCGCCAACACCAGATAAATCAATACAAGTGCCAATATAAGTGCAAAAGAAGTATTAGAGGAACTTTCTGCAAAGTCTCTGGAAGCGCCGGTTAATGATGTACTAAAAGATTCGTCTAATACCTTATCGGCGATGCGTTCCATTTCTGCAATACCGTCACCGATGGTTTTACCGGGAGCAAGTCCAGAAGAAATTGTTGCAGATTTATATCGGTCAAAATGATATAATTGTGGTGGCTTAGCATATTCCTCCATGGTGATAAGGTTATCTAAGGATATCAGTTTTCCGGTACTACTGCGTACATAAATCCCATTTAAATCCTCGGGATTATTGCGTTCCTCATAAAGACTCTGACCAATAATTTGGTACTGCTTTCCATTTTTCAGGAAATAACCGAATCTCCTGCCACTCAGTGAAAATTGTAAGGTTTGTGCAATATCCTGCACAGAAACCCCTGACGCATTTGCCTTCTCCTTATCTATGACAATGCGTAACTCCGGTTTGTTGAATTTAAGGTTCACATCATATCCCATAAATACCGGACTCTTTGACACCTCCTCCATAAATTTCGGCACGCTTTCCTTTAGCTTTTCGAAGTCAAAATTCTTAACAACAAATTGTATAGGCATACCGAATCTGGCTGAACCGACCGAGATGGTCTGTTCTTGAATGACGAATGCCTTGCCCGTATTAAATTTGGAAAAATTCTTATTTAAGTATTGCGCTACTTCATCTTGTGTCCTTTTTCGTTCGTTGGTTTCTTTAAGCCTCACCCTCATGAAAGCGGTATTTGCGGCACCCGATCCAATAAATCCGGGAGAAGTGACGCTGAGAACAATCCGCTGTTCTTCAACAGAATCTAAGACAAATTGCGAAACACGATCCACATATTGTTGCATGGCTAGATGCGACGTTCCTTCAGGTGCTGTCAGTGACACTCTAAACGAACCTCTATCTTCCATGGGTGCCAATTCTTCCTGCAAGGATTTGCCGATATAAAAAATAACGGCAAAGCACGCTGCAATGATAAAAAACGACACCCATCTCATCTTCATAAATGAAGCCAGCATATCTTTATAACCACCATCTACGCTTTTAAAAAAAGGCTCTGTTGCATCATAAAACCAGGAATTGGTATGTACGCTTTTTCCGAGATAAACATTTAAAACGGGTGTAAGGGTAAGCGATACAAATGCTGAAATTAATACAGCCCCGGCAACAACGATACCGAACTCCTTAAATAGCTTGCCAACAAAACCTTCCATAAAGACGATGGGAAGAAATACGATAGCCAGCGTAATAGAGGTGGACACTACAGCGAAAAATATTTCTTCGGCGCCTTCTCTTGCTGCCTGTCGACGGGGCATTCCTGCTTCCAGTTTTTTGAAAATATTCTCCGTCACCACAATGCCATCGTCAACTACTAATCCGGTTGCCAAGACAATTGCCAGTAAAGTCAGTACATTAATGGTAAATCCGAAGACATACATAATAAAAAATGCGCCTATAAGAGAAACGGGAATATCCAGCAGTGGTCTTAAGGCAATCACCCAATCTCTGAAGAAAAGATAGATAATTAACACCACTAAAACGATTGAAATCAGGAGCGTTTCTTTCACTTCTGCAATGGATTTTTTTACAAAAACGGTATTATCTAAGGCAATATTTAGTAAAATATCTTTAGGCACTTCTTTCTTTATCAAATCCATTCTTTTGTAGAACTCATTTGATATTTCAACATAATTTGCTCCCGGCTGTGGTACCAATGCCAGTGCCACCATTCCGGCACCTTTTTCTTTTAGCCCTGTTTCGAAATTCTCTGTTCCTAGCGTAGCATATCCAATATCTTTTAGCTTTACGGTTTGCCCTTCAACATCCTTAATAATGAGTTCATTAAACTCCTCTTCAGTATTAATTCTTCCCAAGGTATTGACAGTAAGTTCCGTCGTGGTACCGGATATTTTTCCCGATGGCAGTTCGATATTTGCTTTATTGAGGGCATTTTGTACATCAATGGGCGTTAGTTGGTAGGCTGCCAGTTTCTGCGGTTCGAACCATAGGCGCATGGCATAATTTTTCTGTCCCCATATCTGTATGCTGCTGACACCCGGTATGGTTTGCAATCTCTGTTGTAAAACATTGACTGCATAGTCTGTAAGTTCCAATACATTTTTGGTATTGCTTTGAACAGTCATAGATATAATGGCATCTGAATTTGCATCTGCTTTAGAAACCACAGGAGCAGCATCGATATCTTGTGGCAACAACCGGACAGCTTGTGAAACTTTATCTCTGACATCATTAGCAGCTGTTTCCAAATCTGCCGAAAGGTCAAATTCGACCGTAATATTCGAAGAGCCCTGATTGCTGGCAGAAGAAATCGTTCGAATTCCCTGAACGCCATTGATAGCATTCTCCAAAGGTTCTGTAATTTGAGATTCAATGATATCCGCATTGGCACCAGTATAATTTGTTCTAACAGTGATGACAGGAGGATCTATCGACGGATACTCTCGCACACCTAAGAATGTATAACCTATCACGCCAAAAAGAATGATGAGGATATTCATCACAATGGCAAAAACGGGACGTCGTAAACTTAATGAAGGCAAACCCATGGCGTATATTTTATTGATTTGAAGTTTTTGCCACCTGCGTAATTTTTACGTCCATATCAGGTTTCACCTGCAAAAGCCCTGAGGTCAGCACTGTATCTCCTACTTTTAAACCGCTAGTAACCTGCACCTCACCGGAAGTACGCACCCCAGTTTCTATAAACACGAATTTTGCTTTTCCATTTTCTGAAATGACGACTTTTGTTGCTTTATCATCCGGAATAATGGCACTTCCCGGTATCATAAGTGCTTGTGGAGTGGCATTTAATTTTAAGCTCACTTTCACATAAGCCCCCGGCAATAACTTTGCTACAGGATTAAGTATCACCGCTCTAACTTTAAGGTTCCTGGTTTTTTCGTCAATATTGGGTTCTATGGCAATAATTTTAGCCGAAAACACTTGATCGAAACCCGCTACCTTACATGCCATCATATTACCCGGAAAAACTACACTAGCATACTTTTCCGGCATGGTGACATCTATTTTTAGTTGGGCTGTATTTTGAAGAGAAGCAACCACTGTAGCAGGCGTTACATAAGCACCTAAACTAATATTTCGCAATCCCAGTTTCCCGGAGAACGGAGCACGTATGGATGTTTTCTCAATCTGCACTTCCAATAATTGTATATCTGCAACAATATTATTGAGTTGGTTTTCAGCGGCATCATACTCACTTTTTGACACACCATTTATCTTTAGAAGCTCAGCAAGTCGTTCTTTGTTGGCAGTAGCGATTACTTTTTGTGCTTTCAATTTTTGTATCTGGGCCTGAAGTTCTGCATCATTTACTTTTAGTAATAAGGTACCCTTTTGCACAAAAGCACCTTCATCAATTTTCAAATAGGTAACACGCCCGGAAACTTCTGGCTGCAACTGAACGACATCTTGTGCCAATATGGTTCCATTTGCATCCAAATCATTGGATAACACCGAATATTGCACCACATAACCGCTTGCCATTAATGTCTGCGGACCTCCTTTTCCTGGCATCGGCATCTTTGCCTTCGCTTCTTGAACTTTCTTATATTTGACATAACCCAACCCTACAACCGTAGATAAGATTAGGGCAACAAAAACTAATTTTCCTTTTGACATATGTCTGCATTTGAATCATTGATAATGTATATAAAACGTTGGATTGCGTTGGCAAAAACCTGATCTTCATTAGGAATTCCGGATCTAATCTTATTTACCATTCGCAAAGAGATAAATCCGTGTATAATGGCAATAAAATTATCACATAATTCCCATCTGTACTTTTCCGATGCCTGCGCTTTTCGATTAATAGCAGAAAAAGCCTGGTGATAGTGGTCTAAAATAGTAGTATTGGGTTGACTGTCTCCCATGCTACACACAGCACCCTGAAGGTTATACATCACCTGATACAATTCTGCATTGCGCTTTGCAAAGTTCCACCATGCCAATCCATACTCCAAAAGTCGTTTTTCAGGCTGAAAGTACTTATGGTCGACTTTCAGGAACAATTCATGTATTTCTCCGATGCCTTCCATACGAATGGCTTGTAAGATTTGCTCCTTCCCTTCAAAATACTCATAAATTACCGGAGCAGAATAACATATTTCGCCACAAATTTTGCGTATGGTCACGTTTTGCCACCCATCCTTAGCGGCAATACCCTTTGCTACAGAAAGTATATTTCTGCGCATTTCGTCTTTTTCCTGCTTTCTTCGTTCATTAATGGGCATTTACCTAACTAAGTTATATTTCTTAACAAAGTTAAGAATAAATGCATCGCTAATCATGAGAAAGTCCTTTACTTGTTAACATTACAGTGCGCTATCCACACCTTTTATAAAATCCGTGACCAATGCAGCCAAAAGTTTTGCATAACGATTATCATTATTGGATGCTAATTCCGGTGCAAATTCCGGCAAGTGGAAATATATTGGTTGCAAGTTGCCGGCAAAAAAGTATACCAACGAACGAATCATCTCAGGTGAAAACCCACTTGGATTTACAGCACTCACCGGAAAATCTGTGATGCTATCCAAATCCAACTCAAAACCAACTTTGGTGCCGACCAATTCTTCGACAACTGCTGTTTTCACTTCATCAATCGAACAAACATTCTTGACAAAAATATCTTCATAACTAAATACCGTTGCCTGCATTTTTTCAAGTGCGGTTAGAATATCGCTGTTATTATAAGACTCGTTCATGCCGAGCAACAGATATTTTTTGAGGTATCCCTGCTCATAGGCATAGCTAAATGGATTGCCGCTATGTCTGCCTTCCAACGCCCTACAATCGGCATGAGGGTCGATATTCAGGCAATTGATGGGTGTGCTTTTGCCAAAAGCTTTCAATATCGGAAAGGCATTATTATGCCCGCCACCAATGACGATGGGTATTTTCCCCAGTGCCACGATGCTTGAAATGACGGAAAAGACCCTTTCGTCCAACTGCTCAACGAGGTTCCTGAGTGGTGTAATATCTTGACTTATATCCAACTGTTCCGCTTCTACTTGTAGGTCGTAAACATCCACCGCACCCAGCACAGCGATTTCTGAACTGGCCATAAAATGATTCGCCTGAATATTCAAGAATACAGGTAGGAATCGCTCCCACCCTTTCGCAGCACCGGGGCGACCGTAGTTAGCCCGTACTCCAATATCTTCCGGAATACCTACAATGACAAATTTCCCCTTAAACATGGAAAGTACCTCCCAAGAATCGGGCAAAAAAATGACCTCGCCCAATTTCTGCTCCCCAGATCTTTTTGAAATCAGGGTCGTTGCTTCGCTATGAATAAAATTTACCATTTCTTACCGCAAATATACACTGAATCGATGAGGTTATCACCAAAATGATATGCAAGGCTCACCAGATGGTCGATTGGTTTGGTAACGATAAAATTGGCTGCTTTGCCTTTGGTAATACTTCCAAAATCGGCACTCAACTCCATCGCATATGCGCCGTTTAAAGTCAGCGCATTCACTGCCTGCTCTGGGAGAAGTTTCATTTTTATACATGCCAGTTTCAAAATAAAATGCATATTTCCAGAAGGACTCGAACCGGGATTAAAATCGCTGGCGAGGGCAATACCAAGACCATTTTCTATCATGGTCTTTGCTGGCGCAAAAGGAATGCCTAAGAAGAACGAACATCCCGGCAATAATGTTGCCATCGTCGCCTTTCCCTTCAACACCTCGATTTCTGCTTGTCCAATTTCTTCCAAATGATCGAGAGAAAGTGCATTCATGGCCACACCCAACTGAACGCCACCATTATTGGAAAGCTGGTTGACATGCAATTTGGGTTTAAGTCCAAATTTCTGACCTGCCTCGACGATTTGCTTGGTTTCTTCCAAAGAAAAAAATCCTTGCTCGCAAAATACATCGATATAGTCTGCAAGACCTTCGGCGGCGATGTTTGGCAACATCTCCTCGATGATTAGGCGGATATATGCAGGATGGTCGTTTTTAAAAACTGTAGGATAGGCATGCGCTCCTAAAAAGGTGGTCCGTATCGGAATTTGAAATGATTGCTTTAACCGCTTGATAACGCGCAGCATCTTCAATTCACCCTCCACACTCAACCCATAGCCACTTTTTATTTCTATAGCACCCGTTCCGGTGGCAACGAGGGCAGATAATCTTGCTGCTGCTTGCTCATACAAAACATCTTCCGGTGTACTTTGTAGTTTTAGGGCGGAGTTTAAGATTCCACCGCCGGAAGCGGCAATTTCTTCATACGATTTCCCTTCAATTTTTTGTAAAAACTCCTCTTCCCGAGTAGCGGCAAACACGAGGTGCGTGTGTGAATCGCACCATGCTGGCAGGATGCTTTTTCCTTGCAAGTCGATGATGGTGGAGTCGGTTTCCTCAGCAAGATTTATATCGGACATCCTCCCGACACCTAATATTTTCCCATTCAAGACCTTCAACCATGCATTTTCTATCATGGGCAAGTCAGACATTTGTTCACCTTCCACTCTTAGAAGGTTAGCAGGATGAACACCCCAAAGGAAGCGTATATGGATAAACAGTTGCACTCTTTCCATAGAACAAATATACAAAAAACAACGGGTTACGTGATGCGTATTGCGATTTGAGTATTGTGTATTGAGTATTGCGTATTGCGTATGAGTAATGTCGATGGCTTTGTTCTTTTTTGCCTAAGCAAAAATGGAACTCGCCATAACGGCGTTGGGAGGGGTTGGTTGTCGAGGATATGTAGGTTAAAAAAATAAAAATCACGGGTTTGCGAGGTATTTGAGCAAAGCGAATAGCTTCATACTGTCTTTGCTAAAAATAAATGTATTCGTTATGACAATACCGAAGCAACCCCGTCAGACGCAATGCACGGAATGACAGAACCTTAAAAGGACAGTTACTTTCAGTCGTTGCATTTACTGGTTCCGATTAAAATCGGGGGCTTCTTCCTTTTTCGTCTCCACGAAAAAGAATTCGCTATGACGGCGTTGTGGAAGGGAATTCAAAATTCAAAATTTATAATTTAAAATTTTCAATTATAAATTATTCCTGCTGCTTCCTCTCCTATCATCATCCCCAATGCCACGCCCATGCCGCCCATGCGTACAGCACAAAAGACATTTTTGTCCACTTGTTGTACAATCGTCTTTTTTGAAGATCCTAGCCCCATGATGCCGCTCCATTGCCGTTCAATTTCCACATTTTTTCCGGGTGCGATGGTTTCGTGTAACAGCTCTTTCAGCCTTTCCTGAACCAAGGTTGTTAGGCCAAATTCTGTCGTATGTTCTGTTTTGAAATCCAAGTTTCTGCCGCCCCCTAAGAGGATTCTGTTGCCGATATTTCTGAAATAATAGTAGCCTCTGTCATAGTGAAAAGTGCCTTCCCAGTTCAAGTTTTCTATGGGTTTGGTGACCAATACCTGTGCCCGAGCAGGCGCTACGTCCAATTCCGGCAGCAGGTTTTTGGCAAAGCCATTGGTACAAATCAGCAACTGCTTTGTCTTTATCTCGACACCATTGGCAAATATTGTCAAGGAATCGCCGGAGGCTTCGAAGCGGTCAACGGGTATTCCGGTGAGTATGTTTACGCCGAGGTGGCGCACCTTTTCTGACAAGGTGTCCATCATTCTTCCGGTGTCTATCTGTCCTTCCAGGCGGTTTTTGATGAGGTGTTCGATGTTTCGAAATCCGAACTTTTTTATGTGCTTGTCTTCATTGGTATAAATGTCCTTTTTGCCGAGCAGTTTCCCGATGGTTGTATTGAAATAGTGTTGTTCTTCTATGGCTTTTTGGTAAACCGCTTTATCTTGTTGTGTGAACAACTCGTAGCCGCCGCACGGGATGTAGCGGATGTTTTTGTCGCCGAGGTGGTGGCGCAGGCGTTGCAGCCCTTTGTAGCGCTTTTCAACGAGTGTAAAGACTTCGTCTTCGGACATTATGGTGAGGTCATCTTGAAGTTCGGTGATGGAGCCGAAGCAGGCGAATCCGGCGTTGCGGGTGCTGGCACCGTAGGGCAGGAAGCTGCGTTCGAGGACGACGATTTTCTTCTTCGGGAACTTCTTTTTCAGGTAGAAAGCGGCACTCAGTCCGACAATTCCGGAGCCGACGATGGCAACGTCGATATGTTTAAAATAGCGGTCGTACTCCCAATAGCTGAGCTGCATAGGGCAAAGATAGGAATTTTCGAATTGCGATTTTCGTATTGCGATAATGCGAATGCTTATAAATGTTGAATTAAAAATTAAAAATGCAAGATTATTCAAGCGTGTTGAGGGCAAATTAAAATTTAAAATTCAAAATTTATAATTTTAAATTATTCATTATCAAATCAATAGCGAAGTAACCCTTCAGACGGAATGCCCTGAATGACCTGACCTAAAAAATACAGTCCCTTACAAATCGTTTTACTGTCGCAATCCTATATTCTTTAAATGGTATCTCTAACTCACAGTAATCATTTCTCTATTGTTTTCAATGTCGCAATCCTATATTCTTTAAATGGTATCTCTGAGAGCGTCGTGCGTTTTTCGTAGTACGTAATGCGACATCGTATCTCTGAATTTTAGTATTGAGTAATTAGTAGTGAGTAGTTAGACTTTTCTCACTTTCAAGCCGCAATCCTATATTCTTTAAATGGTATCTCTAACGCAGAACGATTTAATCTCTATTTCTACGCAGAAGTGGGTCGCAATCCTATATTCTTTAAATGGTATCTCTAACCTCTATTAACGGGGACAGTATGTTGGGCACTGTACGCGTCGCAATCCTATATTCTTTAAATGGTATCTCTAACTTTATATACATTAGATTTCTTTGAGTTGATGCATAGCAGTCGCAATCCTATATTCTTTAAATGGTATCTCTAACAGGGGAATCCGTTTTATGGAAAATTAAATCAATAAATGTCGCAATCCTATATTCTTTAAATGGTATCTCTAACCCACAACAACAATGTTATAGACACAATTCCAAAGAAGTCGCAATCCTATATTCTTTAAATGGTATCTCTAACTGTAATGTTTACACATAAGGAAGTTGTATCCTCTGAGTCGCAATCCTATATTCTTTAAATGGTATCTCTAACATATGAATGAATTGCCTATCGAAGTAAAAATGCCAGAGTCGCAATCCTATATTCTTTAAATGGTATCTCTAACTAATAAAAATTTGGGTTATGGCATTCATGATATGTGTCGCAATCCTATATTCTTTAAATGGTATCTCTAACACAATCTTTGAATATAATGAAAGTATACGTATTGTCGCAATCCTATATTCTTTAAATGGTATCTCTAACATGACAATAGAGACTTCATCTGTTGAAGTAATCGGTCGCAATCCTATATTCTTTAAATGGTATCTCTAACGATAAGTTCAAGCCTGCAAATGTCAGCGGTAAAGGTAGTCGCAATCCTATATTCTTTAAATGGTATCTCTAACAAAATTAAACATAGAAATTCAAGCAATGTTGAAAAGTCGCAATCCTATATTCTTTAAATGGTATCTCTAACGAGTAGAATAGAACTATTAACACGCAGAGGGTTAGTCAGTCGCAATCCTATATTCTTTAAATGGTATCTCTAACTCATACTTTGGTCAAACGAGTGGTTTGCCAATCAGGTGTCGCAATCCTATATTCTTTAAATGGTATCTCTAACAAAAAAGATCACATTTTGTCTTATGGAAAATTTAAAAGTCGCAATCCTATATTCTTTAAATGGTATCTCTAACCGCAACTTTTTGTAATGAACTTATTTACAATAAGTTACAGCATTTTTTAACATTTTGACTCGCATTTTTTTCAAATAATCCATACTTTTTTTTCGTTTAAAATTTCTTCAAAATTGGGTGATTCTCCAAAGATAACCATATTTTTAAAACTTTCTTTACTAATCTCTTGTACATATAATTTGTCGGTTTCATCAATTTCTTCCAAATAAGAATAAAGTTTTAAAATGATTTGATTCCATCTAAACAATGGCAAATCCCCTACAAAAATACTATACTGCACTCTTGTTAACCCCATTCTAACTAAATATTTAGCTATTTTTGTTCGTTTTCTATTTTCACTGATATCATAGGTAATTATCTTAAGCATCCTTATGCGATTTTAGCAAGTCTTTTGCTAGCTTGGTTAAATAATATTGTATTTGGTCTTTTCTTTTCACTCTCTTTTGATTAAAATAAGTATATGCATGCAACATCTCTATCATCTTTGGTATAAATATTGATTTTCCTTTTTTGTTGAGTATTACTTCATTTTCACCTTTGTCAAAATGGGATTCATCCATATATTGTTCTAAGGCAATTTGTACTACCAACCTATCCACCCAAGGTCTAAAGGGTTCAATGGCATCAAAAGTAAATGACGGAGTTTTATAATTATCCCTATGTAAAATTCCTAAATATGGGTCTAGTCCTGCTGTTATACTGGCTAAATATATTTGGTTGTACAACATTCCATAGCCATAATTAAGCAATACATTAAACATATCCTTTGCAGGATGCTTACTTCTTTTTTCAAACTTAAATGATGTTGGGAGGATACTTTTTATTCCCTGCCAATAAATTTTTGAACTATATGCCTCATATTGTACTGTTTTAGTTAACGAGCTATCTTCCGGTATTTCACTCCATTTTTTTTGAAGGTGATATATTTTTTCCTTATATGGTTGTATGGCTTGAAAAATCTCGGCATTATGCTTCTCAAAAGCCTGCAAATTGTTCAATTGGCCATTGAGTTTAAATAAAAAATTAGCATATACCCATATTACACCTTCTTCACTCTGACAAAAGAAATACTGTTGTTTTCTGATTCTTGAGATACTTCCAAAACCGGGTTGCCAAAGCATGGATTTCACTTGAGCTGTACTATCTAAAAACAAAATAGGAATTTCAAACTCCGCTGCCAATAGTATGGCTGGAGAAGATATTTGACAGGGTTTGTAAATATGAAAAGCAGTAACTTTGTACGGACTAATTACTCGAGTCCCTATTGCTCCGGAAATCTTGAAAGAATAGTTGTCCTTTTCAATATTTATACCGTATTCTTCTATAACTATTATCATATTTATTATTTATAAGCTGTAAGGCATTTCTAACCAGTTCATAGATAAATAATCATCTTCAGGTGCGGTTGCATCTATATAAGCTTGTTCTATATGTTGTATATCAACATGTTGATTGCCTAAAATGGTAGTAGCAAAGTTTATTTTCCCTTCTATTTCTTGTTTGAACAATTGCAATTTTTTGTTAGACATCCCAGTTTGATATCTCTTTTCTACGCTAAGAATATTTTTTAGTCGGTCAATTTCAATCAACAACTGTGGGATATAATCTTTTGGTAGTGAAACATCATCATTGCCTACCACTAAACCTGTTACTATTTTAATGTCGTCTGGAGGATATATTACCACCTTCTTCTGATTTTCTAAAAACCCATAATGGTGTAGTGCAGAAAAGATGATATCTATATCATTCTTATTGAGTTCGTGGTGCGCCGAAAAGGTAAAATCATCCGCAAATCTTGTAAAGGTGATACCGCTATTTTTGGTAAAATTTTGCAATTCGTGGTCAAGATTTATACAGGCTAGGTTAGATAACACTGGAGAAGTGGGTGCGCCCATTGGTAATCGGTGTTTGTAGGTAGCAATAGCAGCCATTGTTTTTACTAAATTTTTATCCCAATGTTTAAAGTTGGTCGAAAAAATGTTTTGCACTCTTTTTTCAGAGATATGATGAAAGAAGTCTTTTAAGTCGATATTAATCATCCAAGGATTGCCAACATGTCTTTGAGCATTTGTTTTAATATTGAGGGGTTTATCAGGTGATGTGGAAATGCAGAATCCATATACCGGAGAAGGGCGGATAGTGGCATAATAACATTGTAACACTTCGTTTAATCTTTTTTGCAATGCTTTTAATGGTGCATATGGATCTTCAATCATTCTGAAACTACCGTCCTTTTTTGGGATTTTATACACTTCATACTTCTTTGAAATAGAGAGAAGGGTGATGTTTTCAGCGGTAAACTTTAGCACCTTTGCCAGGTCATCTACACTTTTTGAGCGTAGTAAGGATTGAACTTGTTGCTTGATTTTCAAAGATGACATCATGGTTTGCAGTTTTCATTCAAGATACACATTTTTAAGCACAATTGAAATAAATAATCTGCGGAAGGACAAAGTAACTACTCAGGTTTCCGTGGGACACGGAAATACGGGAATATGGAATTGAACCTTTTCCTTGATTTTCAAAGATGTTGTTATGGTTTACAGTAATAACTCTAATGTCAGAATTGCGGTTTCAATCAATACGTCAAAGAACTTGCTGTGGTTTTACATTTTATACATCCATCCATAGCCTAACGCCATTTTTCTGCCAATGGCGATTCTGTCGGGAAGCAGTATGTTGGCGTTTATGACCAAATCAAAGGCCATCAAATGGGCACCATACGCCTTTACCTTTTCTACTCTATCAAGGTCGTAGATGCTGATAGTGATGCCGTCTTGCGGTTGGTGAAGGGTACTTAGCATGCTATTGATATGTTTGTGCAACTGGCTTTCCAGCAGCTCTATCCGTGCCTTCATATCGGGTAATTGTTTATACACCGGATAGGTTTCCGGATTAAAAGGAATATAGTGGTAAACTCTATATTTACAGGGTTCAGCAAGGATGTGCGGTTCGAAATTCCGGTCTGTATCCTGACTATACATGCCGCCAAAGGTTTCTACAAACTCCTTATTCTTCAACAAATCCTGACACGCTTGCGCACCCTCATTGACAGCAAATATGGCGGCTTTTCCACCATGTACGCGATAATGGATGAGCGGATATCGACTGATGGTGGACTGCTCATCGTGGTTATGGAAAAGGTCGTTATGGGTAAAAGTAGTAACAGCTTTCCTAAAATCATCGATTTGTGACGGTCGCAATGGTTGGTGGAAGATGGCAGTGAGTGTTTGCATGTTTATTGTTTTTTGGCAGAAAATGAAAGACCGCTTCCCGGTATATAATCTTGTTCTATCTGAATGATGACTCTATCTCCACTTACAACATTGGACAATTTGTCGCGTTTTTTATATACGGTAAAATTGCCTTTAACAGTTTCTACCGTCATTTCTACTTTTGCATCATCCACCGATTCAACTACTCCTGTTAGTTGCGTTCGTTTTTTAAGGAATAAGTGGAATTTAAAATCTATTTCCGTTTTTGGCAGATTTGCACTTACCGACTTTGAAGCATTATAGCTTTTAAACTGTCCATAACCGACATTGGTTTTTGCACCTACGCCATGGGTTACAATCAAAGTTTCAAACAATTTCATTTTAGCTTCTGCGGTAATTTTTTCATTTCCTAGGTCGGTTACAATTAGTTTAAAATGAAAATCATACACCACATTAGGCATTACTTTTAAAAACAAGAGAGGAAGTGGATTTTTGGTAATATCTGTACCATGAGGCGTGATGGCATCATCACCAAATAATTTACCATCTTTTGCAACGGAAGGAATAGCATCAAAGAAGATATCCGTTTTATAAATAGAATTTCGCTTACCCATGTTATTTACGCCTTCAAAGATATGGTATTCAAGTTGGTGAATTTTTTGATAAATGGGCGCAAAATCTTGATCTTCTCCATCTTCTATCTTATCTAGCAATTGTTCATAATCATTTCTTTTCGTTTGCTTGAGAATATGGTCGATATACAAAGCGTGTTTCTTTTTATTTTTGAGGATGGTCTCATCATTGTTGTAGTGCTTTTTACTAACAGTTAGGAAGGGTTGTATGGTCTTTATTTCTTGGTCTTCTGTCATTTGATTCAGAAATTGAGGAAAATAGGCTCGCAACATACCTTTGACGGACGAACCTGCAATGATGGGCATTCCGGTAGTATGGTCTAATTGAAACCCGATTTTAAACTCACCCACAGCCCCTACTTCGTGCGTTATACCCGAACCATACAATAATCCAGGATATAGCAGTTGGAGGGAAAAGTCTTTTTTATATACTTCATTTTCAATAGGAATAATGTCCGTTTGTAAAATAGTATCATTCTTTTTCTTGAAAAATTTCTCGATATCCTTTTTCTCCTGATCGCTTGCATTTTTTCCTTTCCTGACAGCTTTCCAATCCAGTTTTGTATCATCATCTATCTTATTGTAGTAATTGCGCTGAAACAAATAAGCAGTATTTGCACCCATGATTATAGTTTTAATGATTTGAAAGATTATTTTCCTCTACTGAAAATGTTCGAAACACCAATTTTAAGGCGATATATGCGTTTCGGAGTTTGTTCGCTAATTCTTTTGTGTCCGATTCTTGATTGGCAATGGCAAAAAATTTTTTATCGGCTTTTTCCTCGCCAATCATACAAAAAAGCCATTCCAATACATCACTTCTTTTGTATTTATCATTTTTATCCTCTTTATCTTTCAGGTAAAAAGCCATCGTTGCCAATAGTCCCGACATCCTTAATGATGGTCCAAAGCTGGCAATATATCCCTTCAGTTCTTTGTTGAACTGTTTTGATTTTTGCTCCTTTTCTAACAAAGCGTACGCCAACGGCATCAATTTTTCGACCTGCTTATTCATGGGACAATATATTAGAGATTTTACAATAACCATAACCAACGGAAGCATTGGCACCTATTTGGATTACTTTGCCATGCAAATTACTATTTAAGGTTGTTAAAAGTGCTTTATCATTCTCAGATGCAGAAACAGCAAAAACAAAATATGTTTTTCTAGGAACAATTTCTTCATACCACAAATTGGCAGACTCACCATTTTCTAACTTATTTCGAGCAATAACGGGCAATTTTTCGATAATTTCTTTAAAATCTATTTCATGGACATTATATAGTGAAGTTAATCCTGCAATCGCTTCTTTAATCTTTCTTCCTTTTACTTCATAATTAATATCGATTTCATTTTCTAGGTCTAATTTATTCCAAGATAATTGCACTCCGAAATATTGATAAAATGTAGCCAACTCCTCTAAATGGGATGACTGAGTGGCTAAATAATAAGGTGGTGACTCCTCTTTGGCACAACCTCCTTGAACAGGAATAGCCAATAAATTGGCTTGGAAAAATTTCACCTTGCCGGGTACTCCCTTATTACTTTTATTATGCTCTTTTTCAGTTTCCTTCTGTTCGTCATTTGAGTTATTATCATCGCTACCTGAACCAAAAATTTCATCCACCTCTTCAAATTCATTGTCATTCCAAAATTCTTTAATAGCACCCTTTAATGATGAACTATAAATACAGGGGTAATTATTCACTGGGTCTCGCTGCACCAGGTTGTCGATGTCGCCATAGTTGTTATCGCCACTGCCTACATGCATATTGGTGAGGCATTCAATTAGATAAATATCCGTTTTTGCATTTTTCATATCTTGCGTTTTTATTTTTTATAAAATGTATTGTAACCGATTGTTTCAAAATTAACTTCCTTTGGAAAATCTTTAGCACCATATAATACCGAACCTCTTTTTAAAACCACATAATTATCCGACCTTATATATGATTTATAATTATCGGCAATGGAAGCAAAAGGCAAGCTATCATTTATCATAAAAGTACAATTGTTCATCACGTCGTCATATTTTACAAAGGCATCCGAGTAACAAGCGATGGCATTATCTGGCAAATGTTTGTATGCATCTTTAAACTTGTTATCAAAATTTTCTCCTTCTGAAACAACCTTGGAAGTTAATTTAAAAGGTGAGCGGTCGCCGCCCATGCACACGATGGTGTCTTCTATTTTTTCGTCCAAATCTGCATAAAAGGCAAAAGACCAACCGTCTATCAAACGGTATTTGGTTTGCTTAAAAAAGGCTTCTTTCGGTTTTTCTTTGTTGCTATCAGCTTTAAAGTCATTTTTAATCCGCTTTTCTTTGTTGATACCAATTTTAGTTACTTCCACAAAAATGCCATTTTTAACAGGTTGCTTGTTTAATGTAACCGCATCCTTGAAATTCTTTTTAAAATCCCTGAAATGCACTTCTGTTCCATCGTGCGACACCAATAAATCAGGCTGACCATGTTTTACCTTAAAAGTATTAAGGGTATCGGGAGCAGTTTGCCATTTACCATTAAACATCACCCGCTGATATACATTACCAAATTCGGGTTTGATTTGTTGAATTTCTTTGTTTTCTTTATCTTTCCAAGCAAAATCCTTCGTATGCGGAATTAAATCAATCGTTCCATTGCTTAAAAATATCGGTGAGATTTTAGAGATTACGCCATATTTATCAACATTATTCTCTACCTTAAAACCCTCCACTCCGATTCTATCCGAAGCAGGTTTTAAGAGTCTTGGATAGTTCTTTGTTACAAGTTCATTGTTTTGTGCCAGCAATTGATAACGCAACATACCCAAAATGGTGGTTTGTTGTGGAAAAAGCTGCGACCGCACAAAGTAATTTTGCTTTTCTTTATAAGCATGTTTTCTGTTGGAATGATTAAAGGTTTCGGCTCCGCCAAAGAAATATACATCTAAGGGTTGGAGTAAAATTTTATATGTTGTCATCGTCTTTATCTTTACATCTTAGGAAATGGATAAATTTAAGGCAAGCAAAAATGCGCTCGATATTTGTTTTTAGCTGAGTATCTTGGGGGTCAATATCAGCATAAGATAGGTCACAATTTCCTTTTTTAGGCGAATCAAAATCTACTCGATTCTGTGAAAATTGTTCCACAATTAATTCCTGAATCTTTTCGGTTAATTTCTTATTTTCTTCGTGAACTTTTTCATTAAAATTATTTTTGAAGAAAGTTTTAAGTTTGCCTTCATCACGACCGATTAATGCCAAAATTGTTTTTAATTCATTCATTTTAAACATTAAGGAGGTAAGATAACGGCTATCATCTGTTTTGTATTCGTTTAAAAGTTCCATAAACAACCTATAAAATTCAGAATCAATGCATAATGTCGTTTCAAAATACTGCCCACTATGTTTTTGGATTTTGAAGGCGATAGCATTTTTCTCTTTCACATTTCCATTAATTTTTTCTTCATGTTTTTTTGCCACGTCCTTCATCAAATGTTGTGCTGATTGGAGGGCTTCATTGAGCGGATGTTTATAATAAGTTATAGACAATCCAAAAGAAAGGGAGACTTCTTTATTTTTAAAAATTTCATCTTTGAAAGTATCATTTGAAAAAATAGTATTTAAATCATGTAATAAGTCGAATATATTTTTCTTATCATCTTTACCAGTTACCGGAGCCAAAAATAGCAAGTCATCACCACCGGAATATATAGGGATGCCACCATATTCAAATACCATTTCAGAGGCATTAATGGAAAATTCATTCAAACTTTTAGAGAATAACACAAGTTCACTATTATCCTTAGCATAATCAAGGTTTTTTAAAATATCCCCGATTCCATCACCATCAGAGTTGACGATACAGATATATTTATGTCGGTTCAGGAATTTTTCGCCAGCAATTTTTTTAAATTTTGACATGGCAGAAATATCCTTATCAGGTTGATTTTTCTTCTCATCATCATTCTTTAGTATTTCACTATTTTCAGAATAAATATCATCATACTTTTTTTGAAAAAACCTATATAGCGGAGTTGTTGTTAATTCTTCAATGGAAGGATATCTTCCAATTTTATTTTTTCCATCTATCTTGTATGGAATTAATTTTTCATCGAGCCTTCTATCTCTCCATTTATAAATGGGTCGATTAAGAATGTTATCTGGAAACTTTCCTTTTGCAATCAATTTGGTAATAATATCTTTTTGGTCTGTATGTTCCCACTTTTGGGTGAGTTCGGCGGTGTCAAGTAAATCGTTCAAGCGGAAGATAAAATTCTTTTCTTCTAATTTTTCATCGCTCCATTCGCCCATTACCCAATAAAAGTGCAAAGCACTTTTAAACTCATTTAGACTAATGGTGTCGCTTGAATGAGTGACCATTTTTTCTAAAACTTTTTCCTGAAAATCAATGACATTTCTTTCATCAAATCCATCTTCTAATTCCCAAAAGACTCTATCGGGATAGATACCAGCACCCCAAGTGGTTGGTTCTACCGATTTTACAGGCGAAAGACATTTAGCCTTGTCTAATGTTCCTTCAATAAAATATCGGGTAAACTCGGAAAACATAAAAGAGGACACCCAAAGTTCTCTAACGGTTTTAGATTGATTAATAAGACCAAAGATAGGTCCGATAGATAAAGCGAGATATTTTTTTGTTCCCATACTATTCAATTTCAAATTCTTGTTCGTAAATAAATGTTTCGTTAGTGGCGGTGTTTTTTATGTGCCAGTTAAGGGTATAAATTTTATCAAAATCCCATGTAACATTTTTTAATTCTACTGTTTCCTCTTGCGAAAAAAGAGTCTTCCTAAATTCTGTTGAATACTCTTTTTCTTTGATAGTTGTACTACACTTGATTAAAGTAAATGGTCTAAATTCGTTGCCTAATTTATTTAGCATATTAACAGAAAACATACCATTGCGTTCTGAATTAATAAGAATGACCGGAATATTTCTTAGCCTTTTATACCGACCAGACTCAACAGCTTCTATATTCAAGTAAGGATATTCATGATTTCGAACAAAGAAATATGCATCACTTATTAATTGATGTAGATTTCTATCTTTACTTATTTCATAAACTCTTTGATATGAAGGACTTAAATCATTACTGAAATTATTATTCTGATTTATTATATTAGCTATCAGCTCATCTAATAAATAATAATTTTGTGCAATATCAAAAAAATCTAATAATTTATCTTGATAATCTTTAAAACGTGTATAAAAATCACTATTTATTTGAATCTCACGAGTTTGAGTATTTATGAAAAACAAACTTTGATCCAATAAGTCTTTATATTTAAATAGCTCATCTAAGTAAGATTTATCATTATTTAATTTTTGTATTGCGTCTTTAAATTGGGAAATATATTTATCAAAGATTTCATGCCTAAATTGATTTCTTACAAGTTCATTTGACTCTACTTGTTTCTGGAAAGTAACATAAACTAAAATTGCAGAAATTAAACCAACTGCCGGACCAAATATTCCACCAATGGTATCACCAATTGTACCGGTAATACTAGATTCTTTATAAAAAACTACTACGATTAAAAATATAACAATTGTTGAGATAAAAATTACTAGCGAAAATTTCTTATAATCAAAATCATCAATAGATTTAGGTCTAAATATTTGAAATTTTTTTTCTGAAAGTATTAAAAAAATTAATGCAAGAATTGCCAAAGCAGCAATTAATGGAACATAAAAATAACTATTTTCTAAATATTTAGAATTCATAGAATATAATTTTAGGTTTTACATTTGTTTCCAATTACTATTTCTTAATGAATGATCTAAAAACTCACTAAGATTAAATTCAAAGGGAACTTGTAAACTATGTTCCAAGGATTTATTTTCGATTTTATCCTTAAAATATTTAAAAGTAAAATCCTTTCCTTTAATATGCTTTAAGTCAATTTTTTTGTTCTCAAAAAGATAAATTATATTTTCAAAAACTTTAAACGTCAAAGGAGATTGGAATCGTTCTATTTTTTCTTCACCCGTCTTAGCAACATGATTCAGTTTAATGATGGCTTTGTTCTTTGGGAATTCAAAATTTTCACCAAGCCCTAATAATGCTCTAACATAATGGTAATTATTATTGATTCTATCAATTTTCAAACTCGCTCCTGTAAGTTTTTGTACACCAATTTGTATTCTAGGCTTTTCCCATTCTATAGACCCTGGAAGATTGTTAAAATAATCGCGCAGTTTGCTCTTCTTTTTGGGTAAGCCACTTTTAAGCATTTTATATTCATTGTCAATTTTCCAAAAAATGGATTTATGCTCTTCTTCTAATTTGAATATACTTCGATTATTCCAATAAATCTTATATACTGTTCCAAAGTTTTGTTTTAAAACACGCTCATAATCTGCCACTTGCATCGATTCAACAGCGAATGAACCAAACCCTTTAGATTGCCGTGTGCCAAAATTAGTACACACCAAAAAGTCGCTAAAATATTGTCTCAACAAATTATAAACGTCCTTATCAGAACAATGTAAATTGACCTTTATTTTGTCGCCAAAAACGAAATGCTTCTTTTGCGTTTCCTCACCCATATTGGCAAAATAGCATGGATAAAGTTTAGGTATTTTTTCCATATAAAAAGCATCAGAGGTGATTTGCAGAGAGTATGTTAAAGCGGGTTTATTCTCATCTTTTAAATAACCACCTTCTTTGGCTTTCTTTATTCCTTCATTATAATCTTCCTTCCCTAACTTCTCCAAGATAAACCTATCCAATTTGGGTTTTACTTCTGTGGCGCGCAGGGTGGCTCCGTGTTGGTCGTGTTGGAAGTGGATGATGGGGGTATGCTGTTTTAGGGTGAATTGTAGGGTGTACATAGGCTAGTTTTTATTGTTGGTTAGTATTGTTATTATTAGGGTTTTCAACAGGCTTTTCTATTTCCTTTAATGTTTTAGCAATTTCTTCAAGTTTTAGCGCCTTTTCTTCCAATTCTTTGGTTTTTGCTTCATACTCTTTACATTTTTTATAATTAAGATTGAAATCATTTCTCATTTTCTCCAGTGTTTGAATATGTCTATTTTCCATGTATTTAGCTATTATTCGCGACCCATATTTCGCAATGATAAACACCAAAATGATGCAATGAAGTTTATCTGCTACGTTTATCCAAAAGCAACCACATCCCATATTATCTTCTTTTTTTACGGTTAATAATTTTATCTATTACGAAAGCCAGCAACATACTGAACACTAAAGCAATGCCAAGATACATCCAAGAATACGGTAGATTACAACTACTTTGGTCTTCTAAATTGAAGCTAAAGTCCCCCAACATATTCATTCCTAAAAAGCCTGCTACAATACTAAATGGTAAAAACCAAGTAGCTATTTTACTCAACTTTTCTTGCTCATCCATGCTTACATAGGTATGTAACTCATTGATTTCATCATCCAAGTCCTTCACTTCTTTTTCTATGCTCATCACTTCTTGCAATTTGGCATACATTTCAATACCTTGTATCTGAGAGGTAACTTCCCTAAAATAAAGCTTATTGATAAACTCGATATAATTCCTGTATAAATCTTTGATTTCGGCATTTACATTTATTCCCGCATCCATACGAGTGGTAATATTATTTACTTCATACGAAAACCGCAGAACCGAACTTCTTTGTACCAAACAGATAATGGCAATTTGATAATACATGGTTTGCATATCTATTCGCAATTTATCCCAATCAGCCAAACAAATTAACGAATCTCTACTTATTCCATAATATGAATTTTCGCCTGTCCATCGTTGATAAGTATGCTGTTCCAGATGTTTAATTTGCATTAACTGATTCTGGATTGTTTTGTAACCCGTATCACCAAAAATGAACTTGTACCAGTAGTCTGAAAGTTGGTAATTATAGACTTCCTGATCAAATTTTATGGTGGTTTCGTTCCAGAAGGAAGAAATTCTATTCAGGCTATTATAACAAATAAAAAACATCCTATCATCCGTAACCAAGCTAATTCTGATATTTCCTTTTCTTTCGTGATCATATCGAAATACAAAATCTTGTTCTTTACTTTCAGGTTCCAAATCAGCATAGCCAAATACTTTTTTAATATGGTCAGGTGGTAAGAAGGTGGCTTCCGGTTTAAAGTAATGTGTTTGATATTGCGAAAAGTCTTCCTCAAAAAAAATCTCTCCTAATTTACCTTTAATTCTATCTGCAAGAAATGCTTCTTTCGTTTGTTCAATCCTTCTGTATTTATCCATGAATTGAGGATAAATTCTTCTCCCAAAATCATTGATATTCAGGACATCATCGGGTGTTGTTGATGGATCATAATTTTCAAGATTATAACTTACAATACCCACACCCGTTTTATATACATGTAGGCAAACACTCTGAATATTCAGTCTATACGTTTTCTTATTCTTAATGGCTATTTCAAAAAAATCTTCATCTAAACCGTCTCGTTCATAATACAACACTTCTTTACTATCAAAGGATGTTGCTTTTATGTCGTACAAAGCTTTTCTGGCAAAAACATGAAAATAAGTAAACTCATTATATTTTGAACGATTGTCACCGATTTCAAAAAAGGTTCTTTTTAAAGTGTCTTTCTTGGAAAATATTTCATCAAATTTTTTTAAGTCTGTCCTTTTAGAATACGTAAGTTGTTCTTTATCTTTATTTTTATAAATAAAATCCCATCTAAACGGAAACATAAATGTATGCGTACTTATCGGTTTTTTACTGTCCATACTTTTCATATACTTTTAGTCCATAAATAGCATCATGCAAAGCATTGTGTCGAAAGAGTGTAGTGTTAACAGATTTAGCAACAGTTGCCAAATCATCTATAGAGTTGGTTTTAATTCCTCTTCCTTCTAAATAACTATATAAGTCTACACATTTCCAATGAATCTGCTTTGGAATTTTTAAAGCCCCTTCAAACAACTCACAAAACAGCACCCAATCATAATGTGGTACGTCTGCCCAAACCTGAATATTGGGAACGATATTACCACTTTCATCTTTTTTGATGCCAAACTGTTCTAACCAAATCTGTAATGCCATAGCAATCTGTTGAGGATTACCTTGAATAGACATCTTCTTTAAATCATTAGAATAAGGAACTTGCCCTAAATTAGCTATCACATTCGTCTCCAACCACGCTCTTTGCTGTTCGTCTTCTACATTCGAGAGGTTAAACGCGGTGTTCTCTGCATAAAAATAATGTCCAACATCCACAACGAGGGCTATAGCAATCAGTACGGTATGCTGGGTTAATCCAGTAAATTCTGTATCGAGAAAGATTTTTAACATAGTTTTTATATTTCAAGATTTTCAATATGAAGGTAGGGAGTCCCGTTTAATAATTTCACAATTAATTATCTATTTTATTAACAATTTTAAATTCTCATGTGTATAATTTGACCAACCCTCGAGGTTGTCGTTCGGCAACCTCGAGGGTTGGCTAAACACGAAAATATCCGTATCTTCGCAAAAAAGATATCATGCCTACAGATACAACATGCCCCAAGTGCCATTGCGAATATGCTTACCCTAATGACGGTCTGATGGTTTGTCCGGAGTGTTTCCATGAATGGAATCCTGACGAACAACCTACTCCAGATGCAGCAGATATCAGCGATAAAGTATTGGATGCCAATGGCAACGAACTTCAAAATGGCGATACAGTCATCGTTATCAAAGACCTTCCCGTGAAGGGTTCTCCTAAACCGGTAAAGATTGGCACAAAAGTAAAAAATATCCGCCTCACCGACGGCGACCACAATATAGATTGTAAAATCGAAGGATTTGGCGCTATGGCATTAAAGTCAATTTTTGTCAGAAAAGCTTGATATAACGTAAAATTTGGGAACGAACAAATCATATATTAATGATATTCAATAAATTGCAATGTTGGAAAGATTAGTTTCGGTCATTTCTTAACCGCAAAGTCGCAAAGAATACGCCAAGGACACAGAGATAACATTGCGTCTCTGCGGTTAAAATTTGGTATTTTGTTGCCAACCCTCGAGGTTGATTTGTGCCAACCTCCGAGGTTGTATTTTGCTTCAAAGAACAATTATATTAATTTAAAAAATTGGTTATCAATTAATTAAAATAAAAGACATTTCTAAAAAGAAGATAAATTCCACCCCAACCCTCGAGGTTGATTCCCTACAACCTCCGAGGTTGATTTTTTCCTACCTTTGCAACATAAACACCAATACAACATGACTGACTTAACAACAATAAAAGCACCCACCGGAACGCAGCTTTCCTGCAAAGGATGGGTACAAGAAGCCGCCTTCCGCATGCTGCAAAACAACCTCGATGCCGAAGTAGCAGAGCGCCCACAAGACCTCATTGTCTATGGTGGCACCGGAAAAGCAGCACGCAATCCTCAGGCTTACGAAAACATCCTTAAAGCACTCAAACACCTCAACGAGGACGAAACCCTCCTCATACAATCTGGAAAACCAGTAGGAATCCTACCTACTCATAAAGATGCGCCACGTGTCATCATCTCCAATTCCCAGCTCGTGCCACATTGGGCTACCTACGATTATTTCCGGGAACTTGAAGACAAAGGCCTCATCATGTATGGGCAGATGACGGCGGGTTCATGGATTTATATCGGCTCTCAAGGCATCGTCCAAGGTACTTATGAAACCTTTGCCGCCGTTGCCAACCAACATTTCGGCGGTTCGTTGAAGAAGAAAATATGTGTCACTGGTGGCTTAGGTGGTATGGGCGGTGCACAACCACTCGCCATCACCATGAATGAAGGCATCTGCCTCGCTGCGGACGTGGAAGCTTGGCGCATACAAAAACGCTTAGACACACGCTACATCGATTTTATGATGCATGATATCGACGAAGGTATCGACAAAGCACTGGCAGCACAAAAAAATGGAGACGCTATTTCCATCGGCATCGTTTGTAATATCGTCGATTTATTGGAACGCCTGATTGCCAGAAACATCGTCCCCGATGCCTTAACGGATCAGACTTCTGCACATGACCCGTTGGTAGGTTATTTCCCGCAAGGATTGTCGGTCGCAGCAGCCAATACACTTCGCAATACAGATCCTGAAACATACAAAGAAAAATCCTACGCCACCATGGCACACCATGTGAAGTTGATGCTGGAATTGCAACGCCGTGGTGCCGTTACTTTCGATTATGGCAACAACCTCCGAGGTCGCGCTTTGGAGTATGGTGTAAAAAACGCTTTTGATTTTCCCGGTTTTGTTCCGGCATATATACGTCCCCTTTTCTGTGAAGGGAAAGGGCCCTTCCGTTGGGCGGCACTCAGCGGCGACCCGCAAGATATTTATGAAACCGACAAGGTGATTTTGGAATTATTCCCTGAAAATGAGGCACTAAAACGTTGGATCACGTTAGCACAAGAGCGCATTGCCTTCCAAGGACTTCCTGCACGTATCTGCTGGTTAGGTATGGGTGAACGCGAAAAGGCAGGACTTGCATTCAATAAATTGGTACGCGAAGGCAAGGTGAAAGCACCCATCGTTATCGGCAGAGACCACCTTGACACAGGTTCGGTAGCTTCTCCCAACAGGGAAACGGAAGCCATGAAAGACGGTTCAGATGCCATTGCCGACTGGCCCATTTTGAATGCGCTGATCAACACCGCTGGCGGTGCTAGTTGGGTATCGTTGCATCATGGCGGCGGCGTAGGCATCGGTTACTCCATCCACGCAGGAATGGTGATTGTCGCTGACGGCACCGAAGATGCAGAACGAAGATTGAAACGTGTACTCCACAACGACCCCGCCATGGGCGTCATCCGCCATGCAGATGCAGGTTATGATATTGCCAAAGATACGGCAAGGAAGTTCAGGCTGAATATAGAAGATTAGGATACCTAAATTAATATCGACCTCGGAGGTTAATCAGCGTAGTGTTGATTGCAACCCTCGAGGTTGAATGATATGGGCGCCCGGGCGTGTGTTCCGTTTGTACTCCTTGCACGCTGTCGCTCGCTGCGGGGTACCACTTCACCCACTGGCGCAGTCGATTTATAGATTTATAAAGTAGTCCACTCGTGTTCATGTGTTCATATGTCGACAAGTGAAGAGGAATTGGATTTTACTAATGGGCCTATTTTATAATTACTTTTGAGATAAAAATACAAATAACAAATGTGCCACTAATAACATAGTGACACATTTGTCATAATACAGGCTTGTGTTTTTTACACAATAACCGTTGAAATTGAAATTTGAGCAGTAGAATAGTCACCACCCTCATCGTCATTATTTACACGGACAAAGTATCCGGTGGTATTACCAACGGGGCAAAAAACGGTGAATGTTCTGGAGCCATCTAAATCTCCAGTACTTTCAGAAGTACCTTCATATAATTTGATGACACCATCTACATTTACATTGCCATATTGATCAATCAAATAACCAGTGAGTGATAATTCCACCCGAATCTCTCCACCCATACGAACTTCAAATTCCATTAGGGATTGATTAACACCACGTTGAGAAAGGATAGCAGAAGTAGATTTTTGCCTTCTCGCTGTTTCGTTGGAACTGAAAGTCTCATCATCCTCAACATACATGTCTACCGAAATGGTTAGCTTTACGTTAGGGTCTTTAACTACAACCGGCTCTTCCTTACAGGTACATTTGCAACATTCTTTGATTTGTTGCAAGATCAAATCAAGGTCTTTGTTTTCTATAGATTGAGCAGTAAATTTTGGTTTCCTTTTGATGGTAAACTCACTCAAGTTTCCAGGTCTGTTCTTTAAGTTTTTCATAAAATAAGTTTTAAGTTCAAAACCTACGGTATCGTCTTCGGTATTACGCCGTACTCTTAGGATTTTCCGGATGTTCCAATTTCGGCATTATGTGCACCTATTCCGAAATCGAAACAAAACTATTACCATTAAGAAGGGTAAAAAAATACATATACATCAAAAATTTCCTCAGATATTAGCAATAATGCTCTCCATAAATACAAAATAAATTACGCAACCAATTAATTATCAATCATTTAAAAAGTTACAAATATGCGTTCTTTTTCCAAAATCCACGAAAGCAACGATGGGAGTCGAACGTTAAATTGTTCAAACTAAAATCATAAACATAGGAGAATAAGCATCTAATGAATGCATAAATATGGCATTGTGGTAAACGAGATCATTAAATCGAGATTATGGTGTTAAATCATTTCAACTTCTGCCTCCTGAAATTTTACGAGCATACCCTTGTATATTTTATTTCTCTTTCGAAGTTCTTGCTGCCCATTGACATAGATATTACCTTCTTCAATAACAAGATTTGCCTGCGCACCACTTTCTACCCATCCTAAAACTTTAAGTAATTGATTAAGCATAATGTACTCGCCACGTATTTCAAAAACATCCATACTCATTTTTCAACAAAAGTAAATAACCTTACTGATATTCAGGTAGACAATAACCCTATTACTTTTTGATAAATATTTCCAAATAGTTGCTTAAATGTAAATAAATGTTTAACTTCATATCAACAAATCAAATCAATATGGAACAAAGAGATTCTTTTGAAGGTACAGAAATGGTGGCTCAAGAGCAAAATAGTCTTGCAAAAACCGGATTAGACAAAAAACAACGCATAGGCATTGGAGTCACTGCCATGGGTTCTCTGATATGCTTTGTGAGTTGCATACTAACCATGTTAGATACTACGGGAGAATACCACGGATTAGTTTTATATGGTTTCACATCTATAGGTGTCACTGCAATAGTAGCAGGCTTCTATTTGATTTTTGAGCCTTAGAATGGCAATATTCCAAAATAAATAAAAGATACTTTTTTTTGCCCCCATTATTATTTAGCTTTGTACATATCCTAATTTTAAGTATTAAATGGTCAAAAGCTGAAAGGTAAAATTATGTCCTTTGTCATAAAAATTTAAAAAAATGGAAAAAATTTGGGGATTAGTAGCGGGATTGCTCTTGGGCGCAGGGGTTGGCGGACACACCTTGAGGTTGGTTGTATTGGGCATTGATTTCAACGATATGTCAAGTATTACGTCTCGGCATTATGTGGCTGGATTTGCAATTTTACTTTACCTTATTGCGGGAATATTAACATTTTTAAAAAACAAAATCGGGCTTTGGATAGCCATTCTTGGCCCATTGGGAGGCATTACAGCAGTTACATTATCACCCAATGCACATATAGATTTGTTTCAGGTAATCTTAGGGATTCCGCAGTTTTTAGCTATCGGGCTATCCATGTATCTTTTGTGGAGCAATAAATCCCATTAACAAAATACATATTATTCAAATTTACCTCCACAAAAAACATATTAGTTGCGTGAGTTTTGTTATTTTAGTGGTTAAATATGATAAAAAATGCTTTCATTTCAATCAGTTAAGATTTGTGTTTTCCTCATGCTCTTGATTTTTTTCAGAAATTTAAGTGCCGGAGAACTACAATTTATTGAAAATCAAGGGCAATGGGATTATTCTTATCAATACAAGGCGCACTTGGGTTGTGGCAATGTGTTTTTATATGATGATAAATTCTATTTCCGCCTTTATGAAGAGAAACCGGATATTCATGATGCTAGCGGCAAGCACAATCTAAACCAAACCATCAAAGGGCATGCGTTTTACGTAGAATTTAAAGGTGCACACCCAGCCACGCTCTCTGCATCCGAAAAAGCACCGGAATACCATAACTATTATTTAGGCGACCAACCGGAAAAATGGAAAACTAAGGTGGGTCTATATAAAAGAGTGCTTTATGAGAATCTTTATGATGGCATAGACATGGAAGTTTACAGCACGGAAACAAGCTTAAAATATGATTATATCATACAACCGGGAGCTGACATTAACCAATTGAAAGTCGTATACAATGGTGTTGACGACATTGCGCTGATAAACGATAAACTAGTCATTAAAACCTCCGTAAATACCATGGTCGAGAATATCCCCATTGCCTACCAATGGATTGAAGGAGTCAAGACTGCGGTAGTCTGCCGATATGTGCTCAAAAATGGCATTGTTTCCTTCGCATTTCCCGATGGTTACGATAAAACAAAAAAGCTTATCATAGATCCAAGCCTCATCTTCAGTTCATATAGTGGATTTTGGGGCGACAATTGGGGTTCTTCTGCTACTTATGATAAAGATGGTAGCATGTATTTAACAGGAGTAGCCTTAGAAGAAGATGGCAATAGTGCACAACCTTTTGAAACGGCGGGAGCTTTCCAAACGAATTTTTCGGGAGGAGAAGAGGATATCGTTATCATGAAGCTAAATCCTACCGGCACTACAAAAATCTTTGCTACTTATCTAGGAGGAGCTAATAATGAAGTCTGCTCCAGTACCATCGTTGATCCAAACGGTGAGTTCATTATTATGGGCGCAACGGGTTCTTTTAATTTCCCTACAAGCTCAACAGGTTTTGACAGGTCTTTTAATAGGGGTACAAATGTAACCATATCCACTTCCTTTACCTTCAATGTTGGCACGGATATTTTCATAACAAAGTTCAGTGCGGATGGAAGTGCATTGATAGGCTCCACCTATTTTGGTGGTACAAAAAATGATGGATTGGTAACCAATACCAATTTAACTTACAATTATGGTGATGACAGTCGTGGAGATATTATTATTGGCAACAATAATGAAATTTACATTGCCAGCAGTACATTATCAACAGATGTACCCATTACGGCAGGTGCTTTTCAAAACACTTTAGCGGGTGGGCAGGATGGACTATTGGCGAGATTCAATTCCGATTTGTCGAGCTTGCTATCGTCCACTTATTATGGTGGGTCAGGCGGAGATGGTTGCTTTGGAATAAAGACGGATTTAAATGGCGATGTAGTGGTATGTGGTGGCACTACCAGCACCAATATTGCTGGAATGAATGGCATAAATACCGCCTATTTAGGTGGTTCTGCTGACGGTTTTCTATTTCACACAAACGAAAATTTCACTTCCAATAAATTCGCAACCTATATCGGCACCAACAAATATGATATTGCCTTTTTATTGGATATTGATGACGACAACAATATTTATACCTTTGGGCAAACTGAGGGGAACTATTTAGTAAGCGCTGGCGTATATTTCGATAATAAGTCCAAGCAGTTCATACATAAATTAAATAATAGCCTTAATACCACTATTTATTCTACCACCTTTGGTTCAAAAAATTCTAGTTATCCAAACATTTCCCCTACCGCATTTTTGGTGGATAAATGTCAGAATGCACATGCTGTTGGTTGGGGTGGTTCTAATAATGGAACGACTACTTCCGGAATGGCAACGACAACAGACGCTTTTAAGCGAACTACAGATGGCGATGATTTCTATTTTATCACCTTAAGTAAAAATGCTACTTCATTGGTATATGGTTCCTATTTTGGTGAAAACGGTGGATTGAGTGGCGATCATGTGGATGGCGGCACCAGTCGATTTGATAAGAATGGCGTTGTGTATCAGGCGGTATGTGCCAGTTGTGGTGGTACCGATGGATTTCCTACTACACCGGGCGCTTTCAGTAGAAAAAATAATTCTTCTAACTGTAACATGGCAGGGTTCAAGTTTCAGTTTGACCTCGGCGAATTGGATGTACTTTCCATCGATATCCCCTCTGATTCAGGATGTGCGCCGCTGACGGTTCCATTTTCTTATACCTCTACGAAACCTGCTACAACTTTCGAATGGGACTTTGGCGATGGCAATACTTCTACCGACCAATATCCAACACATACCTACACCACTCCCGGAATATACGAAGTACAGCTCATCTTAGGAAGTCCACAGAACTGCAAGCCTTTCGACA
The DNA here is from genome assembly GCA_019694955.1 of Chitinophagales bacterium. Taxonomy (GTDB): domain Bacteria; phylum Bacteroidota; class Bacteroidia; order Chitinophagales; family JADIYW01; genus JADIYW01. The sequence goes on along the minus strand of JAIBAX010000022.1, from coordinate 18,682 downwards.
CAGGATATGTAAAAGTTTACGTTTTTAATGGACTCAATCCGGATGCCAATTTTACCATTGATACTACTCAAGTATGTAATAATGGCCTAATCACTTTTACAAACACGTCTCTAAATGGGGTGAATTACAGTTGGAACTTCGGTGACGGATCAACGGTCAATAACAATGCAACAACGGTCACCCACAATTATGCTTCTGCCGGAACATTTACAGTTACCTTGATTGCCGATAATCCATTTTGCTTCTTAAAGGACACTATTAAAAAAACAGTCAACATTTCCCAAGGGTTGGTAGATGCACAGTTCAATGTTGTAAGTCCGGTTTGTATAGGCACCACCATTAACCTGAACAGTACGAGTACCAATGCCACCTCCATACAATGGATATTGCCGAATGGTACTACATCTACATCTAATCCCACCAGCTACACGCCAACAGGAACAGGAACTTTTAACATTCAGCTAATTGCTATTAATACAACTGCGTGTAACAAAAGAGACACATTAATCAAACCTGTTATCGTTTTGGACACCATCCATGCCGCATTTTCTGCAAACACTGCCAATGTTTGTACTACGGGAGGAGTTGTATTTACGAACTCCAGCACGAATGCCACTTCCTACGTTTGGAATTTCGGCGATGGACAAACTTCTACAGATGTCTCTCCGTCTCATGCCTATTCCACAGGTGGCACCTATACTGTCAGTTTATATGCTTCTAATAGCACCATGTGTAATAGTCCCGACACTTTTAAACTGAGCATTACCGTTCCTGCAACCGTTAACGCTAACTATTCAGTTACAGGCACAAGTTGTCTTGGAGATGTTATCACGCTCACCAATACCAGTCAAAATGCCGTAAGTTTTAAATGGATTTTACCTGATTTAACAGAATCCACAACAAATGTATTAAACTACACAGTGGTCGGTTCGGGTACGCAAAGGATACTATTGGTAGCTACCAACCCCAATACTTGTAATAAAAATGATACCACTTTTTATGAATTTACGGTAGGTGAAACGATAGACATTCAAGGAACAGTGAGTACTGCCAATGTCTGCACTACTGGCAGTGTTTCTTTTAACAATACCAGTACACATCTTCCCGGCAATATGTACTTTTGGGATTTTGGCGATGGATATACTTTTAATCCTGCCCCATTAGGCACGGTTACCCATAATTATGCAAATGCAGGGACTTACGATGTTATGCTAATTGGCATCAATGGTACTGCGTGTAATTCGCCGGATACTTTTAAAACGACTATTGTCGTTCCAAAAACCGTATCAGCTTCCTTTACATCGCTTAATGCATCTTGCCAGAATGCCCCAATAGTATTTAACTCCACTAGCACCAATGCCGACAGCGTCAGATGGTTCTTCCCGGGTGGTGTCCAATATGTTGGAAATACGGCAACTCATGTATTTAATAATACAGGAACTTTTACTATCTCTTTAGTTGCTTATAATGCCAACACTTGTAACAAAACGGATACGTTTATATTAGATATTTTTATCCGTCCACTACTGACGGTAGACTTTAGTTTCGCTTTTTCCGGACCTTGTCAATCTACGTTAATTGACTTTACCAATACAGGCAGCAAGGGCCTTTCCTATAATTGGGATTTTGGCGATGGCACCAGCTCCAGCGCTGAAAATCCGCAACACAATTATGCCGGCGTTGGCAATTTCAACGTCCTATTCACGGTTACAGATTCCAATGCTTGTCCCACAAGTGCTACAACAAACAAGCCTGTCAACATATTAAATGCTGCGCTAATTGTTGCCGATTTCAGCCATTCTGCTAGCCCGGTATGTTTGGGTGGTTCTTTTGCGTTTACCAATAGTTCACAAAATGCCGTTTCATATCGTTGGTTTTTTGGAGATGGAGATTCGAGTCAGGCGACAAATCCTACACATACCTATTTGCAGGTTGGACAATATACGGTAGTTCTAATTGCCACCAATAGCTGCGGCATCAGCGACACGACAGAAAAAACGGTAGAGGTTATTCAGATAATTGTTCAAGCATCCGGCTCGATAGTGGGTGGTGGGTGTTCTCCGGCAACGTTTACCACGACAAACACCAGTCAAAATGCTACGCAGTACTTATGGATATTCCCCGATGGTAGCACCAGTACAGAAGCTACACCCATCATTACCTTGGTAGAAACAGGAAATTTCCAAATCACTCTTATAGCTTCTAATCCGGCGGCATGTTCTATTTCAGATACGCTGATTTTTAATGTGGCGGTGGCTTCTACCCCATTGGCAAATTTTGAATTTTCGCCTGACTTTCCGGCACGTGGTGATTCAATACTGTTCACGAATCTGAGCGTTCAAGCGGATAGTTTTTATTGGAGTTTTGGTGATCAGACTTTCAGCACCTTAAAAAATCCGGGGCATAGTTATGCAACGAAGGGGCTGTATACCATTTGCCTGACAGCGGTAAATAAATCTACAGGATGTAGTGATATCTATTGTGGCGTTATTGATGTGAAGGATAAGCTGTTCGTTTTTGTTCCAACGGCTTTTTCTCCGAATGGCGATGGTTTGAATGACTTACTGATTCCTTTGGGTAATGAAATTGCCAGCCTCCACTTCAAGGTTTTTAATCGTTGGGGAGAATTATTATTTGAGACAAATGAACTTCGCAAAGGTTGGGATGGTTTTTACAAGGACAAGCTTCAAAATGTAGATGTATATATTTATGAGGTTACCGGAATCGCTACCAATGGGGAAACATTTTCGACAAAAGGAATGGTGACGTTGATGAAATAGTTTATTGCTGCTGACTGGTTTGCACAATCGCTACAGGTTTACTGCCTTGCTCTTTTTGCATAAGTACCGTATTCTCATCTTCAAAGACAGTCCCATCTTCATAACCTACTGAAACAAAGACCATGAGTTCGTGGTTTGCCGGACCTTTGAAAGTACCTTTTACGGGTGTGCAATCTGCGAAATCTCTTCCTACCGCAAGGGTAACGTGGTGTGCACCTGTAAAGCAGTTATTCGTAGGATCCAGGCCAATCCAACCCAGCTTTGGAATATAAGCTTCCACCCAAGCATGTGTTGCCCCTTCTCCACGCATGCCATTTTTATTGGGACAAATATAGCCACTTACGTACCTGCTGGGTATGCCTATTGTGCGTAACATCTGTAAGAGAACATGAGCAAAATCCTGACAAACGCCAGAATGAAAAGTTAAAATTTCATCTATAGTAGTTTCAACATTGGTAATGCCCTTTACATACTTAAAATTATCAAAAACATATGTCGAACATTTTTGTGCTGCTGCTACGGGAGATATCTTAGGACATTCTATTTCGTTTAGGTAATCCAGTATCAATTGCTGTGAAGCTATTTTTTCCGTTTGTGTCAGATCCAGCAATAAAAGATTTTGCGCTACCTCTGTTTGTAATACTGCCCAATCATCTATAACGGAAACGGATAAATCCAATGCTATCGAATTTGTTTTTGCGAGCAACCTACTATCGATGATCAGTTCCTGATGCGGTCTTGTCACCGTAAAATACCCCACTGTATTGCCCCAATAATCTGTATATTTATGTATAACCGGCTCATCACTTATTACCAATTCATGGCTAAGAATTTCTGCCCCTCCTTTTACATAGGGAAATATCTTGATCTGATTGGCACTCTCTCTAACAGGTCGGTCGTATTTATATTTTGTAATATGTTGTATCTTAAAAACAGGCATGGATCAAAATTCGATTTAACGTCGGAAAATTAGCATTTCTTTTAACAAGCTAATATTATTAATTATTGGTAGGCAAAATATGCCTGACTAAGTTTATTGCTGAAATTAGCTACATCAGCTACAATTTCCTGCAGAAAATTGTGTAAGCCAATTTGCGCAATGGTATCTAAATCTGAATATTCTATCCTACTTCTCAGCCTTCCAATCAGCTTTTCCAGTATCAAATCATCCTCCGTTTCAGATGTGGCAATTTTCTCCATTACGTGACTTATTTTTTTTACTGAGTATAGGATTGATCTCGGAAAATTGGTATTCATAACGATCATATCTAAAACATTCTGCGTTTGTAAACCCGTATGGTATGTTTTCATGTAGTACTCATAACCGGAAACCGATAACAAGAGGTTTTTCCAATAGGGGATGTCCATGGGGTTATTAATATTATAGTTGATATCGCTAAATTTAATATCCAGGATGTCAGATGTTTGCTTTGCTCTTTCAATAAACTTACCGATGTTCATGAAATTCCAACCTTCTCCTCTCGGCATGGTCACTTCGGCGACACCATAAAAATAGAGGCTCTCGTCTATTAATGAAGAAATGGCGTACAATTGCTCTCCTGCATCTAAAAGGTCTTCAATTTTTTTGCTATTGACTTTTTGGTAGTACTTATTGATGCTTTCCCAAACTTCTTTTGTAATATGATCCTGAACACCTCTGGCATTTTCTCTGGCACGTGTGATAATGGTACGAATGGAATTAATATTGGACTTATCAGTCAATATATAATGCAGGGTGGCTTGGGTGTCATCTTTTATTTTTTCTATTTCTTCATTATTCAATCCGGTGAAAGTTTTAAGCACCGGACTCCAGTTATATACTTCATTGAATTCGCTTTTATCTAAGGAGGTGACATAGTTGATTTTCAACATACGCAAAATTCCTTCGGCACGTTCTACATAGCGGTTCATCCAAAATAGTGATTCTGCAATTCTACTGAGCATTGCTATTTATTTTTCTGCTTTACATTAATCAATTATCCATGTGTCTTTACTACCACCACCTTGCGATGAGTTAACTACTAAAGAGTTTTCCTTAAGTGCCACTCTCGTCAATCCTCCTGCGACCAACTGAACACCTTCTGGTCCGTAAAGGGCGTAAGGCCTGAAATCTACATGCCGAGGTACCAACTTCCCGTCAATATAACAAGGAACAGTTGATATCTTTACGGTGGGTTGGGCAATGAAAGACCTTGGATCTCTCATGATGGCTTCTTTGTATTGAGCGATTTCCTTATCAGAAGCTGTTTCCCCCATGAGCATACCATATCCTCCTGACTCGTTGGTTCTTTTCACAACCATTTTCTCCATGTGCTCAAAGGCATAGGCTCTTTCTTCAGGAATTTCCATCCGATAGGTGGGCACATTTTTTAGAATGGGTTCCTGATTTAAATAGTATTTTATCATATCCGGCACATAGCTATAAATGGCCTTATCATCAGCAACACCGTTGCCCATGGCATTAACAATGGCTACATTCCCTTTTCTATACGCAGAAACCAAACCTGGAACACCCAATAAGCTATCGGGGCGAAATACCAATGGATCTAAAAACTCATCATCTACTCTCCTGTATATCACATCGACCTGCTTTAAGCCATGTGTTGTCTTCATAAACACTTTATGGTTATCCACCAGCAAGTCTCGACCTTCTACCAACTCAATACCCATATACCTTGCCAAGAATGAATGCTCATAATATGCTGAGTTATACATGCCGGGGGTAAGCAAGACAATGGTGGGATGTTGAATTTGGCGTGGTGCTAAGGAAACAAGTATATTATGCAGTAAGATGGTATAATCTGACACTTTCCGCACCTGATACTCACTGATTAGTTCTGGAAATATGCGTTTGGTTACATCTCTGTTTTGCAACATATAAGACACGCCTGAAGGTGTTCTTAAATTGTCTTCTAAAACATAATAGGTACCATCAGCATCTCTTACTAAATCGATGCCTGCGATGTGTACATAAATATCAAATGGCACGTGTATACCGAAAACCTCCCGATTATAATGCGGACATGAAACGATGAGTTTCGCCGGAATAATTCCGTCCTTAATTATCTGTTGGTGATTGTAAATGTCTTTTAAGAACAGGTTTAATGCGGTTAAACGTTGTGCAATGCCTCTTTCGAGATATGCCCATTCTTTTGCAGTAATGATCCTCGGAATAATATCAAATGGAAAAATCCTTTCTATCCCTTCTTCATTTTCAGAATATACTGTAAAAGTTACGCCCTGATTCATGAATAATTTTCGCGCAATCTCCTCTTTCTTCTTTAGTATATCAGGATGTATCTGGCTATATTGTCGAAAAATGCCTTCGTAATGTGGTCGAATCTCACCTGACGAAAAAGTCATTTCATCCCAGAAATTACTGCGCATTTCATATTTTTCTTTCACCATTTAAAGTTTTCGAGACCATAATAGGAAATATTTATATTATTTAATAACTATTTAAATGAATTTTAAATTTTTAATCAAATTTTAAACATATAAATATTTTTAATTTATTTTATAAAAAGAGAATGCTAAGACCCTTTGACAACACTACTATTTACTTTTTAACGGATACTTTTGCGGATTTTGAGAACAGACCATCTACCCTATCAGCATCATGCAGCAACTCGATAATCGCATGGATATTTATATCGGACTCTTTGTACAAAATGCGGTACCAAACTTTTTTCAGCCCGTTATTGCTTACATAGCCCGAACTATTTTCTAATAAATCTCCTTGACAAAAGCCCAACATCACTCCATGGCTGAAACCTCCACGCGGTATGGATGCCGGCCAAATAAAACACACCCGCCTATTTCCATAAAAGAATGGCGTACCGTAGGCAAACTTTTCCTTTAAATTTGGTAGCGTCGCCGTAATAATGTCACGGAGCGTTAATGCCAGAATTTTCTCTTCCTCCGGAAGACATAAATAAAATTCATCCAGATTCACATTATTCTATCTTATTACAGAAATATTTCCTTTTCTGACAATGTGTACATCACCACAAACACCCTCAAAATAATAGGCATATGACTCAACGGGAACTTGCTTTCCTTTAAAAGTTCCATCCCAACCGATGGTTTGGTCGGTTGTTTCAAAAACTTTTTCGCCCCACCTATTGTAAATCATCAGATGCATACTTTCAAGTGGTTGTTTTGTTTTTACAAAATATACATCGTTTTCTTGATCCCCATTGGGTGTAAAGGCATTCGGTAGAAATATATTCTCCTCTCCACAAACGATATCAGGGAATTCTTGCACTTCTACCAAAACGGAATCTACAACTGAGCATCCATTTCTGGTGGAAACGGTAACGACAAACCAAGTATCTTCTGTAACTGTAGCAGTAGGATTGGCGATATTTGGGTTTGAAACGCCGTTGGAAGGCTCCCAAGAATATGTATTCGTATTAAGAGCAGGAAGTACATTTAACTGCACACTAGAACCCACATATACCAATGAAGAATCCACAACTGCATTGACAACCGGAAAATCCTCTACACTTAGGTTGAGCACAACCACACTATCACAACCCGTTGCTGCGGAAAGGTTTACCTCGTAAGTACCTGCTTTATCAAAAGAAAGCGAACCCACTTGCACACTTTCTCCCTGGCAAATGGTTTCGTTTCTGATTACCCTGAATGTGTCATTAACAGCAAGTTGCAAGGTAACCAAGCTGTCACAACCACCGGAGGCAGGAAGTGTAGCGGTATATGTTCCAGAAGCGCCATAATTTTGTCCATTGAAACTATAAGTATCTCCTTGGCAAATGCTTGCGCTAACGGAAGTTTTAATCGTGTCAACTATTGCTAAATCCAGTACCCAAGTGCTATCACAACCGCCTGTTGCAGAGTAGTAAAAAACATATGTTCCGGAACTGGTGAGCACGGAATCACCAATTTGAAGCGTTTGTCCAGTACATAATTGTCTGCTTTCTTGCACGATAATGCTATCCGTTACATTGAGCTGTAGTGTAACCACGCTATCACAACCTAAAGAAGTCTTCAACGAAATAGTATATGTCCCAGACTGTGTAAATACTTGTCCGCCAACGCTCACTGATTCGCCTATACAGATAGACTTATCCAATGTTATTTCAGCAATAGGATCAACCGTAAGTTGCAATGTAACAATGCTATCGCAGCCTGTTGAAGCGGTAAAAAACACGGGATACGTTCCGGCTATATTGAAAGAATCACTCCCTAAGTAATAATATTCACCTTCACAAATAGATGCAGAAAGTTGGCTATTGGGTGTTGGATTCACTGTAAGGGTTAAAGTGATGATGCTATCGCAAGAAACTGATGAATTGAGTATAACTTGATAAACGCCTGTTTTATCAAAAGATTCGTTACCAATGATTACACGTTCTCCTTCACAGATAGTTGTATCAATAGACGTTCTCTTTACCGGATTTACGATTAATGTCAGGTTAACGATACTGTCGCAAGAACCGGGACGTGGAATATTAATTTCATAATTTCCACCTTGAACAAAGGGAGTCCCATTAATAAAAACGGTATCGCCTTCGCAAATTGTTCTGGTAATATTATTGGTAGCACCGGAAAAAACTACTACTGTAATTGCTCCGGAATCCAATGGATTACAATCTGAAGGATTGCCAATAGTTAACTTCACCAAGTATATACCTGGGTTGGCATAGGTGTGTGACGGAGATTGTGCAGTAGAAGTAGTACCATCTCCAAAATCCCATGCCCATGTTGTTGCAGGTCTGGTGGAAGTATAGTTAAATGTCGTATTTAATGGTGCACAACCTGAACTCGGATTGGCTAAAATATTGATCAACTGCATACCACCTAAATCGAATTGGAATTTCACACCCGCCATATTGCAATTGCTGGACAAGTTGTCATTGCTGTAAGCGCCGTTTGTTGTTGGGAAATTATTCGTTCCGCCACAGCTGGCGCATACTGCCTGATACACAAAACCATTCTTGTCGAATCGACTGGTACCACCATCGACATGGTCGCCAACGCCGCCATTTTCACCGAAATAAGTAGCATAAGTTAAGCTTGCTGCATTTCTACTTAGATTAATGAGATAAAAATCAGAACCGTCCGTAGTAGATTGAAAGGCGTCGTTGGTAACAGTCATGTTAGAAGTAAATCCCGAATTATTCACTGCGCCACCCCAACCAACAGCATAAATATTTTCACAGATATCTACGAGGAAAGCTGTTGGAGAAATATTTACATTGGCGTAATTTTGTCTTCCGAACACCGTAGAGAAGCCAGTAGTGTTCAAATTATTATTTAATTTATGAATGAATTGCTTACTACCGGTATTGGAGTAAACGCCGGATGATACCGGATAAACACCTAAGGTTTGCCCAAAAACATACACATTGTCAGACTTATCTAAATCCATTAGAAAGGATTGATCATAGCTACTGGTTCCCAAATAGGTAGCTGCAGTAAACGAAGTGCCTGCATTATTCAATTTCGCAATGAATCCATCGGTACGACCGCCTAAATAGGTAGGATTTAATCCATTGGCAACAGCGGGTAAATTGGTACTATTGGTACCTCCGGTAATAAAAATATTATTTTGTTTGTCTATTTGAATACTAAATCCGGCATCCTGCCCACTGCCACCGTAGTATGTTGCCCAACTCAATGCTGACAAATTGCTATTCAACTTGGCTACTACGGCATCGTAACTGCCGCCACTGGAGGACTGCGCCGCACCTGTTGTTCCCGGAATATTGGTAGAGCGGGTATTGGTTACAACGTAAATATTTCCTGCTTGATCAATTTGCAAATCACCTCTAGAGTCATCTCCATAATTAAAATTAAGGCTGCTACCATCGTTTAGCCCATCATTCCCGCTGCCACCAAAAAATGTAGCGCCTACAATATCAGAACCTGCAGTATTAAACTTAATAATGGCGATGTCGGTTCCAGAGAAAAAATCTATGCCGCCATCGAGTGCGGTAGCACTACTACCTCCATTAAAGGAGTTGTCGAAGGCATTAAAGGACACAGGATAATCTGCGGAACCTGTGGTTGCCAATACAATAAGTTCGTTTTGCGGCGTACATAGCAAACTAGATAGCAATTCGTTCGCACTGCCTCCCAGGTGTGTTGAGTAAAGCCTTGAAGTGCCATTAGCTGTAAATTTTGTGATGACAATATCTGTTGGCTCAAAGCCTTCGCCACCACCAAAATCTGTTTGAAATGCGCCGACGGTTGTCGGATATCCCGGTTCTAAGGTTATACCGCCTAAAAACATGTTTCCGTCAGCATCATAGGTGGCCGAAGATCCCCAGTTGTCGGCAGTACTTCCAGAGTACGTAGAAAACACCAAAGTGGGGTCAATAATCAACTCTACAGCTTTATTATAATCGCCCAATTCGAAAGAGACCATATGTCCACTCAGCTTAAAGGAACATTCCACCGCAATTTTTTCTCCCTGAATAATTTGATAAGCATATGGTTTAAATTCATGCAAAAAACTTACAGAAGTTTTTATTAAGAGTTGTCCCTCATCATTGATTTCCATATCATCTACCCCTTCATAGAGCAATTGTATATTGCGAACATCACCACCCGGATGAATAACATAATCGCTTTTCATGAAGTTTTCCTGACTATATATGTTTAAATCTATACTTTTATAGAGGTTTTTATATATCACATGTTTGTATGCCTGCACATTGCTCTTCCATTTTTTCGTATCATTACCCTTGAAATAGTTATAGTAATGGCTATATGGCTGTTCACCTTGTGAATAAACTTCCGGATGAGCGCCGAGAAAATGAACTTTATAGGCATGCGCCTGTATTTTTTCCTTGTGTTCAGAAGCCTTGTAACGAGGATTGAGTTGTCTTTCACCATTTACTTCGATATATTTAGGTTCGTTCCCTTGTCCATGATTAAAGGCATCCTGCTCAAAAAATAGGTAAGTGAGGTTTTGGGACTCCATGAAAACATAGCCTCCTGATAAATCAGCCTTAAAGAGAATATTTTCCTCCCATTGCCCTTGATTTTCAATATATTCCAGTTCAGGCTCTACAAGATTGCCGGCAAAGGAAGAAAGACACAAAGCAGAAAAAAGAAATGAAAAAACAGTTGCTTTCATAATAGTCGTTTTACAGTTAACAAATGTAAAAAAAGGAAATTAAAAAATGCTAAAATATTCTAGTTTAGCTGCGTATTTTTCAATTCCTTTGCCGCACGCTTCCCCTTTGTTATCTTAATTTTTAAGATATATACGTTTTGTTTGGGCCTATCATTGGCATCTTTATCTACCTGAGTAATTGCATCGACGACATCCATTCCTTTTGTCACTTCACCATACACGGTATAATTGCTGTCAAGATGTGGTATCCCACCGATTTCCTTATACACCTCTTTATGTTCTTCAGGGATCACATATCCGGTTCTCGTAAATGCCTTTTCGAAGATGGAGTCATTGGATACTTTTCCTTCAACAATATAAAACTGACAAGCGGAGGAGGCTTTGGCAGGATTATCATCTCGTGCTTGCCCCAGTGCACCACGCTTATGATAATACTTCTCCGGCATAATTTCTGCTGGTAAGGTATAGCCCAAATCTCCCTCGCCCAATTGCGCTGTATCGGAAGCATGCCTAGAGTCTGGATCGCCACCTTGCACTACAAACTGATCTATAACACGATGAAACAATAACCCATCATAAAATTTTTCGTTGACGAGTTTGATGAAATTATCGCGGTGCAAAGGCGTACCGTCGTACAACATGAGGTGTATATTTCCTTTAGAAGTTTTCATTTTTAGGCGATAGGTTTGCCCAATGGCGGGATGTGCGTACAATAAACACACCCAACAGATGACTACAATTCTTTTCAGCATATTTTAAAAATTAGGTTGAATATCGCTATTTTCAGATTAAAATATTTTCATTATCATATTATTTATTAATAAATTGATTATCAATGTAATTTGCATTAAAATTTTGACAATTTTTTAAACAACCAACTATGATCAAAAAAATTTCCTTTTGGCATTTTCATTCTTCATCACAACCATATTCTCTGTCTTTTGGCATTTTAAGGCAATGTCCGCTAAAGAATAAATTTATCGTTGGCGGATAATACCTTTTGTGTGTTACTTTCATCAATTTAGGCAAATTAGTCAATGCAATTTTTGCTTTTTTTAAAATAACTTCTTCCATTGGATTTTGTGCTTGTTTATTATTACTCATTTCAATCTTATCAATTTTTCTATTTTTATTAAAGATGATTTTCAGGGAGCACGTCATTCCTTCACTAAATTGCGCTCTTTCATCCAAAGTGATCTCTTTCAGTACTAAATTTTTCAAAGTCATGGATAATAATATTTCTGCCGGTAAAATTTGTTTATCATTATACCTAACATATTTTTTGACTTTCGTAGATTTAAGTATGCCTTTGTCAAACTTATAATAAATTTCTTGCTCAAAAATCGACATATAACCCATATGAACATATTGAATAAGCGATCCTTTTGTTTGTACAATTGTATTATCAACCCAATTAGCAAACACTATACTTGTTCCAAATTCCGTTTTAACATCCAAATCAATTGGATTATTACTACAAAAATCAGTTTGTAGTCTTACTAAAAATATACTATCGCTTTTTATTTGCCAAGTTGCGACATATCCTCTCCATAATGCAGTGCAACTGCCATACACTGTTTCACCGTTTATTGTCCTACTACCTTTTTTATCAAAGTATACTTCTAACGGATTTGAATTGATCCAAAATGTATCTTTATCAACAATTAATCTGTCACCATATTGAGCTGTCGCAAATAATGCTGACAATTGGGTTAAGGATAGGAAAATCAGTACAGAAAATTTTTGTTTCATGATGTTTAGAATTTTGGAGTAAATACCACTAACGGTCGACAGCCACTTTGGCGGGACAAGTTATGAAAAAACCGCCCACAATCTGTTAGGTAAAAATAGTTCAAATTCTATTAACTTTTTTCAGCATATTTTAAAAATTAGGTTGAATATCTATAATATCTGTGGAGCATGCAATTTTTATTGAAAGAAAATGATAGATGTTACATTTCAACCAAATGAACTTTTTCGAATACTTGCCGTATTTATACATTTTCACTATTTAGGCATGGGAGCATTCTTCAAATATTTCCGAATATCTTCTCTTAGAATTTCTAAAGCGTCTTCTTTCGTTATTAGCCTATTATTGTCATCAAAATTATCTGTACTCTGATAGAAATAACAGTCTTCTTTGAGAATGTATATATTTGAAGGTAGAGAATCTATTTTTACAAAATCTGCTTCTCCCGTAAATGTTTCTACACATTCCGTGTACTCCACTTTTGAATTGTCACTTTGAAATAAAATATCCCTATGCGTTTTTGAAGGAAATAAATCGTGTCCTTCGATGTACAAAAAGCCAATATTATTTTTCCTGCTGTATGCCGAAATATTTAAATATTGTCCGTTCATTAATTTATATATAGTTCTATCATATACCCAATCATAACCTGCATTTTGCAATTCATCAAGCATTACTGGAACAGCATCCTCTAACCTTAGCCAGTTAGTAGTCAATTCAGTTCCTTTTAAACTGTCGTAAGAGTTGCAAAAGTAGTCATAATAGTTACTTGGATTTATGTTTGTTTTTACTTGGGCATACAATGTTTGCCCAATAAGAATAAAGCTTATTAAAAATAATTTAGTCTTTGTTATGCTTTCCAAAATTCCCACCATTTTCTTTTATTGTTTGTTCGATTAGGGTTATTGTTCGTTAATTTGGGTTTGTATACTTTTCCTGACAAATTTTCCTCCTTGTTATTTTCAATTTTATTTGATTCAATTATTTTGGTAGATTCATTTTCATTTTGATTACTTGAATAAATTTTATACATTTCATTTTCAAATTCACTTCCGCTATCTTCAATAAATGAATAAGAAATATTTACACTTGGATATTTCTTCTTAATTAGATTTTCTAATTCCTCTGATGGCTTCCATTCTGAATATAAACTAAGTAATTCCAACTTATAATTAAAGTCCTTATTAATTTTTTCAAAGGTTTGTATACCCATAAGAATAGCTTCTTCTTTTGAAGTTGCAGAGGCAGTAGTTCCTCGTAATATTTGTCCATTTTGTTTGTATTCCAGTACGACTACATTCAACGGTATGTTATCTTCCATATATAAGTATTAATTGTTGACGAGCTTTCATAAAATTACCACCAACGCACTAGCGGATTTACGAAATTACAAAGTTAGAGCGACAGTTCCAAATCTTGGTGGCTTTGTAAATCTACAAGTTGTGCGATGTGTGCAGTTCGGTGAAGCAATTTGCGTATAGAACCTGACCGACGTTGTTGTCTTTGCAATTCATTTTGGCTCAAATTATTCAGAATTTTTGTCCCAATATTGTCTTATATTTTTGACAAACTCATGTTAACGGCTGTTTTTTTTATAGTAAAGTAAATTAAACCATTTTTCGTATTCGTTGATTGGGTATGTGTATATAATATATAATTCGTCGTTAGTTATTTTATATATCCATATGTCTTCATTTTTTAAACCTGGCAATTTTAAAACAGTTTCCATTATTGGCTCTGGAAAGTAAGGTTTTTTGTAATAAAGACTGTTTTTGCTGCCAAAATACTTAAGGCAAAACGTCGACCTGCCTATTTTTATGGCAAACACTTAAAAATTGCCTAGGTAAATTTTGAATCCAAAAAACTAAAATTTACTCCAGTTGCCACCACGCCGCTCACTACCGATTTTTAGAAAAAATTGGTTTTTTCGTAACCTGACGATTTTGGGCTTTGCGTACGGGCGGGATAAAACGCTTCCCAAAAGCTATCGGGATGCACTTCAGCCCGTCTGACTAAAAGCTCGTGTTAGTAGCCGTTTTTTTTAGGTTTCTGTCGTTATAAATTTTGTTGATCTGTTCAAAACTAACTCGCTGGCTTCTTTGTGTGGCGTGTGTCCCACGTTTGGAATAACGTATTTTTCTGCTTTTCCGCTTACTTGACTGATAGTTTTTTCAACTTGTGCCAAAGTCCCATATTCGTCAGCCTCACCTTGAATAAACAAAAGCGGACAAGTGATGTTCGGTAAGAAATGTTCAATGTTCCAACTGCGATAGTCGGCTCGTGTCCAGGTTTCTGTCCACGCTTTAAAAAGTGCCTCTACTTTGTCCCCATGATATTTTGCCAAACGTTCGGATAAGTTTGTGTTCTTGTAACTTTCAACTGCTTCATAAATTCCTTGAAGTGTAACGTCTTCTACAAAAATATGTGCGGCTTCAACGATAACTGCTTTAATTCTGTCTGGAAATTTGCTTGCTGTCAGCAAAGCGATTGTTGCACCGTCACTGTGTCCGAATAAAATTGCGTTGTCAATTTTTGATTTTTGCAATAATTCGTGCAAAATGTCCGCCTCCAATTCCATATAATTTGTCGGTCTGTCGTGTGTTGGCATTGGTGCAGATTTTCCGTAGCCCAAGCGGTCATAAATAAGAACGTTGCATTGTGTCGCTTCTGCTAATTTTTGTGGAAAGTCACGCCAAAGTTCTATACAGCCTAAAGAGTCGTGCAGAAAAACTATTGTTGGTCTGTCGGGAAATTTGTCAATTCGTTTGATTTCCAATTCATTCAATATTGTGTTAATTTCTGTCTGCATCTTGTCTGTCTAAAATGGCTACTAACGTCAGACTGTGAAAAAACCTCCCACAATCCGTTGACAAAAATAGCATAAATCATCTTTACTTTTTCATATCCTGATAAAAAATGAAACATGCATTTTATTACCGAAAATCTTTCTATGTAAGACAAAACGTTGTTTATGCTGCCAAAATACTTAAGGCAAAATGTCGACCTGCCTAATTTTTATGGCAAATACCGAAAAATTGTATAGAAATATTGTGCATCCAAAAAACTCGAATTTTACTCCAGTCGCCACCACACCGCCCACTACAGATTTTTTAGTGAAAATTGGCAGGGCTTTCTTGTAGGTGCTGTTATTTTACCATCTGCTATAATTGTAATCTATATTATTTTCTTTTAAAAAATCTATAATGTTTTCAAAGCTACTTTCTTGATTAGAATATTTTGAATGAAAAAAATTAAGTAACGCAGCATCGTCTTGGGCATTGACGATAGTTTTTAGTTTTGTAACATTTGTTTCATCTACATTTAAAAAAAATTCTACGCCCGAGTCTCCAAACATTTCCTTTGCTGTATTATTTATATCGCAGCAACTGACAATCAATTCTTGATTATCGTAGAAATTGATTTCAACACGTCTGTAATCTTTTATCCTGCCATTGTCGTGTAATATTTTGCTAAAATAAAGTTGCATTTTGATTTTTTTAAAATTTCTGCTAACGCCCAAATATTTGCGAAGAGCGGTTTAAAATGTACTAACTTTCAATTAAACGCCAAAGTTAATAAAACTACTGAACTTTGATTAAGCACGAAACCCACTTTTCTGCAAATACCATGTTGCGAGTAGTTGCTCTTATTCGATTAAATCATTTACTATAAATTTCAAATCCTTTAAGCGCTTTATAATTTCAGATGATTTTTCTTCGATACCTTTTGATGTTAAATGCAAATTCTCGAAAAGTAAATTGTTTGGCTGAACTAATATTTCTGTCCAAGAAACTTCACTTAAGAACGATTCTATATTCTTTCGTATAGTTTTACCATTTTGAAATTCAAAAGTTCCTTTCAGATTATTCCATACAGTTGTCAATTTACATTTATCGGATGCAAAATTAATTGTAGCCATTCCTAAACCACAAAATTCCTGTCCAACAGCTAAATGCTTCTTTAAGTTAGAACAAGCTCGAATTTCTGTCATAATGATTTCTGCTTTTGTGATGTTCTCGTTTATATATTTTTCTAAAGACATCCCAGAATTATATTTGATTGAAAATGAATTTTTCCAAACCGTCAATTCAATTTCATCACAGTTTCCATCAAAATACTCATCAAAAGCGTGACATAAAACTTCAAATGGCAAAGAATCAAGTGAGTTTTCGGAAAAACACTTTTCGAAATACATTTTTGGTCTCATTCTAATATGTTCTCCAACTTCAAGTGCTCTAATACTATCTTCCATATACTTTTTCTTAATAGATTTTCCACAATTACAACGTTTTAGGGCTTGCTGAAGTTGGGGCATTCGAAGCACAAATGTTCAATTCAGCACAAATGTTCCTTAGAATTCCAATGCTCAAATTTAGCACTTTTGCCCCAATTTTGGCAAACCCTTGTTGTGCGTTCGTTTTTTATTTTTCTGTTTCAAATTTCTGTTTCAAATATTCAAATTCATGTCTAATAATTGTGTCAATATTTGCTCTGTTTGCTCCATCCCAATAATGTTGATTGTCTTCATATATTAAGTCGTCTTTTGCCCAATATAATAAAGCTAAATTTTGAAACTCACTATCCATATCCAATTCGTAATAAATGTCTCTAAATTCTTTTAAAATTACAAAATAGTTATTTGGTTTATCAAAGTTTGCTGAAACCAAATAGTAAATATAATTCTTTAATGTTTCCCTTTTGTCATAGTAGTCAAGATTTAAGTCGTTTAATACTTTGCTTGTCAATTCTTGTAGTTCAAATTGGTTATAAGGGTTAGAAATTCCTGCAAGTTGATATAAATTTTCATTTTCGTAACCAGCTTGCATCATTTCTATTGCCCATTCAGCCCAGCTTTCATCTATATCTGCATTACAAGCTTTTTCTTTAAGAATTCTATAAGTTGACAAAATTCTTCCTTCCATATCAGTCAAAGATTAATAAATAAATTAAAACAGAAATTGAAAGTGTCAGTCCAACAATTAGAATTCTTGGAATAAATTTATTTCTTGGATTATTGTCAGTTTTTATTCTTCTCCAAATGAAGAAACTTGTCAAACCGAATGGATAAGCAACAAGTAAACAAGCACAATAAGTCCAAACCATACCTGTCCAAGCAAACCAAATTGCAGTTATAATTCCTGTCCAAAATAAGATATTATTATTTTTTTCTGTCATTGTCTGTCGGTTCTGCAAAATGCCACATAACGTTTTGCAGCTACCCGAAGGTGGCGATTTAGAAGCACTTCACTGTCAATCAAGCAGAAACTTTGATAGTAGCACAAAGCTTGATTTAACCACTGAACCGCCACTTTTGGGTAGGTGCTGTTAGCGGTTCGGGCTTTTTTTTCTCTAAATATGGTTTTGTTCACTTTTTTTATTGACTGTTTATTTGATGTATAATTCGTTTTGTTCATCAGCTCTCCAAACATTTTGGTCTGTAATGATTGGACATAATTTTTTTGAATCATTTCTTTTTGTTACAAAGTCTGAGAAAGTAAAACTTTCTTGATAAAGTTTCCACTCAGCATAATAGCATTGTTTTATGCTAAATAATACAAATTCTAATGGTGTTAATACAATAGATGAAGGGATTCTTAAATTCTCATTTAATCCTATATGAATATGTGAATAAGAATGTAATAAAGGGTTGTATCCATTTTTATCAAAGTCATAACGGATGTAAACTAAGTTTGAATTTATTTCTTGTTCATTTAGAAACTGTTCATATTCATTTTCGTCAATAAATGAATTCATTTCTTCTTCTGTTAGGCCATACAGGTCTGATTCAGAAAAAAGAATTTTCAAATAATCATATTTTGTGTAACTAAAATTAGGATTTTCTATAAAAGAGAACCTCAAATAGTTCTGATTATGTGAAAATTGAAAAAACGAATCGTCAAACAACACGATTTCGTAATCTAGGTTGTCTCTAATTGAATTGTATATTTCTATATGTTTATTGTTTTGTGAGACCTTTTTAAATGCAGTTGAATACTCGCCTCCTTTTTTTGGCCCAACATCTTTAAAAAGTTTAATTTCTTTTAG
>JAIBAX010000063.1 GCA_019694955.1 Chitinophagales bacterium | reverse complement strand
TGTTTGTTCCCGGGTCGTTTACACCCTTTAACCATCCTTGTAGCGTGTAGTAATAATCCTGTCCCTGTACCTGATTATCACCGAGTTCGATGCGTGCGAGTGGTCCGTGTGGGTAATAGTGATATTTCGCATCGTGGTATTCTACTATTCCATCTCTGGTGGTGTACACATCGGTTAACCTGTTGTCTGCATCGTACTCATAGCGGTGGGTAAACTGGTCGTCTTTCCCTCGCTGGTATTTAACTTTGTTTACCTTTCCACTTACGAGGTCGTACTCGTAATCTATGCGTTTGTTGTCGGGTGTAACGGTTTGGTATTGAGTAGTTTGAATGTCTTGTAGTAGTGTTTTTACGTTACCGAGTTCGTCGTAAGAGTAAACCGAACCCCTACCATCGTTTTGTGTAAGTGCTGTGTAGTTTTCAAAGTAATATGTAGCACTCACCCTGTTGAGTAAATGCTCCTGTACGATGCCGGCAATAAATATCGGCTTGTCATAGAAGGTCTTGGTAATCTGTTCCAACTGCCCACTATAATTACTAATATCTGCCAACCATTCCTTATCGTTAACAAGGTCTTGAATTGTCTTGGTACTATTGCCAGCCTGATAAGTGGTTAATATATCTGTCACTTCTCCTACCAATTCTATCCTGCTGAGTCCGTCATATTTGGTGAAGGAGAATTCGGGATTAGTGGCAGCGGCTTGCTTCGCATTCTGCGATAGTATCAACTGTCCTTTGTCGTTGTACCAAAAATGGGTAACGCCTCCATCAGGGGTACTCTGCCATACTATCTGGTTTCGGCTATTATATTTATACTGTGTTTGCAATACGTGCTCAGGGTCTGTAACTGAGGAAGTGCTGGTCAACGGATACACACCTGCAGGGGGTACCGTCTGTGCCAAGTTGCCTGCACGGTCATAGTAGTAGAGGGTATAGTGGTGTTGATAATCTATCGTATTATACCTGAGGTGTTCCTGATAGCCCAAACATGTATTTGCATGCATACTGGCTACTGCTGCTATGGCAGCTTGTTCATCCTCGTCATTTAGGATATTATCGATTAATTCGTAATAGGCTTCCATCGCATCTGCGCACGGCTCAATAGGATCAATAGTGCCTATATTGTAATCTATGCAATGTGGGATGGTTTTCTCGGTGCAATTGCCAAAGACCTCTTCGCCACACCTACCCAAATAATTGTAACCCATACCATACATATAAACAACAGATGTCGTTATTGTGCCACTACCATTATAATAGGTTGCTTCATACGATAGATGTCCGAATACGGGGGTAATATGGTAATCATCGCCCATAACAGGGGTAGGAATACTACCTGCAAATGGGTCTGTAGCTACAACGCCCTTATACGTTAATGCGGTAATATTCTTTATCCTGTTGCCAGCAGCATCTAAGAAAAAGAATGAAACATGACAGTTGGGACATGGGTCATTGCTGCCATTGCCCATATACATCATAAAGCCATCTACATATACGCCATTGGCGGCTTCTACGCCTGTCAGGTCATAGCTCCCCTGCCATTGAACATGGTCGAACTGATTGCCCGAGCCACTCACACAACTGCTTATATTGGCAGTGTTCACATTTTCTTCATTCGGGTTGATAGAGTAATCCTTTATCAACCCTACGATTCCTTGTAAACAACTCACCTGACATTCCGTAACGGTATAGTCGATGTTGTCCAATTCCGGTAATAGCGGAACAGGCGTGTTGTCACCGGTACCTTCTATATCCGGTAAACCGCTTTCCATACATACAGGTGCTAAGGTAGGTAAAGATGCTCCACCACAAGCATACCCCATACCTTCATCCAATTTATCATACAAGCAGCTTATCAAATCGTCCTTATCTTGCTGGCTAACAGCTGCACCCCATGAGAGTACATCTGCCTTTAATGCATAAAACACATCCTCTACCCGCTCATAAAGGATAGGGTCACTGCTAAATAATGATTCATCCAAATAGCTTTGTATAATTTCCGGAGTAAGCCACCCAAAAGGATTATAAATACCGATGGCTGCGTCACAATAGGCTTCTATCGCACTGAGTGTTTGGGGGAATAAACTATTACATGCGAAGATATAATCGTCATCATTGCGGTCAAAAGGTACGGCAATTGGAAATCCATTTGGCGGCGCAACCGCTGTGTTGAAAGTTTCTATCAACTCATCAAAGTTGACACCGCAGGCACTTGTAATTCTGCCCAGTGTACCTCGTGCCACACCCGGACACATGTTTTGGAGTGTTTCGGTAACATCTTGCTCCTCTACACCATAAGTTGCGCTTCCCGAAAAGCTACATACAGGTGTGTAGTCAGCCGGAACCGACGTTACAGGAGGTGCTTCTACCGTCCATCCTAAACCAGTAAATTTATCTTTATCCTTATGATAAAATGGACATGCCTCTTTTATATCAAAATCGCTATTGACAACTTGCTCAAAGTGTTGTTCTATCCAACGAAGCTTCTCACTTTGATACATAGCCGTAAAATACTGCCATCTTCTACGCTCATTTTCTGCCGTTTCAGCAGTATTCAGAGAACGTGGTGGTGTAAAATCATTCGCATCTATATACAACCCTTCTCTGATGTGGGTAACGATATCTGAAATATTCTTCCCACTATAAGTACCGCTATAATTGCTGGCTGCGTAATTTGGATCTAATAACTTATCTAAGCCTTTACCATCATAGATAATATTTCCTACATCATCACGTATTGGGAAGTTGTTATTCATCTCAACTGCAAAGCCGGAACAATTCAGTATATTTTCCACAGGGTCGCCGAGTACCTGTCCATTTGCGTCAATAAATCCCTTTGTTTGGGCTTCACTCCAAGTATTGACCGTTTTCATTTGCACGTCAAATACTTTCGATGCCAAATAACTCTCTTCTACACAGGCTTGATAATGGCAATACTCCGGATGGAAGGGTGCCAAAATGGCTGCATAACCCGCTTGCCAGTTATCTTGAATTTGTGCTTTATCGCCACTTTGTAAATGCACATCAAAATCAGTCCATTCTGCATGATCATTACCGGGATTTGAACCTGCTACATCATAGTAAGCCTTGAAATTATCTAAGATATGATCAAAATTACTTTCATACCAAAAGCCTTCCGGTGAAACATCGCTCATTAATTTTTGGAGGATGGCATTACATTGTTGTTCCATCATCTCTTCATCCACCATGGCTTCCACCTGACCTGCCGCTGTACAATGTTCCGTATAAAAGTCTTCGTAGAATTCCTTCTCTAGTTCATTCCATGTATCAGGGTCACAAAGGTCAAAACCAGGATTAAATTCAGCATTTAATATTGTTTGGCTATTGTGGTAATCCTCTGTAGCATAGTATGCTTCCACCTTACAGGCATCGCAATCACAATTTAGTGCTATTTGGCAATCGTGGTCAGGGGTGTTGATGGTAGTAATATCTATTTCGGAATCCTTTAGCCACTCTCCATATGCATCGGCACCACCCGATGTTATTCGCAGCTGGCGCACCAATGTATATTTGCCAATCTTGTCCAACACCACATTAAAGGCTATTCCTTCATGATAATCAACCGGGCGTGGACAACTGCCATCTCCGTTTATATCATCATTATCAAAAGTATGTATGATGCTGTTTTGGTTGGAAGACAGCAAGGATGTGTTGGCGGTTAATCCAGTCAGATCCAATTTATCTGTACCATAAACAGGCATATCTACCAAGTAAGGACCATTGTTGGAAACACCCGACTGGGTTAATGGAATTTTCTCTCCCTTAGGGTCTAAAATATATAACTCCAGTTCATACACACATGTCTTGCAATGTGCATCAATGGTGATATTTCCCACGGACTGTGCCGCAATATCACTGACCATTCCTTCTAAGCTGTATTCAAATTGATATACTTTCGATGCATCGTTGGCGATGGTGGTGCTGTATTCGCTCACCATTGCCTTCTGATGGCTATTGATGTCATTGTCCAAAATATTGTATAAATCATCGGGTTGGGGGCGGTCGAGTTCGTGTACATTATCAGGGCTTACGCCTGTGAGGGCAGTAGCTACCGTTCTTCCGTTTACATCTATATAAGCAAGGCTTATCTGACCGTTGCCGTCCACTACAGCATTCTTTTGGTACAACCTCGAATCCCAAACTGAAAGACCGAACAAACGTTCCAATTCCGTTTGAGTGGCCTGGCCATAGAAATAGCGGGTAGGGTGGTAATCCGCAGTAGGATTGCTGACATCGGGACCTATTCTAAACATCTCTCCCACACCGCTTTGGGTTTCTATCCTACCGCTACCGCTGCGCTCATATTGTACCAACGTAGTCACATACGCACCGCTTGGATTACCCGATTGTTGCGTAGTGGCATCAGGAATTAAATCCAAATTCGGATAAAGTGCCGCAAGGGCAGCATTCGATTTAAATGGATTGCCCGCAGAATAGTACTGACCGGCTCCACTAACCGTTGACAACGGCAACTGATTATCCCGCTCAAAATGTTCTCTTTCGATAGCAATATCGCCACTTCCTGTATTTATCTTATTGATAGATGCCTCAAACAAGAGATTTTGCTTCAACATCGGTACCGGTAATACACCGAATACTGAACGCCCTTCCGAATCAAAGTAACTCTCTGCTACCAAGGTGGTATTATCCGTATTCAGGTTGGTTTGTACCTGTATGGGGCGCATCATATTGTCGAAATAGGTGACTACCTCTTTTTTCTTGCCTTCTTCTGCAAAAGTGGCTACTTTCTGCCAGTTCCGCGATGGTTCAAAATATCCCCCGGCAAATACAGTGTTTCCCGGTAAGTTTATTATGGCAGGTTCTGTCCAGGTGCATATATGCTTCTCCGGTATGCGCGACAAATCCTGTTGTGTAAAGATGCCGATGGGGCGAATCCGATACAATAACTCCCCAGCAGGAAAGGTCATGTCTAGCACAAATTCAGGTTCGCTAACTGTAAATGTCCATCCCTGTTCATCCATAAACGAGGCTCGGTCTGCTACTGCTAATGGGAGCGATAAGGCATCATGATATGCTAATTGTACCTCGTACTCTATGGCTCCATCTAAATTGTCCCAAAGAAATTCCGTTTTCGCATTGACGGCATCTGCAATGGTAAGCACATTTTGTACTGTTGCCGATTGGCTCAACACAGGGCGGTAAAGAACCTTTAGCTCTAATTCTACATATATATTATCCGGTGGAAGACTGGTGGCAGGAGAAGTACCATTCACCGACGCCGTAACATCTGTAACGGCAATCTTAAAATTCTTGCCGTTGGTGGTGGATAAGTTGTACTTATTTACCGCCTCAAAGACACCTGACGTCTCTGCCCTGTCTATAATCAATTCACCGCTCTCTTTATATACTCCATTATCATAAACATCATAATTGATATGATAGAACCAATTCTTCTTAACAGATTCTGTAGGAATATCGTCTACATATTTCAAATGCACAAAACCAATATATGCAGGAGGAGTTGTCATATTATAATTGCTGCGAGGATCTGAAACAGTTTGCTCTGCCGGTGTGGATATGGTAGCAGCATCCATCAATGATTTTGGCAAATTCATACCCGGACAGATCTCTCCACCTCTACCATCCCATACCGTTTGGCTACAAGGCACTACGGCTGCTTCAAAGAATGCCGAACACCCATTGGAAGCGGTTGCTGTAACGGTGTACATACCGGGATCTTCGATACTCCCTATCGATGATGCGGTGCTGCCATTGCTCCATAAATACGAGGCGTAATCGCCGGTATTGCTTACGGAAAGTGTTAGGGGATTGCTACCATCCACGCAGAGGTTCAATCCATTGGACAATGTAATTGGTTTTGCGCTGGCGGCATCTACACGCACCGTTTGGCTAACCGTACATCCTTGATGGTCTTTAACCGTCAGGTTGTAATTACCCGGTGTATTGATGGATAGGGTTTGCGAACACGATTTGCCATTGTTCCAACTATAGCTATAATTCTCTCCTTCGGGAGCATCCGGTCCACTGATTGCTAAGGCTGTACCAGTACAAAGCTGCTGTACCAACTCCCCACCCATGGCGTCGAACACTTCCGGACTTTGTTGGATAGTAACAAATACTTCTTTCTCAAACCAACAGCCAGGACTGATAGATAAAGGGGTGCTGGTATGTGCTTCTACCTTAAATTTATACTGTTGGGAACGCGCAGGGAGACTCTGCGTCAACGCATACTTATCTAAATCTAAATTACCACCTACAACATAGTTAGGATAAGGCGGGGGGAGGTTAATAAGGTCATACTGCTCCGTAGCCTCATCCCATAAATACCAATTATAATCCGTAAATTCATTGGCATTAGCTATGGTCAATATACGTGGTGATACGTGCTGGCTGACATCAGACACTACTGTGCCAATGTCTTTGCTACACAATGATACCGTAGCTGGGATATCTATGTTAGGGCAGGATTTTGATTTTTGATAGAAACTCATCTTAAAAATCACATCCTTACTATCGTCAGATTTGTTAACAAAATATTCTTGGTGAGAAAATATCTTATTGTCAAGACTATTAACATTATTAAATGCTTTAAAAATCCTTCTATAATTATTGTCTTTTGTATCGCAGAGACCCTTATTCCCTGCATTTTTCCTAAAGACACCTTCACAACCCATTACGAAATCATCGTTGCCACTTTTACAATATTTAACAGACGTAGTATATTTCTGAGAGCATGGTAAATTATTAAAATTTAAAGTATGTCCATTTATTCTCAGAAAACAATTGTAAAATCCATAAACATTCTCAAAATTATTATCATGACCTAAAACTTCTACTTCTACTGTGAGTTCCACCAATGAATTATCTTGTCCGAATGCGACAGTTTTGCTAAATAGAAATATGCTAACAACCAGTGCCAGCCTTAAAATTGTTATGATTGGATTTCTTTTCATCAGTTGGTTCTTTTATCAATGATCAAGTAATCTTTATATATGCCTACACCTGTAATGGTTTGGGTATCTGTATCAATGGTACAAATACTATTGAGGTGGTCGAATAATTTTATATTTGGTGTTTCGTTCCAAATGGGGTAGCTGATATGGGCGTGCGACAATCCTTGCCCAGGCTGATAGGTAAGCGTGATGTCTTTTATCGTAAATTGGTCATCTACCAAAAAACCGACACTCTTATATATTGTATGAGCGAGGGTAAAATTGTATCGGTAGAGATTATTTTCTTTAACTTTTTCTGTATGCGTAATAATGGGTATTAATTTCTCCAACTTCGTCATAAATTCCCCTTGATAATCAAAAACCATGTGCTCAGGATTGTAGCGGGTAATGGATTTATTGTAATTATCAACGATGAGATAGGCATCGGGAACATATATCAATTGTTGGCTCTTTACCGTAGAATAAAAATACTGGTCAATCATTTCCAAATAGAATGAATCCTTTTGGAGCAGTTGCTGGGTGGAATCATATACTTCGGTGACCATACTATACTCAATTTTTCCAAGAGACTGTACCCTGTTATTCATTTTCAGGTATATCTCTTTCGCATCTATTTGTTGACCATTTGCTTGCATAAATGTACAAAAATAAATAGACAAAATAAGCAATACTGCTTTGTTTTTTAATTCAAAACAAGGCAATTGGTGAAGTCTCCAATTTTTAAATCGCTTGTCCATGGTTGTTAAATTACACATCTACAATTTTATTTCGGGTGAATATAACTTTGACTTAATTGAATGGTTTTATACCCTTCGACGGTTTCTTTCTGTACGGTAAAAAGATTCCCTTCATCATCGTACTTATAAACGGTTGCATAATTATTGGCATCTAATGTGGCTAAAAGGCGGTAATTCTCCGGATTATAGACATAGGTTTGCATCCCACCATTTAAGGGACTTAACCGCACATCATCCACATACATATTTACAGCAGGGTCAAAAGTAATGGATGCCGCACCACCGATGAGACCTGTTTTAAAAACCGCATCTATTTTCTGCCAACCATTGATGGCTTTTCCTGTAGGAAAAAATGTATTCCCTCCAAAAGAAATAGACCCCGTTGCCAAACTAATATTTATATTGTTTGTTTTATTAAAGACATCCAATGCTTCTATGGATTTATTATCGCTGCCGTCTGTTTTAACCCATAGGCTCAATATATATTCTGTATTGGGTTCCAGATGGATATCGAGGTTTTGAAACGTTACAGGTGCAGGTAAAGGTGTTGTGTTCCCACTTCCATTTATCTGCATACATTTCGTTCCGGTATGTCCAACGCCACTAGGGAAGGAAACACGGTCAAAAGACTCCGCTTGATAGACCTTTTCTCTTTTTACCCTAAGTATGCCGTTCCATTGCAAACATTCATCATCGGGTGATGGCAAAAACGGCGGCACCAATGCCTTAGGAAATACCCCCAAAACACCCGATGGGCCATCTTCACAAGGATTATTGAGGATGGTTACATCAATATTCTTGATTTCTCCTTCTTTCAATTTGATACCATTGCATCCCGGTGTTGATTCACCGGAAACACTCCTGCAAATAACATCTGCCTTGATGGCATCATTTGGGCAGTTGGCAGGCATTTGCATGTCAATGATAGCATAATTATTCTGTCCTAGTACTATTGGATACTCCTCATAGTAGAGAACACTCCCAGAGGCAATTTGCTTCACAAAATCAAAATTTCCCGAAGGGTTATTGAGTTGGTTCATACTGGCATCGATATATTCCTCAAAACTCTCAAAGGCAATTTCATGAAACTTCCCTAAACCCGACTGAGCTATTGGCAACATGCCTTTATATCCGTACAGTCCCGAAGAATAAAGTCCTAAGATGTCCTTAGACTCTAATCCATAACTTGAAGGATTGAACTTTGTTATCGTAGCATTTAGTTTCCATTTATCGGCGCATACCAAAAAGCTAGGGTGTGACCAATTGAAAACAGCAACATCATTAAAAGTTCCACTTTCTTTAATATTTATATTACCGTGCGCTAATGCGGTGGAGCTTCTATTGTCTAAATAATCAAAGGTTTCTTTAGGTCTATATATGCCAGAAAACCCTGAAATGTATGAATTCATTTGATCAAAATCCTTAATTTCCTGTGCCGACTCCCAACTGGTGGATGCCAACTCTGGGGTAGTAATATGTTCGTACTTAGAAGCCCCCACTTGAATAACATTATCTATCAATGGGTATTCAATATTTGGCAAGGTGAGGTCAATAACCACCGCTTCTGCCGTGCGGGAACAATTATTATTATCCGTAGCGGTGAGTGTATAAGTGCCTCCTTCTCCTTGGGGTACGGTTATTGAATATCCTGATGCTGTGGAGTTATCACAAATATGAGTCCATGCATAATTGGTAAAATCATCCGTAGAAGCTTCCAATTCAACGGATGGAGCTGGTGTTCCCGGGCAAATAAACGCTGGATTAGGGCTTATAGAAAATGGAACAGTATTCAAAAAATCTAAATGATATTCTTCAACAAAAGTGCCACAGTTATCATAATCGGGATTTGCGCTGGTAATCGTCAACAAATAATCTCCTTTTGTCAGTCCGTAAAATCCGACAGGCTGAGGATCGTTCTTTTTCCATTTTAACGTTTTACATACCGCACAATTATTATCAAATATGCCATCATTAGGTTCGGTATCCATGCAAAGTTCAATATTGTAATTGCTGGCATATCCACCTTTTCTTTCGCACATATCTATAATCAAATGGCCATATCTGTTGTCTTGGGTGGAAGTGAAGAAATTTGGCATGGTAATACTTCTAGCTTCACACGGGTTTTTCACATCCACATTTACATCCGTAAGTGGTCGATACACCCTAATTTTTACCGTTTTTGTCGTTGCTTCATTGTGGTCAAACTGTGTAAACATTTCCCGACATTTATTACATGCGTTTCCCGGGCAATTTCTAAACTCACAGATGGTTAGTTCATAATCTGTATAAAACTTATAGTTATCGTCGCAATCTACACTAAAATCATCAGGATTCAGCGGATAGAAATAATATGGAAGTTTATACACTGTTTCTAGCGTAGAAGTGGTATGGCTGAAAAACTCAGGAGAAAGTGTGGTTGTTACATCTACACCGTTTCTTCTAATCTTAAAAAAGTGGATAGGATTACTAGGTGCTGTAGTTAAATCTGTACCCGGGTTATTAATATTTGTTGCATTATTAGTGATGATTAGTTTAAACGGGTCGGCATTATCATATTTACAAACGGTATAGGAATATTCCTGAATACCTTTGTGCTTGCTTAAATCTTCACAGGTAAAATCGTACTCATTTTGTTGGGGTATTATCTTTTCTGTTGAAGTAGGTGTTTCAAATAACTCCAGATTTATACTATTGATTGTTTCAAATTTCTTTGGACCAATACTACTCAAGATGAAATCTTCAGCACCTGTATAATCTATATTAAATGTAATAATTGGATCACTTCCATTTCCAATATTTATAATAGTATTCTCAACACTTGCACTGGATAAATCAATGTCATACAGTTGTGTTCCATTGAGTGTTGAAATGGTAAAATGCACTACCTTCACCTTAAAGTCCTGACATTCCGTTTCTTCCACATCCATATGGTTGCGTTGCTTAATCTCACCCGTTGGGAAATCAGAATGATTTCCTTCAAAGAAGCGGTGGCGGTATTGATTCATGGGATCAATAGTATATGAACTTCCGCCCGTCGTTTGGGTCGGTTCTGCTTTGAGCGTTGGTAGGTATGAAAGTTCAATATCAATTTCATCGGCTCCAATCGTAATGTTTTTTACTACTGATTCAATAATATCCTTCTTGTCTTCATTTGAAAAGTTATTCCATTGCTTATACAGATTCTTTGCATCTAAGAGCACTTGGTCATTAGAAAGGCTATTAAGTGAAAGGACATCAAGCGTGCTTTGAATATCGGCAATCTCTGCGAGCTTTTGTTGCTGTTCTTTATATAGCGGTTGATGATGTTCTTCAAAGGTGTCTTTGGTAAGCTTATTGTCATAGTACAACTCGAATATCTTTTTGATACGTTCATTAAGTTTTACTACCTCTTGTTCAAGTACATCCTTTAACCGTGTTTTATTCTTCAGTATATTTTTATCTGCATCAATTTTCTTTTGTATTTCAGTATCTGAAAACAGAAATGTTTTCAATTGTTCTCGAAATACCTCTTCCAAGATGTCCGGTTCTATTTTGTTTTTGCATACCTTGCAAATATAGCGGGGTGATTTAGCACGCATATACATTTTTGAACCACACTGGCAGGTCAGTACCCCTGCAAAGAGATACACCCCACGACTCCGTACTTTGTTATGCTTCTGTGCCATGCTGTCCAATATGTCATTGCACGTTTGCCATAGTTCATCAGAGACTAATCGAGGTACGGGAACAAATACCCAATCTTCCTTTGGTTTGAGTTCCCAATGTTTTTGTCCACTCACTGCTTTGGTATAATTTACACGTCGAATACCTTTTGCAATTGGATCGCGGAGAATACGGTCAATGGTGGTATCTGTAAAGAAGTTTCCATTTCTCGTTCGATATCCACGCTCATTGAGAAGTTTTACAACAAACTTTTTCCTTTTGTATTGCGCAAACAATTCATATATCAATATACGAATTGGTGCTTCGGTAGGATGGAGTTCAAGAGGCCTTCCTTTTTCTTGCTGATACCCAAAAGGAGTTTCTCCTCCAAGAGACTTGCCAAGTTTTGCACGAATGGGAACAGAGGCTTGGACACGACTACTGATTTCCTCCCGTTCCCATTGTGACATAGCAGAAATGAGGGTGTAGAAGAATCTCCCGGCTGGACTACTCGTATCTATCTTTTCTTCAAGTGAAATGAGGTCAGCGTTGTAATGTCTGAATATCTCTGAAAAATCCAACAGTTCACGCGTATTGCGTGCAAGTCGTGCCAGCTTTGAAAAGATGAGTCCATCAATATGTCCGCGCTTGATATCATTCACCATCCGCTGTGCCTCAGGATGGTGCATAACTGATTTTCCACTTACTGCTTCGAGGTGGTATTCTTCAACAATGAGCCACTCTTGCAGGTTGGCATACATCTTTGCACGTTCTAAGTGATGTTCAGGACTTTCTCCTTTTGCTTGTTCTTCGGTACTGACCCGTATCCAAATGCCGATTCGTTTTTTCATATTTTTTAAAGTAAAAATATGAAATAGCAGCGAAAGGTGGTGCTTGGTTTTTTAGTATTTTATATTAATTTTGGGTACGTGAATACTAAGTACTTCATTTTCAATCTCAAGTATTATTTGAGTAGTAATTGTCCGAAATTCATTATAATTTATTGGATTATAGTTCAATATCCTTGTGTAAAATATCTTTGTAAGTAAAAGAACCGTATTAGGAAATTCGCTATAATTAGATGCATTGACGATTAGATTAATATTTTGAATCTCTCTTTCTAGAGCTTCTGAGGGAGATAAGTCAAACTTTTTTCCTTCATATTCTAAAGATTTCGAAATTGATTTAAGAAACTTTGAAATTAAGTTACTTTGAGTTGTGTTATATCCACTAGGAGGCATTGGTGTTTACTTTTTTAGTTTTCTAAAATAGAATTCTTTATTTAAAAATCCATAATCTACAACAAAGATGCCAAGATTTGTAATCATATAGATATATAGCACAAAGCTATAATATAATTTTAATAATCCCAATAGATTAACCCCGATGGCAAATAAACATAACATTATACTTACAAAGTCTAACCATAACCAAACTTTGTTATACTTTTGATATTTTCTAATTAATTCAATTTTGTAAGAATCCTCTTTCCCATTGTTTAATTCATTTTTTAACTTTTCAGAAAGAACGTTTTTGATTTGTAGATCCCAAATAAGATATATAACTTGTGGGGCTTGATAGGAAAGAAGGATTCCTAATTCTGTAAAGTAATTGTTAGTTATAAATGCGACACTAACCATTGGAATGACAAATGTACTTACCAATGTTATAAGTTCTTTAAAGTCATACGGGTAGGGACCAATTCCAACAGGATTATCTTTGTCATGAACTGAAAGAATAAATCCATGCAACATTCTAAAAATATTAGCGCAAAATATAATAGTTGCTGGTACATATAGTAAAAAATAAATGACATTTTCATTTGGGCATTCTTGCGGGCATAGTCCTCGTGAAATTTGCCCAAAATTGGAAATTATGTCTCTGAAAGTTAATCCAAAGAGCATAGAAAGGATATAACCTACTATTTTATCATAATCAGTATCTCCCCCTTCTTTCGCCATTTTAAGAAATTTTTATTTGTTTTTTACAAAGAATTTTAAAAATTCATTACTTAAGATTAGAAATAATGTTGAAAAGAATACTGAAAATAATGCAGATGAAGAATAAGGATTAATTGTCTCACTATTAATTAATAATGGGATTAATGTACCAATAAATCCAGCAATGATGCTAATGGCAATTGAATATTTACTCACCTTCATATTTAAAAACATACTTATTATTGTTGGAAAAAGCGATAATTGAAATGAATAGAAAGTATAAAGAATGCTATCAATTGTAGATACTTTCTGTCTTATTATATAATAAATAAACCCAAAGAGTGACGTGTAAATTATAGTCCAAATTCTTGCACCTAATACAGATCTGTTGCCTTTTGAGACAAAGTCATAGTAAACTGTAAATGTAATTGAAGATATAATACTATCTAATGTAGAGAACATAATTAATAGCATAGAAAAGAAAAGAGTTGAGGTAAAAAATATATCAACAAAGTTTCCTGAATTAAAGGATAGTTGCGTAAATCCTTGAAGAGCCGTCCAAGCATCTGGAATATTTAGACCAACATACTTTAAACTCATTCCAAAGAATATAGCTATTATCCATGTTATGCTGGAATATAAACCACTAAAGTCTAAAAGGCGAGATATTTCAATTTTAGTAAGATGTCCCTCATTAAGTGCTGCTAATCTTTGCCATGTTGAAATGTCTACAATCTGCCATAATCCATTTGCAAACAAAAGGCTTACCATAGGTAATATGCCCAATGAAAAGATGTTTCTGATTTTTTGACTTTCTATGAAAATACTTAGATTGTCATTTGGGATTATTGATCTTGCGGTTATCAATAAAATAATACCACCTACTAAATAGATTACTAATGAAACACTAAGTCCTAATGAATAATTATTTTTATAGTTATTCGGGAATAAATTTTTTAATTTAGGATATAATATATTTAATAATATTATAGAAAAAAGACTGATTAAAAAAAGTATAATACCATTGTAGATATATCCATTTAATATATTTTTATAAAGGATAAAAATGAAAAATAGATTAAAGCAAATGAAACCGATATCCAATTGAGCTTTATTTGTTATTCTTATTGTTTTTAAACCACCCCATAGTATATATCCTAAAACTAATAAAATAAAAAATATAAATAAAGTTACAAAAATAAGATTTTGATTACCAGAATCTAAGGAACTAGCAATAGTTCTACTGGTAAACTCGGCTTCAAAAAATGCAGTTCCGGAGAGCCCAATAACAGATGCAAATGCAGCTAATTTAGCTAAAAAGCTGTAATGGAAATTTTTACCAATAAGTCCATGAATTGTATTTCCATTAATTTTATTAAAAAAGTAGTTTAAAAGTCCTTTATCATTCAATTTTCTTAATATAAAAAAACCTAACCCCCAAAATATTGGAACCCAAATTGTCCAAAAACCATAGAGATATCCCCAAGACGCAAATAAGGAGAGTGCCGCAATTTGATATCCATAAGAAACAGTGGTATTAATAAAATCTGTACCACTTAAATTTCGACTTGCAAGAAAGAAATCTTGAGTATCAAGAGCTTTATCTTTTTTAGATACCTTTTGTAATGAAACAAATATACTCAATAAGATTGTCACTATAACTGCGAATACTAACATAATTTCAATTTGCTTAATTTCTAATAATAATCACTATAACATACAGAATTCTTATTTACAAATATAGGAAAAAACTGAACCAGTTAATCATAATAAAAAAGTAATCACTCAAACCCCTCCTCAAAAAACTCTTTCAACGTCATGTTATGAATTTGCAGAATACGCAACAAACTACTAAAACGTAAGTCCTCACCACGTTCATATTTTCCATACTGAGAGCGGTTGATGCGGTGGTCATACGCAAAAAACTCGGCATTCGTATATCCCTTTTTAATTCGTAACTCCCGTATTTTCTTTCCAAGGTTTTTGATTTGTCCTTCAATATCAATAACCTTTTCGTCGGTTTGAGGAGTTTCGGGAGAAATAGTCGTCTTCTTTATCATGTTTAAAGGTAGGCGTGTAGTTTCTTTTAAAAAACTCATAAATAAATACCGTTAAAAAGAAACATTTAAAAAAGAGTTTTATATCTTTGCCCCATTAATTCATTCTTAAACGTATCACTATGAAAAAATTAGCAATCCTTGTCTTGTGTATCAGGCTCTTGTACGGATGTTCATTCCTCAGTTCTACCCAAAAAGCACCACCCCCAACCCTCAAAGCTGCATCCTTTGACTATGCACCATCACAAACAACTACCTCTGCTCAACCCATCAAAATCGCAATCATCAATCCTTCATTTGCAAAGAGTTTCGCCGAGGGAAACCAAGAACCCT
>JAIBAX010000021.1 GCA_019694955.1 Chitinophagales bacterium | reverse complement strand
TGGGTTCACCAACAAGTCCGACAACGACTGTGACGAATTTAAGTGAGGGTATAAATAGATTTGAGTGGTCAGTGAGTAATTCTCCATGTAATACGAATAGAGACACAGTTGATATAGAAGTATTAACGATGCCGAGTGCATCGAATGCAGGATTAGATCAGACGGTATGTTTAAATACAGTTTTATTAATGGGTAATGAGCCACAGTTAGGGATAGGTACATGGACCTTGCAGTATGGTAGTGGAGTTATTACCGACCAACATTCACCTAGTACAGTAGTTAATGGATTAAGTAATGGATTGAATACATTTGTATGGAGTATTAGTAATGGATGTGGTAGTCGTACAGATACGGTACATATTACCTATTCAGGAAGTATTAGTGCTTCTCAGGCAGGCATAGATCAGCACATATGCAGCACGACAACGACGGTATGGGCTAATACTCCAGAAATAGGCACGGGTCAGTGGAGGCGAGTAAGTGGTAGTGGAAATATAGCGAATACTAGCTCTCCACAGACAACAATTAATAATTTAGGAGTAGGAATAAATCAGTTTGTATGGGAGATTAGTAATCCACCGTGTACATCGAGTATAGATACGATCAATATAGAGGTCTATGAGCCTCCAAGCCAATCCAGTGCTGGTTTGGATCAATTAGTATGTAGTTCGACGGCAAGCTTGATGGGTAATGTGCCGAATGTAGGCAATGGTCAATGGACTTTAGTATCAGGAGGAGGCAATATTGTAAGTTCGAGTAGCGCTACCAGTGAGGTGAATAATTTAATAGAAGGAGAGAATATTTTTATATGGACGATATCGAATGGTAATTGTCCTGTGAGCAAAGATACGGTGCGAATAATCCGCCAGTCATTACCATCGCTGGCAAATGCAGGCATGAATCAGCAGATATGTGCTACAAGTGTAACCATAGAGGGCAATATTCCACAGGTAGGTTCGGGGATGTGGCGAACCTTGCAGGGGACGGGCATATTGGGTTCACCAACAAGTCCGACAACGACTGTGACGAATTTAAGTGAGGGTATAAATAGATTTGAGTGGTCAGTGAGTAATTCTCCATGTAATACGAATAGAGACACAGTTGATATAGAAGTATTAACAATGCCGAGTGCATCGAATGCAGGATTAGATCAGACGGTATGTTTAAATACAGTTTTACTAATGGGCAATGTGCCACAGATAGGGATAGGTACATGGACCTTGCAGTATGGCAGTGGAGTTATTACCGACCAACATTCACCTAGTACAGTAGTTAATGGATTAAGCAATGGATTGAATACATTTGTATGGAGTATTAGTAATGGATGTGGTAGTCGTACAGATACGGTACATATTACTAAAATTGCGGAGGCTACGCTAGCAGATGCAGGAGAGAATATGTTGATTTGTTCCAATTCAACAACCTTGCAGGGAAACACTCCGCTTGTTGGAACAGGGTTATGGACATTAATCAGTGGTAATTGTACCATAGAGAATCCTGAAGATCCTCAAACCATTATTACAAATATCCAATCAGGGCAAAATATTTTAAGATGGACTATCAGTAACATGAATTGTCCCGCTAATTATGATGAAGTGATAATAACATATAGTTGTCCCAACGCCATTATAACCCAAGAAATCCCAAATAGTCCCTTTTGTGAGAATACCTCGTATAATATAACCATCCCATTTAGTTATTCAGGTAGTTTTGTAGGTTCATTCATAGCTCAACTATCCGATAAAAATGGAGATTTTACCAATCCTATCGTAATTGGAACGGGGATCACAACACCTATTTATGGCGTTATTCCTTCAAACACACCATTTGGTTTTGGATATCAGGTACGCATTATCAATGAGAATCCAATGACAATTGGAGATCCCGGCAATTCTTATATATGGATTAATACCTGCAAGGAAATCAGCACTTCTGATATTAACTATGGGCCATATTGTAGCAATACCACATATGATGTGGAAGTAAATTTTACAACTATTGGCAATTTGACTGGGCCATTTATTGCCCAACTCTCCGATACATTAGGGAATTTTACTACCAACCCAACAACTATTGGCTATGCTTATTCAAATCCAATTTATGCTCATATTCCTGGAGGCTCTCCAAGTAGCAAAAAATATAGAATTAGAGTAATTAGTAGAGTAGATGGCGTGGATGGTATCCCTAATAATCAAGATATTTATATCAATACCTGCCTCACAAGTATAGATAATATTTTGAAATCTAAGTTTAAATTGTTCCCAAATCCAAACACTGGAGTCTTTACCATTGTCGCTGATATAGCAGATTTTTATACGCTGAATTTATATAATTCCTTAGGTCAAGAAGTGTTCTTTGAAAAAAGATGGTTTGATAGTAAGTTAATTAATCCTATAAATGTAAATAACATGCCACAAGGTGTATATTTACTTACAATTACAAATGACAAAGGAGAAAGATATATTCAAACAATTGTCATAGAATAATTGACACAATTTCTTTATAAAGAAAAAATACCAAATGAAGATAGTAATAAAAATAATGATTTTATTGGTGGTGATATCTTCACTAAATGCTTGTTATACAGATAGTGAGGAAGAATTATATCAATATTATATTGGAGATTGTGAGGTAGATACTGCTTCTTTTAAGAAAGATGTTAAACCAATTATTGATGCCAAATGCAATTATTGTCATGGCACAGAAAATTATATGGTATCTGGGAATGGCATTAATTTAGGCAGTTATGAAAAAATCAAGGCATTCGAACAATTGCGACCGAATGTTTTTTTGAATAGCTTACAACACAATTCCGGCGTATCACCTATGCCAAAAGGCGATAAAAAGTTAGATATTTGCATTTTAAATAAAATTGAAGTTTGGGTGAATGATACAATGCCAAACAATTAAAAATTATGTTATGAGAAAGAGTTTTTTTACAACGTTGATTTGTATAATTTCAAATGTTCTATTATCAAGTCATTGTTTTGCACAAGGGGGCTTATTAGACGATTTAGAGGCAATGGAAGAAGGCGTTGATAGTACCGCCGTTGAATCTCCTTCAGCTAAGAAGGAAAAAGTTTATAATACCTTTATCGGCAACAGACTTATCAATGGTCAGTCCACAGAAATGTTGAATAAAAAAGTTTTGGAATTTAACATCGCCCACCGATTCGGTCGTGTAAATAGCGGGTGGAGAGAATTTTTTGGGTTAGATCAGGCCTCCATGAGGATTGGTTTGCAATATGGAATCTTGGATCAATTGTCCATAGGAGTGGGTAGAAGCACTTTTCTGAAAACATTTGATTTGTATGCAAAAGGAAAATTACTGGAGCAAAAGGTTCACGGAATGCCCATCACAGCAGTAGCCTTC
The DNA here is from genome assembly GCA_019694955.1 of Chitinophagales bacterium. Lineage (GTDB taxonomy): Bacteria > Bacteroidota > Bacteroidia > Chitinophagales > JADIYW01 > JADIYW01. The sequence goes on along the minus strand of JAIBAX010000021.1, from coordinate 62,521 downwards.
GCATCTATAGCCTTTGACACTAGGAAAGACTTATATCCCGACAATAGACCTACCTATTTTTCACAAAGAATATCTTATACCGGACAATTACTACTCTCCAGGAAATTCTGTGACTGGTTTTCCCTGCAAGTAGCACCAACGATGGTTCACTATAACCTTGTGGAAACAATAGAAGATAAAAACACACTTTTTTTAATGGGTGTGGGTGCAAAGTTTCGGGTGATTGAAAGAATGGGTATTACTGCCGAATATTATGCCCGAATCAAGGATAATCCAAATAACGGCATGCACGATGCCCTCGCCATAGGATTTGATTACTTTACTGGAGGCCATGTTTTTCAGGTGCAAATAACCAATGCACAGGCGATGTTTGAACAAGGCTTTATGCGACAAACCAGCGGAAATTTCTTTAAAGGAGACATACACCTTGGTTTTAATATGACAAGAACCTTTGGTTTAGGCGGTAAAGAAAAGAAAAGAAAAAGTGCCGTCGTTCAGGAATAAGTTTCGTTTATATTTCCAATTTAACTTCAACATATAACAGGAGGATTTATAAAGTAATCTGCTCATGTTTTCGTGTCTTCACGAGAACAAAGAATTTTGGATTTTATTATTAGACTATTTATTCATTCCTCTTGTGATTATCGCAAATTCTTAAAATTTCTTAATGTTTGCTTAACGTGGGTTACGCTTGGTGGTTTTTAGCATAAAGGGTAAAATACTACAATGAAAAACAGCATTTTATGGATGATTACATGCGCTATTCTTTTGGCGGGATGCAAAGAGAAAGAGCAATTAGAAACTACAGAAGTAGCCGAAGAAGCCACTGAGTGTGTCGCACTACCGAATGTAGAGATGGATTACTGTGTGGGAATGACGCCCGAACCGACAGAATCTTATGCACATCAGGAAGAATCGGGATTTAAATCGGTGAAGTCAAACCCACTCTCAACATTTTCTATAGATGTAGACAGGGCTTCATACAGCAATATACGAAGAATGGTAAATATGGGACAGAAGCCTCCGGCAGATGCTGTTAGGATTGAAGAAATGATCAATTATTTTAGCTATGATTATAAAGAGCCTGATACCCAATACCCATATACCGTAAATTATGAATATGCCACGTGCCCATGGAATCAAACACATCAACTCTTGCAAATTGGTTTACAAGGTAAAAGGGTAGCACTAGAGGATTTACCGCCCAATAATTTAGTCTTTCTAATCGATGTTTCCGGTTCAATGAGTGATCCAAATAAATTGCCACTGGTAAAATCTTCCTTGAAGACACTCGTCAAGCAGTTGAGAGCAGAAGATAGAATCGCTATCGTTGTATATGCAGGGGCGGCTGGAGAGGTGTTGGCATCTACGTCTGCCAAAAAGCAAGAAAAAATATTAGAGGCTATTGAAAATTTAGAAGCAGGAGGTTCCACTAATGGTGGTGAAGGCTTGGAGTTGGCCTATAAAATTGCTACTGACAACTATATTAAAAAGGGCAATAATCGTGTGATTCTTGCTACTGATGGAGATTTTAATGTTGGTCCATCTTCTGATGAGGACATGCTTAAGCTAATTGAGGAAAAGCGAGAAACGGGCGTTTTTATGTCGTGTCTTGGTTTTGGCATGGGCAATCTTCAGGATGCCAAATTGGAAATCATTGCAGACAAGGGAAATGGCAATTATGCATATATAGATACCCAACAGGAAGCTGAGAAGATATTTGGTGATGAGATATGCGGAACCTTGTTTACAATTGCGAAAGATGTGAAAATACAGATAGAGTTTAACCCTGCAAAAGTACTTGCCTATCGTTTGGTAGGTTATGATAACAGACGCCTGAATGATGAAGATTTCAAAGACGATCATAAGGATGCCGGTGAAATGGGCGCCGGACATACCGTGACAGCCTTATATGAGATTGTTCCGGTGGGTGCTAAAGTGGAGGATTTGAATCTACCAGATGAGTTAAAATATCAGAAAGTAGAAAAAACACCCCTGGATTTTGGCGAGGAAATAGCTACCATCAAAACAAGGTATAAACCCGTTCAGTCTGATAAAAGCAATGAACTGAAATGGACTATAGAAGGCAGACCAAAAGCAATAGACCGTACAACCAATGACTTTAGATTTGCTTCTTCAGTAGCTTTATGGGGAATGTTACTTAAAGAAAGCCAATACATTGGCGAGGGGAATTGGGATATGGCACTCGAACTTGCAAAAGATGCTAAAGGCGATGATGAAGATGGTTTCCGATCAGAAATGATAAGGTTGTTAAAAACAAGTAAGAGCCTATAATTTATACATATATTTGTCTCTAACTATATAAAAAATACAGTTAGAGACAAATATTTTGTTATCCAATACTCGAATATGTTTTGAACTTCAATATATTATCACAAAAGTAATTATAAAATAGCCCATTAATATAACCCAATTCCTTGTTCTCTTGTTTATACGAGAACGCTGGAAAGTCGGAGCTTTTTTATCTGGATTTATTATTATTTAAAGTGGTAAGAAATTGAAGATATGCATCTATTCTTTCACCATTGTTTTGAACGAAATGCTGAAACTGCGGTAATAGGTCGTGATGGAATTGATTGATGAAAATATAGCAATCTAAGTATCCGGCGGCATCAATTTTTCTGACATAGGGTAAAAATCCTGTAGATGAATTTTCTAACATATATTTCCAGCTATACACTTCCAAATACTTTTCTTTCGTCACACCATTATCATCGCTGATTATACCATCATTGGAGCAAAACTTTTCTACCTTCGTTTTTGCGGTTTGATAATGTTTCCAATTGGAGACGGCGGTCTTTAAAATTACAGGCGTATAATCTGAAGAATCGTTCACCACATTTGGGAAACAACCTCTCTTAACCCACTCAAAAGAACACGGCTTTTCCAACTTGTCGCCAGTATCTTCGTAATAATTTCTGACGAGGGATTCCGGATAAAGTGCCAAAGACTGCCTATATGTTGCCAGCGCAAGGTCGTAATCGCCATTCCTAAAATAGGCATCACCTAAAAATTTAATAGCATCATTCATTTTTGGATTAGATTGCACCGCTTCGGAAAATGACTTAATAGCCAAATCATACTCCTTGATCATAAAATAAACATCTCCTAAATACAATCTTGCCTTAAAGAACGAAGAATCCAATTCTATGGCCTTTTTGTAGTATTTTGCTGCCAGACTATAGCTTTCCTCAACAAACTTATCTTCGGCAAGGTTAAATTGCTTGAGTGCTTCCTTGTTTTCAGACAAAGACTCCTCATCGAAGAGATTGGTTCTCAGCAAAACCTCTGCATGTGAATTATCCTTAAAAAGGAGCGTAGCCTCTCTACAAGCACCCATATACAGGTCTTTTTCATCAGCAGAAAGGTCGACATTCTTCAACAAGTTTTCCAGAGAACTTGCCAGCGAATCCTTGTCTTCACCTTCTACTTTTATGGTAAAATTTTGGAATAGACTCCCAGATTTTTTTGCAAACTGATACCAAAAGCCACGAACATCTATGAGTATTCTCCATGCATCCTCGTTTGTTGGTTCCTCCAAAACCAATTCTTGTGCAATGGCATCTGCTTGTTCGTACTTGTCTTCTTTTAAGTACTTATTTATTTTGTCGATTTTCTTCTCAGAAATCTGTGCTTGCGCAAAAAAGGGGATAAGCAATGTTATCCATGTGAAAAGCCTCATAATTGTACAGTTTTTTATTATTAACGTCCCGATTGTAAAATTATTTCTTGAAATAAATATCTAAATATACGGGTAGATGGTCGCTATAACCTCCGGTATATTGTGGGCCATTATATGTTCTAAAAGGCTTTACGCCTGGTGCCTGATCGTCCGGCATTACCAGCCAATCTTTATTATAAATATGGGCTGATGTCGGTTTTAAGAATGACATGGAAGAAGTGCTAAAAAAACCCTGAGACACAGTAAAATGATCTATCAGGTTCCAAAATTCCTGAAACTTATAACTTCCAAGACCCTCTTTCATTTTCATATTGTACATAAAATTATACATATCGCCGGGTTGAAGGTTGTCTAAGTCACCCTTGCCTCGAAGCACTTCGTACACACTTTTATTGTCCGGTTCGTCATTAAAATCTCCAACAACAATAATTTTTGCCATTGGGTCTCTGACAAGAATAGAATCTATCTTTGTTCGCACCTGTTCAGCAACATACACCCGTCTTGGCTCACTAGCAACTTCGCCACCACGTCTTGAAGGAAAGTGACATACAAATACGGTCATAGTATCCCTCATTTTATTAATCAGCCCTTTCACCATCAATACATCCCTAGTCTTAGAAGCGGTATCAAATGGAAAAGTTATTCGTATTACACTATGTTGCAATGGCGTAAACTTATCTCTTCTATAAATGAAACCAACGTCAACACCGCGTGCATCGGGAGAATCCTCATGCACAATACCATATTTATATTGCGACATCGGTGTTCTTTCAATGAGGTCTTCTAATACCCTTCTATTTTCTATTTCTTCTAAGGTGATGATATCCGGCATTTCCCAACCACCAACATTGACCAGAACTTTGTATATATTTTTAAGTTTCTGATTATATCGCTCTTGTGTCCAAGCCTTCATGCCCCATGGTAGAAATTCTTCATCGTCCTTTAAAGTGTCATTATATGTATCATAGAGGTTTTCTATATTATAGTTGACAAAACGTATATCACCACGGGTATCTGTATCTTCCTCAACATGTTCCTCTATAGCAGTTGTGGAAGTAGTATTTTGTGGTGTTTTACATCCAAATAAAAATACCCACAAGCATAAAAAAACGATTATTCTTTGCATACAAATCAAATGTAAGTCAATTTTAAAAAAGAATCAAGATTCTAAGGGGAAAGTTTATTCTAAGACGCATCTTTTGTTTTGTTTTCATAGCGTAGTACACGCTGCCACTGCTTCGCATGAAACCCATCGCTTGTTTTATCTTGTTTGTGTAGGATAAAATCGTATTCCGGACATTCAATCACTTCCTGTATTAGGTATTGCTCTTTCTCAACATCATATTCTACAATGCGATAGCGGTCATCTGAGCTTTGATCTTTCAATACTAAATGAATGGGACTTTTGACAAAAGGGTGGGCAACATCTTGAAAATAACCTAATGAGAAATATGGATAATATCTCCATTCGTGAACAATATTTTCTTTAATCAGCACTTGCTCAAAATCTTTGAGTCTCGCAATAATCTGCCTGCCAGAGAGTTTTTCAATAGTCAATTGCGCATACGGCTTCCATTTACCATCTTGGTAAAAATCATAGACGCCAAGTTTTAACTTATAATCAAATGAGGAAGGTTTATCCAAAACATAACCCGGATAATAGTATTTAATGCCTTGCTTTTTGCCATATTCTACCTCTAGCATCATGGTGAATAACCCAAGGCTATATTTGGCATAATCGCCATGATAAATTCCTAAAATGCTTGCAAGGCTGTTGTGCCCCATATCAAAATAACTGAATGCCACCAATTTATCCCCGTCATATACATTTACTTCCCAAGTATCGAATATTGGCAACCTTGAAACGTTCTCTCCATAAAGGAACTTATATATAGAATTGTATACAAACCCTTTGAATTTCTTCTGATGGTTGAGGTAAAGGTTTTCTTTTTCTTCGGTAATAGTAGCGCGTTGAATGTTAAACTGAAAGCGGTCAAAATTCCTACGATACATTTTGCGAAGACTTCCAGCGTATGCAGTATGATGTTGTAAATCCAATCTGGCGTTGATAACATTATACATCTCTCCATCCAAACAAAGAACCTTCGTTGTGAACAACATATTTCCATTTCTAAACCACCCTGATGCCAAGTGTTTATCCAAACGCTGTGGAGATAATGAGTAAGGATAATAGTAATTAACGAGCATAATAAAAAGTAGAACAAGTTTACAAAGATTCCTTCACTTTTTCATTATTCTACTTTAAAAAACTGAATTCGGACAAAATGTCTTATGTTTCAATACAAAAAAGACATAATGGCGCATTTTGATATTGTTTCTTGTCAAAATGTACGAAAAAGCTTGTTGGAATAAACTTTGAATATGATACATCAAAATTATTTACTAACAAAAAATATATAATTATGGGACTTATTAAATTTAAGCACGGCACAAACCCCACATTTGCAGGTTTTTTTGATGATTTCTTAAGCAGAGATCTTTTTGATGACTTGAATGTGTATCAAAGAGCATCTTGGGCACCATCAGTTAATATCAAAGAGACTGAAAAGGAATTTTCACTTGAAATGGCGGTTCCGGGGTTTTCAAAAGAGGATTTTGAGGTAAATGTAGAAAATAATATCCTTACCATTTCCTCGTCCAAAAAAGAAGAAAAAGAAGAAAAAGCGGAGAAAGAAAACTATGTAAGGAAGGAATTTCACTACAGTACATTTAAGCGCTCTTTCACACTGAACGAAAAATCCATCGATACCGATAATATAGAAGCCAAATATGAAAATGGTATTTTACATGTCAGTATCCCTAAAAAAATTGTTCAAGTCGAAAAGAAAAACAAGACAATCGCTATTGCGTAATGATGTTATATCCCTTGAAGGGTTGAGAACCCTTCAAGGGATATTTTATATTAAATACTTAAAATATCCTTTGTAGAGGTTATCAGCACAACCTCCAGCCCTAATTCAGCAGGAGCAAGCAAATTCTCCGGCATATCATCAAAGAAGCAACATTTCTCCGGAAGCTTTCCTGTTGCATTTAACACACCAGTATAAATCTCTTTATTGGGCTTGCGCATACCCATATGATGCGAATAAAAGCACTGTTCAAAAACCTCATCAAATACCGGATATCCAAATTCATTTTCTAAAATATGCAAGAAATATCTTTCATGAATAATATTGGTATTGCTCAGAAGGAATAATGAGTACCTGTCTTTCAAAGCTTGCAACTGCTCGATATTTTCCTTTGGGCAGTATGAAATACGCAAGTTCCAGGCTTGTATCAATGTTTCGTCTTCCATGGGTTCAATAAGCTTTTCTTTCAATGTATTCAAAAAAACCTGTTCAGTAATTTTGCCACATTCAAAATGCTCAAAAAAATGCTGCGTTCTAAGAGATTTTAAATCTTCTTGATAGAAAAGTTTCCCAAAAATTTCCTGTTCCCAATATTTATCGTCGGTGAGTTGCAGGATTACATTCCCCAAATCAAAGATTAATGTATCAATAGTTGGGGGTATTATAATTTTGTTCATGACACAAACATAGAATATTCAATATTGATTCCCAAATGGATGATGGAATAATATAAACCCAGAAAAAGCATTAGAAATTTACTGCAAGAAAATTCTACTTCATATCTATTTCTGTACTCATTTTTCTGTCCTCAACGTAGTTATTACTACGACAGCGGGCTTCATTTTACTGAAGCCCGCTGCTGAAAAGGGGGGTAACTGAGGTCGTGATTGAATTGATGATGTAAAGATGCGTTAAAGATTTTTCTTTGTCAAAGACAATTTAAAGTTAAAATCGGATTATAATTGTTGGTTTTTTAGTATTATTACGATGTATAATTCATGATTAGAAATAGATTACATTACTTTAAAACTCCAAATCATATAATTTTTTTACTTTTGGAGCATAAATTGTGATAAAATGAGCGTGGAAAGATTAAGTCATTTAACAGAAGAAGAGAGAACCCTTTGTTTGGAAGCTCCGGCATTGGTTGCCTTATTAATTGGAAAAGCAGATGGTAATTTCAACAATAGTGAAAGGGAACGTGCAAGAAATGCCATGAAGTTTCGCCAAACAAATGGAGATGCCCTGCTATTTGATTATTTTAAAGAGGTGTACAAGACCTTTGATAATGTATTGCAATCGGTAGAGGAGAGATACGCCGGCGATACAAATGAGGTAATTATGAAAGTAAGTGCTGAACTCAGCAAGCTTAACGACATCTTACCAAAATTAGACAAAAGATTCGCTAGTATGTTGATAAAGAATCTAAAATCTTTAGCTGTTGGAGTAGCCAATTCTTCTGGAGGTATATTAGGTATTTTTGATGAATCAGAGGAGGAAGCCAATTTGGTAGACTTGCCAATGATTGTTTTTGAAGATTAATTATTATGACAAGGAAGCCAAATCTTGTCAGAATTGATAAAGTTGCCAGACTTTTAGACAGCAAGTTTCGCATACCGGGAACTCAAATACGCTTCGGGTTAGATTCAATAATTGGTCTCATTCCTGGATTGGGCGATTTAGCATCTATGATAATTTCTTCAGGATTGATTGTCTTTATGATCAAAGAAGGGGCATCTGGTAAGGTAGTTGCTAAAATGTTGGGCAATATTATATTGGATACTACGGTTGGAGAAATTCCTCTGTTGGGCGATCTTTTTGATTTGTTTTATAAATCAAATACTAGAAATGTACAACTCATGCATGAACATTTCCATGAAGGAAAACATCAAGGTAGTGCGTGGGGTATTTTGGGGGTAATATTTATTGCGTTTCTATTGATGTTTGCTTTGATAATCTTTGCCAGCATCAAAATCTTTAAAATAATAATGGGGCATCTGTAAAGATTGCCCCATTATATTCTTATTATTGTTACTTTAACTAGTAATCTTCCTCGTCTCCTTCATCGTCATCATCATAGTCTTCTTCGCCATCTAAAGCTTCATCAAACCCATCTGAGCCATCATCAGCTACATCATCATCATCACCTAAATCGTCCTCAACATCTTTCAAGGAATCGCCCAAATCATCCAGTCCTACATCTGCTAAAGGATCGAAATCATCATCAGCGTCAAAATTGTCGACCATCTTCTGTAGTTGTGTACTTACTTTCACCATATAAGCGGTATCTCCAATCTCAATAGGAACTGCGGACACCACCTCATTTTTAGCATTGGTGAATTTAACGATGGCTTTTGTATATCCATGCGGATACTTTTCTGATAACGCCTGAAGTACCTCGTCCGGTACGTTTTTGTAATCAACTATTACTCTTTTCTTTATCACGATAATTGTTTTTTAGATTCCCTGATTTCAACGGTAAAAGTATATGATAATTTTAAAAGTACAAGCGTTTATAAATTTTTTTTTTTCGATTAAACCATTTTTCTTTTCAATGGTCAAATCATCATACAATGGTTGAACAATAAAATACATTATTATGAAAAAAGTGTCATTATTATTATCCTTACTCTTCTTGTTAAATATGGCACATTCGTATGCCGGAGGGGCAAGAGTAAAAGTTTGTATTGGAAGACCTGCTCCAACACATGTTGTAGTAGTTAAACCGGATAGACCAGGGCCTGATTTTATCTGGATAGAAGGTCACTATGATTGGAGTCCTCGTTTGAACAGGTATGTATGGGTGGAAGGACACTGGAAAAGAGTGTAAATAACATCTAAACCAGCCAAAAAGACGACCGAATAACATTGATATACTATTTCATGAAGGTGTCTTTGTCGACAAGACACCTTCTTTGATATTAAAAAATTTAAGTGATTACGACACCAAATGTAATGTAACGAGTTAGTCAAATTATTGGCGATCTAAATATTTAGAAGCCACCCATTTTTCTTCTAAGCTTATTTGCGACCACCCGTTTTCTTCTTTCAGAATGAATACTTCTGCCCCTTTTTCAAGCGTACCAATTTTATTATAGGTGGCATCAGGCCCCGTTCTAATGTTTAAAATATCAGCATTCACTTTTGCGCGGAACACATCTTTAACATAGTTTCCATTTACCCATTCTTGTTTGGTATTAGAAATTCTATACCAACCTTCTTTCATTTCATAAATCCTTAAAATTGCACCCATGGATGCAGTGCCTAATTTGGTTGCTTGTGCGTTGGGTGTGCTTCTGATATTTAAAGTGTCTGCATTTACCATACCATATTTTATCATCGAAGGCAGCGGTTGCCCAGACGAGGCGCCACTAATAGCGGCTTTTACCAAGGGATAAAATCCGGAAATAGCTGCTGCTTCTGTATTCCCACCGAAAAAGGCAGTGCCGGGGCATGATTTTGTCGATTTAGGATTTATCCTAGATCCTGTACCGAGATCAAACCAATGATGGTAAACAACATGATTTACATCAACAGGAACATTAAATTTCTTACACAACGCTGCGGTCATCCTAACGATGGTATTTTTCTGAAGGTCTTTCATGGCATCACCACCGGCATCAAAATTTCCAAGGTTCTCAATACATATCGCATTAGAGTTTCTATAAGAAATACATGCTGGAGAGTTTTCCAAACTTCTGCCAGTAGCAATCTTGCCATCAGGGAAGGTCGTAAAATGTTGACCGATATCATTCCAACCTCTTTCGTTTACATGAAAGTTTTTCATGCGTTTTTGCAGGTCTAAATGATTGGCACCATTAAAGTGAACATAGCTTGGACTATAAGTATGGTGTTCCTGAACGAATAATATCGTTCTGGCAACATTGAGATTTTTAATCCATTGTTCAAATTCTTCAATTGAAAATAAGGTGAAGCCGTATTTTGTTTCCATGTTTATTTTTTCACTAAAATAGGTAAAAAGTTTATAATTCTGCGATGAAAAACATTTTTTGGCACATTTTAAATAACTAATTATTAATCTTTAGTTAAATGGTTTTCATTGGTAAGTTAATATTTTTACGTGTTCAATTCGTTGTTATGTCAAAGACTATTCATACAGATATATGTATCATCGGTGCGGGACCCGTTGGTTTGTTTGCCATATTTGAAGCAGGCTTACTAAAGTTGCGTTGCCACCTCATCGATTATCTTCCACAGGTTGGGGGACAATTATCCGAGATTTATCCTAAAAAACCTATTTATGATATACCGGGATATCCTATCGTGGGCGCGCAGGAATTGGTAGATAATCTTATGAAACAGGCAGAACCCTTTAATCCGACATTTACACTCGGCGAACGTGTGGAAACTGTTGACAAACAAGAAGATGGTAGTTTTATTGTTACGACACATCTCGGTACAACAGTAGCCTGTAAGGTGGTAGCCATAGCGGGAGGATTGGGCTGTTTTGAGCCAAGAAAGCCAGCGATTGCTAATCTGGAAGCCTTTGAAAATAAAGGTATCGACTACATGGTTTTGGATCCTGAAAAATTTAGAGACAAGAAAGTAGTTATCTCAGGTGGTGGCGATTCAGCATTGGACTGGTCTATATTTTTGGCGGACGTTGCCAAGGAATTACATCTGGTACATCGCGGAGAAACCTTCCGTGGTGCTCCGGATTCTGCTGATAAAGTAAAGAAACTAGATGAAGAAGGTAAACTGAAACTCCATCTGAAAGCCAATGTCACAGAAATTAGTGGCGATGAAACATTGAAAAGTGTAGTGGTTGAAACATTAGAAGGAGAAAAAACTACTGTTGAAGTAGATTATTTCCTCCCACTTTTCGGTTTAAGTCCCAAATTAGGGCCTATCGCTAACTGGGGATTAAATGTCGATAAAATTGCCATAGAGGTAGATACAAAAGATTATTCTACCAACGTTCCGGGAATTTTTGCCATTGGCGATATCAACACCTATGAGAATAAACTCAAATTAATTCTTTGTGGATTCCATGAGGCGGCACTGATGGCACACGCCGCTTACAAAATTATCTTCCCCAACAAGAAATATACCATGAAATATACTACTGTTAACGGAATTGAAAGTTTCTAATATGTTGGAAAGTATTAAAATATACATTGAGAAAGAACCCGGAATAGAAACTGAAATGGAAATTCCTCTAGGCGTAAGCATGTCGCTGATGGAAGTGTTAAAAGGAGAAGGGTATCCCATCGAAGCTACTTGCGGTGGAATGGCACTTTGTGCTACTTGTAGAGTGGAAGTGCTCAACGCAAAAGATACCTGCATCCTTGAACCGCAAGATGAAGAAATGGCTATGTTAGAAACATTGCCCTGCTATAATGGGCTGTGTAGGTTGACTTGTCAGATAAAAATTAGTGAGGACATCAATGGGTTGCGTATCAGATTTCCTCAGGAAGTTCCAGCTTGGATGTAATATTAAATGCCGCTATTATTCGAGAAATAACCTTAATTTGTGGCTAGTTTTATGCGAAGAATACTACCACAATTTCTAAAATGGACAGCCATAATACTGGCTGTACCAGCATTATATATTGCATACTGGTTAGCATTCCCTGCTTCTATTTATTATCCGTCTCTTGGAATTGCTGTTCCTAAGGACTATACTGTACATGGTATTGATGTTTCCCACCACAATGGCAATATCAATTGGAAAGAAGTGGCTGAAATGAAAACGGGACATGTACAAATTTCTTTTGCTTTTATAAAGGCAACCCAAGGGAGGTATTACAAGGATTGGACATATAAAATAAATAGCAAGCGTGCGAAGAATGCAGGTATTATAAAGGGAGCGTACCATTATTTTGAGCCAAATGTTGATGTTACAAAACAAGCTAAAAACTTTATCAATTATGCCAAGCTTGCTTCTGGAGATCTTCCGCCAGTTTTGGATGTTGAGGAACACGGTGGTTTATCAAAAAGTGCACTCCGTGAACGTGTGCGCAAGATTTTAGCCCTTTGGCAGGAGGAATATCATACAACGCCTATTTTATATTGCAACGCAGATTATTATCATAAATATTTTGAAGAAGGTTTTGAAAAATACCCCATCTGGGTAGCACACTACTACACACGAAAACCCCGCATTCATTCAAATAGATGGGTGTTTTGGCAACACAATGACAGGGGAAATGTGAACGGTATCGAAGCCAAAACGGATTATAATGTTTTCAAAGGCTCCATGAAGGAATTAAAAGAGATGTGTATAGATTAAACTTCTAATACCATTCCATCATAGGCAATGCTAATGTGGGAAGGCAGTTTCTGTTCTGCTTCAGCATGTGGACCGAGATTATGCGAGATATGTGTCAGAAATGCACGTTTCACCCCCACCTTTTCAATTACCTCTATCGCCTGCGCTACATTATAGTGCGAGTAGTGGGCTTCCCAACGTATACCGTTGATGACTAAAGTTTCCGATCCCTTGATTTTAGCTAAATTGGCGTCATCGATAAAATTGGCATCTGTAATATAAGTGAAATCGCCCATTCTAAATCCTAGAACGGGCATCTTATGGTGTATAGCCCTTATTGGGATAAAGCAGGCATCACCAATAAAGAATTTTTCCTCACCGATAGTTTGTATAGAAAGTTTCGGAACACCGGGGTAAGGGTCTTTTTCTTCAAAGATATATGGAAATTCCCTCCTGAGCGCTGCTTCTACAGAAGGCTCACAATAGACATCAATGTGTTTGTTTTTTAAGTAATTGAATGGGCGGATATCGTCCAACCCTGCAATATGGTCTTTATGGGCATGTGTTATTAAAACTGCATCTAAATCCTGAACATCTTCCCGCAACATCTGCTGCCTGAAATCCGGCCCGGTATCGATAACAATGGTTTGATTATTCGTTTCTATTAACACGGAAACCCTTGTTCGCTTATCTCTGCTGTCAGTTGAGACACAGGCATTACATTTGCACGTTATTACAGGAACGCCTGTAGATGTGCCACTGCCAAGAATAGTTATTTTAGTCATGGTAAAATTATTCTGATGGTAGTTCTAATGCCATCTGAGTATCATCTGACTTAGTGAGTTCTTTGTAAAATTTCAGGTTTTTATCATCTAGTCCTGAAACATCTATTTCTATCTGATTAAGAATCTCAATCAATGTATTTATTCTGGCTTCAACATCGAAGAATTTATTGACGACGACCACTCTTTTGTCTTCTAAGACACAAAAACCTGAATTAAACCGCCCTTTTTCATAGCGAACGATATAATTTAATTGTTGGAAGATGGTTTCTATTTTTTTTAATGTATGCGGACTATATTTGAATGCCATAATTAACGGATTCCTGCGGCTATCTTATCATAATCTCTAGAAAAGTCCTTGTAAACGGATGTGATACCTTCCCTTAATCCAATCTTTGCTATAAAACCTAGGCTATGCAATCTACTGACATCCACCAGTTTTCTGGGTGTGCCATCCGGTTTTGTCGCATCAAAAGTCAGGTCTCCGGTATATCCCACAATATCTTTTATCAGTAGTGCGAGGTCTTTGATGGTGATGTCATCTCCAACACCAATGTTTACAAGGCCTTCATCTGAATAAGTTTCCATAAGGAAAATACAGGCTGCTGCTAAATCATCGACATGTAAGAATTCCCTCAGCGGTGTTCCTGAACCCCAAATGGTTACAGAAGGTAGGTTTTGGATTTTAGCTTCATGGAATTTGCGTATCAATGCCGGCAACACATGAGAGTTGTTCAAATCATAGTTGTCATTAGGTCCGTATAAATTGGTAGGCATGACAGAGATATAGTCGCAATTATATTGTCGGCGATAAGATTCACAGAGTTTAATACCGGCAATTTTTGCAATAGCATAAGGTTCATTGGTTTGCTCTAATGTTCCGGTAAGCAGATATTCTTCTTTTAATGGTTGGGGTGCCAACTTTGGATAAATACAAGTGCTGCCCAAAAAGAGGAGCTTCTTCACGCCACTCAGGTAAGCGGCATGTATCACATTGCACTCCATCATGAGGTTATTATATAAAAATTCGGCCCTGAAAGTATTGTTAGCATGGATACCTCCAACCTTGGCAGCAGCGAGAAATACATAATCTGGTTTTTCTTCTCTGAAGAAGTCATGTACATCCTGTTGGTTGATCAGGTTGAGTTCTTTAGAGTTGCGTGTAATGATGTTTGTAAATCCTTCTCGTTCTAAATTTCGAAGAATAGCGGAGCCGACCATTCCTTTGTGTCCGGCAATATATATTTTAGCGTTTTTTTGCATGAGCAAAAATTTGAATGTTGATTATTCGTGATATTGGAAGACTTGGTGGCCACCTTCTTTGAGGTACTTATCTCTTTCAAAGAGTTGAATATCTGCTGCCATCATGTCTTGCACCAATGCTTTCAAGTCGTATTTTGGTTCCCACCCCAATTTTGTTTTTGATTTTGTCGGGTCACCTATCAACAAATCCACTTCCGTTGGGCGGAAATATCTCGGGTCGATAGCAACCACTTCTTTCCCTATTTCAACCTGATACTTAGGGTTATTACATGCTTTAATATATCCTTTTTCATCTACTCCTGAGCCTTTGAACTCAATTTCTATGCCTACTTCCTGAAAGGACATTCTAACAAAATCGCGTACTTCGGTAGTAACGCCGGTAGCAATAACATAATCTTCCGGTTCAGGTTGTTGTAGGATTAAGTACATGGCTTCTACATAGTCTTTTGCATGTCCCCAGTCGCGTTTTGCATTTAAATTGCCCAAATACAATTTTTCTTGTAGCCCCAAAGCTATTTTAGAAACGCCTCTGGTAATTTTTCTGGTTACGAATGTCTCTCCCCTTAGAGGACTTTCATGGTTGAATAGAATGCCATTGCAAGCATAAATGCCATATGCTTCACGGTAGTTGACTGTTATCCAGTAGCCGTACATTTTCGCTACCGCATACGGCGATCTTGGATAAAAAGGTGTTTTTTCTGATTGCGGAATTTCTTGTACTTTACCATACAACTCAGAAGTAGAAGCTTGATACAATTTAGTTTTATTCACCAAACCTAATAAACGTATCGCTTCTAATAGCCTTAATGAACCAACGGCATCCACATTTGCAGTGTATTCCGGTGTGTCAAAACTAACTTTCACATGAGACATGGCGCCTAAATTGTATATTTCATCCGGTTGGACTTCTTGAATGATACGAATGAGGTTAGTAGAATCGGAGAGATCTCCGAAATGCAACTTAAACCTTACATTGTCGATATGGGGGTCTTGATAAATATGATCAATCCGGTCAGTATTAAACAAGGAACTCCTTCTTTTTATTCCGTGAACCTCATAGCCTTTTGACAATAACAAATCAGCCAAATACGCACCATCTTGTCCCGTAATACCAGTTATTAAAGCTTTCTTCATGTAAAAAATTAATTAAGGTGCAAAATTAAGCAACAATTTGGTTTTTTTTGCAGTATTTTACCTTATTTGCATGAATAAAAAGATAAAGTTAGCGGTTTTTGCTTCTGGTGGCGGGTCAAATGCTATGGCAATACAACGCTATTTTCAACAACATGAGTCCATTGAAGTAGTAGCTTATCTCACTAATCGGCCTGATTCAGGGGTTGTAAAGTTGGCCGAAGCGCATCATAAAGCTTTGTTAATCTTTACTTCTAAAGAATTGAACCATACCAATAAGGTATTGGATTTCGTGCAATACCATGCTATTGACCTCATCATTCTCGCCGGGTTTTTACTGAAAATTCCGGAGAATCTAATTGTCTCTTTTCCCGATAGGATAATAAATATACACCCGGCATTGCTACCAAAATATGGGGGCAAAGGAATGTATGGGCATTTTGTACATGAAGCAGTTAAAGCCGCCGGAGACGCAGAAAGTGGTATGACCATTCACCTGGTGAACGAACATTATGATGAAGGGGCGATCTTATTTCAAGAAAAATGTATGGTTCACCCGGAAGATACGGCAGCGGAAATTGCCGCAAAAGTGCTCATTTTAGAACATAAAAACTTCGCACCTATAATAGAAGCGTATTGTTTTCACAAGTTCACTTAAAGGGTATAAAAAATAAACCTAATTTTAACATATAAAAACACAAATAAATTTCCATAACTTGCTGTAAAAGCAGTATTTTCGCATTATTTTTTAAATAATCGTTTTAGTTGAGAAAGATTCATTCTGCGTTAATTTCAGTTTTCTATAAAGATGGACTGGATGTTTTGGTTAAAACACTTGATAATCATGGTGTTATCATATATTCCACAGGCGGTACGCAAAGCTATATTGAATCTTTAGGTATCGATGTAATTCCTGTAGAAGATTTAACGGAATATCCTTCAATTTTAGGTGGTCGTGTAAAAACGCTGCACCCTAAGATTTTTGGTGGGATTCTCGGCAGAAGAGACCACCCAACAGATATTGAACAAATGTCGGGTTATGAAATCCCGGAAATTGATTTGGTCATTGTTGATTTATATCCTTTTGAAGAAACTATTGCTAAAACGGATGATGAAAGTGAAATTATAGAAAAAATTGACATTGGTGGAATTTCTTTGATTCGTGCTGCGGCAAAAAACTTTAATGACGTAGTCATCATTTCTTCTAAGCACCAATACGTTGCGTTTAACGAGCTTTTAGATAGCCAACAAGGTCAGACATCCTTAGAACAGAGGAAAAAACTTGCTGTTGAAGCGTTTGCAGTAAGCAGTCATTACGACGCCGCAATTTTTAATTATTTTAATAAAGATTTCTTATTTCCGTATTTAAAGATCAGTGAGCATAAAGGGCAGGTTTTAAGATATGGCGAAAATCCGCACCAAAATGGCGTATTCTATGGTGCATTAGAGGACGTTTTTGATAAACTGAACGGTAAAGAACTTTCCTATAATAACTTAGTAGACATTGATGCAGGCGTTCATCTCATAGCAGAATTTAACGAACCTACTTTTGTTGTTTTGAAGCACACCAATCCGTGTGGGGTAGCTTCTAGAGATAATTTATTGGATGCCTGGAATGACGCCCTTGCCGGCGACCCTGTATCTGCATTTGGTGGCGTGCTTGTAACCAATTCAATGGTTGATGAAAAAACCGCCGAAGCGATGAATAGTTTATTCTTCGAGGTTTTGGTTGCGCCGGATTTTACCAAGGAAGCGGTAGCATTGCTTAGCACGAAAAAAAATAGGATACTCTTAAAGCAAAAATTGTTCAATTTTAGCAAAACCCAATTTAAAACCTTGCTGAATGGTGTAATCGTTCAGGACACAGATTATACAACTGAAACGGAGACCAATTTCACATTGGTTACATCCAGAAAACCCTCCGATAGAGAAACCGCAGACCTAGTGTTTGCCAATAAGATTGCTAAACATTTAAAATCTAATACCATTGTTTTTGCAAAGAACAAACAGTTATTAGGAATGGGCTGTGGACAGACCTCAAGAGTGGATGCTACACGCCAAGCTATTGAAAAAGCCAATTCTTTTGGTTTCGATCTAGAAGGTTCTGTTATGGCGAGCGATGCCTTTTTTCCCTTCCCTGATTGTGTTGAAATCGCTTATAATGCAGGTATAAAATCTGTTGTTCAGCCGGGCGGTTCCATTAAAGATCAGGAATCTATTAATTTCTGTGAAAAAAACAATATTTCAATGGTTTTAACAGGAACTAGACATTTTAAACATTAACTTTACAAATTAACAAAAAATATATATGGGACTTTTTAGCTTTTTCAATAAAGAAATCGCCATCGACTTAGGTACAGCCAATACACTTATCATTTTTAAAGATCAGGTAGTAGTGGATGAACCTTCGATAGTAGCAATAGATAAAAGAAATAAAAGCGTCATTGCAGTAGGAAAAAAGGCAATGATGATGCATGAAAAAACACATGCCGATATTGAAACGATTAGACCGTTGAAAGATGGTGTAATTGCAAACTTCCAGGCTGCCGAGGCAATGATACGTGGTTTCATTGCCATGATGAATGAAAAAAACAGCTGGTTTAAGCCGCAATTGACCATGGTTATCTGCATTCCTTCCGGGATTACAGAGGTAGAGAAGAGAGCTGTTTTTGACTCTGCTGAGCATGCCAATGCCAGAGAAAGATATCTTATTCATGAACCAATGGCAGCAGCCCTCGGTATCGGATTAGATGTTGAACAACCGGAAGGGAATATGATTATTGATATTGGAGGTGGTACGACAGAGATTGCCGTAATTGCCCTTTCCGGTATTGTTACAGATCAATCCATACGGGTAGCCGGAGATGAGTTTACGCAGGATATTGTTGAATACATCAAAAGACAACATAATATGTTGATTGGTGAAAGAACAGCCGAGGCAATCAAGATAAATGTGGGTGCAGCGATACAAGACCTTCCTAACCCACCCGATGAATATGCCGTTCATGGAAGAGACTTATTAACAGGTATTCCTAAACAGATTACCGTTACTTATCAGGAAATTGCCGGTGCTTTGGATAAATCCATCTCCAAGATTGAAGAAGCTGTGCTTAAAGCATTGGAGACCA
Organism: Chitinophagales bacterium; assembly: GCA_019694955.1. Classification (GTDB taxonomy): domain Bacteria; phylum Bacteroidota; class Bacteroidia; order Chitinophagales; family JADIYW01; genus JADIYW01. The sequence continues at coordinate 43,412 of JAIBAX010000021.1, read as the reverse complement.
CACCACCTGAATTAGCATCAGATATTTACAGGAAGGGATTGTACCTGACAGGTGGAGGTGCCTTGTTGAGAGGGTTGGATATGCGATTGGCAGCAAAAACCAAACTTCCCGTTCAGGTAGCAGAAGATCCACTGAGAGCAGTTGTAAGAGGCACTGGATTGGCGCTAAAAAACAGAGACAAATACTCCTTCCTGATGAGTTAGACCTATGCGCAATATTTTATTCATCTTATCCAAGGTTCATGCTTTGTTGTTGTTCATTATCCTTGAGATAATCGCCTTTTCACTTATTTCTAAGGTCAACTCCTATCAGCATGTTGCAATTACCAACTCTAGCGATAAGTTTATTGGCAATGTATATAATTTTACGGAGGGCTTTCATCAATATTTTGGGTTAAAGAGAGCCAATATCGCACTCTTAGAAGAAAATGCCCGATTGCGACAACAAATCAAGTATCAAACATTCTATCCCAAAGGGGATTCCAGTCTCCCCAAAGGAGATTCGCTTTACAGCTATAACTATATTACTGCCAAAGTAATCAATAATACAGTTTACAAAACCCATAACTATATCACCCTCAATAAAGGTAAGAAAGATGGATTGGTAACAGATATGGGTGTTATGGATCCCAAAGGAATCGTGGGAATCATCGTTCAGGTATCCGATAATTATGCTTTGGTGATGTCGGTGTTGAATACAAATTCTTCCATCAGTGTAAAACATAAAAAATCCAATGCATTCGGTAACCTTAAGTGGCCAGGCTATGATCCTACTACGTTAATTGTTGAGGATATCAGCAAAACCGCATTTATGAAGAAAGGCGATACCATCATTACATCAGGATATTCCACGATATTCCCACCAGATTTCCCTGTAGGCATCGTTAAAAAAGTAAAGAATACAGCAGGAAGCGGATTTCAATATGTAGAAATAAAACCGACTACCGATTTAAACAAGATAGAATATGTATATGTCCAACAAAGGAATAACAAATACGAAGTGGATTCATTGGAAAACAACATAGATTTGGAGGTGGAAAATGACAGGTAGATATATTGTTCCCAATACCATCCGATTTATTTTAGTGCTTTTGGCACAAATTTTTGTATTGAATCATGTTAATTTATTTGGATGGGCAGCGCCATTGGTATATCCATTTTTGATTATACTATTACCCATCGGTGTTCCTTCCTCAATCGTCATTATGGCTGGATTTCTTGCTGGTTTAACAGTAGATTTCTTCACGAATACAGGCGGGATCCATGCTGCTAGCCTCACATTAATGGGTTTTTTAAGAAAGCCACTCTTGATGCAATTAATGCCACAATCCGGTTATGAGAAAGATGAGCTCCCTACGTTTAAAGATCAGGGATTTGGCTGGTTTATGATATATGCTGGGATACTACTCTTTATACATCATTTCTCTTATTTCTTATTGGAGTCATTTTCATTCCACCATTTTGGGAAAACACTCGTCAGAACCTTTCTGAGTGGGATAGTTTCTTTTAGTCTTTTTTGGATCATCAGCTTGGCGGCATTGCCACAAAGGAAAAAAATGAGATAATGTCGCTGTTTAAAGAAGGAAATAGTAGTTTGTTAAGACCTGCCATATATATTATTGCAGTAGTTTACCTCATTCGTCTTTTCATACTTCAGGTGACAAGTCCTTCCTATAAAGATCAAGCTACCAGTAATGTGATAAAAAAGCAAACCATTTATCCTTCCAGAGGACTTATCTTAGACAGAAATAATAAAGTGCTCGTATATAATGAAGCATTTTACGATATTTATGTCCAAACCAACCGAATAAAGCCAGATATAGACTCCCTTAAATTGTGTACACTCTTGAATATCACTTTAGAGGAGTATCAGAAAAAGATGAAGGAAATAAAAAAGAGTACACCGCTTAAACCTACCATATTTCTAAAACAACTCACGCCTGTTGACTTTGCAAGATTTCAGGAACACTTGTATCAGTTTTCAGGGTTTTCTTATAAACGTGCCGAGATGCGGCGCTTCCCCTTTCATTCCGGGGGTATGTTATATGGATACTTGGCAGAAGTAGATCAGCAGAAAATTGATGACTCGAAGGGTTATTATGAATTGGGCGACTATGCCGGAAAAACGGGATTGGAAGCCTATTATGAAGAGGAACTCAGAGGGGTTAAAGGAGTTTCCTTTCAACTTGTCGACAACTTGAATCGTCCTAAAGGTTCATATAAAGAAGGAAAAGAAGATGTATTGCCTGTTGCCGGAAAAGACATGTCCATAGGTATTGATGCAGCATTGCAGAAATATGGTGAAGACTTGATGCAAAACAAATGTGGCTCCGTGGTAGCCATCGACCCTAAAACAGGTGAGATACTAGCCTATATCAGTGCACCCACTTTCGACCCTAACGTACTTTCGGGAAGATATTTCAGACATAATTATAAGGTTTTAAATGCGGATAAATACAAACCGCTCTTCAACAGACCGGTAATGGCTACTTATCCTCCGGGTTCTACCTTTAAATTGGCGGGGTCCTTGATTGCTTTTGAAACAGGTACACGTCCACCGGAGAAAGGGTACTCTTGTGGAGGTGGATTTAGATTGGGCGGACATACTATCAATTGTCACAGACATCCATATCTTACGGACGGTATGCAGGCTATATCCTACAGTTGCAATGCTTATTATTGCCAAATCTTTAAAGACATGATTAGCAACGACAGCATTTATGGTAGTGTGGAGAACGCATACAGAGCATGGTATGATTATATGTACTCCTTCGGATTCGGTCATAAACTTGGGATAGACATGAAATCCGAAAACAAAGGAATTCTTCCATCAGCAGATTTTTACAATAAGAGATATGGAAAGAAAAACTGGAAAGCAACAACCGTCATATCCATCGCTATTGGACAGGGTGAGGTAACCGCAACACCATTGCAAATGGCCAATGAGGTGGCAATGATTGCAAACAGAGGGTATTATTATGTTCCACATCTGGTAAGAGGGTTCGTTACCAATGATACTTTATATAAGCTCAAATATGAAAAAACAGTAGTTGACGTTGATAAAAAGTGGTTTGAACCTGTTATTGATGGGATGGAATTAGTTGTTAAAAAAGGAACCGCAGCAAGAGTGAATATGGAGGAATTGAGGATGTGTGGAAAGACGGGTACGGCACAAAATCCGCATGGTAAAGACCACTCCATGTTTGTAGCATTTGCTCCAAAAGAAAACCCCAAAATTGCCATTGCGGTAATAGTGGAGAATGCAGGCTTTGGTGCTACCTATGCTGCGCCTATTGCTTCCCTCATGATAGAAAAATACATGAACGACACCATCGCCAAGAAAAGGAAACCGCTTGAAAAAAGAATGTTGGACGCAAAACTCATATATAAGGAAGAGCCAAAACCTAAGAATGATAGCCTCCCACCAAAGAAAGATACGCTTCCTAAATTAGTTGCCATTAAACCAAAACAAGATTAGATGCGCTCGAAAAGTCAGTTATATGGTCCGGTGGATATGGAGATTATTTTGTATTATTTCCTTTTGGTAACGATAGGGTGGTTGTCGATATTTGCTTCCCAATATGATGGTGAAGGCTTTAAGATATTCGACTTATCAAAGAACTATGGCAAGCAGCTACTTTTTATTGGTGTCAGCAGTTTTATCTTCATTGCCATTCTAGTTTCCAGTAAAAGAATACTAACGATTATTCCGTATCCTTTCTACTTAGTAACATTGGCACTTTTGGCAGTAGTGCTAGCAATCGGTAGGTCTGTGCAAGGCGATGCTGCCTGGATAGATTTGGGTCTTTTTAAGTTGCAGCCTTCGGAGTTTGCAAAAATGGGTACTGCCCTTGCTTTGGCAAAATTCCTCAGCATGCCGGGGATAAAATTTGCCAACCCAAGAGATAAGTTTATATGTTTTGCGATTATCGGCATCCCTGCCTTGATGGTATTAGCACAGGGAGATGCTGGTTCATTTGTGGTATATGTCGGCTTTGTTTTCGTGCTCAACCGGGAAGGATTTCCGGATGGTTTCATCTTCTTAGGCATTTATGCTATCATGATTTCCTTATTGGCGCTACTGCTCAACAAGTTTGTTCTATTAGGAATCATTGCTGGATTTTTTACCTTAGCCATCCTATACAAATGGGTACAAAAAACATGGGTGAAGATACTTTTTATAGCGATGATTGGTACGATGATATATGCTACATCGGTTAATTATATCTTCAATAATGTCTTGGAGCCGCATCAGCAAAGTCGTATCAACGTTATCTTAGGAAAGGTAAACGACAATTCGGGTGCTGCATACAATTTAAATCAATCGAAGATTGCCATCGGTTCAGGAGGCATTATCGGCAAAGGGTATCTCAAAGGGACGCAAACACGTTATGATTTCGTTCCGGCACTCAGCACAGACTTTATCTTTTGTGTGATTGGAGAAGAATTTGGCTTTGTTGGATCCTTCATACTCATCGTTTTATTTGTATTGCTCTTGCAGAAGCTCATCACTTTGGCGGAGCGACAGAACAATACTTTCAATAGGGTATATATGTATTCTGTTGTAGCCATCATTTTCATGCACCTTATGATCAATATCGGTATGACGATAGGTCTTTTACCCGTTATCGGCATACCGTTGCCCTTTATTAGTTATGGAGGATCTTCTTTATTATCCTTTTCGGTTATGATTGCCATCGCCGTAAAATTGGATAGTTCGCGGATATTGAGTGCTGGTGGGTGATAAGAGAGTATTATTTCGTCAGCGCATCCAATGCTTTCCCAAATTCGATAATCAGCTTATTAAAACCACGATAGTCGCTTCCTGCGGGGCGACACCTATTTACAACGGTCGACTTCTCTTCTGAAAAGAGTGCATTCATCTGTGGAATAGCGTCGTTGATGGAAGTTATAGAAAAATCCTTTACGGGAATACCAACATTAAACTTACGTGCCACAATATCGTCTTCAGAAACGCCTTCACATATCAGATAAGGCAATCCGGTACATAAAAATTCTCCTACTTTAATATTGGAACAAAACTTTTTGGAAGGATCGGGCGGAACGGCTACTACGCCCAAGTCGGCAGCAGAAAGAAAGGATGGCATCTCCTCATAGGCAGCACGGGTAATGGTGAGTAATTCTTCTGTAAGTCCTGCGTCAACCATGACGGTTTTTACCTCTGTTAAATCATTCATCGTAAGCACCATGAACCTGGCTTCCGGAATATGCTGATGGATAACAGAAAAGACGGTTGTTACTTCCTGTATGGAATAATACAAGTCGCCAAACTTTCCCGGATAAAGTACCAAGGGAGCATTTTGGGGAATGTTGAACTTTTCTCTTATTTGCTGTCTGCCTACCGTTGTAAACATAAATCGCTCCTCATTTACAACACTTGGAATTTTAAACACTTGTGCTTGTACGTTCCAATCTTTTAGTCTGTCCATCATATAAACAGTACCACTGCTGATAACGGTAGCAAATTTTGCCGACAAATATTCTAGCTTGTGTAATATCTTAAATCTTATGCTTTTCTCATCCCAAAGCTTGGCATCTAAACCATATTCGCTATGTGGTTCGTATTGATACATGTATAAACGCATTCCCAAGCAAAGCGCAAATAAATAACCGATTGCGCCAGCAACAGAATTAAGGGTAATCAAATATTTATATCCTTGCAAACGAAGTCTGACAAGTACGCCCACCAATTTAATGAAGTCTTTTACTTTATTAACGATACCACCAGGTGTAAAAGATAAGGGTGTCCAATTCATATGCATTGTTTCCATTTCAGATAATATAGCAGACTTTTCATTGGCTTCAATGCTGAAGGCTGTCTGCTCGAAGCTGATAATATGGAAATGATACTTATCGGAATGTTGCCCGGTATGTTTGAGGTATAAAAACAGGTTGGACTGTATGACGGGGTCTTTGAAGCTGTTATAGAGAAATACGGCAATTTTTTTCTGTTTCATGTGCAGGATGTTAATGCTAATAATTCATCTCTCAATCGAACGGCATTTTCTTTTGCATCAAACTCAGGATTTACATTGTTTCTGAAAAAGATGGGGTCGTTACCCTGTTTAAATTGTTCCACTAGCCAAATAATCTTATTTTTGAGGCCTTCGATATCTATTTCTTCATAACAAGCGCCCATTTTGTCTTGGATAATTCTCTCGCATGTGCTGCCTTTTCCGGTGGTTGCCAGAACATATTTTCCGGTAATCATATAGTCTAATACTTTCGACAGGAAATACATGCGTTTATTGGGTTCTGCAATAGGGAAATCTATTAATAGCAAAACATCGGCACTATTTTGTAAGGCAATCGCTTCCTTGTAGGTGGCTAAATGCCCAATATATCGAACGCATGAAGCCGTATATTGCTGAAAATATGTGGCATTTGCTCTGTCTGCCCATCCGGAGAAGACCACTTCTATATTATCTTGAATAACTTTTGGTAGTGTTGAGAAGGCTTTTAGAAAAGGTTCCGGGGAGCGGGTGCCTGCCATGCCGCCTGTATATACAAATTTTAATTTTCCGTTTTTAGGATGGTTATTTTGGGCAGGGATATCTTCCGGGTCGTATACATTTGGGTAATAGCAAAATTTATGCTGATAAGTCGGATATTTATTTTTATAAAAATCGATGGTTTCATGAGAAGTAAGGCTTATCTTATCGGCTAGCGCAAAACATTCCTGTTCAAAATGCTCATTTACCACCCTTACTTTTCCTTTCATCACATTTACCGGAGAGTCCACCCAAGGGTCACTCAAGTGTAGAATCCAGGGTACTTGGTAGTACTTTTTTAATTTCATAGCCATCACTGCCGAGCTTGCCGGGAAAGACCGGGAATAAATAACGGCAGGTTTGTGCTTTAGCTGCCGCACCACCTTCTTCCATTGCCAGTGGAAGGTTAGTTTGGAATCTGGTGCATCCAATTTATGTGGCAATATCTTCCTAAGTAGAAAGTTTACATACTTGTTTTCAAAAATAGGAATGTCTATCTTTTGGCGAAAGCTATTCTTCTCTATTTCCAGAGAAGCATCGTAAGGCATAAATAAGGTGGGTATTGCAGAGGTAACAACGTCAATATCCATGCAGTCGGCACAGGCAGGCGAAAAATAACGGAAATACTTAGCTACTTGCAATCCTTCCGAATCAAACTTAGGTGGAAAAGCAATACTAACAAACAATACAGAAGGACGTTCCATTAATAACCGCTTTGAATTTTGGTGAATCGCTTTTTAAGGGCTAAGAATTTCTTTTCAAAATACTCATATGACAGCCAAGATACAAAAATGGTAACGATGCATACAGCCATTTCAAAAAGGACAAAATTCATGAAACTCGCTTGTAGATGAATATATTCTTTGACTAAATGAGCTAATAAAACGACGACAATCATGTGTAACATGTATATACCGTATGATATATTCCCCAGAAATATGGTAACCTTGTTCTCCAATAAGTTCGCAAGCCGTTCTCTCGAACTGATTAATAATAAAACTATGGTAAAGATTACTGCATAAATTTCGTTATACAACTGTCCCAAATAAACCTTATTTAGCAATGTTCTTATATCAAGAATACATATCAGGAGAGCAAATATCAGAAAAGATATTACAAATACTTTATTGATGCGTTTTAACCTTTCTGTACCATTTTTATAGAGATATATGGCACCTAATGCGCCTATTGCCATACAATCTATCTTGGTAATTTCTACAAATTGAAAGAGGATTTCCCAAAAATAACTCTTTGGAAAAATAAACCTTTCAGTGGCAAACAAGGAAAATTTTATACCGATATAAAAGAAAATCACCGATACCGCCATTCTATAGAAATTGGTAGTAAATTTTGACAACAGAGGCCAGATGAGGTAAAACTGTTCTTCAACAGCCACCGACCAAGTTACGGCGATAGTGCTGGTGAATAAACCTAGGATATAAGCCAAATTGGCGAAAAAAGTACCATATAATAGCAGTTGTAATGGGAGGTTTTTTTGTTCCGGAACCATGCCCGGAATGAATGGAATGATGACAAAGGTGAAAACAAGCAGGAAGTAATACAGCGGCCAAATGCGCAATACCCTACGAAGGTAGAACTGCTTTACAGCTACGGTGTTGTATTTTTCTTTTTCTACCAAAAGGAGGTAAGTGATTAAGAATCCGCTCAGTGCAAAGAAAAATACCACTGCAAGAAACGAAAGGTGCTCTAAGTTTGTAAACAAAAACATCTCCTCTTTAGGGAATCCAATTAAATGTCTGAATTCAAATGTATGTACTACCACCACCGCCAAAGCTGCGACGGCACGCATAGCATTAAATCCTTTGAAATGAACTTTATTGGAAGCCATCTATATGTCTCTAATTAGATTGTAGTAAGGTATCCGCAAAGAATTCAGAGAATTTCTCAACACCTCTGGGATTTAAATGCAGGTAATCACCAAATAAAGACTTGTCGGTAAAATCTTTATAATTGGTAAAGTCATAATAATCAACATGATATTTTTCTGCAATTTTTCGTATCTCAACATACATCTGTTCGCGGTTTTGTTGAAATTGTTTTATTTCTGCAAATTCCGGTGAGGTAAAGAAAATAACCTCAGTGCCTTGTTTTTGGGCGAGTTGTACTAACTTTTCTATATATTTTTTATCCATAGGGTTTACGGTATGATACTTCTTCTGCATGGGTTTAAATCCTACATAATCTTCGTCTGTTAATATCTCTGAACCTTCATATTCTTCATATGGACTGACAGGACACATTTTGTCTACCAGCTTCATTTTGTAGATAGGATAATAATTATTGAACTCGGCGTACTTAAAATAAGGGATATATTTCCACATGAAGAAGTCCATTTTACTCACATTGTCCTTATATACTTCTTGGACATCTTTTTCATTTAAGAAGGGGAAGTATAAGAATGGATGAAAGGGGCTATTGAAAGAGATGGAAGCATTTAATGTATATATGTCCATTTGAATGAATAATGTATCTAGTTTATTGCCATTTTCAATAAATTCCGAGAAGATTAAGAAGCATTCTGCTATTCCGGTGCCGGAGGCAGCGAGGTTAATACCGCCTTTCTTTCCATATAATTCAGTAGTTTTTACATTGACAATATTCAATGCCCTGGATGAGCCGATTATTCCATAGTTATAATGCTGATTTTTTTTACTCATCACCCAATAAGGTTTAAAACACTGATTGAGATGCGTTGCATAAAAATTATCGCAATACCGCTGAAAGAAAAACCCTACAACATATAAGATGCTGAGAACGATAAAAATCTTTATAAACAGCCTTTTCATTATTTAAAAATTGACATAAATAAATTCGGCTTCTGAATGAAACACTCCAAAGGTAATAATTATTGCTAGCGTAATAAAATATATTGCCCATCTTACATAGATATTTGGGAAAGCCAAAATTTTATAAGAAGGGCCTTTTATGATGCGCTCAATCACCATCATCATAAAGATTAACCCGACTACTATAAAGAATGAATCCTGACCTGCATATAAATACAATACATTTCCTCTGTCACTGTCCATGCCACCTTGAAAAATGGCGTGTAAATCGCTGCTCCAACTCTTAAATATAGTAGAGAAAATGTAGCGAACTTCCGCCAAATCTTTTGCCCTGAAAAGAATCAAAGAGAAACTGGCATACATAAATGTCAATAAGGTAGAAGCATTATTGTAAATCGCGGAAGGGATTTTCTTAGACCATTTTTTCCGTTGTTTTTTTGTAAGGATCTCATACGCCAAAGCCAGTCCATGCAACGCTCCATAGAATAAGAAGGTCATTCCGGCGCCATGCCATAACCCTGCTAACACAAAAGTGAAGAATACTGCAAAAATGGTTCCCCACATTCCCCAGTTACGGAGAGAAATCACCATCGGATTGAATAGATATTCATTGAGCCATGTGGATAGAGAAATATGCCAACGCCTCCAATATTCTGTTATGTTTTTTGCACTAAAAGGCTTATTAAAGTTTTCCATGATGGTTATGCCAAATAATCTCGCCGTTCCAATAGCAATATCCGTATATCCCATGAAGTCGAAGTATAGCTGAAAGGTAAATAAAACTGCCGCAAGCGTTAAGGAGAATCCTTTAAAATCTGATGGCATAACATATACATTGCTTACCAAAACGGCAATCCTGTCTGCAACAACTACTTTCTGAAATATACCCCAAATGATTCTTCTTATGCCGTCAACAAAGGACTCATAGGAAAAAGTGTGCGCCTCATCAAACTGTGGTATTATGTTTCTGGAACGCTCAACGGGACCTTGTAATATCTTTGGGAAAAACAGGAAAAACAGTTGAAGCTTGAGGGGATTTGTTTCAGGCTTTATTTTGCCATAATATATATCGACATGATAACCAATCGCTTGAAAAATATAGTAGGAAATCCCTACCGGCATAAGTAAATGCAATAATGGAATAGGGTTTTTCATTTCAACAAAACCCAATATCCGCGCTATCATAATATTGAAAAAGTTGAAATACTTAAATAAAAACAGATAACCCAAAAAAAGCAATAGAGAAAGCACCAAAGGAATTTCCTTCTTTTTGGCGTTCTCTATCCATTTACCGGTAAAAAAGCTTATGCCACCAACGCCAATCAATAATAAAAGATTTTCCCAGCCAAAGAACGAATAGAAAAATATGCTCGCTGCCAGAAGAACATACCATCTCATCTTTGCAGGCATAATGTAGTAAAATAGACATACTACGGGCAGAAATAATATATAATTAATGGTGTTAAAAAGCATTAATAGTTTTCCCTTTAAGCTACAAAGGTAATAATAGAATCAGTTCAAAAAAATATCCTGATTTAATAAAGCGGTTTTAAACATATTATTTTTTAAATATGCCTCTAAAAAAGGCTCATTGGGGAAATTATCCTGTTATTCTTGTCATGGTAAAACATAAAAAAACATTAATTTTACCACAAATATTACATAGCTAATGCGAACTATACCTTCTTTTTTAGAATTGAAAAGAAACATCAAAAATATCCAAACCGACACTAAGAAAATTAAAATAGCCTTGTTGGGAGATAGTGCTACCCAATTCCTGAATACAGCCCTGAAGGGAATGGCTTTGCAAGAAAATCTTTCCATAGATTTATATGAGGCCGAATATGACCAGATAAAACAAGAAATTCTTGACACAGACTCTGAACTTTATCATTTTCAGCCTGAATTTGTCATTATCTTTCATTCTCATCAGAAGTTAAACAAGTCTTTCTATAAGAAGTCATTAGAGAAGAAGCCGGAATTTGCGCAAAATTGGCTTTCGGAGTTAGAATATTTTTTAGGGGTTTTAAATGAAAATATAAAAACTAACATTATCCTTTTCAACTTCCCGGAAACGGATGACAGTGTTTTTGGGCATTTTGCTAATAAGACATCTTTTTCTTTCCCGTTCCAGCTGAGAACCATCAATTATCATTTGATGTTGTTGGCACAAAAGATCAAAAATCTATTTATTGCTGATGTCAATCACATCCAGGCAATGTTTGGCAGATATCAGATAACAGACCCTAAGATTTATATTACCGCAGATACTATCTTTTCCATAGACTTCATTCCACATGTAGCCCGAATGGTTATTGATATCATTTTGCCATTTTTGGGCAGGTTTAAAAAATGCATCATCCTTGATTTAGACAATACTACTTGGGGCGGAATTATTGGTGATGATGGCATTGAAAATATCCAAATTGGCGACCTTGGCATTGGCAAGGCCTTTACGGAGTTGCAACTTTGGGTAAAACAACTTAAAGAAAGAGGTATTATTCTGGCGGTGTGTAGTAAGAATACAGAATATATCGCAAAAGAGCCTTTCGAAAAACACCCTGATATGGTGTTGCGATTAGATGATATTGCCGTTTTTGTGGCGAACTGGGAAAACAAGGCAGATAATATCCGGTACATTCAATCAATTCTCAATATTGGATTTGATTCGATGGTATTTTTAGATGACAACCCATTTGAGCGAAATATTGTAAGACAGAATATTCCGGAAATTACTGTGCCGGAATTGCCGGAAGATCCCGCCGAATACCTTCCATACCTTAGGACACTGAATCTTTTTGAGACGATCTCTTTCACAGAAGAAGACAACCAACGCACCAAACAATACCAGGAAGAAGCCGGAAGAGCCATTTTACAACAAAAATTTACAAACGAAGAAGAGTTTCTGGAAAACCTAGAGATGGAATGTATCGTAGAGCCTGTTACAAAATTTTCTTTACCACGTGTAGCACAACTCACACAACGCTCCAATCAGTTTAACCTGAGAACGATACGTTATGCTGAGGAAGATGTTCAGCGAAATGTTGTTGAAAACCAAAATATGTTTAGCCTCACCTTCACATTAAAAGATAAATATGGCGACTATGGCCTTATTTCTGTCATCTTTTTAGAGAAGCAAAATACGCAATTCTTCATCAATACATGGATCATGAGTTGCCGTGTCCTGAAGCGCAATGTAGAAAACTTTGTTTTAAATGCAATTGTCGATTTGGCGAAAGAGCAAGGTGTAGACACCATAATTGGAGAATACCTGCCAACAGCAAAAAACGGTATGGTAAAAGATCACTATGAAGGATTAGGGTTTTCTGCATTGGGGGAACAATGGAAGTTAACAGTAAGCGATTATCTCCCAAAGAAACATTATATTCTGCGGAAATAATAGCCATCCATTTTTCTTAATGGAGCGCCGTATGCTAAATTAATTTCGCAAAATGCGAAACGGATTTGTTTTTCTTCTATCTTTATAAAAAAGTGCCTGTTATGAAAATAAGCGTATTTTCTATTATTGTAATACTATCACTATTAAGTTGTAAGAAAGAAGAAACCTCCAGAAATAGCCAGCAGGTGGATTCCCTATCTTTTTCTGTCCTCACTTATAATATTGCAGGGCTTCCGGAAGGACTCTCCAGTTCACACCCTTTAAAAAACACACCTTATATTGGACAACGCATCAATGATTATGATATTGTACATGTTCAAGAGGATTTTAATTATCACAAGCTCCTCGTAAAGCACGACAATCACCCTTATGAAACGCCTACAAAAGCTATATCTGTGCCTTTTGCTGACGGACTAAACACACTCTCCAACTACGAAATCCTCGACCTCAAAAGGATTCAATGGAACGACTGTACCGCTGCAGACTGTCTGACACCTAAAGGGTTTACATTTTCCAGAATTAATTTTAAAGGCAATTTTTTAGTCGATTTCTATAACGTGCATGCCAATGCCGGAAGTGAGCTGATAGAGATGAGGGCAAGAAGAAAGAACCTAGCGCAACTCATGGAATATGTAGACACCCATTCAGGCGAGAATCCCGTCATAATTATGGGCGACTTTAATAGTAGATATACCAGAACCGATGATACCATACGTATTATATTGGATAGAGGCTTTAAAGATGCTTGGGTTCAACATGAAAGAAATGGCATACTTCCGGAACTTAATGATATTAGCCTGCTATGTGAGGAAGGCAGTGGCAATGGTTCGGACTGTGAGGTGGTTGATAAGATATTTTACAGAAGCACAGAGGATTATGAACTCATGCTTACAGATTTTGAGTTGCCAACCGAAAAATTTTTGCTAAACGGCGAATGGCTTTCCGATCACAGACCGATGTTTGGACAATTTACCATCATTCGGAAGTAGTTGTCATTTTTCTTGGCATATTTTACGCCTTGAATGAACTGCCACATCCACAAGTTTCTTCGGCATTTGGATTGTTAAAAATAAACCCTCGATTTTCTAAGCCACTTTTAAAATCCAACTCTGTACCATATAAATATATCTCTTGAGATTTATCGACGATGATATTCAAGCCTTCTACCTCAAATTGGTGGTCGTTCTCTTTTGCTTCGTCAAAACCAAGGATATACGAAAATCCCGCACAACCGCCGCCTTTCACGCCAATGCGCAAATGCACATGCTCAGGCACTTGCATATTTGTTCTTAAGTTCCTGATTTCTTCCACTGCTGAAAGGGTGACACTAACAGGTATATTGATGACTTCAGACATAAATACTATTTTATTACAGAACAAAAATAATAGAATTTTGGTTCAAATGATAAAATTTAACCTACGAGGTTAATCAAAGTGAGACACAAAACAACCCTCGAGGTTGACATTTAACCCAGAATAAGCGTTGGACTTTGTGACGAAAGGAAATTATACAAAATAGCTATGAGGCACGGAATTTTTCTCCCGCAGACATAGTATAACTACGTTGAGGACAGAAAAATGAGTACAGAAATAGATATGAAGTAGAATTTTCTTGCAGTAAATTTCGAACGCTTTTTCTGGGTTTAACCCTTATCAACCTTTTTTTCTTACTTTTTATAATATCCTGACTTCAAATACGTATTTTTGTAACAACAATACTTTAACAATGGATACTTTCTTAGAAATACTAAAATTTACTGTCCCTTCTGTAATCGTGATGATGGGTATGTATTTTTTATTAGGCGAGTTTTTTAATCAGGAGGACAAGAAAAGAGAATTTTCTTTGCGCCAGGAGTTGGTCAGAGAGCACTCAAAAATATCACTGCCTCTGCGCCTACAGGCTTACGAACGTATGGTAATGCTCATGGAACGCATTCACCCCACTTCGCTGATTCAACGGGTGAGAACGGCAGATATGAATAGCGGCGAGTTACACCTTGCACTCATCAGGAGCATCAGAGAAGAATTTGAGTACAATATTTCCCAGCAAATATATATCAGTAAAGAATCCTGGCTGATGGTTAATACTGCTAAAGAAGAAATGCTGAAACTCATCAACCTTATTGCGGCGAAAGTTCCCAGCGAAACGAATAGCATTGAACTCACCAAGACGCTTTTTGATTACTTCGTATCTACGAATCAGGAATTCCCTTCCCAATTAGCCATCAATTTCTTGAAAGAAGATGTTAAGCACCTTTTCTAAACATAGGATTTTTAATAAAAATGTGTTGCTACTATTATGGGGCAGTATGTTGCTTTTATTGAACAATGCTTGCAAGACTTATTCCATTGCTGAAGAAAATCCAACATTGGTAAAAGTTCAGAAGATAAGTGCAGATTCTTCCATTTTGCTAATGTATCAACCTTATAAGGAAATTCTGGACGGCAAAATGAAGATTGCCATCGGCGAATTGGCAACGGATCTCACCAAGGAAAAACCCGAATCCACACTCGGCAATTTTTGTGCACATGTGATGTATAATCGTGCCGAAAAATACTTAGGAATTAAACCTGATTTTTCCATTGTCAATTATGGCGGCATCCGCATTCCATCCATGAATAAAGGTGTTATTAAAGTAGAAGATATTTACAAATTAATGCCTTTTGACAACTATGTTGTCATTGTTGAGTTAGATGGTGCAACTACGCAGACGGTAATAGAAAAACTTGCGTCAGAAGGGGGATGGCCGGTGGAAGGTATCCGCTTTAAGATAAAAGACAATAAACCAATAGAAATTCTTATCGATGGAAAACCTTTCGATCCTAGCAGGAATTATCAGGTAGCGATGGTAGATTATTTAGCCAATGGTGGTGATAAGTTTGAATTCCTGAAAGGGAAACCGCAAAAAAACTCCGGCGTACTCTTCCGGGATGCCCTGATAGAATATGTTAAGGAAGAAACGGCTGCTGGGAGGAATATTTCAGTCATTAAAGATGGGAGGGTGCAAAATGCTCAATAGACGTGATTTTATCGGCAAAGCTGCGCTGGGCAGTATGGCAATTGGTTTGACGGGGTTGCCTTTAGATGTTCTGGGCAATGAACGTGTCGAAAAGTTGACCATTCTACATACCAATGACGTACATAGTCAAATAGAACCTTTCCCTGACGACCATAAGACATTTCCCGGTATGGGTGGGGCTGCTGTTCGGGCGGCTATAATCAATAAGATACGTGAAGAAGAAAAAAATGTATTATTGCTAGATGCCGGAGATATCTTTCAGGGAACGCCCTATTTTAATTTCTTTGGGGGAGAAATAGAGTTTAAGCTCATGAGCCAAATGGGTTTTGATGCTTCGACATTGGGAAATCATGATTTTGACTTAGGTGTCGAGAACTTGGTTAAGCAAATGCCACATGCCCTTTTCCCATTTGTTAATTGCAACTATGATTTTACAAACTCAGCGCTAAACGGCAAAATTGCATCTTATAAAATCATACAAAAGGGAAGAATTAAGATTGGCATAACAGGTGTTGGCATACAACTATCCGGCTTGGTACCCGATCAGAATTATGAAGGAATTGTGTACAATAATCCTGTTGAAAAACTTCAGAAAGTAGCGGATTTTTTACGACACGAGGAGAAATGTCACCTCGTGATTTGCTTAAGTCATCTGGGATATAAGTATGATGATAATCAGAAAATTTCAGATATCTATCTTGCTGAAACCACTAAAAACATTGATGTTTTCATAGGAGGACATACCCACACTTTCCTCGACAAACCTACTGTACACAGGAATTTGGAAGACCGAAAAGTGTTGATAAATCAGGTTGGATGGGCCGGAGTTAACATTGGGCGACTAGACATTTTTTTTGAAAAAAATTTGAAAAAAAACACGGCTTTTGGCAATACTGTTATTGTGGATAAAAATGCAATAGGCAATCGATTTTTTTAATAAGATTTTTTCCCACATCTTTACAATCCCTTTAAAACATTTACTAACAATTAAAGTTAAAGTGCCTATGAAAAGCAAGTGGGAACTTGTGTGGGAAAATTGTCTGAAAGTAATTAAAGACAATATCAATATACAGAGTTACAAAACATGGTTTGAACCAATTAAACCCGTAGGTCTAGAGAACAACGTATTAACCATCCAAGTACCTTCACAATTCTTTTATGAGTGGTTGGAAGAGCATTATGTTACCTTGTTAAGAAAAACGATTAAAAGGGAATTAGGTGATGATGCAAAATTAGAGTACAGGATCCTTATGGAGAACACCAACTCCACTAATCCTGCAACGGTAAGCTATCCCAATAGTCGGGAAAGTAGCAATTATATGAATGAGATGAATATGCCCGGCATATTTTCCTCTCCCATGGTAAAAAATCCTTTTGTAATTCCAGGCTTAAAAAAGATAAATGTCGATTCGCAGCTGAATCCAAATTACACATTCGAGAACTTTGTAGAAGGTGATTGTAACCGTTTGGCACGTTCTGCCGGAATGGCCGTAGCAAAAGCACCGGGAGCGACAGCTTTCAATCCACTTGTATTATATGGTGGTGTTGGCTTAGGAAAAACGCATCTGGCACAAGCTATCGGAAATTTCGTAAAAACAAATACTCCCAATAAATCTGTTCTTTACGTTTCTTCAGAGAAATTTACCAATCAGTTCGTAGAATACCTGAAGAACAATAATGTCAATGACTTTATTCATTTCTATCAGATGATAGATGTGTTGATTATTGATGATATACAGTTCTTTGGTGGAAAATCAAGAACACAAGACATTTTCTTTCATATCTTCAATCACCTTCATCAAACAGGAAAGCAATTAATATTAACTTCCGATCGTGCACCAAAGGATTTGGAAGGCATGGAAGAAAGGCTATTATCCAGGTTCAAGTGGGGTCTTTCAGCAGATTTGCAAATCCCGGATTTTGATACTAGAATTGCCATCCTACACAATAAGATGAAAGCAGATGGTATTGAGATGCCAAAAGAAGTGGTAGAATTTGTTGCTTATAATATTAAGAGCAATATTAGAGAATTAGAAGGGGTGTTAATTTCATTACTAGCTCAGTCTTCCTTGAACAGACACGAAATCAATCTGGAGCTGGCTAAGAAAACAGTGATGAGTTTCGTTAAGAGTGTTTCTAAAGAAATCTCCATGGAAACCATTCAAAAAACAGTTTGTGACTATTTTGAAGTGCAAGTAGATAAATTGCGTGAGCAAACCAGAAAACGCCATGTTGTTCAGGCAAGACAATTGTCTATGTATTTTGCAAAAGAATATACCAACCAGTCATTGAAAGCAATTGGCTCACATTTTGGTGGTAGAGATCATAGTACAGTGATACATAGCTGTCAGGCAGTGAGGAACCTCATGGATACAGATGAAGAATTTAGAGAGTCTGTTGAGGAATTAAAGAAAAGAATACAGCTTTCCATATAATTGCCAAAAAGATTTGGAAATTAATCAGAAAGTCCTATTTTTGTGCCGCTTTTGAAAATTGCTATTGAATAAATTTCAAAGGAGGAAGTTCTAGGTGAGATGGGTGAGTGGCTGAAACCAACAGTTTGCTAAACTGTCGTACGGGAAACTGTACCCCGGGTTCGAATCCCGGTCTCACCGCACAAACTTAAACATTTTAATGCTGTGCAACAGCATATAAAATATTCGGGGTGTAGCGCAGTCCGGTTAGCGTACCTGGTTTGGGACCAGGTGGTCGCAGGTTCGAATCCTGCCACCCCGACAAAAACTTTCTCAATTACATAATTAAGCTATCGCTTTGCGTATCGGCTCTTTTTACAAGAAGTTTAATAACAGAATGATTTATAAACTAGTCCACCCAGGTTTTCGTGTCGATACGAGAACAGGGAATTGAATTTCATTTAGGGACTATTTATAATTACTTTTCTGATAAGAAATTATTTTTGTAAATTATACAATTGAGCGTTCATACTGATTCCGGGATAAAAAAAGCCTCCGGATTCCGGAGGCCGAAAAAGAGCCATAAGACTTCTTATTTTATTATTTATAGCTGCTTAGTATCTTAAAATTAAGGCATTTTCTTTATCGCCTGTGTTTACAGTGCCATCAGAAAGATTACTGCCATTGTTGTTCAAATCAATATTGCCTCTCAGTAATCCTGATAACCAAATTCGTTTTTCGCTATCTACAATCGCATTATAGATATAAAAACTATTAAATGAAGCCCCTGTGGGTTGGAAATTTTTCCTCCAAATGGTATTTCCAAAATAATCGAAAACCAATACTTCCGAATATGGAGGACCTCCACGGTTTATGGTAAGTGTTCCTTCATTTTTGCCTGGATAGAGAACGATTCTACCTTGGTGGACATCCATGCCAAACGAATAGTTATAAACCCCTTTTATGCTTTTGCTCCAGCTTAACGTTCCATCAGTTTGGAATTTTTGTAGTAAGCCACCTTTTGTAGGGAAATCGTAAGTAGCGCCATTCCACATAGGTGTGCCTTCCACATTGGTAACTGTGTACACATTGCCATCTGCATCTGTTCCCAACCCACGAAGATTTGTATTCCCATCTAATCCGCTGCCACCTTTATCCCATTGTGGTTCTAAAGAGCTATTCATTTTTACAAAGAAAGCATGATAATCTTCAGCATATAGTGCAGAAAATGTAAAAAACACCTTTCCAACAAACTCACCACCGAAGTAAATATTCGAATTATTATCAGTAGTAATGCAATTTGGATATAAATAAGTGCTACCATCCCCGTAGAAAGAACGAAAAGTGCTGCTAGTAAGTGTATTATTAAATTTAGCCACTAGTAGTGTACTCCTTCCAGAGGTTGTTGTAACCTCAACGCCATGCAACATGAAATTATCATAAAAAGTGCCTAAAACGATTGGATTGTTCTCTCTATCTACTGTAAGCTTATTACAAAATGCATAACTTTCATTTCCAAATGCAAAAGCATTCGTTACAGAAAGAGCGCTATTCATCTTAAAAATACAGTCGTCATAGCCATTGGCAACTAATGTACCTGTTCCAAGATCAATACTTCCATTAAATTCCGTTAGCACATAAATTGAACCATCCGTTCCGATATCAAAATCCTTCAAGTACTGATTACCACTAAGATTAAGGACTTTACTCTTAACGATTTCTCCAGATTTGGTATACTCGATAAAGAACAAATCTGCTTGAGTAAGGCTATACCGCACACCATTAATATATAAACTATCGTATGCGTAACCACCCACAATTATATGTCCATTGGGAAGTTCTTTGATTTTCTCAAAATAACCTAAGGTCTTGGATGTGCCATTTGAAACTACCTTGCTCAACTGAGCTTCAGGTAGAGACACAACGGGATCACCTTTGTCTTTTTTACAACCAAATGTCATAAATGCTATTATGACAGAAAATAAATAGATAAACTTTTTCATTTTAGTAACAATTTTATTGATTATTCAATATTAATTCTTTTACACCTAAAAACCCCTGTAATGATATGAGGTATGTCGTTAAAACACCCATCCGGAGTTTCATAGACAGTCATGTAAAATGTACCTTCGATAATACCACCATTTTCACTGCTATATTTTGTGATATCTATCTCTTGTACACCTACTGCTAAATCCTCATCTCTACAAGATCCACCACTTTCATACCTTCTTAAATTCTCGTCGTTATCCCAAATTTCCCAAGAGTCTAACGAAGACCCCGCCTTGAATCTTTGTACAAGAGATGTTTCATTATTAATGTCAAGTTCTGCTTCTCTGAAGCTATAAACCCCGGCATGTGTAACATCCCCAACAGCAAAGGCACCATTAAAGCCGTTGGTTTTGGTGGCGTCTAAGTAGTTGGTGCCACCAAATGTGATAGCCATATTGTCTCCATAAAAAACACAACCACCTATAAGCGTCCCTTCGTCACTGGTCGAGGAGTTAAATTGTTTACAATGGCGTGTTGCTCCCTCAAAGGTTACATCTACATAATAGTTATCAAGGTTGTCTGGACCATCATTTCCAGATTCTTTTTTACAACCCATAACAGAGATGCAAACGATGAAGAGGCATAATTTAAATACTTTAGTTGTCATTATATTTTTGATTAATGGTTACATTTTAATAAATTCTACTCTTCTGTTGTTCGCTTTTCCTTCAATAGTAGCGTTATCGCCTAAAGGTTGAGACTCACCTTTGCCATCGGTTTGTAACCTATCTGCGCTAATAGCAAATTCTTTGATTAAGAAATTCTTTACAGCCTCAGATCTTTTCTTAGAAAGTTCTAAATTCTTCGCATCTTCACCATCACTGTCGGTATGTCCGATGATTTTAACTTTTACATCCGGATTTTCATTGAGAACATTTGCGATATCTTTAATAGCACCATAAGATTCGGGTTTTATTTTATCACTATTTACATCGAACAGAATACCATTTGTCACAAATTTACCTTCTGTGAGAAGTTTGTTTCTTGTGTCAGGGGCACCTACGGCTAAACGAAGATTGCCAATGGAAAATTTATCTTCCTCATTATGGTATCCACCAATGGTGAATAATACCTTGTTGTATTTTACACCCGTTTGAAAAGCTTTAGGTATATCCCAAACCTTCTCTTCGTTGACATACACCCGCATACGTTGTTTTTGTCGCCAGATAGATATATGAACAATGTTCTTTCCATTTTGTCCATTAAACTGACTTACATTTTCATTATTGTTTTTGAGTACCACTTCTCCATTTTCCCAACATTCATAGAAAGAAATACCTGCATTGTTACCTGCATTTGTAGGATTGAACCCTAAACGTACTCCATTAATCTTTACATCGTAAGAACCTGCATACAATTTCCAAAAAGTGTAGTGTTTGTCATTGGCAAGTGCTGTGAAATTGACCATCATCGAAGAGGAATAATAACTGTATCCCGGATTGCAAATCATGTCGAACTCAAAGGTGAAGTTTTCTGGGAGATCCGTGATGAACTCCGGATAAGATACCCCTTCTGAAGTAAGTTGGAAGTATTTTCCCGGTTTCCCTTCAACATTGACAATTTCACCAGCGGCATTGGTATTCCATCTTGCTGGGAAATCGCCAATAGCATCTTGAGAGAAATCTTCTATGGCAACCACTTTCTCTCCGGGAACAAAATCGAACTTTGAATACGTTTTGTAAGTACTTTGATTTGAAGTAGGAGAATTTTGGGTGTTATTATCATTTCCAGAATTAGCATTGCTTCCAGAATTGTTTCCGGTGTTATTATTACCCGAATTACTCTTTGAATTGTTTTTTTCATCCTTTTCAGTAGCTTCCTTGCCACCTTTACGGATGCCCTCCTCGGCTTCATTTACACCTTTGTCAATACTGCGGTCAATACCTTGATCAACCTTTCGTTCTACGGCATTTTTTATTCTGCCACCTAAATCCCAGTTTATTTGTGCTTCCGCTTGAAAGCAAACCAAAACTGAAAACATGAAAATTAATTGGCTCTTCTTCATTGTTTTAAATTTTATGATACAAAACAATAATATATCGAAGATACCCGCAAGGCACAGTTGATGTGTATGTGATGAATATTTGCCAGTTCATTGCATTAATGGGTTTATAATGAGTTACTTAAGTATGTTTTTTTATTTGCAACAAAAACAGCAAAAAGTTATTTTTATTGAAAATGGTAGTATGATTCCGAAAGTTTAATAATTCTATACTAATTTTGTAATTATGTTCACAACAGTAAAGAAGGCATTTGGCATATTTCTAACGGTATTGACATTAGTCTATACCAACGGAATGATTATGCAGGTGCATCATTGCTCCATGGATGGTAAAATGCTCGCAAGCAGCTGTAGCGATGACAATCAGAAATGTTGTGATGAACAGTCTGATGTTTCTTGTTGCACCACTCAGACGGTAACTTTCAAGATTACAGATTTATTTGAAACGACTCATTTCTTGGAGTCTGCAAAAATATTTACCCCTATTGTCCTTATTTTCAAGCATATATTGTTTCAAGAAGTAAATAAGCCAATTACTTGGATTTTATCTTTCAATTACTATAGTCCACCTGAATCTGGTAATGACCCTCCACTGAGGATATTGCTGGATTCATTCTTGTGTTAGTAGTAAATAGTAGAAATTCGATTCTATTATTCATTATTAACAATTATATATATGTATAAATATAAATTTCTATTATTTTTCTTTCTCCTAAGTGGGTATCGTTCGATACGAGCGAATGAGTTTGTCCAGATATTTGTAGGTGAACAAATTAATGAAGATACCTTAGCGCTTCCCGGTGCAGCAGTATATTGGGAGAAAAATCAGGTGGGTGCAATCGCCAACGAACAGGGATGGGCGGAGTTGCCATGTATTGGAGAATATCCGGCACGGTTGATTGTCGCATTCATTGGGTATCACACCGATACCATTACTGTTGTAAACCATGAAATACCACAGTATGTTTTTCTACTTCCTGATAATACATTGAGTGAGGTAGAAATCAAAGCACAAAGGGATGCAGGATTTATTCAATACTTGAATCCTATAAAAACGGAAGTCATTACGGGAGATGAATTTCGTAAAGCAGCCTGTTGCAATCTCTCTGAAAGTTTCCAAACAAATGCGACTGTTGATGTTGGTTATAGTGATGCTGTGACCGGTGCTAAAGAAATTACCATGCTAGGTTTAGACGGTGTATATGTCAATATGTTGGTAGAAAATCTTCCGTTATTTCGTGGGTTAGTGCAAACAAACGGTTTAGAATATATTCAAGCACCCTGGATGGAAAGCGTTTCCGTATCAAAAGGAATTTCACCTGTTAGAAATGGATATGAAGGTTTAACCGGAGCGATTAATGTGAAATACAAAGAACCTTTTGAAGCAGAAAAATTGTTCGTCGACTTATTTCTCAACCATCAGGGGAGAGCTGAGTTATTTATTACATCAGGACAAAAGATAAATGAGAAAAATGGAAACGTCGTTTTTCTGAATGGAAGCTTCAACCGTGCCAGATGGGATAAAAATCAAGATGGATTTTTAGACAACCCACTTACTTCGATGTTCAGTGTGATGGATAGGTACAATTTTAGGAGTAAGAAGACAGAGTTACAAATCGGCATAAAATACTTGTTTGAGGACAGGTTAGGAGGCGAGATGGCTTTTGATATGAGGGAACACAAAGGCACCACAGAGCAGTATGGGTTTGGATCGAAAACAAATCGTATGGAGGCATTCATAAAAAATGGCATCTTCATTGGCGATAAAGAATTCCAAAGCTTGGGTATACAACTTAGTTCCGCCTATCATAACACCCTTTCCTTTTATGGTTTACAGCAATATGAAGGAAAACAAACAAACGTAAACCTTAACATTGTGTATGAAAACATCATCAAAACCACCAATCATAAGATGGCAGCAGGTTTTTCTACGGTGTATGACCAGATAGATGAAAGCATTGACACCTTTAAGATAAGTCGTTTGAATGTTAATCCGGGAGTGTTTGCAGAATATACCTATAAGTATCTGGACAAACTTACGTTGATGCTAGGGTGTAGGGTTGACTATCAAAAAGATTTTAAATTCATCGCTTCACCAAGACTGCATGTACGGTATGCCCCTATTGAAAATACAACCATTCGAATGAACGCAGGTCGTGGGTGGCGAATCAGCAATCCGTTGATGGAAAATAGCGCACTACTTACAAGTGCTAAAACCTTCAGTATCGATGAGCAGGTTGGAAAGGAAGCAGGTTGGAATTATGGCTTTGGTATCATTCAGGATTTTGCCATTCGCGGCAAAAGTGGCTATATTAATGCAGAGTATTTTAGAACAGATTTTACGCAACAAACCATTGCAGATGTAGATCAAGGAGATAATAAAATACATGTCTATAATTTGAAGGGAAAGTCATTTTCCAATAGCTTTATGTTCGAGTTAAAATTTGAACCGGTAAAGAATTTAGAATGGAAATTTGCTTACAGGTTGGAGGATGTCCAATCCGATATGCATGGCGTCCTATTGCCAAAATTTATGTTACAACGACATAAAGGCGTTTGGACAACCTCCTATAAAATCGCGGACAAAGGATGGGAATTTAACCTTATAAATATTCTACATGGAAAGCATCGGTTGGCATTGGAGGAAATACACAATCCCATTACACATGAGATAGATTATGTTCAAAAATTCTCACCCATATACTTTCAGATGAATGTTCAGGTAAAGAAGACCATAAAATCTTGGGAATTTTATTTTGGGGCAGATAATCTTACCAATTTTAGACAAAAAATGCCAATTTTGCATAGTGAAGCACCATTCGGAACTATGTTTGATGCAACACAGGTGTGGGGTCCCATAAATGGCGCCATTGCCTACGGAGGAATTAGGTTTAAATTGAATTAAAATTTTTAAAATGAAAATCATGAGAATTAGAAATTTATTAGCAGTAATGTCAATGGTGTTGATGTCTGCAATCGTTTTTGTAGCATGCAAAAACAAAGAATGTAAAGAAAAATGCACATGTACGAAAGAATGCTGTAAAGAAAAATGTTGCGGGGGAGAACAGTGTGGAGAGGATTGCTGTAAAAAATCTTGTGATGGAGCAGGAAGTGAAGATGCCTGCTGCCAAAAAGATTCTACTAAAGCAGATGCAGTGGATACCACTAAACAAGATTTAGGCGCATCCTCTTCCGTTAAAACAACGTCCGAAGATCCTTTTTCTACAGCCAATTATTTTTGTCCAATGAAATGTGAAGGAGGCTATTCCGATGCCCCAGGGAAATGCCCTACTTGTGGTATGGACTTGAAACAGCGACAAGGGTAATTTTTACAGTTTTTAACATATAAAAGGTAGTCAATTTTGGCTACCTTTGTTATTTAAATTTCAAGAATGAAGCATTTATTATTATCACTGTTCATTTTTTGTGTTGTTACGACAACACCTGCTAACACAAATGATAAAGGAAAAAAGAACGAAGCAGTGAAAAAAGATACCGTTCCTACGGTTGTAGCACCCACTCCAAAAAAAGAAGAACCTGCTTTCAAACCTATTGCAGAAGTGACCAAAAAATGTAAAAAAATAGATGGTCTATTTCCTATTTATCAAGATACCGTTACGGGAAAATCATTCATAGAAATAAGCGAGGATAAATTAGGTAAATTATACATTTATTTTAAATCAGTTTCCGATGGTGTACTTACAACGGGGTTCTTTAGAGGAGCATATCGCGACACCAAGATATTGAAGATAAATAAGTATTTTGATAAGCTAGAATTTTCTATTCAGAATACAGCCTATTACTATGATCCAGAGAATGCTTTGAGCAAGGCCGCCAATGCAAATATCAACAATGCCATCATAACCACTTTAACCATCAGTGGAATGACACAAGACACTTCCGGTGCAAAAGCGAAAAGATATTTGGTGGATGCTGACAAGGTGTTTTTGCAGGAAACATTATCGCAAATAAAACCTTCTTCCAGACAAGGTGAAACGCCCTTTAATGCTTTCAATCTTGGTGCTTTAAGTGTAGAAAAAACAAAATACTCATCCATAAAAAACTATCCTCAAAATACAGACGTATTCGTAGAGTATGTTTATGACAACAAGTATCCTTCCTTTTCTGGTGGAGAAGATGTTACAGACCCGAGGTCAGTAAGTGTGAAGATACAACACAGTATCATTGCTGTTCCGGAGAATGATTTCAAACCTCGCTTTGAAGATCCTCGTGTGGGATATTTTACGGAACAGATAACAGATATGACCACCACCAGCGCAGTACCTTATCGAGATGTAATCGATAGATGGCATTTGGTGAAAAAGAACCCCGAATTAGCGATTTCAGAACCAGTTGAACCCATCGTATGGTGGATGGAGAATACCACTCCTATAGCATTCAGACCGATTATAAAAGAGGCTGTTGAGTCATGGAATATTGCTTTTGAACAAGCAGGGTTTAAAAACGCAGTCGTATGTTATGAACAACCGGATACAGCAGATTGGGACGCTGGGGATATTCGCTATAATGTCATTAGATGGACATCCTCACCACAACCTCCTTTTGGCGGATATGGTCCCTCGTTGGCGAATCCGCTTACCGGACAAATACTCGGCGCTGATATCATGTTGGAATATGTTTATTTTACCAACCGCTTGCGTCAGCAGGAGTTATTTGATTTGGTAGCCTTAGATCATTTTGAAGATTATAATACTATTGAAGATGCACACTTTTGTCAGATGGGTGAAGTCATGCATCAGAATCTTCTGTATGGTAATGCAGTATTAGAGGCATATGATTTTTCTCAATTAGAGAAGGATGAGTTTCTGAAACAAACACTGTTTGAGTTAGTGATGCATGAGGTAGGACATACATTTGGGTTGAATCATAATTTCATCGCTAGTATGATGAATAATATGGAGCAAGTACAAGACGAAGCATTAGGTCGCCGTGTTGGGCTGAGTGCTTCCGTGATGGATTATAAGCCAACCAATATTTCTTCCGACAAAAATAAGCAGGGATTGTTTTATGATGTTCGTCCCGGCCCTTATGATATATGGGCTATCCAATATGGTTATCTCAACTTTGATAACCTGGATGCAGAAAAACAGGGATTAAATCAGTTGTTGATGAAATCAACACAACCTGAATTGCGTTTCTTTAATGATGCCGACGACATGCGTTCTCCTGGTAAAGGTATGGATCCCCGCATTATGTTATTCGACCACTCTAGCAATCCTGTTGCTTATGCTACCATGCAGTTTAAAATGGCCGACAGCGTGATGAATGTACTAAAAACAAAAATGATAAAAGACGGTCAGTCCTATCAAGCACTAAGGAATGCATACCTGATTTTGACAGGCACGCAAGGAAGAGCATTGACCATTATTTCAAAACAAATTGGTGGTGTATATATGGACAGATCTTTTCCTGAACAGAAAAGCACTACCAAACCTTTTACACCGGTAGCATATGCGGATCAAAAGAACGCCATGAAAACAGTAATTGATTTGGCATTTTCAAAAAATGCTTTGAATGTTCCCGGTGACTTGGCAAATTATCTGCAAATGCAGAGAAGAGGATTCTCTTTGGGGCAAGGACCACAAGATCCACAGATATTGGAACGCACACTAAATATACAAAAAGGAGTGTTTGACCATGTTTTGAATGGAGAAGTTTTAGATAGAATCGTTGACTCAGAAACTTATGGCAATAAATATGTTTTATCCGAAATGCTGAGCGACTTGACTGAGGGTATTTTTAAAGAAGACCTCACATCTAATATATCTATAAAAAGACAAAATTTGCAAATAGAATATACCAATAGATTATTGAAACTTTTTATTACAGAAGGTAACACCATGCCCGCAGTAAAATCACAAGTATTGGCGGAGTTGAATAAAATTAAAAAATGGATGGAAATTCCGACAGGTGATGCAACAACAAGTGCGCATAGAAAATATATCTTGTTCCTGATAAAAGATGCTTTAGAAAAATAAGCAACAGATAATGTATAAGAGAAAGTGTATGTATATTTTTTGCCGTTCCGCATTTTATGTTACGCAATAAATGCAACCTAATATTTGGAGTGCAATTTCTTTTCTTAAATCAATATTAATAAGATTTGTTTACATAACAAGTTGAAAGCCTTATATAATATAACTTTTGATAAAATTATCATCATTCTAATAACGGTGGTAAAAATTAGTTCACACAGAATTGATAAATAAAACATTTTTAAATCAATTTTTCTTAAAAGCGCAATAACAGTGAATTAATACATCTGTCCTACCTTTGCATCATAATTTAAAACAAAAAAATTATTTAAAATGAAACAGAACGAAAAGTTACAGGCCGCTTTCGAATCATTGATGAATGATGTAAATGCAAGAATTGAAGAAGTAAAGGAGAACATCCAAAACTTAACTCAAGACTTACGTACACAAGTAGAAGGACAAAAAGAAAACTTGTCTGAGTACCAAGAAAAAATTGCTAGTCGTTTAAACGAATTAGTAAATGTTGATCAGATCAAAACAAATGTTTTGGCTGAAACAGAAAACTTCTTGGATGAAGTAAAAGTACGTATCGACAGAGTATTCGACTTCGTTTATGAGCAAATCAATACAGGAGAAAAAAGAGTAGAAAAAGCAGCTAAAGATGTTATGGACAAAGCTGAGAAAGCTGTAAAAACTGCAAGAGCTACTGCTAACAAAACTGTGAAGAAAGCACAAACTGCTGTTGACAAAGCTGAAAAAGAACTGGAAAAAGAAGTTAAGAAAACTACCAGAACAGCGAAGAAAGCAGTAAAAGAAACTACAGCTACTGCAAAGAAAACTGTTGCTAAAGCAGAAACTAAAGCAAAAGCTGCTACTTCAAGAGCAAAGAAAGTTGCTGCTGAAGTAAAAGAAACTGTTACGCCTGCAGAAGCGTAATCACACAACAAAAATTCGAAAGGCCGAATAAAGAGTCCCGACCGGATGGTCGGGATTTTTTATTTTAACGATACTTAAACCCAGAAAAAGCATAAGACTTTGTGACGAAAGGAAATTTACAAAATAGCCATGAGTATAGAAAAATGAGTACAGAAATAGATATGAAGTAGAATTTTCTTGCAGTAATTTCTAATGTTTTCTTAGGTTATCACAAAAGTAATTATAAAATTGCCGATTAATAAAACCTAATCCCTTGTTCTCGTGAAGACACGAGAACAAGAGTGGACTACCTTTAAAAATCCCGTTATTACATTAGAAAATGGGCATAAAAAAATGCGCTGATTTTTACATCAACGCATTTTAATTTAATCTTGCCAACCTTAACGCATCTTAATGATGGTGGTGACCACCCGGGCCGTGTACATGACCGTGAGCGATTTCCTCTTCGGTAGCTTCTCGCACCTCTACGACATATCCGGTGAAATGCAATTCCTTATCTGCCAAAGGATGATTGAAATCCATCACAACATAATCAAGACCAACTTCTGCAACAATGCCATTAAAGTGTTGTCCATTTTGATCCATCATAGGAAGTACATTGCCAACCACAAGCATGGTTCTGTCAATCTCGCCTTGCTCATTTTTGAAGGCATCAATAGGGATTCTCACCATCTGCTGTGGGTCGCTGACACCGTATCCATTCTCAGGGCTGATAAAGAAATCAAAAGTATCATCTTTAGATTTTCCTAAAAGATTGTCCTCAAAATCTGGGAGCAACATACCTGCCCCAAAAAGAAACAATAGCGGGTTTCCTTCCTTCGACTGGTCGGCAATGACTTGTTGTCCATCTTGCTCAACCATAAGTGTGTAGTGTACAGACACTACTTTGTTTTTGTTAATCTGCATAGTATAAATTGAGCGTACAAGGTACGCTAATTCTCAAGATTTCTGTAATTTTTGGTGCTATTAACCATTTTTTTCTATTGTAATTTGGATAGAAATGTTATTAAGTATAAATTTGAATATATTTTAGTTGCCAATGAATCATTGGCATGCTTTTTTCAATAGTAACTTTTAAAAGGATAAAGATGAAGATTCTGTACAGTTTATTTTTAAGCATTTTATTTGTAACCGCTTATGGTCAACAAGCAAATTTTGAAGATCAGGTCACTATGCTCACGGATGCACAGAAAGATAGTGTAAGGAAAGAAATTAATAAGGCAATTGACATCAGTGATTTGTATGTTTCAACGCATTACAAGTATGAGCGCAATTTAGAAATTGTTTATTTGATAGTACTACTTGATCATCATTTTAATTTAGGAAAGACGATTGCGGATGAAGATAAGATAAGTGAATCTAGGGGCAATAATAACTACGTTCTAAAGCTGTATGGAAAACTTACAGGAGCACTTCCTCCGAATGAGGTGATAGAGCAAAATTTAGATGTACTGAAACGCAATAATTTTGATGATTATGTCAATAATGATGTGACCATTTCTGTATGGTCAGAATATGCAGGAAAATACCCCATGCCTATTAATGCGCTGGAATCGATGAAGCATTATTATGACACTACTCCTGTCATGCAAGCAAAAGGATTGCTGGCATTTAAAAATTTATCATTAAATCAAAAAGATACGGCAGTTACAAACCGCTTAGCTTATTTCAAATCGAAAGTTATTGAGAACCTGAATTTGCCAAAGGAAGAATTGGATATAAAAGATGGATGGGCCATCAGAGTGATTTCCATGGCAGCATATTTGTATGCTACCGGAGACAATAAAATACCCTTGATGGATTGGACAAAAGAACTAAAATTATATCTGAAAAACGGATATGGTGCTATGTCTGGAAATGAATTCGCTGAACCAGATCCTTATACAAATATTTATGGATTGTGGGCATTGCTAGAATTAAAAAATAGAACAGATCATTAACCTTGAATGCCGTTCACCGTTGCTCATATTGGGTTTTCTAAACCCATAAAAAGACTGCTGAAAAAACATGTTGATGTAGAAGCACTCTGTGTTGCTTCAGTAGTACCTGATTTAGATATTGTGCTAACAGGGAGTAGATTTCATATGTTTAGCTTTACTTGGACATGTATATTATTTGTTCTGATTCCTTTGTCAGTTCTTCTATATTATATATGGAGGCATTTTCTCAAAAAGCCCATCTTTCACTATTTTAATATCGAAGAAGCGCATATCCCACCCAATAATAGCAAATCTGTAATCTTGTGGTCTTTAATAGTAGGAATATTTGTACATCTTGGTCTAGACCTGATTACACATTATAATAATTACATTGTTATAACGAATGTCTTTCACATGGATTATTATAGTAAAGAAGGAAAAGTATTTGATATAATACTATTGTATATTCCGCAGTTGATATTTTCATTATGGGGACTATACCTCTTTTTTCGACTATTGCCCGGCAGTATGTGTAACTTGCAAATTAGTAGTATCAATACTACGTCCTTACCATTTCCAGTAATCATAGGGTTGATTGCAAGCAGTATCAGTTTCTTCATTTTTAGAGAACACTCTTTTTTCTTTGATCACATAATCTTAAGTGCTACTTGCGGAGCAGCATATGCCATTCTTTTTTATGCAGGTTTATTTTATTTTGTGAATGAGGACTTCAGGAATAAGTATTTTAAGTTGATTTGTTGAAATAAATAGGAAGGAAAATTAACAGATGAATACCCAGTAGGAAAAGATAGTTGACATCAAAAAAGCTAAAAAAAATAATCAACACAAGGGGTAAATATTTTTCATAGTACTCGTTCAGCATATTCCCATTATAAAATAAAAATAACTGCTCATTTTCAAGTGCAGATTTTCGGAAGAATGGATAATGATTTATCATCCATTTCTTCAGGAAGTATAGCAGAAAATATAGGATGTAGGGCAGTAAAAGCCATTTATAACTAAACCCAAGAATAATGGGCAGAGACAAGAAACATAACCACTCTAAAGGAATCAGAAAACGGAGGATATATTTTTTCATTCTCCCCATTCCGATGGTCTGAATCCATGTTTTCGTTGCGGCCTTTTTATCATGTTCATAATCTTCTATCTGATGCAATAATATATTTCTGATACCATTTGCTACCAGCCAAACTCCAAAGATGATCAGTAGGCAAATCGGATGGTTAAATGAACCTAGTTCATTCGGAATTTGACTAAAAGTATAAATAGCTAAGACAGCAGGAATGACATGCGCATATCCGGCATCGGCAAGTACGCCCAGCCAAGCCTTTTCTTTCCAACGAAACGGCTGAAATGCATACGCATAAAACAAGAAGAATTCTACAAGCACCAAACACAAAGAAATCCTGTCAAAAGGCAAAATAAACCATGGCAAGATTGCGAAAATTAAGCATAGAAAGCTGAGGATATATACCTTACTTTTGCTCAATTGTAGAAATATATTGTGTTTACGGGCAAGTTTATCTTGTTCAATATCATTATAATCATTGAATAA
This sequence comes from Chitinophagales bacterium, assembly GCA_019694955.1. Taxonomy (GTDB): domain Bacteria; phylum Bacteroidota; class Bacteroidia; order Chitinophagales; family JADIYW01; genus JADIYW01. The sequence continues at coordinate 10,779 of JAIBAX010000021.1, read as the reverse complement.
ATAACCGATTCCGGCAATACCGATACATAGCATCAGTGATGCCGAAAGATGCTTAAATAACAAGGTTAACGGGATGTCAAAATAGAAAATGGTAAAATACAAAAGTGAAAATAATAAGCTAAACTTATGTACTAAGGTGATATAAATCCTATTCTTTAGCCATCTGTTAAGCATCTAAATCATTTTCGTCAACGTGATTCACTTTAAGCTGGAAGAGATTCTGGATAAAATAGCGATGTACTCCTTTGCTGGTATCATACTCAGGTTTATACAGTTTAACTTCGAAAAAATCGATAGGGAAAACATAATTTGTCCAGTTGTCAATGGTGGCTATGCCGGTGAGTTCCTGCCACTCATTCGAGATAGCGAGGTTTTCAAAATCCTCCAAGCTGATATCAATAGTTTTGACAAAGCTAATAACATAACCTAAGTTTCTGACAATGTCTAAGAACGCATTTAAGTCAGCCACATCATAATGGTAGGCGTTATTGATTTTTACAATCTCACGATCAATTTTTGCCTGTGTTCCGGCGTTGGCAACTTTCCTGATAAACAAATCTTTGATATAGATTTCTCCTCCCGGTTTTAGCACCTTCCAACATTCTTTTAGCAATCGCTCCTTATCATTAGAATGACCGAAAGACTCTAAAAAATAAATCCTATCAAAGAAGTCCTTAGCAAACCGCTTCCTCAATTGATGATAATCCTGACGGTGTACTTGTAATCTGTCGGCAAGCCCTTCCGTTTCTATTTTACCTTTTGCCACCTCATACTGCACTTGCGAAATGGTTACTGCATGAATATTTGCTTGAGTATGTTTGGCAAAATACCTCGCCGGGCCACATACACCACAACCAGCATCCAAAATAGTATGGTGTGGTTCTATGCCAATCTGAGCAATCTGATAATCTAAAATCTTGCTTAAGTCATTGGTTCGGAATGCTTGGATAACCTCCCCATAAACTTTATTAAAAGCCTCATAGTGTTCATCATAAAACCTGCCGACATCCTCAGAAACATACGATTTGCTCTTCTGCCTAAATATGTTGAATAAGTTCATGGTTTAAAGTTAGGATATTCTTCTGAAAAGACAATTCATTCAGCCGATTTATAGACCTGACAGGTTTTCAAAACCTGTTAGGTCTAAACGCTTGGAGGATTTCAAACCCTCTAAGCGTTAAATAAACGCTACCTAATTTTATGATTTCTTCATATATTTAGGTAACTTTGATTCCGTTTCAACATCTTTTCATAGATATTTTGTAAATTTAAGTTATAGAAAAAATTATACATGCGACCAGTATTGAATGATCCTATTTTGGAAGAACGTTTTCAAAAAGAAGGATATGTAAAAGTGCCTTTCCTGAGTGAAGAAGAGGTAGTGTCATTGAAAAATGCTTATTTTGACGCTTTACCGGAAAGTGGCGGTTTAATTTCTGCAGAAGAGAAAAACCTGAAAGAAATGATTACCTATGACTTTACATTCATTGACAAAAACATCGACTACAAGCGTAAAGTGTTTGAAATCATTACGCAGGCATTTGAAAAACACTACAAGCATTACCTAAAAGGGTATAAACCCATTATTGCCAATTTTATTCGCAAAAAAACAGAAACCGGGGAAGTGCCATTGCACCAGAATTGGGCTTTCATCGATGAGCGGAAAGCAACATCAGTTTCCATCTGGTGTCCGTTGGTAGATGGAACCATTGAAAATGGCACGCTGCAAGTAGTCCCGGGAACACATAAGCGCTGTGGCGAAATCAGAGGCCCCATGATACATTGGGAATTAAAAAACCTTAAGCAACCCATCGTAGCAAACGACCTGATTCCCTTGGAGACAAAAGCCGGAGATGCAGTAATCCTAGACGATAGCATCGTCCATTACTCCGCAGAAAACCATACCAATGAATTGCGGTTGGCCATACAACTCATCCTTATTCCGGAGGAACTGCCATCTATACACTACCACATGAATCCGGAAAAAAGTCCTTCTACTGTGCAAATGCTAGAAGTAGATAAAGAATTTTATATGAAATTCAACCCATGGGAGAAATCCGGCAACTCAAAAGTCATCAAAACATTTAAGTATAAACCCTATGATATGACATATGATGATTTTAAAAAAACAATATACGGTAAGCGGTTTGATGAGATGGGTTATGAGGAGAAAAAATCTTTTCTAAGTAAACTTAAAGCAGTATTCTCATAATGCTACAAGTTAGAGATGCATATCAACAGAAATTGCTGAACGTAAAAGGATATTTTACGACAAATTTTCTTGATGGAGCGACCGCAACGCAGCTGAAACAGGTTTACCACAAATACTTCTCAGATCAGGAAACCTCCTTTTACTCCACTTCTTTCCATCCTGACTTGGCATTGAAGAGGGCTGTCAATGAAGAAATCCTTGCAATCGTGGGTAATAGACTGGAGGAATTGTTCACAGATTACAAGATTCTGGGAACGTCTTTTCTGAAAAAGAAGGCTAACGACAACAACCCACTACCCCTGCATCAAGACTGGACAGTTACAGATGAAGAGCGCTATGGTTCTTTCACCCTATGGATACCCTTGCAAGACACCTACGAAAAAAATGGCGCTATCAGGGTCATCGATGGAAGCCATTGTTTGGAGAACAACCTTAGAGCACCCTCTTTGCCCGTCGCATTTGAGCAAGACCGCACAAAATTCAACCAATACCTTAAAACACTGAACCTAAAAACCGGAGAAGCATTTGTGTTTAACCAGAAGCTCATGCATGCCTCTTGGCCTAACCATAGTACTGAGGAAAGATTGGCGTTAACCATTGGTGTAGTTCCAAAAGATGCCGATATGTTCATGCTTTACTACGATGCCACTAAGCAAACTTTACATAAATATGCCATGCCGGATGATTTATTCCTAAGATATCCTGAGATTATCCAAGAACCAAAAATCGGTCAACACATCTCTTCAGAGAAATATCATCCCGGAAAATTCTCCGAAGAACAGTTTAAGCAAGCCATTTTTGAGCATAACATTCAAACATCCACTATGGAACCATTATTCAGCAATCCCGAACATCAGTCATTTTTTGAAAAAAATGGATATATAAAACTTCCTGCTTTAGACCAACATGACATTGCCACCCTCAAAGACTTTTTGTTTCAATCCGGCATAAAAAAGGAAACGGATTACGGTTTTTATGTTGGCATGGACCACGAGGATAAAACATTGGTGTCAAAGATGATGGAAACAGTAGAGAAAGTTGCCATGCCAAAAGTTGCACCTTATCTTCAGGATTATCAACTCATCACTGCCAGCTTTGTCATAAAAGACCCCAACCCGAAAGGCGTAGTACCGCCCCATCAGGATTGGACATTTGTCGAAGATGAAAATAGGCATTGTTCCGTTACGTGTTGGATAGCATTGGTAGATACAGATATGGAAAATGGATGTATGGGCGTCATTAAAGGAAGCCATAAATTTTTTAACAGCGTGCGTCCATCACCATCGCCACAAGTGCCATCGCCCTTGGCAAAACATATGTTCTCATTATTCCCATACTTTGAGTTACTGCCAATGAAAGCCGGAGAAGCGTTGATTTTTGACAATAGAACATTCCATGCTTCGCCACCCAATATTACACAAATGCCTCGGCTGGCCGTAGGGTTGAGTTTTACGCAGAAAGCTGCTGAACTCACACATTATTACCTCAAACCGGGTACAAAAGATACGTTGTTGAAGTATAAAATCGACCCACAATTTTTCATGAAATATGATAACGGAACACTCTCCAGAATGTATGATGCCGGAAAAGTAATCGAAGACTATTCATTGGAAGAGGAACTTAAATTTCAGTGGCAAGATTTGAGTAAAGATGAGTTGAACAAACGGGTAGTGGCAGCGGGAAACACTTATAATAAAATACTTACACAACACATGATGAAATTATTCGGTGGGCAGATGAAAAACGGCATCAAAGAAAAGATATGGAGTTTTGCGCATAGCATCAATCCAATAAGACTGGCGAAGCGGTTGGTATCATGAACATATTTCAAGAAAAATATAAACACTTACAAAGCGAACTCGATGAGAAAGGGTTTGTAGTGTTAGATATTTTACCCAAGAATATCGTTGCGCAATTATTGGATTATTATCAGTCTATGCCCAATGCAAAGAAAGAAGCATTTGGGTTTCACGTCACGTTAGATTTGACTTCTTCGGAAAAAATTGGACAAATTGCACAATATATCAGAGACGCCATTCTGCCATTTACAGATGAGTATTTCGCTGACTATAAGTTTATTTCTCCGCGATTTGCCGTAAAAGAAGCCCATCAAAACAGCCTCATTCCACCCCATCAGGATTGGTCGTTTGTAGATGAAGCCATCCATCAATCCTATAACCTTTGGATAGCCATCACACCTTCCACCAATGATAATGGGACATTGGGTTTTATTCCCAATTCGCACAACGTTCTGGATAATATTCGGGCAACACCTTTGCCCATCTATCAAGTGCCTTTTCATGACTATGCGATGGAGTTATCTTCCGAGATACAATATTTCCCGCTACAACCGGGGCAGGCTTTGTTTTTCAATAGTAGAATCATTCATGCGTCACAACCCAATATTACGGATAAGGCAAGAATAAATATTGCCGTAGAAATGACCAATCGGGAAGCTACACTGATACATTATTACCTGTCTCCGGAAGATGGAAGGATTGTGCAATATGATATTGAAGACAGCTTCTTTAATGAATACTCCAATGCCAAACTCACGAAGTTGTATCAGGAAAAAAAGTATATAGAACATTTTCCCGAAGTAAAGCGGTTTGAGTATAAGTCAAAAGGAATATCCAAGAAAGAACTAATATCACGGTGTTCCGGTAAAAAAAAGCGACTTTTTGGTTTTTTTGAATGGTGATTTTTTGATGATAAACAAAAGTGTTGGCGAGGAAACGAAGCCCCTTGATTTAATGATTGTTACTTACTGTCAACCCTTGATAATATTGTGTAAAATTACACTTATAGAAGTGTAGTTTTACTATATTTGACCTATTTTATAAGAATTAAATAGGCTTCAATGGATCGAATTAAAGAAGTACTGAAGGAAAAAGGCATCTCACAGATTTGGCTTGCCAAGAAGTTGGACAAGAGTTATAACACCATAAACGAGTATGCACGCAATGTGAGATAGCCGATCATTGAAGACTTGTACCAAATTGCAAAAATTTTGGACGTTAACTCCAAAGATTTATTAAAAGAAGAATGAGCAAAGAGAATCAAATAGAACTATACCTTATAGAGCAACTTAAAGGGCTGAAATATATTTACCGACCCGACATAGTTGACAGGAAAACGCTTGAGCAAAACTTTAAAACCAAATTTGAAGAACTCAACCGCGTACACTTGTCTGATAATGAGTTTTTAAGACTTAGAGAGGAAATTATAAACGCTGATGTATTTGTTGTTTCTAAAAAATTGCGTGAAAGACAATATTTTCAACGTGAGGACGGGACGCCATTGCATTACACTTTGGTAAACATCAAAGATTGGTGCAAAAATGACTTTGAAGTGATTAGTCAGTTACGCATCAACACCGAAAATAGCCATCAACGCTACGACATCATATTATTGATAAATGGTTTGCCAGTAGTTCAAATCGAGTTAAAGAAACTCGACATCTCACCACGAAAAGCAATGCAACAAATCGTGGATTACAAAAATGAACCGGGAAACGGTTACGGAAATTCATTGCTTTGCTTTATGCAGTTATTTATTGTAAGCAACCGAACCAACACTTATTATTTTGCCAACAACAAGATTCAGCATTTTCAATTTAATGCAGACGAACGTTTTCTGCCAATTTACCAATTAGCAGACGAAAGCAACAAGAAAATTACGCATCTTGATTCATTCACTGAAAAATTTCTAAGTAAGTGCACGCTTGGTGAAATGATAAGCAAGTATATGGTTTTAGTAGAAAGCGAACAGAAACTGCTTGTAATGCGACCTTATCAAATTTATGCTGTAAAGGCAATTGAAGAATGCGTAAAGCAAAATAGAGGAAACGGTTATATTTGGCACACCACAGGTAGCGGTAAAACTTTGACCTCTTTCAAAGCATCTACGCTTTTAAAAGACAACCCCGATATTGAAAAATGTCTATTTGTAGTTGACCGAAAAGACCTTGACCGACAAACCCGAGAGGAATTCAATAAATTTCAAGAAGGAAGTGTTGAAGAAAATACCAATACTGAAACCCTGGTAAGGCGTTTACTTTCTACGGATTATGCCGATAAAGTGATTGTGACTACCATTCAAAAATTAGGCTTGGCATTAGATGAAAACAGTACGCGAAACAAAAAGAAAGCAGACAAAGGAGTTCAGACTTATAAGGAGCGACTAAAACCATTAAAAGATAAACGTATAGTTTTCATTTTTGATGAATGCCACCGTTCACAATTTGGTGATAATCACCAAGCGATTAAAGCATTTTTTCCTAATGCTCAATTATTTGGTTTTACGGGTACACCTATTTTTGATGAAAATGCCACCTACAGCATCAGAGAAGGAGAAATTGCCACATACAAAACGACGGAAGACATCTTTCAAAAAAGGCTACACGCATACACCATCACCCATGCTATTGACGACAGAAATGTACTGCGTTTTCACATAGATTATTTCAAAGGGAAAGGGACACATCAGGCAAAACCAGGCGAGCAAATTGCCCAACAAGCCGTAGTGGAAGCTATCTTGGAAAAACACAATGCAGCCACCAATTCAAGAAGATTCAATGCTGTTTTGGCAACGGCTTCTATCAATAATGCTATTGAGTACTATGAACTTTTCAAAGAATTACAAAAGAAAAAACAAAAGGAAAATGCGGAATACACCCCTTTAAACATTGCTTGTGTGTTTTCACCACCGTCTCAATTGATGGGAAATGGAAACCATCCCGATGGCTATCGGGATCAGAAAAATGCAGCTGACATCAAACAATTGCAGGAAGATTTGACACAGGAACGCGAGGATAACAAACAAAATCCAGAAGAAAAGAAAAAAGCACTGACTGAAATTATTGACGATTACAACAAGCAATTCAATACCAATCTTAGCATCAACGAATTTGATTTGTACTATCAGGATGTTCAAAGACGAATAAAAGACCAACAATACAGCAACAAGGATTATCCGCACGAAAACAAGATTGATATTACCATAGTTGTAGATATGTTGCTCACAGGTTTTGACAGCAAATACCTGAACACCTTGTATGTAGACAAAAATCTGAAATTTCACGGATTGATTCAGGCGTTTTCACGCACCAATCGTGTATTAAACGACACCAAACCTTACGGCAATATTTTGGATTTCCGTTCTCAACAAGAAACCGTGAACCAAGCGATTGCACTTTTTTCAGGAGAAGATAACGGAAAGGCAAGAGAAATTTGGTTGGTTGACCCTGCCCCTGTAATGATTGAAAAGTACAAAGAAGCCGTTGAGAAATTAGGGGTATTTATGCAGAAGCATAATTTGGTTAGCGAGCCACAAGAAGTTTATAATTTAAAAGGAGATGCAGCAAGAATTGCTTTTGTACAAAACTTTAAGGAAGTACAACGCCTCAAAACACAATTGGACCAATACACCGACTTGGACGAACAACAAAAAGCTACAATCAAAGCCATTTTGCCTGACGATACCTTGCAAGAGTTCCGAAGTTCATACCTAGAAACAGCGAAGCAATTACGGGAAATACAGCAAAAAGAAGGTGAAAATGCACCACCCGAAATTCAGCAACTGGATTTTGAATTTGTTTTGTTTGCTTCTGCCGTGATTGATTACGATTATATCATGAAGCTTACTTCTGAAAACTTAGGAAAAAAGCCGAGTAAGCAAAAAATGACCAAGGAACAGGTAAAGAGCTTGCTAAAATCGAATTCCAATTTAATGGAACAAGAGGAAGATATGTCTGAATTTATTGACCAACTTGACTGGACAGTTGGTCAAACGGAAGTAGAATTAAAACGCAACTTTGAGCAATTTATTGAAGATAAGTATAACAAAGAAATAGCGGCAATTGCCCACCAACATGGTTTGCAAACGGCAGACCTGAAAAATTTTATAGAAAAAATAATGAGCCGAATGATTTTTGACGGTGAAAAATTGACTGACTTGCTAGCTCCTTTAGATTTAAATTGGAAAGAACGCAGAGTAAAAGAATTGGCATTGATGGAAGACGTAGTGCCACAATTAAAGAAATTGGCAGGAGAAAGAGAGATAAGTGGGTTAGCTGCTTATGAATAATTGTCTGAACTGTGATTTTTGTGATTAATATGATTTTATGATAAATGAGCAATACAAATATTCTGATTTGACATCCAAAATTATTGGTTGTGCAATGACAGTGCATAAATCTTTAGGAAATGGTTTTCAAGAAGTGATTTATCAACGAGCATTAGAGATAGAAATGAAAGAAATAGGAATTTCTCTAAATCGTGAATTTGAGATGCCTATATTTTACCGTGAGCAACAAATTGGTACCCGCAGAGTTGATTTTTTGGTGGAAGGTGTTATTTCTGTTGAATTGAAAGCAATTACCAAATTAGAAGATGTACATTTTGCACAAGCTATAAATTATTTAGAAGCGTATAATTTGGAAATTGGGTTACTTATTAATTTTGGTGAAACAAGTTTAAAATTTAAAAGATTATCCAATAAAAAGTATAAATCAAATCAATCACAAAAGTCAAACAAATCATAGTTCAGACAATTAGCAGCGTATGAGTAAGACGAATAAACCAATACCCGAATTGCGTTTTCCTGAATTTAAAAATGAAGGGGAATGGGAATTTAAAGCGTTAGAGGATGCTCTTGACTATGAACGACCAGACAAGTATATCGTTTCTGACACGAATTATCAAAATGAAGGAACGCCTGTATTAACAGCTAATAAGAGTTTTATTTTAGGATACACGAATGAAGATTTCGGCATTTATAAGAAACTGCCCGCAATAATTTTTGACGACTTTACAGTTGATAGCAAACTTGTGGATTTCCCATTTAAAGTTAAATCTTCCGCAATTAAGATTCTTACACCTAAGAAGAAAGATGATTTGAGGTTTGCCTACGAGCTTATTTCTCAAATTGATTTTAATGCAGTACAGCATAAACGATATTACATTTCGGAATATCAAAAGTTAAAACTTCCGTTTCCCATTCTGAAAGAACAGCAAAAAATCGCCTCCTGCCTATCATCTTTAGACGAAGTAATTGAAGCCCACAGACAAAAGTTGGAGCTTCTCAAAGACCACAAAAAAGGCTTGATGCAAAACCTTTTTCCAAAAGAAGGCGAGAAAGTGCCGAAGTTGCGGTTTAAGGGATCTGAGAATGATGGAGATTGGATTAATGAAACTGTTGGAGATGTTTATGATTTTAAAGTAACAAATTCATTCGCAAGAGAATATTTGAATTATGAAAATGGAATGGTAAAAAATATACATTATGGAGATATACATACCAAATTCAATACTTTATTTGATATTACAAGAGAAGATGTGCCATACATAAATCCTGATGTTTCTATTGAAAAAATTAGAAAGGAATGCTATTGTATTGCTGGGGATATAGTTTTTGCAGATGCTTCTGAGGATATGAATGATGTGGGTAAAAGTATTGAAATTGTTAACCTAAATAAAGAGAAATTGGTTTCAGGCTTACACACATTATTGGCAAGACAAAAGGAAAAAAAATTGGCGATTGGTTTTGGTGGGTATTTATTCAAATCTGATTGGGTGAGAAAGCAAATACAGAGAGAAGCGCAAGGGGCAAAAGTTTTAGGAATTTCAGCCACAAGAATTTCAAATGTTCAGATTGCATACCCAAAAAACCACAAAGAACAGGAAGCAATTTCACGTTGCCTTTCTTCCTTAGATGCACTCATCACCGCACAAGTGGAAAAAATAGATCAATTAAAACAGCACAAAAAAGGATTGATGCAGGGATTGTTTCCAAAAATGAGTGAATAAAATGAGTAGTCAAAAAAAAATATATAAGTACAAAACATTGAAAAATGTGGCAGTACGATTGAGGGACGATTTAAACGACCATCACTTTGTTTTGCTATATGCCTATAACGGAACAGGCAAAACTCGCCTCTCAATGGAGTTCAAAAATATAAGCAAAAAGCGGAAGAAAAATCCAGTAACAGATACATTGTATTACAACGCTTTTACTGAAGACCTTTTCCATTGGAACAATGATCTTGAAAATGATTTAGAAAGGCATCTAATTATAAATACTCAATCTGCATTTTTTGATGGGTTTAAGGAATTGGCATTAGATGAAAAAATTTTTGGTTATTTAGAACGTTACGCTGACTTCAATTTTGACCTTGATTTCATAAAGAAAACTATTTCATTTAAAAAGCAAGTAAAAAATCCAAAATTCAGATCTGATTCTGGCGAACCTGAATACATTATACAGCCAGACATTAAGGTTTCTAGAGGTGAGGAGAATATTTTTATTTGGTGTATTTTCCTTGTACTAATTGAGCTTGCCATAGATGATGATGGAAATGGGCCGTATAACTGGGTAAAATACATTTATATAGACGACCCAATTTCATCACTTGACGACAATAACGCTATTGGTGTAGCAAGTGATTTAGCCAAACTTTTGAAAAAAGGAAAGGGTAAAGTTAAAGTAGTTATTTCTTCTCATCATTCATTGTTCTATAATGTGATGTATAATGAGCTAAAGAAGATTGAACACAAAAGCCACTTTCT
>JAIBAX010000094.1 GCA_019694955.1 Chitinophagales bacterium | reverse complement strand
AAAGACTATCTTTGATTTACACATGTACTTCATAGACATTGTCTATGAAAAAAGCGATGCCTCAAAACATCGCTTTTTGTTTCCACATAGTGTGAAAAAAGGCTGCCCTTTTGAGACAGCCTCATTTCCTGAAATTATCTCCACGGATAAACCATTCATTCAGGCAAACACCATTGATAGCTCACTGCAGGAAATAAGGAGCAGCCATGTCATCCCGGTATTCATCAAGGATAACGAGCCCGTAATCTCCCATGGAGATTTTATTGAGGCCACTATGGAGATTGTTTCTGATATATATTCTGGTGAAACTATCCTGCACCCTTCCGTCAGGCTTTCCCACCCCATTAAGGGCAGAATCCCGGAGGCAAAGGATAAACCAGCCAAAGACCTGCTGGAACATGAAAAGACCCTTTATTACGAAAGGATGGCCTTTATCATCGAGATTCCTACCATCTATGATGATATTGATGGCAACAGGCTCTCCCTGACCGTTGGGGGTGTAAAAGCATACAATCTGGACAACCTTTATAACAAGAAGGGGGCAGATGAACACTTTAAGGTATTTATTGGCTTTCAGAATAAGGTATGTACCAACCTCTGTGTATGGACAGATGGCTACATGGGAGACCTAAAGGTGAGAAGTGCAGGGCAGTTAAGGGGCTGTATCCAGACATTGATTGAACAATATGATGCCAACTACCAGATGATGTTCATGAAAAAGCTGACGGATTACTCTCTTACCGAGAACCAGTTTGCTCATTTAGTTGGGAGGTGCAGGATGTATAACCATCTGCCTAACGGTATCAAAAATGAGATTACTCCTCTGTTGCTCAGTGATACCCAGCTGGGAATGGTAGTCCGTGACTATTACAGGGATGAATCATTCTGTAAGGACGCATACGGTAATATCAACCTGTGGAGGCTCTACAACCTGTTTACAGGCTCCAATAAATCTTCCTACATAGATACGTTCGTGGACAGGTCAGTAAATGCATACCGGTTTGTAGAGGATATCCGCTTTGCACTGGATAAAAAGGAAACCAACTGGTTCCTGAACTAAATAAGAAAAGGCTGGTATAATACCGGCCTTTCTTTACTGTATTTGCCTGCTTTTATAAATGCAGGGGGAGTTATGCTGCATTTTCTTTACTGAATACGCATTGGCTAAAACTATTATCGGTTCAGGTTTCTTTTGAGACGGTTTTGCTCCCTGAATAAAAACCACTGAAAAGAAATTTTGTATATTTATTTTACTACTAAAATATAGTATTTATAAATTTTTCTAGGAATGAAAAAAGATATTATTGCCGCCCTAGCTGGATTATGTGTAATATTTCTGTTATATCAAATACATCCGATACTTGCCGGAATTGCAAGCTTCCTGTTCTTAATTTTATGGAGTTACATTAGAAGCCTTTTGGATGACTGAAACAATTCTTTCAAGGAATACAAGAGTACTTTCTAATTGGATTATTCTGTTATAAATTTTTATGTAAAAACTTACAAATATGAAACTACTTTTAGTTGCCTTTACTGTGTTTTACATTGGTTGTACAGGCAAATCACAAAATGCGAATAGACGAGATATATATATGGGCTTTTCACTTGGTTCAGGAAGTACTGAGGTAAATCGTTTATTCCAAAAATATTTGTCTGAGAAGAAATTGTTAAGGTATAACAATATTGCCTATTCTCAAGATAAAACAATAAAGGGAAAAGAATATTATTCATCCCCAATTTTCATTATCCCAAAAACTGATTCATTGCTTAGTGAAATTAGAATCGTATACTCAGATGTTTTAAATGATTATTTCGATTATCTATCTATGGCGGCTTCCGCTGGGAATGAATATTATATTCAATTAGCAGATTCTAAAGAAATCTCTTCGGATGACATTGCCAGAGATGTTATAAAAAAAGTAACAACAAACTATAAACAATATGATGCAACAGATACAATATTCACTGATGGAGTAACATCTAAAACATATTATTGGAATAATCGTAAAGATGTTGATATTATTTTAAAACACAACACTGAGTTGCGATTTGACAGAGTTAATGACAAGGTTATTCATTACTACTTCATCTTATTGACATATAAGTATTCAGAAAAATTGAGGGAAAAAGTTTTTCAAAAAAAATCAATTTATTAGCCAAATATTACGAATAATAATTAGTACAAGCTATTCTTGAATATTAGGGCAGGTATTTTAGGAAATGTAAAAAAGATATTTCATATATACCTGAGTCACGAACTATTAGGGAATTTAATCCAGAGTAATAGGAGTTGCATACTTCGTACTTTGTGATTCAATCAGTGACCTGAAATACCCATTAAAGTCACTGCACTGGCCAACCTCGATAATAACCCCATTTTCCTTCTCGAAATAGATTCCGAAATGGGCAAAGCCAAGATGATTAACAAAGGAAATTACCTCCCTTCCCGGTTCACAACCATTACAGTTGGTTTTTCTGCTTTTTAATTCATTTATACCCTGCACTTCACGGATATATGTAAAAACCTTATTGTACCGGTCAAGAAGCCGATACTTCATTGTTTCATCGAATATATCTTCCTGTAAAACCAATTTAGTCAGACCTTCTATATCAAGACGTTCAAAGCACCTGATAACCTCGGCTTCTAAATCAAATTGTGGTTCAGATTTTCTGTACCGCTCCGTTGTTTTGATAAGGGTAGACATATTGGCAATCGGGTTTAGTGAAAGGTACAAATTTTTGTAAGTACCTTTATTAACCCAGTTATTACTCACAGAAAATAGTAAAATATGGATGCCGGATTTACCATTGAAGCTGTCCCTGTTGATTCCTATACGCTAAAAATTAACCATAAGTACAGGAAAAGTGAAATGCTGGCCGCATATTATGTAACCTTCTATAGAGAGTTAGAAAAAGGGGTCAAGTCGATTGATTTTGTGGGGCAGCTAAAAGAACACTTGTCAGAGCTACTAGATAATCTTAAAGAGGATGAATGGACACCGGATAATATCCAGAAAGTGATTACGGAATTAATGTGTGAAAATCCATTAAGCCACCTGTCTTTTGAGTATAATGATTTGGAATATAAACGTGTGACGTTTTACGTAAAAGATTAAAAAGGTATCCGATTCGGTAACCTAAAACCATATAACATGATTAAGTCATTGGATATCAGCAGAGAATTGTCGTTGGTTCAAGTCCAACAGGGGGAGCAAAAGCTTTTAGAACAAA
>JAIBAX010000093.1 GCA_019694955.1 Chitinophagales bacterium | reverse complement strand
TTTAGTTGTACACCAACCCGGCAACTCTTACATAACGAACACACCGGTATTTTGTCCTCCGCTTGTTTCATCCCGATTTATCGGGAGGCGGAGGTGGCCCGCTGCTCTGAGCGGGACGGAGGTGGAGAGTAAGCCAATTATATCCACCACCCATCATCTGTTCGGTCTCCCCTCTCCCTTTAGGAGAGGGGAGATGCCGCAAGGCAGAGGGGTGAGGTAATTCCCACCATGTTTGGCATTGCCCTTACCCCTATAAGCTACCAGGCTTATAACTCTACATTATAAGCTCAGGAGCTTATAATGGTGGCGTTACCTAGTTTCTTTATTGAGAATAGGAGTATTTCATTCAACGTATTAAAGGGCTTACCATTTTATATGTGTATTGATGGCAGGCAACTAACAATACGTGGACAAAATGTTTGTTTGTGAGGGTATACAACTAACAATAATGAATTAAATTTAGGTATAATAAATGTATACCCAATAGTGAAAAAAATCAAAGATGCCCTTCTGCATAGAAACGCCTACGGCGTTTTTATCTTCATTACTGTTCTTATTGCTTTTCATAACTTTTGGACCAATCAATTAGATAAGCTAGTAGCGGCTCCTCTTTTTAGTGAATTTAATACTACCTGGCTGCTGGACATCCTGCTCATACCAATTCTATTGCACTGTTTCTACAATACATACACTATTGTAAAAATCAATAGGAAAACTAATTCAGCGCACATCATTGCGGTATGCACCCTCGTTTGTGTATATGCTTTTTATAGAATCACAAACAGTACCTGGGATTTCTATGGGTTGTATTGTTGCAGCAATGTGAAATATTTCGACGTAATAGCTTTCTATTTAATCCTGCCTGTTATAGCATATATCAAATCCAGTGTAACAAACAATACACTACCGGATATTGACGGTAAAGGGTTTCTTGTAGATGAACCTATTGGTGTAGATGGTGAAGACGAATTGCAGCGGGGTAAGGTGGCAAAAGAGATAGCCGACAGAATAAAAAATACCAGAAATAACACTTCGGTGGCAATAGGTATAAATGGAAAGTGGGGGTCAGGAAAAACATCCTTTTTAAACCTTATCCGTAGAGAAATAAACAATGAAACATCAATAATTGTAGATTTCAATCCATGGTTAAGCAAATCGCCCGATTTATTGATTAATGACTTCTTCGAAACGCTAAGCCAAAAACTGACTCAGTACGATTCCTCTATTGGACACAAATTAAACAGTTACGCTCAGAAATTAACTGAGATTGATAGTAACAGCGTAACAAAAACCTTGAGAACTACTATTGATTATTTTTTTCCTCAAAAAACAGTAACCCGGCAAAAGGATGCAATAAATACTATCATTAAATCCACTGGCAAACAGGTTATTATACTTATAGACGACCTCGATAGGCTAGACAAAAAAGAGGTGATAGAAACAATCAGGCTAATAAGGAATACCGCAAACTTTCAGAATACATTTTTTATTGTGGCATACGATAGAGAATATGTTATTAAAGCACTTAGCGGTATCACTGACCACAGTCCGGAATTTTATCTTGAGAAGATTTTTCAGATAGAGTTATCTATCCCAGCCTATGAAAAAACAATATTAGTTCACAAACTATATAAAGGACTTAATGACAGCAAAGAGTTAAGTGAACCAGTTTTGAATGAAATTGAAAGAATACTATTTAAAAAAGATAGGGGTAGCGGCACTTTGGTTGAAAACTATTTACTCAATATCCGGGATGTGTCAAGATTTATAAACTCATTTACATTATCCCTTAAAATGCTGAATGGTGAAGTAAAGATTGCTGACTTGATTAATATAGAATGCATCCGGTTAAAGTATCCATCTGTTTATAACTTATTGCAAACCGATTATGACGAGATTTTTACTGACCTCACTAATGATAAAAAAACTAAAACTGAGTATATACGATTAGATTCATTCACTACTACTGATAACAAGGCTGTTTATTACTTGCAAAAGATTTTAGAGGAAAAATATTTTGAACTTGGGATACCTAAAAGTGAGATTACATCTATAGTAAAGAATATTGACTTTATATTTTCCGAGGCCTTTTTATCAAATAGCGAAAATGAAAACTCTCATCTTTTGATTCGTAATCCAAAGGCATTTGATAGATATTTTGCCATTAGATTATTAAAAAATGACCTTTCAAACATTGAATTTAACGCGTACAGGCTAAAACCAATTAAAGAATTTAAGGCACAAATTACTAAGTGGTCCTCGTCAGGCTTATCATACGAAGTAGGTCTTAGATTAGAATCTGTTAAAAAATATATAACTGCTGAAGATTTTGAAAAGATAATAGAATGCATATTCTATCTAAGTAATCTGCCCGATAGTAGGTATGGAAACCCCAATCGGTGGTTATTAGGAACAATCGTTTATGATAGAGAAAGAATAATAAATGGCCTATACAACAGTAATGCTAAAAAATATGAAGAATCCATAAGCAGAATACTATTAAAAACAGATCCGGAATACTTAAGCGAAAATAACTTTAGGACACATTTGTTAAACGACAATTTAGATACTCTTATACCAAAAGAAATTTTGCAAGAAGCCAATATTGAATCTTTAAATAAATACTTAGCTCAGGTAGATGGATTTACAAACTTCAACTGGCGATATTGGCATAACTGTTCTATTAATAGTCCTGTACCACAAAGCAATGGATCATACATTTTTGAACGACAATACCCTGAAAGTGCTAATCAGTTAATGCGCAATTTCATTGTAAGAAGCTTTGATACTTTTATTATTGCCATAATAGACCATGCAGATCCAGAGCTCAAAAACGTATATAAAATATCAAACATAATAAATACATTGTACGGCAACTACGCTAACTTTGAAACAACTGTAATCCAACTTTCAGAGGAAAAAGTAAAGTACTTAGTTGAATTCAAAACTTTCCTGAAAAAGTATGCAGAAAATAAATTTAACCCTACAGAATTTGAGTTTGAAACAATACCTGTAGTTAATCGATGGTATACAAATCAATAGTTATTAATAGTATACCCGTCTGGCCCACCCATCACATTTTTTTGAATAACCCAATTTACCAACCCCCAACCCCATAGCCGTACCGCCGCACATCGGGTAATGCGCAATGCTGTTCATTATCAATACCGTATACTGCTTTACACCCGCCGTTAGGTGTTGCAACTGCAATTGGGTTTCCTGCTTTTGAGTTCCCCAATCGGGGCTTTAAGTAGGTTTCTCAAACCCTGCCTGCCGCT
>JAIBAX010000020.1 GCA_019694955.1 Chitinophagales bacterium | reverse complement strand
AGAAGATTTTGATGGTGTAGGTGGGGGTACGACTCCCGGAACTTACAGTTTTCCAAGTGGATGGTTTCTGCGAAATGTGGATAACAAAACGCCAAACACAAATGTTAGTTATGTAAACGAAGCATGGGAAAGGAGAGAAGATTTTGCTGATGATGTAACAGATAGCTGTGCATTCTCTACTTCTTGGTACACTCCCGCAGGTGCTGCAAACGATTTTATGTGGACGCCAGCGATTACTTTACCTACGGGAACAATAAATCTTAGTTGGAATGCTGTAACTTATGATGCCTCCTATCCTGATGGATATGAAGTGAGAATTATGACAGTAGCACCTACCGGAGGTACAGGCGTTATCGGTAATCAATTAACAAATTCAACTGTATTGTTTTCAACTGCAGCTGAAAATACTACATGGACGAATAGGACAGTATCTTTGAATGCTTATGCTGGGCAAACTGTTTATATCGGATGGAGGAATAATAGTAATGATCAGTTCTTACTGCTCATTGATGATGTTATCGTTGAGAAACTTACACCTATAAATGCAAATTTAGATTCTTTGGGTATTCCAAGTGAATACTTTATCATGCCGAATAACCAAAGAACACCATTATCACTTGTTGGAAAGGTTATTAATAGTGGTACAAATACATTGAGCAATGTACAGCTAAAAGTGAATGTATTTGACTTTTCTGATAACCTAATTACAACATTAAGTAGTTCATCATTAGCCAGTTTGGCAAGTGGAAGTTCTAATGTTTTTACTATTTCACCTTATACATTGCCTTCAGGTATAGAGTCATACTACTATCAAGGTTACGTAACGCACTCTGTAGCTGATAACGTTACTTCAAATGACTCTGCATATTATTTCTTCCCAACTATCGTTGATGATTCTACATACAGTAGAGACGTTGCAACCATTACTGGTTCGCTAGGTATTGGAGCAGGAAATGGTGGATATTTAGGTAATCAATTTACTGTAGTTAATAATGACAATCTCTCTTCTATTTCTCTAGGAATATCATCAACAGGACTTAGAGGGAAAATTGCCGCTTGCGTTTGGAATATGTCCGGAGGAAAGCCTAATGCCATCATTGCCATAACAGACACTATTACTTTATCCGGTGCATCAAGTAATTTCTTTAGCTTAGCCATTAAAGGTGGGCCTTTGGCTATAACTCCAGGAGAATACGTTGTTACTGCCATTGAAATTGATTCAACCTTAGGATTAGGAACTTCTGCCGATATCTTTACTCTTGGTAAAACATGGGTGAATTGGCCAACAAATCCTAATGGAGATTGGTCGAATTCTGAAGACTTTGGTTTCATTGTATCTTATATAATTCGTCCCAATTTTGGTTGTTCTACACCAACGGCAGCAATTACAGCTGGTGGTTCAACCACTTTTTGTAGTGGTGGTTCTGTAACTTTAAGCGCAACCACAGGAACAGGGTATAATTATCAATGGAAAAAGGACGGTGCCAATGTTGGTACAAATAGCCCTACCTATTCTGCTACAGCCGCAGGAGCATATACTTGCGTGGTAACAAATGCATGTGGAAATGCTACATCCAATAGTATATCTGTTACCGTTAATCCCAATGTTGCAGCATCTGTTAGCATTGCCCCAACAGCTACCAATATATGTGCGGGAACAAATGTTACCTTCACAGCTACTCCCACCAATGGCGGTACAACACCGAGCTACCAATGGAAATTGAATGGCGCAAACGTAGGTACAAATAGTGCTACTTATAGCAATGCAGCCTTGGCAAACGGAAACACCGTTTCTTGTGTCATGACTTCCAATGCAACATGTGCGACAGGAAGCCCTGCAACTTCCAATGTTGTGACAATGACAGTTAATCCAAACGTTGCCGCATCAGTAAGCATTGTACCAACAGCTACCAATATATGTGCGGGAACAAATGTTACCTTCACGGCTACTCCCACAAACGGCGGTACAACACCGAGCTACCAATGGAAACTGAATGGCGCTAACGTTGGCACAAATAGTGCTACTTATAGCAATGCAGCTTTGGCAAATGGAAACACCGTTTCTTGCGTGATGACTTCCAATGCCACATGTGCCACAGGAAGCCCTGCAACTTCCAATGTCGTAACTATGACAGTTAATCCAAACGTTGCCGCATCCGTTAGCATTGTGCCAACAGCTACCAATATATGTGCCGGAACAAATGTTACCTTCACAGCTACTCCTACCAATGGCGGTACAACACCGAGCTACCAATGGAAACTGAATGGCGCAAACGTAGGTACAAATAGTGCTACTTATAGCAATGCAGCCTTGGCAAACGGAAACACCGTTTCTTGTGTAATGACTTCTAATGCAACATGTGCGACAGGAAGCCCTGCAACTTCCAATGTTGTGACAATGACAGTTAATCCAAACGTTGCCGCATCAGTAAGCATTGTACCAACAGCTACCAATGTATGTGCGGGAACAAATGTTACGTTCACGGCTACTCCCACAAACGGCGGTACAACACCAAGTTACCAATGGAAATTGAATGGCGCAAACGTTGGCACGAATAGCGCTACTTATAGCAATGCATCTTTGACAAATGGTCAAACGGTTACTTGCGTAATGACATCAAATGCAGCATGTGTAACAGGAAGTCCTGCTACTTCTAACGCTGTTGCCATAACAGTAAATCCTATACTTACCCCTTCAGTAAGTATAGCAGCGAATGCAAATCCAATATGTCCCGGTACTAATGTTACCTTTACTGCTACTCCAACAAATGGCGGAACTACACCTTCATATCAATGGAAGTTAAATGGATCAAATGTTGGTACAAATAGTGCTACTTATAGCAATGCAAGTCTTGTTCAAGGAGATGTAGTCTCTTGTGTGATGACGTCCAATGCGCTTTGTGCCTCGACTTCAACAGCGACAAGCAATACGGTAACTATGACGGTAACTGCAAATCCTCCGGCTTCGGTTTCAATTGTGGCTTCTAATAACCCAACTTGCGCAGGTACAAGTGTTACCTTTACAGCTACTCCTATTAATGGTGGAACACCTACTTATCAATGGAAATTGAATGGCGGAAACGTTGGCACCAATAGTGCTACTTATAGTAATTCCGGTTTGGCAACAGGAGATTTGGTTTCATGTGTAATGACCAGTAGTCTTATTTGTGTTACAGGAAGCCCCGCTACTTCTAATACGGTTACCATGACTGTGAATCCAAATGTGGCAGCGTCTGTAAGCATAGCACCAACGGCAACAAATGTATGTGCCGGAACAAATGTTACGTTCACAGCAACACCTACGAACGGTGGTTCTACTCCTGCTTATCAATGGAAATTAAATGGTGGAAATGTTGGCAGTAATAGTGCGACTTATAGCAATGCCTCTTTAGCAAATGGTGATGCTGTTACTTGTGTTATGACTTCGAATGCGCAATGCGTGACTGGCAGTCCTGCTACTTCAAATATGGTTACCATGACAGTGAATCCAA
This sequence comes from Chitinophagales bacterium, assembly GCA_019694955.1. Taxonomy (GTDB): domain Bacteria; phylum Bacteroidota; class Bacteroidia; order Chitinophagales; family JADIYW01; genus JADIYW01. Next base: position 66,204 of record JAIBAX010000020.1, on the reverse strand, counting down.
ATGTGCCAGCGTCTGTAAGCATAGCACCAACGGCAACAAATGTATGTGCCGGAACAAATGTTACATTTACAGCAACACCTACAAATGGTGGTTCTACTCCTGCTTATCAATGGAAATTAAATGGTGGAAATGTTGGTAGTAATAGTGCGACTTATAGCAATGCCTCTTTAGCAAATGGTGATGCTGTTACTTGTGTTATGACTTCGAATGCGCAATGCGTGACTGGCAGTCCTGCTACTTCAAATATGGTTACCATGACGGTGAATCCAAATGTGGCAGCGTCTGTAAGCATAGCACCAACGGCAACAAATGTATGTGCCGGAACAAATGTTACATTTACAGCAACACCTACGAACGGTGGTTCTACACCTGCTTATCAATGGAAGTTGAATGGCGGAAATGTTGGCAGCAATAGTGCAACTTATAGCAATGCCTCTTTAGCAAATGGTGATGCTGTTACTTGTGTTATGACTTCGAATGCGCAATGTGTGACTGGCAGTCCTGCTACTTCAAATGCAGTAACGATGACGATTAATCCCAATCTTCCTGTAAGTGTTGTAATCTCTGCGGATGATAACAGTGTATGCGCCGGAACTGCAATTAATTTTACAGCTACGCCAACGAATGGTGGAACAATACCAGCTTATCAATGGAAAGTGAATGGAAGTAATGTTGGAACCAATTCCGCAACATATAGTAACGCAACATTGGCAAATGGAGATTTAGTGACTTGTGTTCTTACTTCTAATGCCAATTGTGCCACAGGTAACCCTGCTACTTCTAATACAGTAACGGCTACCATATTTGCAATTCCAGCACCTGTAGTTAATGTGAATGGGAATATTCTTACATCTTCTGTAGCAGGTGATTCTTATCAGTGGTTCCTGAATGGAACGTTGATACCTTCGGCAACAAGTCAGAGTTATACGGCAACAGAAAGTGGTAACTATTCGGTGGCAGTCACTACGAATGGCTGTACAGGAACATCTGCAGCTGTGAATGTAACCGTTTCTGGAATTATACAACAAACACAATTCCAAAGAATAGACATCTTTCCTAATCCTAATAACGGATTCATGAAAGTAGTGATTGAAACACCTAAAGGTGGAGATGTCTCTTTGATGGTGTATGATGTTTTAGGTAAATTGGTTGCCGAAAGAAATATTACAGTAGTACAAGGCAGAAATCAATTGAACTTGGATTTATCCGAATTAAGCCAAAATATTTATTTCATTCAAACAAAAATGAATGATCAGGTTTATCAAGGTAAAGTTATTATTGCTGAATAAAAAAGGCTTATGAATAAAAAGAGGCTGGTCGAAAGATCAGCCTCTTTTGTTTATAAGAGTTCCGTATTTCACATCTTGGAGTGCTTAGTGCCTTCTTTGCGAAACTTTGTGATGCAATAATTCTCCATTCTCTCAAATATGAATACGCTTATTTCCAATTTTTCTACAATAAAAGTCCTTTGAATTCAGCAATAAAAAGGTTAATTTTATTAAAAATATATGTTTCATGAAATTTGAAGAATACAGAAAATATGACGCCGTTGGTTTAGCGGATTTGGTTGCAACAAAGCAGGTGACTGGAGAGGAGTTGCTAAATACAGCTATCGAGCGACTGGAAGTTGTTAATCCCCAAATAAATGCAGTCATACACACCTTCTATGATAAGGCAAAAAGCAATATTTCAACGGAAGGAACGTTTGCAGGTGTGCCATTTTTGATTAAAGACTTAGAATTACAATACAAGGATGAGCTGTTACAATGTGGCAGTAAATCTATGAAGGGATATGTTTCAGAGAAAGATAGTGTAGTGGTACAACGTGTAAAAAAGGCGGGTTTCTCTATATTTGGCAAAACCAGTACGCCTGAGTTTGGGCTTACACCTTATACGGAACCGAATTTGTTTGGTGCTGCCAAGAACCCTTGGAATCTCAACCACACACCCGGTGGTAGTAGTGGTGGCTCTGCTGCGGCAGTTGCGGCAGGGGTGTTGCCACTCGCATCTGCAAGTGATGGCGGTGGCTCTATCAGAATTCCGGCTGCTTGTTGCGGATTATTTGGCTTAAAACCTAGTCGCGGCATCGTAACGCAAGGTCCATTTGTCGGAGAAGCTTGGGGTGGCGCAGTTTCAAATCTTTGCGTATCACGGAGTGTTCGTGATACGGCAGCCTACCTAGATGTTGTTAAGGGACACTCAAAAGGAGATATGTATTATGTACAGTTGCCACCCATCTCATATAAAGAGGGAATGCTGGCAAATCCCGGTAAACTGAGAATTGGCTTTTCTACACGCCATCCATTCGAAGACCAGCAGGTGCATGAAGAAAATAAACAAGCTGTCATCCATACAGTCAAATTATTGAAGAGTCTTGGTCATGAAGTAGAGGAAGTTCCTTTGCCTTATGGTCCCGAAGCATTGACAAAGTACCTCTTTTATATGATTGTTGGAGAGGTAGCAGCAGAATTAGAGCATGTATCCCATCTCAGAGGAAAGAAAAAACCGGATATCGATGATTTTGAAGTGACCACCTATTTAATTGGGGAATTGGGTAAAAGTTTTTCTGCCAAACAGTATGCTCAAGCAAAAAGAGGGTGGTATCAACTATCCAGACAAATGGCTGATTTTCATGGCACATATGATTTATTCCTTACGCCAACATTGTCACGACCTCCCGTAAAGATTGGTGAGTTAAAGACAAAGCCGTTTGAAGAATCGTTCCTGAAAGTGGCTGCACAAACAGGTATAGTTGGCATGCTTAAGAACTCCTCAATTGTTGATACCTTAGCACGTAGGGCATATGATTATCTGCCGTTTACGCCATTAGCAAATATGACAGGACAACCCTCTATGAGTGTGCCTTTGTTTTGGGGTGAGGGTAATTTGCCAATCGGAACTATGCTGACGGGTAGAATGTGTGAGGACACATTATTACTTCAAGTGGCCAAACAATTGGAAGAAGCACAGCCGTGGTTTAATAACGTTCCGGCGTTATGATTTAGTACTCAAATTGTTTTACCCATTTTCTGTATTGCATGATGGGGCCATCACCTTCCGCTAAGGCTGGTGGATGCATGAATTTTTTATTCTGCCAAATGATGAAATCTTGGTGAACATCGTGCATGTAACCACGCAACCCCGCACTTTCTACCAATTTGGTAACCCATCCTTTTGGAAGCATCACTAAAAGAGGATGTATTTGCGATTTTTTTTCGAGTTCTTTGATGCTCATTCCAATCCTTAGATACATGTTTTTCTCGTCTATGGGTGTAGAGAGAACAAATTGTCGTGTTCTAAGATTGATTTCCGGGACGTAAACCTCTACTCTCGCATAACCCAATCCCCACTGATTAATCTCAAATTCAGCATAAATTTTCTTACCATTTTTATTCAACGTAAAGGCTTTCCTAGTCATAGAGTATTTTGCTGTAAGAAAAGGCCCATCTGTTTCCAGATTTTTATGTACTTGGATATCTGTATATTTATGTACTTCGCTGAAATGTCCAATATCAACACTGTTTTCTGCAATCTCCTGTGGACGGCTTTCTAATTCCCACCGATGAAATTTAGGATAACGCCAACCTTCCATATCTATTTGTGGTACTTCCCATTCAGGTGCTTGTCGTTCCGGATCGAAATATACCAAGATGATGCCGTAGTTCTCTATAACGGGATATTTAAATATGTTGGTTTTTGGGGCTTTAGTGCCATAACCGGTTTTCGTACAGGCGCCTTCTGTGTCAAAGCAAAATCCATGGAAGGGACACCTGATTGATTCTCCTTCCACAGTGCCACCGTGACCTAAATGAGCTCCCATATGGGTGCAATAAGCATCTAAGACGCTAATTTTTCCAGACTGTGTTCTAAAAATAACTGTCTCCTGTCCCATAAACAATTGCCGCTTTACCTCACCAGTTTTAATTTCATGGCTGAGGGCAATGGTGTACCAGCCTTTGGGGTATGTACAAATGTCAACTATTTTAGGTGGCATAGTATAATTTTTTAAAATTCTTATCTAATTTGTCCGTTACCGTGAATGATCCATTTTTCGGTGGTGAGCTTTTCTAAGGCAAATGGTCCGCGTGCGTGCAATTTTTGTGTGGAAATACCTATTTCTGCACCTAAACCAAAAACGCCTCCATCAGTAAATCGGGTAGATGCATTCGCATAAACAGCTGCAGCATCCACTTCATTCAAGAATTTCACGATATGCTCATTGTTTTCTGATACAATTGCTTCGGAGTGTTTTGAAGAGTATTTTCTTATATGTGCCAAAGCCTCTTCAATATCACTAACCACCTTTACTGAACATTTCTGACTTAGATATTCCATTCCGAAACTTTCGTCTCCAGCGTGTTGTAGGTGGCTGAATCCATTTGATAAAAAGATGGGATATGAAGACTCATCTGCAAAAATTTCAACATCAAATGAAGCAAAACCTTCTTTTAACAAAGGAATAAATTTCTCGGCGATTTTACTGTGTATAATAATAGTATCCAATGCATTACAAACAGAAGGTCTATGTGTTTTTGCATTGATGACAATTTGAGCAGCTTTGTATAAATCGGCATAACTGTCAACAAAAGTATGACATACGCCCGCACCCGTTTCAATAGTAGGGACACGAGAATTATCTCTTACAAAGTTGATTAACGTTTGAGAGCCTCTTGGTATAATGATATCTACATATTTGTCTGCTTCCAAAAGCTCTTTTACAAACTTTCTGTCTGTTGGCAATAGTTGGATCATTTCTGTAAATAGTCCATTCTTTGATAATGCTTGGTGAACAAGATTTACTAAAATCTTATTGCTTGCTTCTGCATCACTACCACCACGTAAGATTACGGCATTTCCAGCTCTTAAACATAAGGCAACTACGTCAATGGTTACATTTGGTCTGGATTCGTATATAACACCTACTACGCCCATTGGGGCAGTAATCCTTTCAATTTTTAATCCGTTTTCGGCAACATGTGTATATAATAACTTGCCTGTCGGATCTTCGAGCTGTGCTACATCTCTTACGCTTTGGGCAATATCTTTCAAACGAGCAGGATTCAATAGCAACCGATCTTTTTTAGGATCACCATCATCCATCCTAGCTAAATCTTTGCTGTTCTCTCCAACAATGACATCGATATGATCATCTATATTCTTAGCAATATCCAATAAAAGGTGTTGCTTCTGTTCATCAGTTAACTGACGAGTCTGCACAGAAGCCTGATGTACTGATTGTAGAATTGGTTGAATACTTTCCATTAGAATCACTTGTTTCAAAAACGACAACAAATGTAGTTCTAACTATCCGTAAAATCTTTGACTTTAAATTATGAAAAAATGAAATCTTATTATTATTTTTTATCATTATTTAAAAACAAGCAGATGTAAGATCTGGATAGCGGATGTATCAATAGGGGTGGTTTTTTGTACTTACTTAAAAAGAAACTTTATTAATAGAGATTTGCAAATTCGTTGTTCGTTCATATTATGTTCCAAACTCCTGTACACTTCCTATTTATTATCAAAATAGCATGCTGTATCAGGAGCTTGGAACCAATATATCTTTTGTCGGTCGGTTCAGTATTATAACCAAACACTCACAAATTTCTGAAAGTCACTTTTCATTCTTGAGTAAATGTCTTTAAAGGTTGACATTCTCTCTTTCAAATCTACATGATCGGTGAAATAAATATGGTTTAAGGCTACAGGATGATCTTTGGCAAACTCAATTAATTTTTCTTCCTCTAATTTAATATCGTGTTTTAGTTCGTCAATGACTTCATTTTGGCGAATAATTTTGTTTTGGAAGCGCTCCTGCATGGACTTCATGTCAGCATCTGTATTTCTGGATGCTACCTCCTCTAATCTTTTTTGAAGTATGGTCAATTCCTCTTTAAAGAAATCAAGTTCTTTCAACCATAATAGGTGGTTGAAATGCAAGTCGTCCATATAGACATGTTTTGTACTCATAGTTGTATATTTTGTGCTAAGTTAAAGAATACTAGGTTTTCAAAAAATGACAATTATCAGCAATCTAGCTATTTTTTATCATCACAATTGAAAAATTTGCAATAAGCGTATCTTTGCTCCAAATTTTTTAATCATGAAAGCATATAATACTAAAGAGTGGTTTACTTTCATCTTTCGTTTACATAAGGCTGATACGGTTCAGAAATTGTTTCCAATGATGATTGCCATTGGTATCTATGGTGCCGTTATTGCTTTTTTGGAACTTGATTTTATGAATCTTGGTCAGGAGAGTTTTGCCAAGAATCTAACGATTATTCATAGCCTGCTGGGTTTCGTCCTTTCATTATTACTGGTATTTCGTACCAATACCGCCTATGATAGGTGGTGGGAAGGTAGGAGATTATGGGGACAATTGGTGAATTCTTGTCGAAACTTGGCCATCAAATTAAACGCAATTCTACTAACAGAAGACCAATTGAACCGAGAATTTTTTAGTGATCACCTCAGCCTTTTTGCGAATGTTTTGAGTGCACACTTGGCAAAGGAGGAAACAAGGCTTCTCCTAGACGAAACCGCCCACCCTGAGTTGTATAGTGTTGACACTGAGCATCTTCCTAATCATATCAGCAATGTCATCTATAAAAGAGCAAATGAATTGTTGAGGAAGGGTGTGTTGCTACCGGAACATTTGATTTTGCTAAATCCTGAACTTTCTTCTCTTGCAGATGTCTGTGGTGGGTGTGAACGAATAAAAAACACACCCATTCCTTTTTCGTATGCATTGTTCATCAAAAAATTCATTTTCTTTTATGTGATGTCCTTTCCCTTTGGGTTTGTATTTTCCCTCAGCTATTTTGTTATTCCGGTATTGATTTTCATATTTTATGTGTTAGTCAGCCTTGAACTCATTGCTGAGGAAATCGAAGATCCTTTTAATAAGGATAATAATGACTTGCCAACTGGGAAAATAGCAGCGAATATTGCCAAAAATGTTAGGGAAATATTGGGCTAAAGAATAAGACTTGCGGTCTTGAGAAAACTGATTTCTAACACTTTTTCTGGGTTAAAGGGTAGAATACTTAACTTTCCTATTCTTCCGTAGGCATAACTTCACTATCGTCACCCTTTTCTTTCTTGCCTAACTTATCAAAATTAAACGTCAGCGTGAAGCGAAAAGTATTATCCAGAGGGCTTCGTTGACTTGAAGTCGGAACGAGGTAAGAGAAATCTAAACCAAAAACGCTATATCTGGCGGTTATTCCTGCAGTAAAGAATTTTCGGTTGCCTTTCAATTTGTTTTCTAAGAAGTATCCCGCTCTTGCAGCAAACTGTTGGTCATACCAATATTCTACACCGAAAGAATAATAGAATTCCTTCATTTCTTCCTTAAAACCTCCTGGAGCATCTCCAAATGAACTAAATACGCCGGCAATAGGGCTTTTTTGCTTATAGTCAAAAACACCATCACCATCTGCATCTATCGTGTCAGGTGTAGGTACAAGCAATTTGTTGATGTCTACATAAAATGCTACCTCATGTTTGTCGCTGGGATATAACTGATAACCCAATCCCAGTCCCATATTGGTGGGAATATAGTCCTGATTCCTAGCATCTTCGGAATAAGAAATCTTGGATCCAATATTGGTAAAGGCAAGACCCGTAGTAATCCTACTCTTCATCTTCTTCATCGAAAGATCTTTGGCATACGTCATTGTTAAATCAGAGCCAAATGCATGCCCTGCCTTAATAGGAACGCCGTCAACCGTTTGTCCGCTGGCTAAATTGGAGTAGATATACCTCAACTGTACACCTAATGCGAAGCTTTTACCGAGCTTTCTGGCATAACCCATGTCCAACGCCAACTCCCGTGGTCTGAAATCTCCGGTAATATTGCCCTGAAAGTCGGTGAAGGTGATATTACCTAAGCTAAAAAACTTCAAAGACGTGGATAATGCCTGTTGTTCGTCTAATTTATAGTAGCCTGCAAAATGTGCTAAGTATATATCGGTGATGCCAAGATTGCGTAACCACGGCGTATAGCTGAGTGAAATGCCCATTTTTTTCGGCGCAAATACTAGTTTCGAGTTGTTGAAATACGTAGAATTAGCATCCGAAGAAATGGCCACGCCAACATCTCCCATACCTCCAGAACGCGCATCCGGAATTATCCGTAAAAAGGGAACGGCTGTATTGATGGCATTAATTTGACCTACATCGCCGATAGACGTCTGTGCTTGAACGGTTAAATAGGCAAAGCAACTAAGGATTATGGTGATAACCCTAATTTTTTTAATACTCATGGAGGTGATTTTTGGAGCTATATTCGGATTCAAATCTTATCGTTTTAATTTGGACGTTGAAAATAATGGTTTTTATAATTTTTTTACATACTTTCTTAAAAAATGTTTTCCTTCAAATGAATAAACGTGGTTTTTAAGGCTTTATTTTATGTTAAATACTTCTTTTTTATTTATTATCGCAATATTACCAACTTCTCAAGTTTCTTGACTGTGTTGCCCTCATCATCGCTCACAGTGACTTTATATATGTAAACACCTCTGGCAAGTTTATCACCATAGTCATCCAAGCCGTCCCAGGAAATTTCGTTAAACCGATAGCCAGATGCAACACCATTGGAAGTAAGTGTTTTTACTAGCCTACCGCTAACAGCATAAACTTCTATGCGAACATCGAGATTACTGCCTGCACGATTGTGCTCAAAAGTAAACTCCGTATGTGTGCTAAAAGGATTTGGATAATTCAATAGGTTGTTAATGGCAAATTCTTCTGACTCTGCCACAACGAATTCTGTATATCCTTTTCCGGAATTGTTTAGATTGTCCCAAGCCTTTAATGTTAAAGTATGTCTACCCGGACTTAATTGGCTAAACGGATAAAGTATCTCTCCTTTGGTGAAATCACCTAAGTTTCCTTTGAAGAAATCATTGAGGACAATTGTATTGCTGGTTTCTTCGTCAATGATTGCCGTAATATCATGACCAATACCATTTCCGGAAGTGTTGATGCCATTTTCGTCGAAAAGTTTTGCAAAAAGATTAGGACTTTCACTCGTAAGACCACCAAAAATAAAAGATTCATCCTCCATGAATAGTTCTACTATCGGCCCTTCATTATCATTGATAATTGTATCAGAAATGCCACCTATGATGAAATCATTGAAAAAACCTCCCGCATCTTCGTCGGCATCGTTGGCGTAATAACTTAATTTTCCGGCACCAAAAGTATAGTCGATGTCTTTAGGTATTAAAAATTCTACACTAAACAACCCATTACTGACCTGCGCACGACCGTTGAACAAAACATTTTTTTGTAAACTGAATGTAAAAGGGCCACTTTCCTCATCATTCTCAAGGGTGTTAATCGTTTTTGCTTTGTCATACATCCTTACCTCTACGATTCCATTGAATCCACTCAATAAATTTCCACTTTTATTTTGTACTGCCCCTTCTATTTTAACCTTCGACAGCGCTTTAATAGTGTCTAAAGGCTCTGTTACAGGCGTCATATTAATAGCAGTAGTCGCAATATTGTGTTGTGGAAACCCTATAATGAGTGCAGGATCTCCTAATAAAGTGAATTTTCTATTGCCGTCAGCCGTGAAAGTAATATTTTTGCTGGCGGTCAAAACGTCTCCCAATACAACGGTTCCTGCATTATTGGCTTCTAAAAGCTTTGTTACAAAGTTCCTGTTAATTTCTTCATTCCTATCTGAGTACACTAAGCGAACAGTAGTAAGCAGGGCGATAGCACCTCCTTTCTCCGAAAAATAAACACGCTCTCCGGCAGTATATTCTCCCTCTTGGTCATATGGGCCAAACTCGCAGGTTGCCGTAATAAATAGCGGTAATTTATCCTCATTCTCCCACGTATTAATATCATCGAAAGTGAGTACCCTTTCTTTCGCCCAACCAAACACACCACCATGTCCTACATAATTCATAAATAATGACCCTGTGAACATTTTCTTGTTAATTGCATCATTGACTTCCGGATAGGTACTGCCCCCGGCACCGGATGTTTGTACAAAAGCATCCAAATATATTTTATCTACATTGATGGTTGGTTCGGTGGTTTTTATGATTTGTGCAACGCCATCTGCAGCATCTTCATGAAGTATGCCATCTTCATCATCAGAAACAAGGGTGAACTGATTTCTCCAATCACCAAATCCTTCCGAAGACATATACTTCTTGATTTTTGCTACAGCAATGCTCGCTTTCTCATCATTGTCAGCAGGAATTCTTCCAACAGCAATATCCAATTTTTGTGTGGTCGTATTGTCAATATTATCTCCTTCACTATCATCCAACAGTGCAAAATAATCGTCAGAAGTATAGGTTTTCAATAATTCCAACGACCACGGACTTTGATAGGAAGGAATATAATACGCACCCAAGTTGCGATTATTATAAGTGCCATCACCAAAAAGCAACAAATATTTAGGCATTAAAGATGTATTTCCACCAGCTCTGTCGTAAAACATTTTTACAAAATCTCTTATGGCGGTCATGTCATTTGTGCCGGAGGAAAATTCATTAAATACTCGCTCTAGGTCTATTACATGGGTAGTAAGCCCTTGCTTTTCTGCATGGAAATTAGCCAATTCCTGTGCTTTTGCCATGGTATTCTTTCTGGCGATGATGATCATATCTGCCTGAGGCAATCCATGTAAATTCTGGTTTTCAACCTTCCCCAATGCGGTAGGTGTTAGTGACGAATTTTCTAAGGCGACAAATTCATGCACACCATTTAAGGTCATTTTAAAACTGGCTGTACCGCCAGCCAACGCATAATTGACCTTTTTAGGGTTAAATACATCGGTGATGTCCCAAATTTCTACCGAACTGCTCATGTTGGAAACTTCGAACTGATAAGTGTTACTGCCACTAGTGGCAATACCTCTAAAATAAAGCGGCGTATTTCTATAAATCAACTTTCTTTTTACTTGAATTTCTATATAGTCGAGCCAACCTCTTGAGTCGAAGTCGGGTCTGCTATATGTTACCGTAACCGAAATATTGTCTGAAGGATTGGCAAGAGATGCCGTGCCTCCTGAAGAACGCCCATAATCGGCCAGTGTGCTGGAACCTACAGGGCCTATATTATAAGTAGCTAAATTTGTCCCATTGCCGGCAACGGAAAAAGAGGTGGAAAATGAAGAAGATCGGGCAGCGAATGAAGAATTGATTTTGGCAGAAGCACTATTGTCAATATCTGGAAAAGAAAAATTGTATGTTCTTTGGTCTTCAAAACCAAATTCTTCACCAAACCACCTAATACCCGAACGCCCGAGATTTGTCAATTCGTCTTCTTTGAAAGCAAAATCATCATATGTCGTCAAGGTGGCTACTGCACCATCGGTAGATAATGTTGCTGCGCCAATCCGCTGACCCGTTGCACCATCTGCGGTGATAAAGAAATTTTTTGTTGCAGCATAATAATGAACTTGATGCCTAAATGTTTGGTTGGCAGAATTATATATCCATTCTTCAGGACCCGGCGCATAGAATAGAATATAGTCGCCACTTTTAAAGTTGACTCCTGAAGTAACGACTTTAATACCATATTCTTTAATGTCGTCAATTACTGCCGATCCGGCTAGTTGTGGCAGCATACCACCATCATGTCCATATATTTTAATTTGCGCAGGATTGATATTGTCGGGATTCATCCCTAATGATTTCAGGAAATCGTAATCAAGTTTATATAGTCCTGATTTTGTTACGCCAAATTTATACCAGTTGCCAGAAGCTAACACCGAATTGGCGGCATAGGAACGGTTGCCGAGGCGGTGGTTTATGGTTTCTTCCTTATATTCCAATGTGCCATTAGTCAGGAATTCGTACTGACCAGAGGCATTTAATCTGATAGGAAGAATGGAAAATGTATGGATGTATTGGTTTTTCTCTTTGCCGCTGGCGAGGTTAATTTTGAAGGTACTTCCAATTTTTCCTTTCCAACTTTCCGGAAGCGTAATGTTTAACACCTGTACCGATACATTTGTTAAAATTGGCTCACTTACCAAAAAGGAAGCCTTAATGTCTTTAATATAGTATGGGATGAAGTCTTCCACAGGCTGTTGGACGGCATTGGTGAATGACATCAAAGTTTTGGAAGTGGAAAGTGTGTTTTGTTGTTCCCATTGAAGGCTGATATTTGTGTTTCCTCCCCTTACAATGAAAGTGATAATGAGAAATATTAAACAAATGAAACTTCTGAATGGCATCATTTTTGATATTGTTTTGTGTTCTGAGAATAGAAATTTAGTGGTAAAATTACAACTTACCTTACAACAAAACGAAAGAATAATAGTTTAATTACAATAAGGAGATAAAAAAAACGTTCTTAAGGTTGCATAAAAGTTCAAAAATCAATTTTTTATTTTGAAAATTGAAAGTTGAACACTATCTTTGGAAGTTCAAATACAAAACTATATAGGGATAATAGTATGAATATCAGGAAAACAATTGTTCAGGCAGCGGCAGTAGCATTTATTTTTGCAGGCTGTAAAGGCAGTAAAGACAAATCTTCTACCACAGGATGGGGCTATAATGACCCTAAATGGGGTGGATTTGAAGTTGCCGATGATAAGGGACAGATTACCGGTCCTAATCTTGTATTTATTGAAGGTGGTACCTTTGCTATGGGTATTACAGAACAGGATGTGACTTATGAGTATAATAATATACCTAGAAAGGTCTCTGTGAACTCATTCTATATGGACGAAACAGAAGTAGCCAATGTTCACTATCGCGAGTATATTTATTGGACAGAAAGAGTATTCGGTGCTGAGCATCCTGAAATCTTAAGATCTGTACTTCCTGATACATTGTGTTGGAGAGATGAATTGGCGTACAATGAACCATATGTAGAATACTACTTACGCCATCCTTCATATAACTACTATCCTGTAGTGGGTGTTACTTGGTTACAAGCTACAGAATACTGCAAGTGGCGTTCCGACCGTGTGAATGAAATGTTGTTGGTGAAGAACCAATATCTTGAAATGAACACATCTCAAGTAAATGAAGAAAACTTTAACACAGATGCATACTTAGCTGGTCAATATCAAGGAACTGCTAAGAAAATGAAAGAAGACCTCAATCCTAACGGTTCTGGTCAACGCAATGTAAACATGTCAGATGGTATTATGTTGCCAGACTATCGCCTCCCAACAGAAGCAGAATGGGAATTTGCGGCATTGGCACTTAAAGGTACAGTACCTGTTGAAGGAGAAGAATTGGTAACCAATCGTCGTATTTATCCTTGGGATGGTTCTACATTACGTTATCAAAAACATACTAAAACGCAAGGTGACTTCTTAGCAAACTTCAAAAGAGGCGATGGTGACTATGCAGGGGTAGCAGGTGCTTTGAATGATAATGCAATGATTACTGCTGATGTGTATTCAAATATACCGAACGATTTCGGATTGTTCAATATGGCAGGTAACGTTTCTGAGTGGGTTGAAGATGTTTACAGACCGCTGACATTAGCCGATTTCCAAGATTTAAACCCATATCGTGGTAACGTATTCATGAAGCCGGTACTGAATGAGGATGGAACTTTAGCACCTAAAGATAGCATGGGTAGAATTAAATATGAAGTTCAACCACAAGAGGAAATTGGAGAAAGAAGAAACTATAGAAGTGCTTATGCCAAAGACTACATCGATGGTGACTCTGCTTCTGAAGTATCATATAACTACGGCGTATCTTCACTTGTTAGTGATAAAGCAAGAGTTTATAAAGGTGGTAGCTGGAATGATAGAGCTTTCTGGTTGTCACCAGGGTCTAGAAGGTTCTTAAATGAAGATCAGTCTTCTAACCAAATCGGTTTCCGTTGTGCAATGGACAGAATGGGTAGTGCCAGTACTTCTATGAACGGAAAGAGTGGTAATCAATTTAAAGAGTCAAAGAAGATTTCTGCTAAAAATGCAAAATCTAGAAAATAATCACGAAGGTTTTTCCCTATAAATACAAAGCCTCGACTTTTTTGTCGGGGCTTTTTTTATTTTTGTATGATGGAATTACAAGAACTATATCAACGATACCTTCAATCGACCGGGGTGTGTACGGATACCAGAAAAATACAGACTGGGAATATTTACTTTGCACTAAAAGGAGATAATTTTGACGGCAATCAATTTGCAGCGCAAGCCCTGCAAAATGGGGCTTCTCTAGCAGTAGTGGATAATCCTTCGGTTGTAATGGATGGTGCGATTTTAGTGGAAGATGTTTTACAAACACTTCAACAACTAGCAAATTATCATCGAAGACAATGCCCACAAGTAAAGGTGTTTGCCATAACAGGGTCGAATGGAAAGACTACTTGCAAAGAACTGGTAACACGTGTATTGTCAAAAAAGTATAGGACATATGCTACCCAAGGCAATTTTAACAACCATATAGGTGTTCCATTAACTATCCTCGCCTGGGACAAGGATATTGAAGTTGCCGTAATCGAGATGGGCGCCAATCATCAGGGTGAGATAGCAGCCTTATGTGAGATAGCAGAACCCGACTATGGGTTAATTACCAGTATTGGAAAAGCACATCTGGAAGGTTTTGGTGGTGTTGAAGGAATAAAAAAGGGAAAAGGGGAGATGTTCACCTATTTGGCAAAACGTAAAGGGATGGCATTCGTCAACCAAAATGTAGAAGTTTTGCGCGAAATGGCGAAGCATGCTGCTGTACATACTTGGTTTTATGGAGATAAACTTGAAGAAGTACATGGCAAGATCCTTTCTGTTCAACCCTTTGTGGAATGTATGCTTTATTTTGAACAGGAAGCTATTGAAATTCAAACGCATTTAATTGGCGAGTACAATTTTTTAAATATACTTTCTGCCGCAGCAATAGGTTTTTTTATGAATATTCCACTGCAAGATGTTGCAGATGCGCTAACAACCTATAAACCGGATAATAACAGATCTCAGGTAGAAATTATGGATGGCAGAGAAGTCATCTTCGATGCATATAATGCTAATCCTACCAGTGTTGCGCATGCCATCAAGTATTTTAGTGAATTGCAGAAGTCCAAAAAATGGGTGGTTTTAGGCGATATGTGGGAATTAGGTGATGCGGCACAATCAGAACACCAAGCTATTGTTGATCAATTGACCACTTGCGATTTTGATGAGGTAATCTTGGTCGGAGAGATTTATAAAGAGACATCACGACCAACACAATTTAAATGGTTTAGATCTTATGCAGAGGTAAAAGCGTGGTTAACATCCGTAGAAAGTAAAGATGCTATTGTATTGGTAAAAGGCTCTCGTGGCATGCAATTGGAAAAGGTGTTTAAGTAATCTATTCACGTTTCAGTGTAGGCATATGAATAGAATTTTCTCTGCGCCCTTGGCGTATTCTTAGCGCTTTTGCGGTTAAAAAAGAGAGATTTATCCTTTAAATGCAAAGGTTAATTTGTGGCTATGGCCAATGTTGCAAAAGATAGCTTTATTTCGGGGACATCTTTTAGGGCAATGGCGCATGCTTCTATGGTTGCCCCGGTGGTGAGCACATCATCTATCAATAGTACGTGCTTATTTTGTAAAGCTTGTGCGTCATTCAGGTGAAACATATCTGCAACATTTTCCCAACGGTCAATCCTGGATTTTTTTGTTTGCGAGTCGGTAAATGATTTCCTTTCCAGAACATTTGGGGAATAA
Organism: Chitinophagales bacterium; assembly: GCA_019694955.1. Classification (GTDB taxonomy): domain Bacteria; phylum Bacteroidota; class Bacteroidia; order Chitinophagales; family JADIYW01; genus JADIYW01. The sequence continues at coordinate 50,540 of JAIBAX010000020.1, read as the reverse complement.
CGCAGGTGATTGGTTTTGGCGATAGATTCAGCTAATAATCCGGACTGGTTATAGCCTCTTAATCTTTCTTTTTTCGGATGCAAAGGAACAGGAAGTACAACATCAATTTGTTGTTCTGTTATCCATTTAGAGAGATGTGCGCCCATTTTTTCTCCTAACCAGATCCCTAATTCCGGTTTCTGATGATACTTTAACTCATGCAATACGGATTGAACGATGCCGGACTTTGAGAAATAAAGCCATGACGTTCCACCAGCAAATGGAAACCGCCCATGAAATAGTTTATTGGCAGGATTATCGACATCATTTTCAAAGTTTGTATAGGGCAATTGATGTAGGCAATTCAAACACAAGTGTGCTTCATTTTTCATTAACCCTTCACCGCAACCGCAGCAGTTTTCTGGGAAAAATACAGCAGTTAAGCTATCCCTAACAAAGTCCCAAGCCTTTCTCATCAGTTGAATAACTTGTTTACAATATCTTCCACCTTTCTAAGGTAAGTCAGTTGGCTGGATTTAGGTTGTTGCTTGGGATTATATTTGGAAAGAAAAAAGTTTTTATAACCCAATTTTTCCGCTTCTCCCAGTCTTTGTTCAATTCTGTTAACGGCCCTTACTTCTCCTGATAGTCCAATTTCTCCAGCAAAGCAAACATCTTCCTTTATTGGAATGTCCTGAAAGGAAGACAATAAGGCGGCAACCACTGCCAAATCGGTGGCGGGATCATCTACACGTATACCGCCGGCGATGTTGAGGAAAACGTCTTTTGTGCCAAAGTAAAAGCCACAGCGTTTTTCTAGGACGGCGAGAATCATATTTAATCGCTTACTGTCGAAGCCATTGGAGGAGCGTTGTGGTGTGCCAAATACGGAAGGTGTTACCAATGCCTGGACTTCAACCAGTAAGGCGCGCATTCCTTCCATGGTGGTGGCTATTGCTACGCCGGAAACGGGTTCTTCACGACTGGTTATCAGCATTTCTGAGGGATTGAGAACGGGGCGCATACCTTCACCACGCATTTCGTAAATGCCCAATTCAGAAGCGGAGCCGAACCTATTTTTCAATGTCCTTAGAATTCTGTAAGTATAATTTCTGTCTCCCTCAAATTGTAGGACAGTATCAACGATGTGTTCCAATACCTTTGGTCCAGCGATATATCCTTCTTTTGTAATATGCCCAATGATGAAGGTGGGTATATTTCTTTTTTTCGCATATTGTTGAATGATGCCTGCCGTTTCGCGAATTTGAGATACACTACCCATTGCCGATTCCACTCGTTGGGTTTGAATGGTTTGTATGGAGTCGATGATGATGATATCCGGATGTATATGGTCGGCTTGTTGAATGATGGTTTCTACTGTCGTTTCGGTGTAAACATAAACTTCTTTGTTCTTGCCACCAATTCTTTCTGCTCTGAGTTTTATTTGTTGCTCGCTTTCTTCACCGGAGACGTATAGGAATTTTTTGCCATACGTCTTCATGGCGATTTGTATTAACAAGGTGGATTTGCCGATGCCGGGGTCGCCACCTATTAATACTACTGAACCCGGTACAATACCGCCACCTAGTACCCTATTAAATTCCGGGTCGTCGGTAGTAATTCTTTTGAGTTGGATGCTTTCAACCTCTTCCAGCAGTATGGGTTTAGGTTTTTCTGTTGGGATGATTTGGTTGATGGAGTTGGCAGGTTCCTTGGTGATGATTTCTTCGACCATGGTATTCCATTCCTCACAACCCGGACATTTTCCCATCCATTTGGGTGAGTTGGTGCCACAATTTTGGCAGATGAATACTGTTTTCGTTTTACTCATAAATAAATAAAGTAAATTTCGGAATAAAAGAAATACAAGGATGTCCTTGTTGATAATTTTAACGAAATAAAGAAATTACTTTTGCATTATGGTATATGTTCAAATATTTCTTTGAGTTCTTGAGTTGTGATGGTACTTTTTTGAGATTTATTATATATTGAAACAAGATAAACAGTAGTTTCCACCACTTTAACGTATGTAATTATGCGTGCCCCTCCTGATTTTCCTTTTCCTAGTGAACTTATCGTTATTCTTATCTTATAAAAATGATTGCCCAATGGTGTTCCATAATCTGGTTTTTCTTTAAGATGTTCTATCAATAAAGATAAATCTTTCTTTAATGATGGATATCGCTTTGCTAATTTTTTGGCTTGTTTATCAAAAACGGATATTGTAGATATATGATAACTCATTCGATATTATTTGGAGGCAATGTAAGTCTTTATAGTAATACCTAAAATGAGGTTCAAAGTTCGTCCAATAATTCTTGTGCTGGTCGTGCTTTTAATAGACCTTGTTCTACTAATTTCAATTCCATCAATGCTTCTTTGATTTCTGATAATATTTGTTCTTTAGGTTCATGTTCAAGTGCCTCGAGGTCTTTATATTGTTTTTTCAATTTTTTCCATATGCTAATTGGGATATAAATACCCGTAGTTTTCCCTTTGCCATCTTGTATTAATTGTAATCCCATTAATATAGTTTTGTTATATATGCAAATATATTAAAAAAGGGCAATATAGTCTATCCTATTTTTTTCCAATAAATGTACAATAATACTATGTTTTTCAAGACATCCATTTCCCCTGTGTGCGGGATTGTAGCGTTACCTTGTATAAGCGGAAAGCCCGACCCCGAAGTTTACGAGTGGGCACACCCTGATTTTATTTCGACTTGCAAAATTTCTTAATCTCCGGAATGGCTTGTGTAAATCCCAATTCCAACGCTTTTCTAAAATCTTCACAAGCACCTTCCATATCGTCTGCTTTAGTTTTTGTATATCCACGGTTGTAGTAGGCTTCTCCATAATCTGGTTTTAGGGCAATGCACTGATTGTGGTCGGCAATGGCACCCTGCCAATCTTTCAAACCTTCTTTCGCATTGCCACGAAAGGTATATGCTTCCGGAATATTGGGGTTGAGGCTGATGGCTTTGTCTAAATCTACCAATGCCAACTCAAAATCATAACTGTACACATGCGCCATACCTCTATTCAATAAGGCATTTACGTATAGGGGATCTATTTCCAATGCTTTGTTGCAATCGGTGATGGCACCTTTGCTGTCGCCCATAAAATAGCGTGAATAGGCTCTGTTGGTGTATGCTTCTACGAAATTAGGATCCAATTCAATGGCTTTGGTGAAGTCTTTGCGTGCCTCTTTTTCATCGCCTAGATTGCTTTTAGCAATGCCACGATTGTTGAAGGCTTTTGCGTTGGTAGGATTAAGTTTGAGTGCCGCATCGAAATCTATGATAGATAAGGAGTCGTTGCCTTTGCTGAAATGCGAAATACCTCTACCATTGTAGGCGTCGCTGTATTCTTTGTCGAGTTCGATGGCTTTGGAGAAATCTATTATGGCAGCATCATAATTCGTCTTTAAACTATTACAGGTGCCCCTTCCATTATAGGCTTCTGCATATTCCGGTTGTGTCGAAAGTGCCTGATTGAAATTGGAAATAGCATTTTCTAATTCATTAGAACGAATTTGAACATAGCCTTTCCCGTTAAAGGCTTCGGAAGATTTTGGGTCTAATTCGAGTGCTTTGTTAAAATCTGTAAGTGCTTTGGCATCTTCTTTTAGGTTGTAATGGGCATAACCTCTGCCGGAATAGGCAGTAGATTTTTGCGGATCCAGGGCGATGGCTTTCGAGAAATCGGCAATAGCGCCAGCATTATCGGCAGTTGAAGCTTTTGCCTTTCCACGCCCAATATATGCATCTATATGTTTTGGGTTAAGTTCAATCGTTTTGCTAAAATCCACCATAGCAGCATTATAATCTTTTAAGTTTAGTCGGGAATACCCTCTCTGATAAAAGGCTTCCGTAAAAGATGGATTGAAGGCGGTTGCTTTGTCAAAATCGGGAATAGCATTTTTATAGTCTTTGAGTACATTTTTTGCTGCCCCTCTATTGTACCAAGCTTGCGTATAAGAAGGATTAATGTTTACAGCATTGGAAAATTGTGTGATAGCATTTGGGATATCTTTCAGACTTACCATACACTCTCCCAAGCCGTTATATGCTGTTGCATTTTTATTATTTAAGGTTACAGCTTGTTCAAAATCTTTTTTTCCACTTTCGAAATCACCCAAAGACTGGTAGGATAATCCTCTTCCTGTAAATGCATTTGATGCATCTTTATTGAGTTCGATGGCTTTGGAATAGTCTTGTATGGCGGTTGGATAGTTTTTGTTTAATCTTTCTGCCTCACCTTTTCCCTCGTATGCTTCTGCGTAAGCGGCGTTCAAGGAAATTGCTTTGTTGAAGTCAATAATAGCCTCTTCTAAGTGGTTTTTTTGAAGCTGTACTATTCCTCTGCCATAGAAGCCTTCAGAGAAGTTTGGGTTGATGGAAATTGCTTTATTATAGTCAGTTAACGCATTGTCGTAGTTATTGGTAGTTCGGTAGGCGTTACCTCTTCCGATATATGCCTCCGCATAATTATTGTTAAGTGCCAATGCTTTGTCGAAATCGGTAATGGCTGTTAGGTTGTCGCCTAGCAAACTTCTAGAGACGCCTCGGTTATAATATGCTTTTGTAAATTCGGCATTCAAAGAAATGGCCTTGTCGAAGTCGAAGACAGCACCGGAGATATCTTTGTTATTCTTTTTGGAAACTCCACGGTTATTATAAGCTTCTGCATATTTTGGATTGATTTCTATGGCTTTGTCGTAATCAATAATTGATCCCGTATAATCTTTCATAATGGTTTTGCAAACACCTCTATTATTATAAGCGTCGGAAAAATCCGCCTTTGTATCTATTGCTTTCGTGAAGTCTGCCAGCGCGCCGTTGTAGTCTTTAAGGTTTAGCTTGCAAACACCTCTGTTGTTAAAGGATTCTGCATAATCAGGTTTGAGGGAAATAGATTGGTCGAAATCTTTGATAGCTTCCTGATATTTGCCCATATTTTTGTAGATATTGCCTCTTTGGTTGAAAGCTATTGGATTCTTGGGATTTAATTCGATGGCTTTATCATAATCCACCAATGCTCCGGCGGCATCGTTGATAGCATTTTTTGCATTTCCACGATTCGTATAGGCTTCTGCATATTTTGGGTTGGCTTGTATGGCTTTGTCAAAATCCTTAATAGCACCTAGAAAATCACTGTTGTTGAGCTTGGTAAGTCCTTTGTTAAAGAAGGATTCAGCCGTTTGACCGAATAGGGTTAATGAAAGTGAAAATAATAGAACACAGAAAAATGACCTCATCATGTGAATTTAATTTGTGTATAAAGATAAGAGGAGTTCGTTGAATTTGGATTGTTTTTATTTACTGTGATAATGAAAGTATATTAAATTTTTTTTTTTGGGTTAAAGATATAATGGTTATAGTTGGGTAGTGTGTTCTTAAAGGTCATTTGCTAAATTGTTGGATTAAATAGCATTAACGTATCTAAGAATTTGAAATCTTTAAGATTAATAGTATATAGTTCGATGTTGTGAATAATTGCAGTAGCAGCAATCAAAGCATCTGGTAAAGAGAGGTTATGAAATAATGCATACTTTTCTACCAAAAGAACTGCTAAGTTAGAAATGTTAGCATCAATTGGAAGGATGGTTAATTTATCTAAATCTCTTCTAAGGATTTGCAATTCTCTTTTGTTTCTTGCCCCAAAGAATAGTTCGGCACAAGTAACATCACTGACAGCAATATTATGCTGTCCGATAGTTTTTACAGTATGAATTATATTGAGATTGCCTCTATAAATTTCTATAAGAATATTGGTGTCGCAGAGTTTCATTTGTTTGTTTTCCATGCATTTTTACGAAGTTCGTTAGCATCTATATTATAATCTTTCCAAATACCCACAGAGAGAGAAAAATCGCTTTTCTTTTTTGTTGTGATTTTGTTATTAATAAGTTCTGCTTCAATATCCCAAGACTTTAGGAAATGAAGTAATGCATCCATTTTGGATTGTTCTATATCCTTTTTAAAGATAAGTTGTTGCATAATTTTGGTTTTTCTTAATCTATTAAATTAGAGGTAAAATTAACTAAAAAGGTAAAGCAAAGCAACAAAAAATCATTATTCATTGAATTACTTCGTAACAAAAGAATAAAACCACATACACTTTTTAAGAATCACCTTATTCGGAAATTAAGGATAGAGATAAAAAATGAGGTTATTTTTACATTTCTTACCGTTTTGTTTAAAAAACGATACAACGCTCAATGCTTCCAATGCTTATCTTTGTGCAAAATAATTAGAGATGCGAATTTTACCGATTTCGATATTTATGCTTACCCTTTTTGTAGTGGTTTCTTGTGTTCCGCAACGCAAGTATCAGGATTTAATGGATAAATATTATGCTATTGAAGCTGAACGTACTAAGGTTGTTGAGGAGCAAAAGACTATTAAAGATGATTATGAGTTTTGTAAGGCGGAATATCAAAAATTGTACGAACAGTTTTTGAAGCGGCAAAATGATTCTGTGGCACTTGCAAATACCATTGCAGCACTTAAGACGGATTTGCAAACATTAAAAGACGACCACGAAAAGGAATTGGAAAAACAAAGGGAGAAAATTCAGGATGCTAACCAGCAATCACAACTCACGAACGGACAGTTGATACAAAAGGAGTTGGAATTGCAGCGCAAGGAATTAGAGATATCTAAGAAGGAAGCAGATATTGCTGCGAAGCAGGCAGCCTTGGAAAAATTAGGTTTGCAAAACGCAGATTTAGGCAATAGTCTTCAGGATAGGGAGAAGAAGATACAGGAAATGGAGAAACTGCTGAATGAACAGAAAAAGAAAACTGAAGAATTAAAAGCAAAAATATCGGCAGCATTAACGAGTTTTTCCGCTTCAGATATTACTGTCGAAAATAAAAATGGCAAGATATATGTGTCTTTGTCAGAGAAGCTATTGTTCAAATCTGGTAGCACTACGGTCGACCCAAAAGGTGTGGAGGCTTTGGGAAAACTGGCAGAAGTGATTAAAGCGAATCCTGATATCGCCGTAAATGTTGAAGGACATACCGATAATGTTCCGTTGAGTGGGACGGGTTTTATGAAGGATAACTGGGATTTGAGCGTACTTCGTGCCACTTCTATTGTCAGGATTTTAACCTGGAAATACGGTGTTGCACCCAAACAGATTATTGCGTCCGGCAGGGGAGAGCATTTTCCGGTGGAAACCAATACTACACCTGAAGGAAAAGCTAAGAATAGAAGAACGGAAATTATTCTCACCCCGGATATGGACAAAATATTACAAATTCTTCAAACGACCGGAAATTAGTGGCAAAGGAAAGCATTGAGCAAAGCAATCCCAAACAAGAAATGTCGTTCTTTGAACACATTGAGGTGTTGCGTTGGCACTTCTTCAGGGCCTTTATTGCAGTTGCTATTGCGGCCTGTGTTATATTTTTATACCATAAACAAATTTTTGATACGGTTTTATTTGGATTATTAGATGATGATTTTCCAACTTACCGATTGCTTTGTTACTTGTCACAACAATCGTCCTTCTTGGAAGGTCTTTGCATGCAGGGCATAAATGTCACCATCCAGAACGTGGATGTTGCCGGACAATTTGCTGCCGCTACAAAACTATCCATATTGGGTGGACTTATAGTCACCTTTCCATATGTGTTTTGGGAATTTTGGCGGTTCGTGAAGCCGGGATTACATGATGTAGAAGTACAAAAATCCAGTACCGTCATATTTTGGAGTTCGTTATTATTCTTAATAGGATGTTTGTTTGGATATTTTATCATGGCGCCTTTTTCCATTGGTTTTTTAAGTACTTTTACGCTGTCAGATAAAGTTGAAAACCAACTGAATCTTGCCAATTATATCAGCTTCTTAAATACTTCGGTATTGGCATGTGGAATAGTTTTTGAATTGCCGATTATCAGTTATTTCTTGTCGAAAGTAGGGTTGCTAACGCCCGAATTCATGCGCAGCCATCGCAAAGAAGCTGTGGTTGCGAACCTCATCCTTTCGGCAATAGTTACACCCGGTGATGTTTCCAGTCAACTTATTGTAGCACTTCCCATCTTTATTTTATACGAAGTGAGTATATTTATTTCTGCAAGAGTGAATAAACATCATGTGCAGGAATGGACGTAAGCCTCTTCATATTTTGATATTATGATGTTCTAATATAAGTGTTAAAATTAATCCAGTATAAGTAGATAGCATTTCAAAAATATTATCTTTAACACATGGGAAATGATATTATTCTTTTAGCTTCCGACCATGCAGGGTATGAGTGGAAGGAGTTTCTCCAGCAATCTTTGAAGGGGCAAGATGTTAATGTACAAGATTTAGGTTGCTATACGGGAGAGTCTGTGGATTATCCGGATTATGCACACAAATTGGCAAAGGCTATTTCTACGGGTAAGCAAAAAATGGGTGTGCTTTTATGTGGGAGCGCCAATGGTGTGGCAATTACTGCCAATAAACACAAAGGCGTGCGTGCGGCTATTTGCTGGAATTCGGAGATTGCGCAGCTGGCAAGGCAGCACAACGATGCCAATATTTGTTGCATCCCTGCGAGATATGTGCAAAAAGAGGAAGCATTGGCGATAGTACAAGTGTTTTTAACAACAGCCTTTGAAGGAGGGCGGCATGAAAAGCGCGTGAATAAGATAGATATTTAATCACTATTGTCCAATTAAAAAATTTTCCTCATTATTTAAACTCTTAATTAATTGATTATCAATTCCGATTACAATAAATAATTGACAATTCTAAAAAACAAGCTGGTATCATACAATAATTTTACTTTTAACATTAAAATTTGTCAATGGTTGAGAAATATACTGAGAAACGTAAATTGTTAGCATTAATTAATCAGTAAGTGCCAATTATAACTATTTGATTTTCATGCTAAATGTTTGTCACTTTTTTGTCTTGATACAAAAAAGTAACCAAAAAAAATCAAGACATCCCGATATCAATCGGGACGCTCCACGCCTCAACAACCCACGCTCGCCGCCGATTTTTGTCATGCCCACGCACAATTTGTTTTTACCAGACGACAATGATATTTAATTCTATTAAATTTAACACAAATCAATAGGGAATAAAGAAATAAATCGCTACCTTTGCGCCCTAAATTTTTTATTAAATGAGTAATTACGAAACCGTATTTATTTCTACTCCGGTACTCAGCAATGATGAGTACTCCAAAACGGTCAAGAAGTACACCGACTTCATTGAAAAGAACGGAGGGAAACTGGTAAGCAAAGAAGATTGGGGTATCCGGACCCTCGCTTATCCGATACAAAAGAAAACAACCGGATTTTACACGTTGTTAGAGTACCAATTGGAAGGTGCACTGTTGAAGAAATTCGAAGTGGAATTCAAAAGGGATGAAAACATCATGCGTTTCCTTACAGTAGCTTTAGATAAGCATGCTGTGAAGTATGCGGAGAGCAGAAGAACAAGATTGTCAGGCAAAAAAGAAAAAACGGAGGTGTAAGATGGCAGACAACAAAGACATTAAATTTTTGAATTCCCCAAAAATCGGGATGAACAAAAAGAAGTATTGCCGTTTTAAGAAAATGGGCATTAAGTATGTGGACTACAAAGATCCTGACTTTTTATTGAAATTTATCAACGAGCAAGGTAAGATGCTTCCTAGAAGAATTACCGGAAACTCACTGAAATTTCAACGTAAAGTTAGTCAGGCTATCAAGCGTGCTCGCCATATCGCATTATTACCTTATGTTACTGACCTTTTAAAGTAAAAAACTATGGACATTATTTTGTTGCAAGACGTTGAAAACTTGGGAAGTAAATTCGATGTGGTAACTGTAAGACCGGGTTATGGTCGCAATTATCTTATCCCAAAAGGAATGGCTAAAGTAGCCAATACGTCAAACGTAAAACATTTAGAAGAGATACGCAAACAACAATCTGCAAAGATTGCTAAGAAAATTGCAGATATGCAAGCATTGGCAGATTCTCTCAAAGATAAAGTATTAACAGTAGGCGCAAAAGCAGGTACCAGCGGTAAGCTTTTCGGCTCTGTAACTACCGTTCAGTTGGCAGATGTATTGAAAAAACAATTCGATATTGATGTTGACCGTCGTAAGATACATATGACTGAAGAAGTGAAATCACTCGGTTCTTACAAGGCATCCGTGAACTTGTTCAAAGATGTAGTAGCCGAGATTGCTTTTGAAGTCGTTCAAGACTAATCATTTCAATGTATGATATAAAAGGTCACCTTCGGGTGACCTTTTTTTATTTCTACTGTTCAAAGATTGTAATTTTGAATATAGCATAACGCGAGATTGTATCTTGTTTTTTAAACCCAGAAAAAGCATTAGAAATTTACTGCAAGAAAATTCTACTTCATATCTATTTCTGTACTCATTTTTCTGTCCTCAACGTAGTTATTACTACGTCTGCAGGAGAAAAATTCCGTGCCTCATAGCTATTTTGTATAATTTCCTTTCGTCACAAAGTCTAACGCTTATTCTGCGTTAAAGAAAATCTATGCTCCGCAAGTTCTAAACTTGCACCATTTTCAGCACGAAGTTCTAAACTTCGAGCAGTAAGGGGAATGAATTCTTTGGCAGTTTTTTCGCCCCATGTTTGTTTTAAGTAGTTTACAATTGAGTTGAAGTTTAATTCTGCTCTTGGGGTAATGTAGACTTGCATTAATACTTTTTCATAACAGTTTCCCAATCTATCAGATTTTTGTCGTCTTGCGATTCTTCATATGATAGATAGATTTCCTTTTTTTGTTCTTCATTAAGTGTTTTCCAAATCTGTCCCTCATTTTTTATGTCTCCTTGTTGTAGAAAGTCATAGATTGTCCATAAAAGTTGCTCATTTTCAATCTTGTCAAGAATGTTATGTAAATTTGATTTTAACTCAACTGTTCTCATGCCGTTCCTTTTTATAGCGTAAATTTAAATTATTTGCTTCATTTTTTCTAATAAATTTCCATTTTGAATATTGTAATCGCAAAAGTAATGTTAATGTAGTCCATTAGTAAAATCTAATTCCCTGTTCATGTGTGTCGACATGTGAAAACGAGTGGTCTATTTTATAAATCTCTTGATATAATGTTACAAAACTAAACAATCATTTGCACTTACCATCGCAATAGGGATTGAGAAGCAACCTTGTGCGAACACCCTTTAGGGTGGATTGCCCTTATTAAGTTTTTAGTTATGAGTTATTGGTTTTTAGTTGATTATTTACATTATAGTTGCTCAGGAACCATCCCCAAGGTTTGGAATTCAAATTCCTTATTATAAAATTCTCCACCCAACATTGTCGGGTCGTAGTTTCTTTTGGAGAATAATTTTACAGAATAAGCGTTGTCGGCATTTTTGATAAACTGAAATTTGAAGTCTGTATTATTTCCTTCCCAAGTGCCTAAGAAAACGGTGCTTTCCACATTGCCCTTGCCGGGCACATATTCAAAGCGAATAAGTTTTTCTACATTCTTAGCAGTATATGTGTCGCCATTGATATATTTATAGGTGATTGTTTTTGCTTCCTCATCTATGATGATGGTGCCGTAATTTTTAACGGAATCTGTTTTCTCGTAATAGGGAAAATAAAAGCCCTCTTCATTCTTCTTAGGATATTGATACGCGCTTAAGTGATAACCCCTAAAATAGACTTTTCTTAACTCACCCGCAAATGCAACCGAAAATAAGAGGGATAACCAACCAGCGAACAAAATCTTTCTCATAACAAACTACCCTAAAAAATATGCCAAAAATAACTTAAGTAAAAATATAAATATATGATGTAAAGGTATAATATATCAAGCAATTGTGCAAGAGAGTGTCCAATTTTTCCAAGCCCATATCTTTAGAAAAGCCAAAAGTCAGTGAACTATTCGTAGCGGAGCGCTTCGATAGGGTTTTGTCTAGAAGCTTTAAGCGCTGGGTAAATACCGGAAATTAATCCTACAATAAGACAAGAAAGCACCCCGATGAATATCCATAGCCAAGGGATGATGAATGTGCCTCCCATTAAACTTGAAAAGATATTTCCAATAATAATTCCAAGAATGATACCAGAAATTCCTCCTAACTGACAAATAAGAATGGCTTCCATTAGAAACTGCATGAGGATACTATGATTATTGGCACCAATAGCTTTCATGGTGCCTATTTCCCTTGTCCGTTCGGTGACGCTTACCAGCATTATATTCATCAGTCCAATCGCCGACCCTAACAAGGTGATGATACCTATAATCATACCACCCAATGTAACAACAGAGGTTTTTTCCACCAACATGTCGGATATGCTATCGCTTTTTAGGACATCGAAATCATTTTCTTCCGCGGGTTTTAGCTTTCTTATCACGCGCAAGATGCCCTTGGCCTCGGCGGTAATTGCCGGCATTTCTTCGGGTGTTTTACATAATACACTTAGCAGGTAGGATGGATCTGACATGGTAAATCGTACACGTGCAATCTTATAAGGGATGGCTGCATAATTGTCATTGGCCATTACACTGGTACCCTTAGCTTCACAAACGCCAACGACTAAATACCTGTTGCCATCCATTAAGACAAATTTTCCAATGGCGTTATTAGATGTGCCATAAAGCTTTAAAGCAACTTCATTGCCCAATAGGGTTACAGGACTGCCCACTTCGATTTCTTTACTGGTAAGATTTCTGCCACGCTCAATAACAAATCCTTCTGTCTTAATATAATTTTCGTCTGTAGCAATGATTTTAATATTCGGATTTGATTTTTCGTTTTCAAATTTTAAGGTCGACATCATGGATGCAATCACTTGTATGGAAACAGGTCGTATTTCATTAAAACGTTCTTTAAAGGTTTCTGCTTCTGCAACAGTAATGGAGCGGAATATCTTTTGTTCCTCATCATCATCGTCTAATTGTACACCTAAACTGGCATTGCGCAGTTTAAATGTATTGGCGCCCATTGCGCTAAAATCCTTTACCAAATAAGATTTTAATCCATCAATAGCCGTTAAAATCCCTACTAAAGACATGATTCCGATGGCAATAATGCAACAAGTGATGATAGATTTAGTAGCATTCTGTTTGACAGAACTGTAAGCAAGTTGGATATTTTCTGCGATGTTCACAGGTTAAAGATACAACAACACTTTAAAATCTAAGATGAACTTTTTTACGTTAACATAAATTATATTAGTTGCTATTTTGGCAATATACATACAAGTGCTAGATGTGGTGTTTCCTTTAAAAACAATTTCCTTACCGAAATACTTCGATAAGGAAATTGCCTTTAAAGATTTAAATAAATTACTGAACAACTATTTCTTCAACTATTGTTTTTTCGCCTACTTTAATTCTGAGGAAATAAATACCGGCAGCTACCTTTGGTATCTTTATTATTCCGATAGGTTGATTCAATAATGTGCTATTCAATAAAAGATTATCATGAATATCAATTAATTCGTATTCAAGATTGCCTTCCGTCTCAAGAATGGTCTTGTCGAGGATTTCAAAAGCCAACTCATTACCAGAAATAACTGGATTGGGATAAAGTTTAATTTGTCCAACAGTTTGTGGTGTTTGTTGCAATCTGGCACCACATAATGTTGTTGTACTTCCAAAGCAATAGTATTCATAAATGCTTCCACAACCGTTCGTGATGGTTCTCTTAAACTCTACCGATTGGTTGGCAGCTTTAAAGAGCAAGGTCATTGAATTTGTATTACCAGACCAAAAGGCATAGTTCGCGGGCAAGGACCATAATTTCTGCCATGTGACTCCCGTAGCATTATAAGCAATTGGTGTATTCCAAGTTATACTAGGTCCACCTGGTGAATAGCATTGCGAGTTACAAGGACCTTCATCCATACCTGTTTCCATGACTGCTTCAGGAAGGTTTGGATTGGCAGGATATAATGTGTAAGGAAGTCCTACTGTTATAACTTTTGTTGCAGTGGTATTTCCAAGTGTTGCCGTGAGTGTAATCACTCCGTATCCAATCTGTGTAAGTGTGCATGAGTTACCATTTGGATTGATGGAAACAATTCCTGCAGGAGAAGCAGACCATATTACAAATGAATTAGCTGGTATTCCGCTAATGGTGTATGAAGAACCGTTATTGCAATTTACACCTGAAATGGTCATGGATGTGGGAGGCGGTAAAAGATTAATATTTTTTGAAAGACCTTGCGCAACATTACAAGCATTTCTTACAAAATAAGTAATTTTAACTTTGCCAGTTACATTTCTTAAGCTTAATCCCGCCCCATCAATAAGTGTGCTTATATCTAGATTGGCAGGAGGAGTACCATTTATCCAAGAACCTGAATAGTTGATTTTTCCACTTCCTGTTACCGGATTGCAACTGGCATCAAGCGATTTAATTTCAAATCTGTATTGTGATGGCGTTCCACTTGTTGTGGCATTAAATTGAACAGGTGTAAAATTGTTTATATTTGTTAGTGATGCGCAGTTAGTAGATAATGTTGTATTGTTGATGGTGAAGTTAGAAATAGTAACCAGTGCGGGTAGGTTAGGAAAAAAAGTATAATTATCACCATCAATTTGATTTGGCAACTGATAGCCTGAAAGAGAAGAAGGATTCAAATTTGAAGTCTCATCGATGGTAAGACTTAATGAAGATGCTTGAATAGTACTTGTTGTTAAATTAATTTTTCCTAATGTTCCAGAGTTGTTAATTGCATATATGAATCCATCTTTGGCTATTTCTAAATTCGTTTTGGAATAATTCTGCGAATTGGCAAGTAATGTGTAATTGGAAGCATTAGATAAATGCTGTTTAAAGATACCTAAATTGGTAGAAATATAGGCAAAATCCGGATTGGTTGGGTCTATTTCAAAACCACTAACATTCATGAGACCTGAATAATTCAGGGCAAAACTGGAATAACTAGTCGGAGTTTCACTTGTCCCCAAAGTTGCCTTGCAAAGTTTATATCCATTATCAGAGTGAACCCAAGAAATGAATTTATTTGTACCATTGTTAAAATATTCTAATTCAGTAAGTGATGGATGATTTTCTGGTATATTATAAGTAGATATTTTGGTTATGTTACCTGATGTGAGTTTGAATGTCTCTATAATACTTCTAGTAACAAAGTAAATATATCTATCATTGCCAATTAATTTGGTGGCAGTTAATCCAGGATAGGAACCAGAACTCGATGTAAGACTTTGGGGTACATCGAACTCTCCATTACAAGGGTTCATTTGAGTTGTGGTTGAATAACTGGTAACAATATTATTGGGGTCAGAACAATCAATAGATAACATATACAGGCTACTATAAGAGCCACAAATATAAATATTCAGAGTATAAAAAATCTTATACTTCCTACATGTCCCGTCCTCTGGGACAATTAGAAATATAGGTCCATAGTTAGGTACAGTACATGATGATGGAGGATTAATTGCACAAATTCTAGGAACTTTCGCAACAACTACGCCTGATGCATTATAGATCATTTTATACCATTGTCCATTTTCTTGCCCGTTATCTATATAAAATAACAAGTTTCCAGTTTCATCATAAACGGCATTGGTGTGATTAATTTGGGGAAAAGTAGGCATTGAAGATATAGTACTAAGCGTAGGGTTTACACCTGTGAAATCTATTTTCTTATTGGAAAATGTCCAATACTTCATTTGAGCATTTGAAATAAGTACATAAAGTAATAAGAGTAATGTTGAACATAGCTTCTTCATAGTAGTAATTTTTTTATTTAACAATCAATTTTTCTAATGAACTTGTTTTGGAATTTCCCATGATTCGAACAAAATAGATACCTGAAGAGAGGTTAGTAATTCCAATCCCTTCTCCCGTAAGATTAGATAATGGTTGCTCCAAAACTAATTTAGAACCTGCATCAGAGATTTGTACGATAATATTTTCTCCATATTCTGTAGTAAATGATTGATAGTCATCAATACTAATTTGAAGTTTACAGTCTGCAGAAATTGGATTAGGATATATCTTAATCGTTTGCTTAATATCTGATGAAGCAAGCCTTGCACTGCAAAGGGTAGTATTACTTCCAAAACAATAATACTCTTGTATGCTACCGCAAGTATTACTTACGGTTCTTACGAACTCTACTGACTGATTTGCAGCTTTAAAGAACAAACTCATGGAATTTGTATTGCCAGACCAAAAACCATAGTTTGCGGGTAAAGACCATAGTTTCTGCCATGTTACTCCCGTTGTATTATATGCAATAGGAGCATTCCAATTTATACCAGGTCCTCCGGGTGAATAGCATTGCGAGTTACAAGGACCTTCATCCATACCAGTTTCCATGATTGCTTCAGGAGGAGAGACCGGATTGGCAGGATATAATGTATAAGGAAGCCCAATATTAACAGTTTTAGTTTTGATAACGGAGTTATTACAGCCTGTTATGGTTGCTGTTATTGTTATGGCATTCGTTGCGTTTCCAATTCTAACTATCTTTAACTGTTTGTTAGGTTGAGGGAAAAGGTTTACTACTCCGGCAGGGGTTACTGTCCATGTGACATTTGCATTGGGTGGGAGGTTCTGAACAGAATAGAAAAAATCTGCATTACTGTTTATACAACTATTCCCTGCAATGCTCATAGTAGCTGGCACAACACAACCGTTAGAAGTTAAAAGCGATCTGCGATGAATGGTTGCAGCAGGGTTAAATAAAAAATTCATCCTATCGGATTGACCTATTGAAAACATTGTCTGACAATTGTCATTTGTATAATCCATATAGTTCATGTACATATCTCCATTAGGGCCATTATTACAAGATATTTGTGGAAAGGTTGGGCAACCATAGTTGGGGTCTTCCTGATTAGGTGTGTCTCCTACAAAGTCATTATCATTACATGTTTGCGTTTGATCAGAGGGCGTAGTTCCAAAAGTATGTTCCAAGTTTAACCAATGCCCAACTTCATGCGTAAAAGCACTTGTTGTACCATTCCCAAATCCTACAACAACTCCATCAATGGAAGCAGACGGCAATAATGGACCAACTACAAATCCGCCAGCTCCAGAAAGTGAACAGATATAAATGTTTAAATATTTATTTCTATCCCAAATGTTATCACCACCTAAGGCACTATTAAACATATCAAATTGATTGCCTGTCCCTAATGTAAACACAGAAACATTCGTCTGTTTTCTAATGATTCCTGTTGTAGGTAACCCACAAGGATCCTGTTTTGCTAGGCAAAATTGAATTCCAGTATTGGCTTTTAAACCTGCAAATGCTGGAGGAATATAGTCTGTATTGCTTCCACTAAAATCTATATTCAGGTTATTAAGAATCCCATTAATGACATTGTCCGAATATGTAGTATTATCGTATTGATTATACCAGATTACATGAAATACAACAGGAATTGTAATAGTAGTCATCATTTTCTCTGTATTATTTTTCCCTTCCTGTTTCTTACGGAATTCATCTAAAATCTTTTCATTTTCTTCTAGAAGTAACTTTAACTCGGGATTTTCTTGAATTAACTGTTGGCGAATTTGGGAAGTACCACATGGTTCATGTCTAGCACTTTGACCATGCAAATTTGTTAGCAGTGATGCAAAACATAGCCAAATACATAATCGAAATAGTGAATTTTTCATAATGAAGTGTTTAGATATTAAGTGTTTAAATAGTAATTACATTCAAATGTATATCAATATTTGTTGTCTTTTGAAGAAATATTTTAGTTAAAATTAATTCATTTTTAGAGGCGAAATCTCGCAATATATTGATTATCATTTATTTGTAAAGTCAATTTTTTGTCAACAATTAGTAAAAGATAGTTTTATCTAATATTCGTTTTCTTCGCGATGTTGAATTCTTTGCTAATAATAATTGTGTCTATAATAAATACTACTTCCTATCTTTGAGAAAAAAACAAGTGCTTTTATATTCTGAAGGATTAAATAAGACGTATTCCAAAAGAAAAGTGGTTGACAATGTTTCCATACAAGTGAAACAAGGTGAAATCGTTGGCCTTCTTGGCCCGAATGGTGCTGGAAAGACAACTTCTTTCTATATGATTGTAGGTCTGGTTACGCAAGATAGCGGCAAGATTTTTCTCGATCAAACCAATATCTCCGGTAAAGCCATGTACCAACGTGCTAAAATGGGCATTGGTTATTTACCGCAGGAAAATAGCGTGTTCAGAACGCTGAGTGTTGAAGATAACATAAAGGCGGTACTAGAATTTACTAAATTGACCAAAAAAGAACAGAAGGATAAGCTTGAACTACTTTTAGATGAATTTGGTTTGGTGAAAGTACGTAAGAATGTAGGAAAGGTACTTTCCGGTGGCGAGCGACGCAGAACGGAAATCGCCCGTGCTTTAGCCACTGACCCTAAGTTTATTTTATTGGATGAACCATTCGCCGGAATCGACCCTATTGCTGTTGAAGATATTCAAGGCATCGTGGCACAACTTAAATATAAAAATATCGGCATCTTAATCACCGATCATAATGTTCAAGAAACGCTTTCTATCACGGATAGGGCATATCTTTTGTTTGAAGGAAAAATTCTCAGGGAAGGTACCGCAGAAGAACTGGCAAGTGATGAAATGGTCAGAAAAGTGTATCTCGGACAGAATTTTGAACTTAAACGAAAGAACTATTAATTTACCCGGAAAATATAAATGATTGCAATATGCTACTTTCTAAATTGCCATTTTTTTTCCGATAATTTCTTTTTTTTGTAATTTTTATTTAGAAAACCAAGTAGTATCTTTAATACCATAAGTTTTGCTTTATGAAATCATTCTGTTCGCTTTTGGTATTTTTTTATACGACCGTTTTATGTGCGCAAGTGCGTTATGTGGATGATCTGCCGGGTACTGTTGTTGGAACGAATGTTCCATATATAGAAATGAATTTAAAGAACTACTGGAATGGTGGCAACAAGCCTAGTAATAATCAGTTGATGAAAGGTGATGATCCCTATCTTTACAATCCTTCGCCATTTGGATTTCTTGTACCTGGAAGTCGCCCGAATAACAAGTGCTTTAACTACCATGAGTTTAGCGCTACCAATTCAACCTATAATATTACTGATACTGCATTTCTGCTCAACTTTAGGATATTTTCTATTGAAGGCGACCCTGATCCTTGTAAAAAAGCCATCATCTTTATTGGTGGTGCAACCGGGTTCTTCGATAATCCTATTACAGGGTCAGGATTGCGTTACTTTGAAGAACTCAGTAGCCTCAATGATGAAGGGAAGTTTGGCACAAAAACACAAGACTTTGCCTTATGCTCTTACCTAGCGCAGAAAGGGTTTGCCGTTATATACATCGATTTCAGAAAGGGTTGGGATATAAAGGGCATTTCTAATCTTCAAGATTTGCAAGGATTTTCTAACTATTGGTACCATCAATATTGCGATTGTGAAGGGAATTGCGATCCATACTCTAATCAGGAAGCATCTTACAGGGCTGTACAAGATTTGCTTACTTTACACGCCTACCTCAAAGATCATTGGGATACATTGAATATTAATCCCAACGAGATCTCTTATATGGGAAGCAGTTCCGGCTCCAATATTGCTATGTTGGCAGCATTTGGAAGGAATAATTTTCCTGAAGTATTAACAACGGCCGGTGTAGATGGTACTGGTAATATGATTCAACTCAAGGAGAAGCTTGGTAACTTAAATGTCTATGCACCAACTCACCATTTACAGGACTTGAAAATTGATAAACTATATCTCCTGAGCGCCGCTATTCGTGATACGAACTGGATTGAGCGTGCAGACTCCATCTATTTCCGTGATAATAAGAAATTTCCTGTTTATATCCTTCAGGCCAGTGAGGACATTGTTAGCCTTGAATGTGGAGGCTTCGGTAGAGGCGGTATCAAGTATCAAGGAATATTGGATTCTTCCTTTTATAATTTTGGCGGCGGAAATATTCATGACCGTATCTTAAACTTGGGTTTTATTAGCCGGTTAATTTCCCTGCGGGGATTTCCCCATGGCGGAGCCAATGTTCCTATTGGAAATTTTAAATGCTATCATCCGGATTATAGCCCCAATTGCTTCTTTCAAGGCGACCCTTTGACAAATTATTATGTGCGCGCAAATTTCACCTTTAAGTACTTACTCGAAACGGGAGATAATTTCATTCATACCGCCGTATTGGCAGAAAAGGAGCAGGATCAAGTGAACAATAGTCAATGCAATCTCTGTTTTTATAGATTGGTGGCAGATAAAGATTCGGCACGGAATAAATGGTATAGTTGCTGCACACAGGATTGTGATGCCATATTTGGCACAGCATATTTTAAAGTTGCTGAAGCAACAGCAGAGATACCCAAGATCTTTGAAGATATCCTCGTTTATCCCAATATTGCCAGAAATGATGTGTTGGTCACTTTGCCGGAAGAATTGAGTGACAAATATTTAGACGTGGAAATTACGGATTACTTAGGCAGAAGTATTCGAATAGGAAATTTCTCACCCAATAAATACCTTGCCTGCAATATAGCAGATTGCCCAAATGGGTTGCTGTGGATGCTCTTTAAAGAAAATGGACAGTTGGTAGGAAGAGTAGCATTTGTGAAAAATAATTGAATTTGTCTTTTATAAGACATTTTATCTTGAGTTTGACACGTAAAAGGCGTAAGTGATTGAATTTCAATTAGATATTATTTTTGTTTTCTATATACTGATTTTGTAACTATTTGGTAATTAATTCATTGTAAGAAAATGACGATTTGTAAAGTAGTCCACTTGTGTTCTCGTGAAGCCACAAGAACAAGGAATTTGGTTCTATCAATGGGCTATTTTATCATTACTTTTGGGATAATTTGTAAAAAATAATCAAACCAAGAAGAGGAATCTTTGGAATGACAGATTAAAATGGGATTGTATTGATTGAATTAAATAAGCAATTTATAGAATGGGGTTCTAAAAACCCAGAGAAACTTTTTTTGATGGATGGTATAGGTGCCATACTTTCAGCATGTTTGTTAAGCATGGTCTTGGTAAAGTTTAATCATATATTTGGAATTCCACTGGGAACACTATATTCCCTTGCCATTTTCCCTTATGTTTTTGCCATTTTTGACCTTTATGCGTTTAATAAAAGCCATCATAAAAGTTTCTTGTTGCTCTTGAAATGGATTGCCGTAATGAATGTATCGTATTCTTGCTTATCGTTAGGTTTGGCGTTTTATCATTATCAAGAACTGACTTTTTTAGGGTGGTTGTATATTATAGGAGAATCTATGATCATTCTTTTGCTTGCAAATACTGAATACTGTGTTTACAAAAGATTCTTAAGCTAAACGGAGATAAAAACAGATAAGAGCCTTCTAACATTCATATGTATCATATTTCCTTCTAACGCTGAATTTCGGTTAAACATTCAGCTTATTTTTGAAGCAACCCGGTTATAGGTTTGCCAATACAACCATTGGGTGCCTGTATATGCAATAGGGCGGCCAAGGTAGCTGTGATGTCTGTCATGAATATTGATGAAAAATCCTCTTTTGGTTTTACCTTCCAACCAAAGAAAATTAAAGGAATGTGGGTGTCGTAAGGATAAATGGTACCGTGTGTAGTGCCTTTGGGATATCCTTCGAACCAAGCAGGTTCGAAATTGACGTATATATCGCCACTTCTGCCGGGATAATAACCATTTTTAATCATCTGCAAAAGTTGGGCATCGTAATTTTCCTCATTGAGGTCGCGCATGTCAAATACTTGCGCAACTCCCGGTAAGGAAAGTAGATACGAACGCAGCAGTGCGGTAACTTCATCCCCATCTATATCTTTCTCTTGCATCAAAGCATGATTGAGATACAATTGTTGGTTTTCAAAAGCATGTACCCATGCGCCACTTCCGAATTTGCTTTCCATATAGCGGTTCACCATTTTTCCTAGCGTGTCATATTCATATACACCGGCAGGAACTTTTTTGGTTTCTAGGTATGCAGGAATATGTGCTGCTCCATGGTCGGCGGTAAGGAATAATAAGTAATTATTTTTACCATATAGTGAATCTAAGAAATGTAAAAACGAAGCTACTTCCTTGTCCAACCGGATGAAATCATCTTCCTGCTCCACACTATTAGGGCCAAACTGATGGCCGATATAATCGGTAGAAGAGAGGCTCACTGCAAGAAAGTCTGTCGCCGTACCTTTGCCCATTTTCTCACCAAGAAGGGTGGCTTTTGCAAAGTCCAAGGTAAATGTATTTCCCCAAGGAGTGCTTTTGATGATTTCTGTTTTTTCTATGGCAAGTTCACTTACCTTGTGTCCGAAAACAGGTATTTGCTCGTTTTTAAATGGGCTTTCAAAAGGAACATTGTCTTCATGGCTTTCGGTATATTTGTCTAAGGGCAATAGGGCTTCCCAATTGGCAGCTAGATATTTTTTTGCCAACTGTCTTTGATTAAACTGTTGTACCCATGTTGGAAGACTGTCCATATAATAGGTCGAAGATATCCAGTTATTCGCAGTGCCATCGTACCAATAAGCCGCATTAGCGCTATGACCTGCGGGAAGAATGGAACTGCGATCTTTTATGGCTAAACCGATTACTTTCGAGTGGAAATTCGTTGCCAAACGCAGTTCGTCTCCAATAGTAGTGGTGAGCATTTTGTTGGGTGACATTTTTCCAGCTTTGGTATTGCTGCCAACAGATGTAACCGAAGCATCATCGGTACAATAAACAATCGAGTCTGCCTTATAATCGAACCAGTTGTTTCCAGTGATGCCGTGCAATGCAGGTGTTGACCCTGTATAAATACAAGCATGCCCCGGAGCGGTGTAAGAGGGTGAGTAATTGATATGTGTGTTCTGACAATTGTATCCTTCTCGTACCAGTCTGCGGAATCCATCAGTGCCATATTTGTTCTCATATCTATACAAATAATCCCAACGCATTTGGTCGATGACAAGTCCAATGACAATCTTTGGTCGCGGTGTTGGTGGATATGTAGTAGGAGTTTTTTGCGCGAGAAGCCCAATTGATATTGTAATGGCGAAGAAAGCAAGTGTTAGTTTACGCATCATCATTTATTTATGCAAAGTTACATCTTTGTAGCTGAAAGAATCATTAGGCAGGTGAATTTTCTGTGTTTAATTCCTGTTCTCTTTTTGTAATAAACGCATCGATGATTTTGGTAGTCGATAGTGGATTGACCATGTGGTATAAGTGTTCACGGAATAAATCAGTTTCCTGTCGGTTGGTGATGTCCATTATTTTTGCATTCTCAGAATCATATAGCCGTGGAACAAATTTGGCAACGCCATCTTTATCGCTTTTTAAGATGAGTACTGGAATCTTATGAATTCTGGTGTGCAATAATCCGGTTTGTTCATCAAAAGCTTTCGATTCTTGCAGTGCGGAGTTGATTTGAATAGCAAAAATTTTAGAAGGCAATCTGTTTAGCGCATTTTCAATAGGTATTCTGTTTAAATCAGGTAACGAGTCCATGTTCGACATCAGAAACATTATACGCTGCTTAGCTGCCGACCAAATGGCGTCTGTCCTTTTGGATTCATTTTGTATCAGTACTTCTGTTAAATTGATACCTCTACGGCGCACCCCACGTTTCGTGTCTAAAGGAAGGATACTTCTAAACGTTAATAAGACGGTTTTTTCGGCGATTTTCTCTAAGAATGAAACTGAAGGTATGATGACATTGTCTAAAAATCCCAGTAAAGCATGCTTGGATTCTTCCCCAAAGAAAGGATTGGCACCAATTCTTCCTCTTAGATAAGTGTTTATTCCCGAGAGTTTGTCAAATTCTCTGTCCATCATAAGAAAATAAATATTGCCCATCGAATGATCAAAGAGGTATACAGGATGTCCTTTCGAACCGAAGAAGCTTACTACTGCATCGATATTTTTCATCACATGTTGCGAGTATTCCTTAACAGGTAAATCGTTGGGGATGGTGCCATAATGCATGGCTGCGGCAATATATTTTGTTGACGGAATAGCGGCTAGCAATGCATCAAAGGAATTTAATCCTAAAAAGCCATGCACTAAAAGGATGACGGGCAATTTTTCTTTTACGTTAGGCTTATAGGAATTTGCCAAATCTATTCTTATCTTACTGACTCCGTAAGGCGTTTCTCTTTCCACTTCGATTTGTGGCCATGTTAACGCTTGGTCATCGATGAAGACAGTCATCTTTTGTTGTACATTGTCAATAAAACGCAAGAAACTGGGGCTTTCATCTTCTTTGCCCCAAATGGAGTATAGCCATGCCAAGGGTCTTCTTTTGTCTGACTTTGTTGCCAGAAAGGCAATCCTTGCTGATTTCTTTAAAAAGAATGGGGTGACAGTGATTTCTTTTTGCTTCTTCACTATAACGGATATGGCAACTTCATTGGAACTGAAAGCCTTAGAGTTTCTTTCTATTCCTGCCACCCTTCCATCAGGATTGGAGGCTAGAAATGCATAATCAAAGCCTGTTTTTTTATGTTCCTTCAGGTAACTGCTGATAAGGAGATTGATTTCTGTACAATAGTCATCTGCTTCCTCTTCCTTAAAGTTCCTACCAAGTATCTGGTGTTTGGAAATATACCCCTTTTTTAATAAGGTCAGTAAGAAAACTCTTGCGTCAAAAACATCGGAAAGACCTTCTTGCGTAACGAGCGGGGTGTTTACAAAGGTATAGCGAATATTTTCAGGTTTAGTGATTTTTGTATAATGCTCAATGATATACTGATATGCTCCAGAGGGAGATTTTCCATGAGATAATCCTACGAAAAAATGCTCACCTTTTGCCAAGGTTTTATTTGCATGCAAGATAAAATCTTTGCTGATGGCTTTGTCAAATTCATCTTTTGTTTTAAAATATCTGGTATCGGGTGCTACATAAACCTCAAAAGGATCCAAACTCATAACGCTTGCCGTATTTAATCAAAAATTGTGTGGGATAAAAATAGTATATAATTGGAGAAATGAATATTAAATTATGTTCAGTGCAGAAAAACTTATTGATGCGTTTTTAAAGGGATGCAATCTGGCGACTGATGCTGCCAACATCATTTTTGTATTTTGATATATAGGTCATTTCCAAATCTAATATTATATGAGGTTGTACATTAAAAAAATTATTTTCTAATGTTTATACCAACAAATCTTCTTTTTATATAAATTATTTTTTTGTATCTATTTGATTATCATAAAATAATATTTTTTTATTGATTTTTTATAATAAGTAAATATAACAAATGTGTTAAAAATGATATTTATTTTGAGGGTTTTTGATTTACTTTTGACATATAAATTTAAAAATGACTAAAAAAATGATTTGTATTATACTTTTTTCCATGCTTTTGAATTGAATATTTATTTTTATTACTTAAATTGTCATTATATATTAAAATTCTAAATCTCCATTTTATGAAAAAACTTTTCTTATTCATCACATTATGGCATCTTCTATTGTCAACATTTGCTCAGTATGTAACTATTCCAGATACTGCCTTTAGAGCTTTTCTAAAAGAACGATATCCAATATGTTTTAATATCAATGATAAAATGGATACTACTTGTAGCAATGTGCTTGCTGAGGATGTAATTGCATTTGCTAATACGAATGTTATTAACATTGAAGGAATACAATATTTTAAGTCTCTCGTAACTTTATATGTTGGGTATAATAAGATTGATTATATACCTGAATTGCCAAAAAATATAACATATTTCTACTGCAATAATAATTTTCTCAATAATCTGCCTGACTTGCCATCAAATTTAACATATTTTGATTGTAGTTTTAATAATATCGAGAAATTACCTGTTTTACCTGATAGTTTGGTAGAATTGCATTGCTCGAATAATATTATTGATAAACTTGAACCATTACCAAAAACACTTAAAGAGCTTGTATGTGATGTTAATTTATTGGATAGCCTCCCTTTATTAAATGATAGTTTAATATATTTGTCTTGTAATTCAAATAAATTAAGCTTTCTTCCTCCATTGCCTAGTAATTTGCATTACTTATCTTGTTCTGATAATCACATCAGTCAACTTCCCGTTTTGCCTTTAAAAATGACATTTTTAAGTTGTTATAGAAATAATATTAATGAGTTGACGGCATTGCCAAATGAATTAAAATGGTTAGACTGTGCTGGTAATAATATTGAAATACTTCCCGAACTACCGTCAAAGCTTGAAGTATTGAAATGTGAAGATAATAAGATAAAGGAATTGACTGCTTTGCCGGATAGAATTTTTGAAATTTCCTGTACTGATAACAATATTAGTTTTATTAGTAATCTCCCAAAATCATTGCAAAGACTTTGGGCTGATAGGAATAATTTGGTTTCAATACCTGCCATACCCGATAGTTTGGTTTATCTCAATTTAAATTTTAACCAGATTTTGTTCCTACCACCCTTGCCTTCCACGTTAGAATATCTGTCTCTTAATAAGAATTTACTTTCTGAATTGCCGTCTCTCCCTAATGACTTAAAAGTACTTCAATGTTGTTGTAATGAATTTTTGCAATGTCTCCCAATTTTACCTTATTATATGAGTCGATTGGTTTTTTCAGAAACAAATGTTACTTGTTTGCCCAATGATATTAATCCGAATGCAACAATTTTTCCTTTTCCTATACCTGATGTTTGTACTGATCCTTCAGAAATATGTCAAGTAACCCCTTTCGCTAAAGGAATTGTTTTTCATGATGTTAATTTGAATGGAGTATATGACTCATTAACAGAGAGGGTATTAAAAGAACAAATTATAGAAGTAGAACCTAATCATTGGATAAGTAGTAGTAATTCTTTTGGAGGTTATATTGTAAAACTGGATACAGGAGTCAATAATCTTTGGAGATGTATTCCGACATATAAATATGCTAATTCTCCAGAAACCTTTTCACTTACCCCTTTAAACTTAGGTATGGTATTGGGAAGTTATAATTTTGGCATTCAATTTGAATCTAATATAAAAGATTTAAATATACATTTAGCATCATTAAATGCTCGACCTGGATATAATACTTTTATATTCGCAAATATTAAAAATGAAGGAACGATTAATCAAGATAATATAATTGCTAAATTGAAGATACCTACAAATTATAATGTATTGTCAACTTCTTTAACTCCTACTAAAATACTTAATGATACCTTGTTTTGGGAAAATCTCTCTATTGATTTTCAAGGACAGCAAAATATTACTGTTGAATTGCAAGTTCCTGAAAATGAGGTTTTAGGCACTGAGTTGCTCTTTGAAGGTTGGGTGTCAGGAATGTTGGGGGACACTACTCCATTGGATAATTATTTCATATGGAATCAATCGGTTACTGGCTCGTTTGATCCTAATGATAAATTAGTAAATAAAGAGCGGCTTCCTTTTGGTTATGATGCCGAAAAAGATAAGCTATTATATACTATTCGCTTCCAAAATACGGGTAATGATACAGCATTTACTGTTGTTGTAAGAGATGTCATTGAGGATAACCTTGATATTAATACCATAAAAGTTATTCAGGCAAGCCACCCTTATCAACTATTGCTTAGAGAAAAAAATATCATTGAATTTGCTTTCCCAAATATACAGTTGGTAGATTCTGGTCGAAACGAACCACTATCTCATGGCTTGATTCAATTCTCAATCCAGGCTAAAGAAGGATTAGTGACGGATGTGAAAATCAAGAATAATGCGGATATTTTCTTTGACTATAATGCACCTGTAAAAACAAATACAGTAGAAACAGTTGTGAAAGTTTTAACAACAATTGCTGATAATGCACTGCTTAATTTTAAGTTATTTCCCAACCCTTCGAAGAGTACCATAAGAATTGAACTGCCGTATACTGGGATTGGAAGATATTTATTGAGTGATATCTATGGAAGGATTATTGAAACTGCTGCCATTTACGATAATACAAAAACCTTGGATCTAGATATTGAGCAATTACCTGCGGGAAATTACTTTATTACCGTAGAAATAGGAGGTAGGGTGTCTACTGCAAAACTAATCAAGATGTAATTAAAGTAAGACATTAATATGAAGATGCTCACTTCTTCATCTCCAACTTCAAGAACTTGCCTGTCAGGCTGTCTTTGTTTTTAATAATGTCTTCCGGCGTTCCGGTAGCGATGATTCTACCACCACCACTGCCACCTTCCGGACCTAAATCCACGATATAATCTGCCACTTTAACGACATCTAAATTGTGTTCAATGACTAAAACGGTATTGCCTTTGTTAACGAGCTTCTGGAGTACTTCTAATAGCATTCTTATGTCTTCAAAATGTAAACCTGTGGTAGGTTCATCCAATATATAAATGGTCTTTCCGGTATCTTTTTTGGAAAGTTCTTCCGATAGCTTCACACGTTGTGCCTCACCACCGGAGAGTGTCGTCGCAGATTGCCCCAAGCGCACATAACCTAACCCCACTTCGTTCAATGTCTTGATTTTACGGTATATCTGTGGCACATGCTCAAAGAATTCTGTGGCATGCTCGATGGTCATATTCAGTACATCTGAGATGGATTTTCCTTTATACTTAATTTCTAAGGTTTCCTTATTGTATCGCTTGCCAAGGCATTTGGAACATTCTACATATACATCCGGTAAGAAGTTCATTTCTATTAACTTCATCCCACCGCCCTCGCATTCCTCACATCTCCCGCCTTGCACATTGAAAGAAAAACGTCCCGGTTTATAACCGCGTATCTTTGCTTCAGGGATGCTGGCGAAGAGATTCCGTATTTGGTCAAAAACACCTATGTATGTAGCAGGGTTGGAGCGTGGTGTGCGACCGATGGGCGCCTGATCAATTTCTATGACCTTGTCTAAATGTTCCAGACCTTCTATGGCGGTATAGGGCATCGGCTTTGCTACTGCCCTGAAGAAGTGTTTGTTTAAGATTCGGTACAAAGTTTCATTGATAAGGGTAGATTTTCCGCTACCAGAAACGCCGGTTATGCAGGTGAGCGTACCCAAAGGGATGTGTACATCAACATTTCTGAGGTTATTGCCCTTAGCACCTTTTAGGCGCAAGATATTTCCATTTCCTTTGCGTCTCTTTTTGGGAAGGGCTATCTCTTTTGTGCCGTTGAGGTATGCACAAGTTTCTGTATCTTGCTGTAGGAAGTGCTTTGGCGTACCTTGGGCAACAATTTTGCCACCATGTTCTCCTGCTCCCGGGCCTATGTCGAGGATATAATCGGCTGCCAACATGATATCCTTGTCGTGTTCAACAACAAGGACGGTATTGCCAATTTCACTGAGCGACTTTAAGGATTGTATCAGCCTTTGATTATCTCTTTGGTGCAGCCCAATACTAGGTTCGTCCAAGATATAGGTGACACCTTGCAACTGAGAACCTATTTGCGTTGCCAACCGTATGCGTTGCGATTCACCACCGGAAAGCGACCCAGATGGGCGGGACAGGCTCAGATAACTCAACCCGACATTCAAGAGAAAATCCACTCTCGACAGCAATTCTTTAATGATTTCACGTGAAATGGTTTGTTGTGAAGGTGTTAGTTTTTCGGGTAATTCTTCCAACCATTGGCGCAGCTCATCTAATCCCATTTCTGCTAAATGACCAATATGCTTATCGTCCAGCAGAAACCAAAGTGCCTCTTTCTTTAATCGATATCCTTTACAGGCATCACAATCACTTTCGGTCATGTATTCTTCTGCCCACCGGCGCAAGGGTTCTGAGTTATTGGTCTCATAAGATTTTTGTATCTGTGTGATTATACCGTCAAAGCTGATGTGTAAACTGGATTTTTCACTGCTTTTTACTTCACTTTTCTCTCTAGAGCCATACAAGATAGCATCCATGGACGCCTTGGAGATACTTCTGATGGGCGTTTGCAGGTTTTCTTTATTCTTTTGTAGAATTTTTTCTATCAACTGAAAGGTGATATTGCTTTTATATGTACCAATAGGGGCGAGACCACCATCATGAATGTTAAGTGTATCGTTGGGAATGATTTTATCCATGTCAGGTTTAAATACGAAACCAAGCCCATTGCAGGAAGGACATGCCCCATAAGGGGAGTTGAAAGAAAATGTATTGGGCGAGGGCTCTTCATAGGAGAGTCCGGTTTCCGGGCACATTAATTGTTTGCTAAACGTATATGTCTCATTGCTGTCGTTCTCGAGAATGAATATTAAATCTTGACCTTCATCTAATGCCATTTTTAAGGAGATCCTGATTCTTTGCAAGTCTTTATCTTCCACTAAAAGCCTATCTATGACTATTTCTATGTCATGAATTTTATAGCGATCCAATTGTAATTTTGGTTGGATGTCGATGATATCTCCATCGACCCTTACTTTTAGGTATCCTTGTTTCCTGATTTTTTCAAACAACTCTCTGTAATGCCCTTTTCGCCCTCTGACAACGGGTGCAAGTATGGATATTTTTTTCCCAGAAAATTGCTCCATTACCTGCTCAACTATCTGGTCTTCACTGAATTTGACCATTTTTTTGCCGGTATTATAGGAGTACGCTTCTCCGGTACGTGCGTACATCAAGCGTAGAAAGTCATAGATTTCTGTTGTGGTGCCTACCGTAGAACGTGGACTTTTGCTGGTGGTCTTTTGTTCGATGGAAATTACCGGGCTTAATCCTGTGATCTGATCCACATCGGGGCGTTCAAGATTACCCAGAAATTGCCGTGCATAGGTGCCAAAGGTTTCGAGATAGCGCCTTTGTCCTTCAGCAAAAATAGTATCGAATGCCAACGATGATTTTCCACTACCACTTAATCCTGTGATAACCACTAATTGATTGCGGGGAATATGCACATCAATATTCTTTAAGTTGTGCACACGTGCGCCCAACACATTGATATGTGTAATGTCTTGTTCTTGAATGACTGGTAGTTCCGTTTCCATAAGATTTTCCAAAAATACGGGAGTTTTGGTATTAAAGTGTTACAAAATTTAGTAAATGAGTAATCTTTAAGTTGGAAATTAGGGTTAGGGTAAGAAGTATAAGTGAAAGCCGGAGTTTCGAAGGCAATAGAAGCTGTCAGGCGTATGATAAACAGATGAAGTGTACTCAAGTTAAAAACTTATATTGTCAGCAACAAGTTATTAAAAATTAGATCACTTCAAATGATTTTAAAATACAATATGTTTATAATTATGAGGAATATATAGATAGTAAATATCAGTAGAATTCTATTCATCTTACTATTGAGTTTGCGAATACTCATATACTTTTCATAAAGTAAAAATATTCTATCTTCTTTGAAATACCATCCATTAAATATCATCAAAATAATAAATATAAGTAGCACTAAAAAAAGGGTATGGGATTTGATTCTTGTATTAAGACTAGTATATCTTTCTTAGTAAAAATTCTACACAAACCATCCATAATTGGCGCTAAAATTAACATTTGCACACTAAGAATTGCTCCATTGTAATTAGTAAAAACACTGACATACTCTTTCGTATGTTCTCTAAATACTTTTATTCCTTTAATTCTTTCATAATTGGAAAGAAAGAAAAATAGTTCTAAAAATCTTTTCACAGCATTCTTTTAAATTTACAATTCAATAGGTGACCTTCACTAGTCAAACCAATCTTTAGCCCAAACAATTAACCCTCACAAAATATAGGCAATACAATTCACGCTTTTCTACTTATACTCGGACGGGAGAGATGGAAAACCAACAATTGCAAAAATAGCCAAAAATAGGATTACAATCTATACAGTTCTTCTACTCCAACATTTTCTAAAATCGCAGTTTTGGAACGAATTTTATTGGAGAAAAGATCGCTTGTTGAAAATTGCTCTAAAAAATATGTTTGAAATCAATCCATCATTTTTATAAATTTCGTTTATTATTGCATGTAATTCTGATTTATGCCTGTTTACGAAGATATTGAATCGATACGGCAAGGGCTGGCACTATTTAATCAACGGTTGTTGAATCGGGGCTACTCTTTCCGGGTGTATTCTAAAGATTCCCATTGCTTGTATATTCAGGGAAGTTTTGATTTTGGTTATTATGTGAATGTACACATAGAGTTCAGAGATTTGCTTTATACCAATATCGGATCAAAAGAAGAATGGCCGGATGCATGGCATGAAAATCAACTTTTTCTACTCGAGGATGAAGAGACGACAGCAATGATTGATTTGGAAGGAATTGAAGTTACAGAGGAAAAGAAGTATATAGGGTTCGTTTTTAATATTTGCGGTAGAGATAAATTCCATACCAAAGGTTGTGTCATCTGCTCACAAATATACATACGGTGGGAACATCCATATAATGAAGCTTAAAGTGAGGTATAGAATTTCTTCTTACTTGTAAAAAAGAATCCCGACCTAAATGATCGGGATGCCTAAACTAAACTAACTATTTACTGTGTGTGTTGACTAGTTTTGAGAAACATTATCTCTTTTGATAACGTCTTGTAGGAAAGGAACATTCTCGATGTTCTTGCTGATGTTTGCCACCCATCCTTCAATTTGCTCACGTCCCGGAATTTGTATCTTTGTTTGCATATCATCAATAAAACCATTGAGTTGGTTTTGGAATGCTAAACGACGGGTTTCTGCATTTTGTAAGAACTCATCTACCAATCTTTTGCCTTCTTCTTTGGTAAGCTGCTCATTTTGAATCAAGTCTTCCACCAATTCTTTGATTTTGTTCGTAGTAAGGGAAGCAACACCGATACCTGAATAAATTGCATTTTTTATCATACTTGTATTTTTTGATGCTGCAAAGGTAAAGGGTAAACATTAACTGAAAATTGCCTGCCAATTAACTGTTGGTTACTGAATCCTTAAGCGTCGTTAAGGTTTTATTCAAGTAGTGTTAATGTGATTTTTTATTGCGCATGGGTTTTTATTGTATTTTAAATCTTTGATAATCAATAATTATAGCCATATTCTATGAACACTACATTTTCTCTGTGTAAAATCTTTTTAAAATAATGCACCGGAAACGTGGAATTTTGTCGGATATTGTATCTTATTATATATGGAAATACAAAAAAAAAGTTGGAACATTCAACAAGTGGATGAGGAATTGGTGAGAACCCTACAATTACAATTGAAAATTCATCCCAAAATCTGTCGTATCTTGGTGGCAAGAGGTATTACTACTTTTGAAGATGCCAAACATTTCTTTCGCCCTTCGTTAACGCATCTTCACGACCCATTTCTCATGAAAGATATGGAGGTTGCTGTGAATAGAATTCTTCAGGCATTTGAGAAGAAAGAGAAGATATTGGTTTTTGGAGATTATGACGTTGATGGTACTACCGCCGTATCGCTGATGTATTCTTTTCTAAAGACTGTTTATGAAGATATCGGATACTATATTCCAGATAGATATCGTGAAGGTTATGGCATTAGCATGGAAGGCATAGATTTTGCCAAAGAAAATGGCTTTACGCTGATGATTGCGCTGGACTGTGGAATAAAAGCACATGATAAAGTTGAATATGCCAATGCGCTAGGAGTAGATTTTATTATCTGTGATCACCATCTTCCGGGCATCACTCTACCTGCAGCCGTAGCTGTTTTAGATCAAAAAAGAACTGATTGCACCTACCCATATAAGGAGTTGAGCGGATGTGGTATTGGGTTTAAACTGGCACAAGCTTTAGCGATGAGGATGAAGTTGGACATGTCGGAAGTATATACCTATTTGGATTTGGTAGCGGTAAGTATTGCTTCTGATATTGTGCCGATAACCGGAGAAAACAGGACATTGGCATACTTTGGCTTACAGAAAATAAATGCAAATCCCAGACCCGGATTAAAGGCTCTATTGGATATTGCTCAGGTGAAGGAAAGGATACTAGATATCAGCGACTTAGTATTTATAATTGGACCAAGAATTAATGCTGCCGGTAGAATAGCGCATGGATCTGAAGCGGTTGATTTACTGATTGAGACTGATGCAACGCTGGCGAAGGAGAAAGCAGAGAAAATACAACTCAATAACGACACCAGAAAAGAAGAAGATAAAAGCACCACAGAAGAGGCTTTGGAGATGCTCAGAAATGAGCAAACAACCATCGATAAGAAATCCACCGTTCTCTTTCAGCCGCATTGGCATAAGGGTGTTATTGGAATCGTTGCCTCCAGACTGATAGAAAAGTACTATAAACCTACCATCATTCTAACAGAATCCAATGGAATGTTATCGGGTTCGGCTCGTTCTGTACATGATTTTGATGTTTATGAAGCCATACAGGCATGTGCCGAACACCTGAATCAATTTGGTGGACATAAATATGCCGCAGGATTGACACTCTTGCCAGATAAACTACCCCATTTTATTGAGCAGTTTGAAGTTATTGTCTCAGCAAACATCACCGAAGACCAATTGCAACCAAAGGTGGATGTCGATGGTATCTTAGAATTGAGTGATATCACCCCTGCATTTCTGAAGATTATTGAACAAATGGCACCCTTTGGTCCGGGGAATATGCGGCCCGTATGGATGACAATGGCAGTTCAAGACAACGGTAGAACCCGAATCCTTAAAGAAGACCACCTGAAATTGGAAGTATTTAAAGTAGGACAACCTGCTGTGAGTGGCATCGGATTTAATATGAAATATTATTTCGACTTTATTAAAGATAAGCGGCATTTTGATATCTGCTATCAATTGTATGAAAATGAATGGAACGGACATGTTAACGTTGAACTTAGGTTAAAAGATATTCGATAATTATGAGAAAAGATAAACAGATTGGCTTAGGCGTATTTTCATCGTTGGTGTTATTGGTGTTTTCCCTTGTTTTCTATAAGGAGCGGATTATCTTTATTGATGCAGCTTACCAAGCATTTTTTCTTATACATGAGGGAAGTTTTAACATACAGAATAATCGCTTTGCAGAGGCATTGCCTCAGATACTTCCACTATTAACTATACGGCTGGGCTGTTCCCTTAAAATGGTGTTGATGGCATTTTCTGCTTCATACGTTTTATGGCACTTCATATTCTTCTCTTTGAGTGCATTTGCCCTGAAAGACAAGCAAATGGCACTAGCAGGCGCCTTATTCTCTGTGTTGATGGTGGCACAAACATTTTATTGGGTGCCGTCAGAACTGCCATTAGGCATTTCATTTTCTTTTTTTGCTTGGGCCATGATAAGAAATAAAAGCCAGCATAGTGGAAGGCGGTGGCGATACCTCGGATATTTTGTTCTTGCTTTTGTGTTGGTGTTTTTTCACCCCACATTATTGTTTGTAGTGGCGTTTAGTATATGCTTTTTTCTTATTACAGAACCTTCCAATTACAAAAAATGGGCCTGTTTTAGTGCTATGTTTGTTGGAATATTAGTATTCAAAATGCTATTCTTCAAAACCTCTGATTATGATAAAAATGCCTTCGGAAAATTGCATAACTTCATCACCTTGTTTCCCCGTTATTTTGGGTTGACTTCCAATAAGCAGTTCCTTAAAAACTGCCTCACAGACTATTATTGGCTACCCCTCTTTTTGTTAGGCATTTTTGCTTTCTATTTTAAAGAAAAGGAGTTTAAAAAATTAGCATTTCTATTTGTGTCATTTTTTGGTTATCTGCTGCTGATAAATGTTTCATATTATGATGGAGCGGATAAGTTTTATTTGGAAAATTTGTACTTGCCACTAAGTGTTTTCGTTATTCTACCCTTTGTCGTGGATATCTTGCCAAAGATGGATATAAAAAAGTCAATGGCGCTGCTGATATTGGTTTTTCTTACTTCATGGATAAGGATTGGCATGTCGCACCAACCATTTACAAAAAGATTGGATTTTGAGCAACATATCTTAAATGAGACAGCTAATGTGTCGAATAAGAAAATCATCTTTCATGAGGCCGCTTTTCCCAATAATCCACTGATAATGAGCTGGGGGACTTCTTTTGAAATGCTTTTTCTTTCCGCGCTGAACAGCCCGCAAGAAGCCAGATATGTTGCCATCGATGACCATCCCGAGAACTATCAATGGGCAATAGACGAGAACCAATACTGGATTTCTAAATGGAATATGGTAAAAAATGCGGAGATGAACAGAAAGTATTTCGATAATAAGGATGAAAGCAAGTATGTGATTTTACTGTCATACGGAAATTACGACCAACATAAATAAAATAAGCTCGGCAATATTTAGCATCCAATATTTATCATTCAAAATCTCTAAATCAACCCCAACGCCAGTTCTACCATTTGTGAGAAAGTGCTTTGCCTTTCCTCTGCTGTTGTAGCTTCACCCGTAATCAAACTATCGCTGATGGTAAATATACCCAAAGCGTCCACTTTATATTTTGAGGCCAAGGTGTATAAGATATACGTTTCCATTTCTACTGCTAAAACGCCATGTTCTGTCCATACCTGATGCCAGTTAGGGTCGTTATTATAAAATTCGTCGGCACTCAGCACATTCCCGGCTTTAACGTTTATATTCAGTTCTTTAGCTTTGTTGACAGCCGCCAGAAACAAAGGAAAGCTGGCGGTTGCAGCGTAGTCGGCACCATTGAAATATTTCGTATTGATAAAAGAGGTAGTGCTTGCTGCCATCGCCACTATAATATCCCTTACTTTCACATTTTCTTGCAAAGCACCGGCAGTGCCTACACGGATGAGTTTCTTACAACCATATTCGCGAATTAATTCATTTGCATAAATAGAGATAGAGGGGATACCCATACCTGTGCCTTGAACAGAAACCCGCTTCCCTTTATACCAACCAGTAAATCCTAGCATGTTGCGTACTTCGTTATAGCAAAAAACATCGTCCAGAAAAGTCTCTGCGATGAATTTGGCTCGTAAAGGGTCGCCGGGCAAAAGAATACTCTCAGCTATATCTCCTTTCTTTGCTCCAATATGTATGCTCATTTTGCTATTATTTTGAATTCAAAGTTACAATTATAACAAATAAAGTAATCGTAAGTATTCTGTAATATAGATAAATGACTATTAATCTCCACCACCACAACCACCACAACCAGAGCAACCGCCATCACCACCACAACCCGAGCAACCAGAACATCCACTGTCGATACCATCTGAAATATCCACATAGCTATCCCAAATACTGCAACCGGAACAACCATTATATTGGTCTTTGGGATAATGTTCATTGAAACTTGTATCTACTTCTTTTAGAAGATCGAGGCTGATGCCTTGAAGCAAAAATACATTTCCGTTGATTTGCAACAATAATTCCCTGATGGCAACATCTTTATTGGCCAGTAATTTGTTTATGGTCAATATGGCTTCTTCCATTTCAGCAGAAAGCTGTGAAAGTGCAGCTTTACCTGATGGTGTTAATAAATAACCGCCAAACAAATGTCTTATCCATGATTTTTTGAAGTATTCTTGTACTGGGTCAGTAGAGACAATCTTTTCGTAATACCGTTCGTTAGACTTTACCTCACTAAAGACACTCTTTATTAGGTTTGTCAATAGTATATGTTCATTAGGATATCTTATGAAGAATCGTAGGAATACCTCCTCAAATTCTTTTAAGCTATAGCTGCTAAAATGTTCCCCAACCTTCACATATTTATATATAAGACCTGTGTCTAGTCCCGGAACAGGGGTGATGTGATTGTATACCGTTAAAAACCTTCCTCATCACCAAGTCCTTAAAGGTGAGTTTAAGCAAATCTTTTCTGGTGGCACTCAAAGGGTGTAACATTAAATGTGCTTGTGCAGGGCTAAGTTGATTCAAAAATTTAAATATCATTGAATTTCTTTTATTGATTAAGTGATAAATGGTTTTTTTATCACCCAGTTTTTATCCATATTAATACGACAGAATTGTAGGTCTTTAAATCTCTCCTGTGAAGATGGCCAAATGTCTTGCGGAGGATTTTCCATGAAGATTTCCTTATACCTTTCCAAAGTAAAACTATATAATTCTTCATATTTATCTTTTTCTTCTTTGCCACCTCTTGTTGGTCCGTGATGGATTTTCTTAAACAATGTTTTTTTACAGAAATCAATCCAATAAGATTCTGTATAAATGAGGTGGAGATGCCATACCTGATCAACTTGATCCGAAGGCGAAAGCGGTTTGTCTGATATGCAAATTAAGAAAATAAACCGCTTGTATTCTACTACTGCTGCTAAAGCATATGCATACGTCCATCCATTTTCCCTCGCCAACCTATCCGTAAAGTTGAAAGCCTGATTCGGATGGTCTAGCTCAAAATTCCGTATTCTATCCCATAAGCGTCGCTGCTGCTCATCCATACCTTTTCTTAAATTGATAGCTTAAAACAAAGCAAGATAGACTTTTCTATGAATTCATCAGTTTCATGATGAAAGAATCTTTGAGCATCAGAAAACACCCTTGCTAGGATTGCATATTTCATGTATTTATTCTAGTGTTAAATCGTTCTTATTTCTCTATTTTTGTTTCATGTTAAAGAAGTATGTAGTTTTTATTGGCGTCATTCTATTGTTATTTATTTTTACGACATGTCAAAATGAAGCGGTCATAACACCCGACAATGAACCGTCTGTTTTGGGAGGGTCGGAGAAACTCTCCGCACATTTTAAAACTTGGCTGGATGCAAATGGATATGGTACATTCAACTTTACGAGACCCGATATCTCAGGTGGTTCTTTCGGTGGTAAGACGACTGCCACACAAACCATAACCAAACAACCTGTTATCTTCATACATGGCAATGGCGACAAAGCAACGGGAACGGTGTTTGGCTATAATGGTTGGGTGAAGAGCTTTAATTATTTCAAAAGCAAAGGATACAAGAACTCGGAATTATATGCTACCACTTGGGGAGATGCCAATATGGCCAATGCATCGCAGCATACCCACTCAAAGGAATACTTACTGTATCTACGGAAGTTTTTTGAAGCTGTTTTAGCCTATACAGGTGCGGAAAAGGTTGATGTAATTGCTCATTCTATGGGTGTTACCTTGGCGAGGAAAGTCATAAAAGGTGGACTCGCCTATGATGAACAAACGAATAACTATTTCGATTTAGGTATACCTTTGACCGATAAGGTAGATGCGTTCGTTGGTATTGCCGGAGCAAATAAGGGGCTGACTTCCTGCTTTGTATCTGGTACTAATGTGCCTACTTGTAATGATAAAACCGGTTTTTATCCCGGTAATGCCAATGGTATCGGCATGTCCGCTTTTTTAACCGATTTGAATAGTTCGGTAGGGTATGAAGGAGCTTATGTATATAGCATTTGGAGTGCCGTGGACGAGGTAGTTTGTTGTGGTTGTTTGGTATATGGACAAAATACTTGTAGAATTCCCGGACAGCGCGGTGAAAAATCTTATCTAACAATACCTTATGGGCATTTCGGCGTAAAAGATTATACCACTGCCGTTCAATACAACATGGTGGTAAATCATAGAATCAACTGAAATTTATCTTCTCTCGCATAGGGATAGAGGAGCAACCGTGTGCGACGAAAGCCCGGCCATGCGCCAAAAACTTAACCCTCCCATAAATTATACATTTTCCTGCTCTCTGGCTTTTGGCTATCTTTGCAGAAATTTATACTATGGCACGCGAAACGGAAATAAAGTTCAATATTCAACTGGATGACCAAAATCTTCCTACGAATATTAAATGGTCGGCCACCGATGGCAATCAGGTGGATGAGCAAGAATGTAAGTCTATGATGATTTCTTTGTGGGATGCTAAGGAGAAAAACACGCTGCGAATTGACTTATGGACGAAAGACTTTACGGTCGACCAGATGCACATGCATTTTTTCCAAAGCCTGATTACTATGACAGAAAGCTATCAGCGTGCTACCAATAATCCTTTTGTGATGGAGGCAATGAAGCAATTTTGTAATGATTTGGCTGCGAAGACCCGCACGCACGAGATGAATAAACAAAATCAATAATATGCTGCAAGTAAGTGGATTAACCATCGTTTTTGGTGATAGGTATCTTTTGGATAATGCAACTTTCACACTACGTCCTAAAGATAGGGTGGCATTGGTAGGAAAAAATGGCGCAGGGAAGTCGACGTTGATGAAGGCTATTGCCGGAGAACAATCTACGGATGGTGGCTCGGTTTCTATGCCGAATGGTTATACGTTTGGTTTCTTGAGACAAGAAATTCGGGCGCATAAGCAGCCTACACTATTCGAAGAGGCACGTTCGGCATTTGCAGAAGCGATTCAATTAGAGAAACGTCTGCATGAAATTGAGCACCTCATAGAAAATTATCTGGATTATAATGACCCTAAGTATTATGACCTATTAGAAGAACTCAATGATATTCATCATAGGCTGGATTATTTGGACTATAATAATTTAGATAAGAATATCGAACTGGTATTACAGGGACTTGGTTTCAAAAGGACAGATTTTGAAAAGGCACCTTCGACCTTCAGTGGTGGTTGGGCTATGCGGATTGAATTGGCAAAAATTCTGCTGCAAAAGCCTGATTTGCTGATGCTGGATGAGCCTACCAATCACTTGGATATTGAATCCATACTGTGGTTGGAGCAGTTCTTAGTGAAATATGAAGGAGCAGCATTATTGGTGAGCCACGATAAAACATTCATGGATAATGTTACCAATAAAACGCTGGAGATAGAATTGGGCAAGCTATCGGAATACAAAGCTAACTACTCGAAATATTTAGAGTTGAAGAAGGAACGCAAGGAACTGCAGATGGCTTCCTATAAAAATCAACAGCAAGAAATAAAAGATATTCAACGCAACATCGACCGTTTCCGTGCTAAAGCCAATAAGGCCAGTTTTGCGCAGAGTTTGATTAAAAAACTCGATAGGATGGACATTTTGGAAGTGGAAGATGAGGATAATGCAACCTTGAAGTTTCGCTTTCCGGATGCACCAAAAAGTGGGAAAGTTGTCGTTCATATTCAACACCTCAATAAGTACTATGGAGAAAAGCATGTACTCAAAGATGTGACGTTAGAAGTAAATGCAGGGGAGAAAATTGCTTTTATTGGAAAAAACGGCATGGGAAAAACGACCTTGTCGAGGATTATTGCCGGAGAAGTGGAGTATGACAACGGAAAATGTGACTTGGGTTATAATGTAAAAATGGGCGTATATGGTCAGCATAATGCCGAGCATTTACCCAAAGATTATACGGTATTTGATTATATGGATCGGTCGGCAGAATACGATATGCGTACCAAAGTGCGTGGCATTTTAGGCTGTTTTTTGTTTAGTGGGCAAGATGTTGACAAGAAGATAAAAGTACTTTCCGGTGGCGAGCGTTCCCGGCTTTGTTTGGCGCATCTTTTGTTGACACCCAGCAATACCTTGATTTTGGATGAGCCTACGAATCACTTAGACCTTCGCTCGAAAGCCGTTTTAAAAGAGGCTGTACGAGAGTTTAAAGGTACCGTTATCGTCGTTTCACATGACAGGGATTTTTTGGAAGGGTTGACAGACAAGGTAATAGAGTTTAGGGAAGATGGCATCAAGGAACATATTGGCGATATCACAGAGTTTTTATCCAATAAACAATTAGAGGATATTCGTGCTTTTGAAACGGAGAAAAAACAACTGGAAGTCCAAAAAAAACAGGAAATAAAGCAAGAACCGTTATCCTTTGAACAAAAGAAAGAACTTGCTAAGGAAGAAAAGAGCCTTAAGAGAAAAATTGAGCAAAGTGAGGAGACTATTGAGCGTATAGAAAAAGATCTGAAAAATCAGGAATTGGAAATGTCTGCGGGTGCCTCTGAGCAACAACTATCAAAGTACGAACAAACTAAGAAGGAATTGGAACAAACGCTGAAAAACTGGGAAGATTTGCAAGTGGAGTATGAACATAAATATAAATAGTTTTTTTAATTAAAATGCTGAGAATTTATATATTGTAATTTTTTTGTATATTTAACAAAAAATAAGCAATATGAAAAGACAATTGAGATTATTCTTTGCCGTGGCAATAGTAGCTGTGGCATTATTTGGGTGCAAGAAAGAAGATTGCCCAGAAGCAGATGATATTACAAAGATTTCGGGTGTTTGGGTAGGGAAGTACTGTAGTTCTTGTACCGATACCGCATTGACGAATGTGGATGTAACTTTTGAAATCAATTCTACCGGCGAAATTATTGTTCATGATGGATTAACAACGCCAACTGCTCCTGATGCAAATAAGGCAAAAGGTACATGGACATTAGATGGCACAACCTTTAGAGCAACTTTTAAATTTTTAACTTTAGATGTTAATAGAAATATTGTTGCTACCATGTCTTCAGATTTTGAAAGCTTTTCTGGTACACGTGGGCAAAATGGTGCAACTACGGGTTCTGGTGTAATTAAAATGGTTAAACAATAAAAAATCTTATTATGAAAGCAATTAACAAATATATCATATTAATCCTAGTTTCTGCTATGTTGTTTACAAATTGTAAGAAAGAGGAATGTACTGTAATTCCTGATTATAATGGAAAGTGGGTAGGTACTTATAATTCAACTAATGATTTTACGCTAATCCTAAATGATTTAGGTACGTTGGGTGTTGTCGATGGTCTTGGAGATGTGAGTCAGGCTACAGGAACATGGACGGTAATCGGAAAGAATTTTAGGGGTACATATAGGTACACTTCCTCGGGAAACATATTTTCTTTAGCAGGCACTGTATCTGATGATGATAAGACTATTAATGGAACATACGGAGTTAATTCAAGTACATCAGGTGGTGGAACATTTACCGTAACTAAACAATAGTTATATTAGTATAAGTTAAAAGGGTTGTCGTACGGCAACCCTTTTTTGTTTTGGTTAAACCGTAGAAAATGTGGCAAATAAATGTTCCAATATGTCGATATTTTTTTGATTACATTGGTTGTGAATTAGTTGAAGAAATATCTTTTTACCAACGCAATCGGGTAGGTAAAAGCCAATTGTGATAAATTAATTATCGATGTCTATTCAATTTTAATAAATATACAGCCAAGGTATGAGATATTATTAAAATATTTATTTACCTTGTAGTAACCATTAATTATTAATTGTTTATTATGAAGTTTTGGACTTGCCTTTTTTCTATGGTTCTTATGGTATTTTCTTGTAAGAAGGAAAATGCTCGAGTGGGTTATGTATTAGATCAAACGGAATTAGATAAGCTCAAGATAAATCAATACCAATACCTCGGCAGCCATAATAGCTACCATAAAAGGATGAGTACACCACTCTATCAGGCTTTGAAATCTATCAATAATATTTTGCCGGATGAATTGGATGTTACAAAATTAGATTATTCGCATGAAACGATAGAAGATCAACTGAATATATATAAAATGCGTACCTTCGAAATAGATATCTATAATGATACCGCCGGAGGGCTGTTTTATCGTCGGAGAGGTAATTTATTGGCAGGGCTTCCAGAAGCTTCAGGTGTGGAGGTTCTTAAGTATCCCGGTTTAAAAGTTATGCATATCCCTGATATAGATTTTGAAACACATGTATATACCTTCAAGCAAGCACTTCAGTTATTTAAAGATTGGTCAGATAAACACCCAACACATGTACCCATTACCATCCTTGTTGAAACAAAAGCTTTTAGTGTCGGAAGTGTTATAGGCTTAGGTTTTGCAGAACCTATCCCTTTTACGAAGGAGCGTTGTGATGAAATAGATGAAGAAATTAAATCTGTGTTCGGCTCCTCCTTAGATAAGGTAATAACTCCTGATGATGTCAGAGGAAGTTATGCTACTTTAGAAGAGGCTGTATTAGCTAATAACTGGCCTACATTGGGAGAATCGCGTGGTAAATTTATGTTTGTAATGATTGGGGAAGGGCGAGATAATTATTTAATTGACCATCCTTCACTACAAAATAGGATTATCTTCACCGGTTCACAAAAAGGAAAACCCGAAGCCGCCGTTTTGTTGTACGATGACCCAATTAGTGAGTGGAATAAAATAATTGATGCGGTTCAAAAAGGATACATGGTTAGAACTAGGTGTGATGAGCCGGGTAATCAGAATAAAACCAATGATTATACTAGGCAAGACGCCGCCTTCAGGTGTGGAGCGCAGATTCTATCAACCGACTATTATCGCCCAGATACACGATTTACTTCTTATAGTTGTCAGTTTCCGGACGGCGATTTGATCAAAATCAATCCGCAAAATGCCGCAGACCATCTGGATTTAGGCAAAGTTGTAGAATAATTGGTAAAAATGTATATCTTTCGAAGAAAATGATGTGGCAACAAATATCTCTTTATGTTTTGGTAGCCTTCTATATGTTTGCGGGCATCAACCATTTCTTGAAACCTAAGTTTTACCTATCTATCATGCCGGATTTTCTTCAATATAAGGAATTCTTGAATCAATTGACTGGAGCAGGGCAAGTGCTTTTATCGGTTGGATTGCTGTTGCCGCAGACTAGAAATATCTCCGTTTTCGTTACCATAGGTATGCTTACCGCCTATCTCTTGTTAATACATATCCCGCACCTCATTCATCCGCCAAAATTACTCAAAGGCAAATATGGGTTGTTGATATTGCGTATTCCATTACAGTTGTTATTGATGTATTGGACTTGGAGTGTGATGATATGAGTTAGTCTTTTTTAGCGTGAGTGGTTGCTATTTTAAAACCAAGGTTTATTCCGAAGCAATAAGAAAATTCATTTATTCCTCCAGCAGAGTATCCGAAATTAGAAATATCATACTTTATTCCGGCATCAACACCCAAATAGGCTTTATTTCTAATAGTATATTGCATTCCTAATCCAGTGCCAAATCCAATTGAGAATTGGTCAATATTGTCTAATGTTTCCTCATTGTAGACATTGTAATACCTATTCTTAAAGGTATAAAAGGTTTCAGATGTTGGTCTTATTCCGAATCTTAATCCTGCTAAAAAATAAGGCTGGAAAGCTTTCTTTGTAAAATAAACCCTTAGGTTAGAGCCTAAAGAAACCTGATTGATGTTTACTTGCCCTGAAATTGAATCAATAGAGTTTGTAAAGGCTAAAGTTTTCTGTTTTTCAAGTAA
The DNA here is from genome assembly GCA_019694955.1 of Chitinophagales bacterium. Taxonomy (GTDB): domain Bacteria; phylum Bacteroidota; class Bacteroidia; order Chitinophagales; family JADIYW01; genus JADIYW01. The sequence goes on along the minus strand of JAIBAX010000020.1, from coordinate 5,672 downwards.
AGCTGTTTTTGATTCGAACCCCAAAAGAAAGGAAACCGAAATGATAGGCTTTACTTTTGCAATTAACTCTGTATTGATGTAATAATTTAATTGCGAAGTATGGTTTGCCTGATAGAAAGTGTTATATTCATCAATAAAAGTAGGTTTAAAATACTGTAGCCCACCTCCAGCATGAATATAAAGGTCAGTTTTATTATATTGTTTTTTGGTATGTGCTGTAGTTGATTCACCTAAGCATGCATAATACTTTTGGAAGTGATTAATTAATTGGTCTTCGGAAAACTTCCCTTTTAACTTAAAAAGATTCTCTTCAGAAAATTCGTTACAATCTTTAAAATATAAATTATATAATGCGGCTCTATTTGTCTTCGTTAACTTTACAAATTCATTTTCTCCATCCTTGTATATGTAAAACTCCTCTAATACTTCGGTAGGCATTACCTTATACAGACTTATGCTTCCATCAACTAATAACTGGGCGATATATCTATTGCCCTTGATTATCACAAGTTCAAAAGATCTTGTTGAATCGATAATAAAAGCTTTTACCTCATTAAGAGGAAGATTGACATCCTTTTCTCCATCAAAATATTTAATGGTTTTCCAGCTCAATATGTCAATTACCTTGGCAGTATATACCTTCCCTGAGATATTGTTATTATCAGCTAAAGAGATTTCTATAGAATGATCTTGGGCTAATAAGTTGAATGAAAGAAATGAAATGATTAGAATTAAGATGTTTTTCATATTAATGCGTTAAATTGTAATGGAAATTTTAGATACATTTATTGCCCTTCTCCCCGCATCTGTGGAAAAAACAATACCTCCTGAATAGAACTTTGGTTGGTAAACAACATCGCCAATCGGTCGATACCGAAGCCTATGCCCGACATCGGCGGCATACCATATTCCATGGCTCGCAAGAAGTCGTGGTCGATGAACATCGCTTCATCATCACCACGCTCCATCAATTGCACCTGCTCTTCAAATCTGGCACGTTGGTCGATAGGGTCATTCAACTCACTATAGGCATTTGCTACCTCTTTGCCATTGATCATCAATTCGAAACGCTCTACTAAACCTGCCTTACTCCTATGTTTTTTGGTAAGCGGACTCATTTCTACCGGATAATCCGTAATGAAGGTCGGTTGAATAAAAGATTTCTCAGCTGTTGCTCCAAAGATTTCGTCTATTAGTTTCCCTTTACCCATAGAAGGTTGCGTTTCGATGTGCAATTGCTTGCAAACATCCATCAATCCTTGCTCATCCATTTCACTGATGTCGATACCTGTTTTTTCTTGTATGGCTTCCAATATAGAAATCCTTCTAAAAGGTGCTTTAAAACTGATGATTTGTTCTCCAACCTGCACATCTGTGGTGCCATAAAGGGTAAGTGCTATCTTTTCCAATAATTTTTCAGTAAAATCCATCATCCAAAAATAATCCTTGTATGCCACATAGAATTCCAATACAGTGAATTCGGGATTATGGGTTCTGTCCATGCCTTCGTTCCTGAAATTGCGGCTGAACTCGAAGACAAAATCAAAACCACCTACAATCAGCCTTTTTAAGTACAGTTCGTTGGCAATTCTCAAATACAAAGGAATATCAAGGGCATTGTGGTGCGTGATAAAGGGTCTGGCAGCAGCACCGCCCGGAATATTTTGTAGTACAGGCGTATCTACTTCCAAGGCACCATGGTCTAAAAGATAATCGCGGATGACTTGTATCATCTTAGCCCGCTTAATGAAAATATCTTTGATACCTCTATTGACAGTCAGGTCCACATAACGTTGACGATACCGCAATTCTATATCTGTAAATGCATCGTAAACATTCCCATCATGGTCTGTTTTTACAACAGGTAGTGGCTTAAGGGCTTTTGATAACAAGGTCAATTCCTTGACATGAATAGACACTTCTCCCGTTTTGGTTTTAAATACATACCCTTTTACACCGATATAATCGCCAATATCCAATAATTTACAAAATAAAATATCATATAGGGTTTTATCATCATCTGGACAGATATCATCTCTGCGGACATATATTTGTATCCTTCCATGTGCATCTTGTATGTTGGCAAAACTCGCCTTTCCGCCCGGACGTGCCACCATTAACCTTCCCGCCAACGCTACTTCCTGAAAATTGAGGCGATTCTTGGTGCCATCTTCCAATATTTCTTCTTGATAGCCTTCAAGAATTTCTATAGACGTATGAGAGACGGGAAATAAAGGGGCGGGATATGGGTCGATACCCAAATCTATAATTTGTTGTAATTTTTCTCTACGGATAATCTCTTGTTCACTTAGATGCATATGATATTTTTAAGGAACACAAAAATAAACAAACAATTCTTTGAAAGCGGCAGGTTTATAATTTGATAATTTTGATATTATCTGCGATGCACTTTGATATTTTGATTTCCTGCCCAGTTGTTGATGTCTTGCTTACTTAAAGCAGTGGCCATAAGTTCCGGGAAAAGATCAGGTGTACAGGCAAAAACAGGAATTCCCAAGGAGGAAAGGAAGGCAGCATTTTCATGATCATACGAGGGTGCGCCATCATCATTCAATGCTAAAAGGCAAATCACCTGAACACCCGCACCGGATAATTCTACAGCTTTTTTCCTCATCTCTGCCTCGTTTCCGCCTTCATATAAATCAGTAATCAGCACCAACACGGTATCTAATGGCTTCGTGATGATTTGTTGGCAATATTGCAAGGCTTTAGCAATATCTGTGCCGCCGCCTAATTGTACACCAAACAATAATTCAACCGGGTCAGCCAATTCTTCTGATAAATCAACTACTGCCGTATCGAAAACCACCATCCTCGTTTGGATAGCAGGAATCGATGCCATTACGGCACCAAAAATTCCGGAGTATATCACAGATGTACCCATAGATCCACTTTGGTCTAAGCATAGTACAACATCTTTCATGGCCTTGCGTTTTCTTCCAAAACCAATCCTTACTTCCGGAATAATCGTTTTGTATTCTTCTTGATAATGTTTTAGATTTTTTCTAATGGTTTCATGCCAATTGATTTCATTGTGTCGAGGTCTTCGGTTTTTTGCAGAACGGTTCAGGCTACCGACAATAGCTTGTTGTGTTGGTGTATATAACTTTTGCATTAGTTCGTCTACTACTCTTCTAACGACCATACGGGCAGTATCCTTTGTTTTTTCAGGAATGGTTCTGCTTAATGTCATCAAATTGGCCACTAAATGTACATCTGGAACGACAGTTTCCAATAATTCGGGCTCCGTGAGCATGGCTGTCAGATTCAATCGCTTTAAGGCATCCTGTTGCATGACCTTTACTACCGAGGTGGGAAAATAGGTTCTAATATCTCCAAGCCATCGGGATACATTTGGTGAAGAGGCACCCAACCCACCTTTTCTACTCGTATTATAGAGCGCTTCCAGTGTTTTGTCAATACCAATTTCAATATTAGAGAGGGTGCAGGTGAGTTCATCGTTGGTATCACTACCTAAAATAAGTCGCCACCGTTTTATTTGTTCTTCTTCCATATCTTTATTTTATTCCGAATAAATCAGCCATTACGGGAATTACTTTAAATGCCCTTTCCAAATGTAATTGTTCTTGAATAGCAGTAAAAGCCCCTGATGATGCTGTATTTCCACGCTTGGCACGCAAACCGATTTTTTGCCTTTCAATGCTGCTAAAGGTAGCAAATGTGCGACGTAGTAAGGGTAGGATATTGACAAAAACCTCCGGCGACAAATCTGCTACCCAATTATTAACGATGTTCCAAATGTGATCGTCTAAAATGAGTATCGTAGCGGCAGCTTCCAGAAATCCTTCCAACCAGTTCGCAGCATAATTGGGGTCATTGCCGGCAGATAATGCTAGGCTGAACATCTGTGCGGTAGCCGTATCATCTATTGCATGGATATCGTACAACAATTTACAACATGTGCCATGTATAACGGCCTCTATCATATCCATGTCAACAATTTTGAATAAAGTCTCCTTCCAGACCTCCGATAATTCTCCGTCATCTAATAATACCACCGCGTCATGAACCTTCTTAACTCGTTTGGATAATACCAATGCTTCTTCTTCATTGATATTGCTGCAACTCAACGGAAAGTTGGCAATAATTCTATAAAAAATGGATGATAGAATGACACTGATGGTATGGATATCGGTATTTCTGACATTGCCATAACGCTTAATGCTGACCAAAGGAATGAAGGTTTCCATTAAATCACCTGTATCGGTTGTATTAGCTGCCAGTTCATCCATTTTATTCATTATGGCAACAATTCCGACGTGAAGTTCTGCTGGTATGGCACTTTGAGCAATCTTGGTAATTTCTGACAGTTGATGGTATTGGTCGGAAAGATGTATGAGGTAATTATTGGCTGCCGTTTCAATATCATTCCCCCAAGGAGCCTTTTCTAAAAGCTGAATAATCATTTCAGGCGTCCAGCGCAAACTCCATTCTTCCTTGAAAGTGCCTTTGCCATAAGTGTGTTGGGTTTTACCCCAATGTATTTCTAATAAATTCAACCTATGTAATAAGATACTCTTTTGGAGATCATGCTGTTCACGTAAATCAAGCGAAATAATTTTATGTTCACCGTCTATTTTCAGGCGAAGGCTTTTTATTTGTTTTTCAAAATCTCGTTGTAAAGGAATTTGAGGTGTGCCGGTCGGGATGTTCCCAATAGACTTGCCGACAATTAATTCTTTTCTTATCAATTCTAAAAGGATGCTTTCGCCCATACACATAACGGTTTGGGTAGCTTCGTTAAGTTCCTTTAGTCCAGGTCGCACCATTCCACGCAATGCTGACAAAGCATTCGTTAGCCTTACGGCTTCAATAATGTGTGCCGAAGAAATGTCGATTTTGTTATTGCGAAAGACATTTGCAGTATGAGAAAGCCATCGAGTACCATCATCATTGGGGTATTTCCATATATGGTTATACCATCCTGGAGATGTAATGCCTGCACCATAACCGCTTTCAATAGACAGTCGGTCAAATGTCCAAGGTATCCACGTACATTCTACTTTTGTTTTCGGAAGATTTTTAAGTAGTGCCTCATCGTCTTTTTGTTTGGGCATTTCCTGTAATACGGGAATATGCCAAGCGCCACAAACCACCGCAATTTCTGTATACATTTCTTTTTGTGCAGTACGGATGGCTTTTCTCATAAATGCCTCCCTAATTTTTTCTTCCGGTTTATTGTCAGGAAACGCCTCCCGCAACGCACTCATAGCATGAGCGATCGCCTCAAATACAGTTAATGGTTGTGGTGTTATCTCAAATTGATGTTCCCACCATTCCTCGCCATCAACAAATCCATCAATCTCAGCGAGATATGATATTGGGTCATGCGGTGAAATAACCGCTGGCATATCTTCTGTAGCAGATATCTCTGCATCACTTTGTATGGCAAAATCTTCTTTATCAACTTTATCATTTAAAGCAAATTTATGTGCTAAAGGCATGTCCATCAGGCGTATAGGAATGTTTAATTGCTGTGCAGTTTTTATGGCATTCCACTCGGGGGAAAAATCTGCAAAAGGATAGAAAACGGCATGCTGCGGTTGATCCGGAACATAAGCTAGGAGCGCTACGGGTGGTAACATATCTTGATGGCTTAACCATGATAACAGGGCTTCACCTTCGGGAGG
>JAIBAX010000092.1 GCA_019694955.1 Chitinophagales bacterium | reverse complement strand
AGCAGTATGAAATGCTGTTGCTGAGAATGAACCCCGATAGTGCCAAACTGAAAAGGGAACATTACCTCTCCAACCTGTATAACCGGCAGGATAAAGAAGAATTTGCCAAGTTCTTTGACGATACCCTTCGGGATATTGCCATTTTCAATAATGAAATTTTCTCCGTTAAAACCGGCACAGGTGCAAAGATTACTTTGTTCGATGAACTGAGCAATTACATTACCGACAGCAGCCAGCGGGATAATTTCTGCAAAGCCATCATCAACCAATTGGTGAATTTTAGTTTCGAGAAAATCTTCAATCAGAAATTCGATTTTTTCTCTACCATTTTTGAATACCTCATCAAAGACTACAACAAAGACGGTGGCGGCAAGTATGCAGAGTATTACACACCACATGCGGTTTCAAAAATCATGGCTTCTATCTTGGTAGATAAGCCCGTGAGCAACGTAACCTGTTACGACCCCTCCGCAGGTTCAGGCACATTGTTGATGAACCTTGCCCATGCCATTGGCGAAGACCGCTGTACCATTTACTCGCAGGATATTTCGCAGAAGTCATCCAGCATGTTGCGATTAAATCTGATATTGAACAACCTGGTACACTCCATTCAAAACATCATCCAGGGCAACACCATGCTGAACCCCTACCACAAGGTGGGTGATAAGCTGATGACCTTTGATTACATCGTTTCCAATCCTCCGTTCAAATTAGACTTTAGCGATTTCCGAAACGATCTCGATACCAAGCAAAACAAGGAGAGGTTTTTTGCGGGTATTCCTAAGATTCCAAATAAGGATAATGATAAAATGGCAATTTATCTATTATTTATTCAACATATTATGTTTTCATTATCTGCCAAAGGAAGAGCTGCGATCGTTGTCCCAACAGGGTTTATTACAGCACAAAGTGGTATTGAGAAGAAGATAAGAGAACGGATGGTTGAGCAAAAAATGCTTCGAGGTGTTGTATCAATGCCAAGCAACATTTTTGCGACTACCACTACCAGTGTTTCCGTTATATTTCTGGACAAGGAAAATACTAAAGGTGATATAGTGTTGATGGATGCTTCGAAATTGGGAACTACTGTAAAAGAAGGTAAAAATCAAAAAACCTTACTTTCTTCAGATGAAGAAAACTCTATAATCGAGACGTTTAATAAGCACGAAACTAAAAAGGATTTTTCTGTAGTTGTATCCTATGATCAAATTAGAAGCAAAAATTACAGTTTAAGTGCAGGACAATATTTTGAAGTGAAGCTTGAGCACACAGATATTTCAAAGGAAGAATTTGATTCTAAAATGGATTTATACAGAGAGAAATTAAATTCTCTGTTCTCTGAATCAAAAAAATATGAAGTTGAAATCAATAAAGTATTGCATAAGATAAAACTAAATTGATAGCAAAGTGATGGAAAGTACTATAAGCCGAAACGAAATTCCGTATAGCCTACCAGAAAATTGGACTTGGTATAATTGGGGTGATTTAATATGTGACTATCAACAAGGAATTATAAGGTCTAATCGTGAACTAAACAATACCGGAACCAGATATTTAAAGATGAATAATCTTGACAATAAAGGCGGGTATTCAACTAATAATATAGAGTGCACAGATATAACTGAGGCTGAATTTGAGAAATATAAGCTCAATAAAAATGATTTTTTAATTAATGTAAGAAACAGCAAGGAGCTTGTAGGAAAAACATGTGTTATCGGTAACGAAGAAGATGACCTTGTCTTCAATCATATGTTGGTAAGAATTAAACATCATCCTGAGGTTTCAAATATCTACATAAATGCTCTGTTAAATACACAAGTAATGAGGAAATTCATTGATAGGTGTAAAAAAGGAACAACCACTGTAATTGCACTATATCAACAGGATTTATACAAAATCCCAATTCCACTACCTGATACTGTCACGCAGAATTTAATAGCATCATTTGTTGAAAGTGTATCAACTAAAATTGAAATAAACAATCGTATCAATTTGTTGCTTGAAGAAATGTGCAAGACAATTTACAACTACTGGTTTGTTCAATTTGATTTCCCTGATAAGAATGGAAAGCCCTATAAATCGAACGGTGGTGCTATGGAGTGGAATGAAGAATTGCAGAAGGAGATACCTAAAGGCTGGAAAGTAGTAAAAATGGCAGAATGGTTATTGTTTAATAAAAGTGGTGATTGGGGTAAAGAAGAGAAGGAAGGTAATTTTACCAAAAAGGTAACTTGTATTCGTGGTGCGGACATAAATGGGCTTAATGGTCTGGATGATCTGAATGCACCTGACAGGTATATATTGGCAAAGAATGAGTATAAGTTATTAGAATCCCATGATATTATTATTGAAATATCAGGCGGTAGTCCTACCCAGTCAACAGGTCGTTTAGCATACATAACTGATGCCACCTTAAATCGTTTTCAAAACCCATTAATTTGTTCAAACTTTTGTAAGCCTGTTACACTCAAGAATAAAAAGCTACTCTACAACTTTGTTTACTATTGGAATACCCTTTATGAAAATGGGGTTTTATTTGGATACGAGGGAAAAACAAGTGGTATAAAGAATTTATTACTTGACTCCTTTGTAAGCTCATACAACACACTGGTTCCAGATGATTCGATTGTAAATGAGTTTTATAACCTAATGGAAAATGTGCAGAATAAAAAACAAAAATGTTTGGAAGAGAATGAAAAATTAGATCAGTTACGCACTTGGTTATTTCCAATGCTAACAAGTGGTCGGGCCGCAATAAGTAATTAATTGAAATAAACAAAATGGATAAATTTTATTTGAAAACTTTGAACGTATCAGCTGAAGGTATTTTATCTGATGGAAAGTTTATTGTTCTAAAAGGTTCAAAGGCAAGAAAAGAGCTTGCCCCCTCTTTTCCAAAAACACAAATTGAAAAGAGAGAAGTTCTAATTTCATCCGGTGTGCTTGCTGATGATGGGAAATGTTTTGTTTTTTCCGAAAACTACCCATGTAATTCACCTTCTGAGGCAAGTAATTTAATAACAGGAACTTCCTCAAATGGCCCAATGTGTTGGAAGGATAGTTTCGGCAAGACTCTGAAATCCTGTTTAAGAACACAATTATGATTAAAACCCAGTAAGTCATTTTGTTACTGTAAATCAATTGGTTATATAAAAATTGGAACTGAACGATGATATAATAAACAACCAGGCGGCAAGCATAAGAAGCAAATATTTTGACTTACACTTGCTGTTAACCAAAAAATAATTACCTTTGCAGTGAAAATTACTTTTGCAGATAAGAAGTTGGAGAAACTGGCTAATGATGACCGGAA
>JAIBAX010000091.1 GCA_019694955.1 Chitinophagales bacterium | reverse complement strand
GACTGATTATTTTTTTTATTTTTCTTTTGGAATTTTCACAAAAGCATTATCTTTGCACCCGCATTGACCGATGGTGTAATGGTAGCACAACAGTTTTTGGTACTGTTTGTCTAGGTTCGAATCCTAGTCGGTTAACAGAAAGCTACAGTGAAAACTGTGGCTTTTTTGTTTTAATCCCAAATGACTCATTAGACGAAATAATTAATTTTGGATATCTCTGACGCCTCCCAAATCATCGGGATAACCATTGTCTATTGACAAAGAAATGCATTCAAGCGTTTCTGTCGTCTGTGGACCATTGTCTGTTGACAAAAAATTGTATTCAAGCGTTCCATTCTGTCATGATTTTTTTCTAATAATGATCTTGTATTTATACTACCTTTGTATATAATCTATAAAGATGTGGTTTCTAAGAGTCATTGTTTTGGCACTTTTTGCGGCGTGTTTTGCTACTATGGGCGATGCAGTTCATAAATATACCGGAACTATTGGCATACCGGAAATTCCTTTTAAATATGATATCTTTCCCGTATTTCGAATGTTCGTCATTGCTTTCGTTTCAATGGGAACAGGATATTTTATGATAGCAAAATACCTCAAAAAGCCATTGAAAATAGAGGAAAGTGATCAGCAAGGAAGTTTATCGCCCTTTGTAGAGGCACTTTTTACTTTCTTGGTGGTATATTTCTTAAGTGGATTTGGCCATAAAGAAAATGCACTTTTGGCAAGCATATTTTTTATAGGCGTAATGGTCAGGCTGGCATTTACCTACGATCGAATATTTATGTCAACATTGGTATTGCTCATCGGCATTAGTGGCGCAAGTGTGGAGATGATGTTAAATGTGGCATATACTTCTCCTGAAATCAATGGCGTTCCCTTTTGGCTTTTTGGGTTGTACATGCATGGAGCGTTTGCCTTAAGAGAAGGAATGCGCCTTTTGGTGTATAGATCAGCAAAGTAGTATTTGTTTTCTCATAAAACTTTCCGACCTTTCACAAAATTTTATACTATGTCTGTCCATAAGGAGTTCAAACGCATCACTACCCATTCTTTATTGGAAATGAAAACTGCGGGAGAAAAGATAGCCATGCTAACCGCTTACGATTATTCCATGGCTAAAATTATTGATGATGCACAAATTGATATTATCTTAGTGGGTGATTCGGCATCTAATGTGATGGCAGGTCATGAAACAACGTTGCCGATTACTTTAGATCAAATGATTTATCATGCACAGTCGGTTATCAGAGCCATAAAACGTTGCCTTGTAGTGGTAGATTTGCCTTTTGGGTCTTATCAGGGGAATTCTAAAGAGGCATTGGCTGCTGCCATTCGCATTATGAAAGAATCGGGTGCCCACGCCGTGAAGCTCGAAGGAGGCAGTGAAGTAAAAGAATCTATTGAACGCATACTTTCGGCAGGCATTCCGGTGATGGGACATTTGGGCTTAACACCGCAATCTATTTATAAATTTGGAACCTATTCTGTACGTGCAAAGGAAGAAGCAGAAGCCAATAAACTAAAGGAAGATGCGAAATTGTTGGAAGAATTAGGATGTTTTGCGTTGGTGCTTGAAAAAATTCCTGCTCAACTGGGTAAAGAAGTAGCAGAAAGTCTTCATATTCCTGTTATCGGTATTGGTGCGGGGCAACATGTCGATGGACAGGTATTGGTTATGCATGATATGTTAGGCATTACTAGCGAGTTCAAGCCTAGGTTTTTACGCAGATACTTGGATTTATATGAGGAAATAAAAGGAGCAGTAGGTCGGTATATTACCGATGTTAAAAGCAAAGATTTTCCAAATGAAAAAGAACAGTACTAAACATACCCTTGTCCTACCTGCTTTTGAGTGTCTAATCCTGATAAGTAGAATAACCTGAATTAGGGACATGCGTATTCTTCGTTACTTTGCGGTTGTGAAATAACTAAGACCAACCATAATGGGCATATCATGAATTTATGATTTGTTCGTTCCGGAATTCATGTTAGAATAGTGTTTTTTCCTGAAAATAAGGTAAGAATAGGCTATTGGTGTTAGAGAAATAATCATTATAAAAGTTATAAAAACCTTTGAAGCCCACACTTGTGGGATGAATAATAGCAGAATAAATAGTAAACATCCTCCAAAGAACCATATTTTTGATCCAATATGATGTGTTTTGCGCCACACCTCTTCACTTTCTAACGTCCATGGTGTTCTGATGCCAATAAAATAATTCGGTTTAATATTATTCATAAGATTGCCTAAGGCAACAAAAAACATGGACACCAATAAGAATATAAACTTCCCACCAGAATGTGTTGCCTCAGACTGATATTGTACAGATAACCTTAATGCTAAGAAGTTTATCAATGTCAAAAATATGGCGAGCGTCCAACTTGATTTTATCAATAAATTGCCGGGAGCATCGTACTTGCGTTTCGGGTCAATTTTTTCGATATTCAAGATAAATCCCGAAGCGGCAAATGTGACAACACCGATAAAAGCAATAATTGCTAACAATTCAGCTTTCGTTCCAAACTTGTCAGCGATAGAATTGCTATCAAAGTGTATAGGAACAGAAACGGGGAGACGATTCCAAATAATTAGTAGGTAAACGATTGGAGATACAATAACCAAAAGTTGAAGCATCAAAATTGTAATCTTTTTCATTCTTTTAATTGTTTAATTTTAAAAACCATCCTAAAATTTCGTCCAAAACGGTCGTGTTTAAGTGATACATCACAAACTGACCTTGCTTTGTACCTTCAATTAAATTGGCCTGCTTTAAGATGTCCAGATGATGTGAAATGCTTGGACCGGAGATGTTAAATTTCTCCACGATTTCTCCGGCTGTCATATCCCTTTCTTTCAAAAGTTCTAAGATATCTCTACGAGTAGGATCATTCAAAGCTTTAAATACAACATTTAACGACATTATTTAAATATTTAGACAAATATCTAAATAATATTTCAATAAATCAACCCTCGAGGTTGAAAAAATTAGGTGTAACTATTTCCTTAATACCTGTACTTCTAACTACTTTTTATATAATCATTGCGAAAGTTGCAGGTCAGGGTGTTCTCTATTGTATTCATTTATTCTGTTATTAAACCAATTTATTATTCCTATTTCCTTTGCATTAGCTAATAATTCATTTAATTTTTCCTTTGCTAAATCACTATCTGAAATATTAAGCGGAATTTGGTGTAATAAATTAGATAAATCCCTAACTCTTAAATTTTACGGAATAATGAATAATTTTTAGCTGAAAGGCTTTGAAGAGTGGATGTTTTGTATTTATTTTGTATTCCGTAAATACGTATTATGAAAAACAAAACACAACACATC
>JAIBAX010000090.1 GCA_019694955.1 Chitinophagales bacterium | reverse complement strand
TAGGTATAGTTAGAAAAGGTATATTTTTAAAGCATTCATCGTAAATATACGATATATTTTTTTTCTTTTGGATAAGTTGATCAATACCGGGAAGTTTTACATTCAATATCCCTGCTTGCAGGGCATCTAACCGCGAATTTATCCCAATAATATCGTGATAATATTTTTTTGACTGACCATGATTTGCCATCATTCTTATCATATCTGCCTTAACTTCATCATTTGTATATACGGCACCGCCATCACCATAACAACCTAAATTTTTTGTAGGAAAAAATGAAGTGGTACAAATAGAATTTCTGTTTAATTTCTTTTCTGCTCCTAAAGATTGCGCATTATCTTCAATCAGAGCAATTTGCTTTTGGTCACAGAATTTTGCAATTTCATCTATATCCGCAATAAGTTGCCCGAATAAATGGACAACCACAATCGCTTTCACATCTTCCGTATAGACATCTTCAATTGTACTTAAGCTTATATTAAATGTGCGCTCGTCAACATCGGCATAAACAGGCTCAAATCCCAATAATTTTATTACCTCTATTGTTGCGATATAAGTAAAAGCCGGGACAAGGATCTTACTTCCTTTTGGCAGGTTAAGCGACATTAGTGCCAATTGTAAAGCATCAGTTCCGTTGCCACAAGAAATGATCTGTTTTGCACCAAGATAGGCTGACAGGGACGATTCAAATTTTTTCACAGCATCCCCACCAATAAATCGCCCTTTTTGCAAACACAACTTTACCACTGCATCTATCTCATCTTCAAAATAAGTATAATCTGCCTCTAAATCATATATAGGAATCCTATGCACACTCAATAATACAATTTTTTTTATTTTCGTTCATTCTATTCAATGAAAAAACACAAAGTATTATTTCTTTCTCCTTATCCTTTTGGTAAGGCTGCCAGTCAGCGATTAAAATATGAGCAGTATTTTGATTATTTTGATGCACATGGCTTTCATCCGGTTACCAGCTCTTTTGTAGATGACAAGTTTTGGGAAGTAATTTATAAACCCGGCTTTATCTTTCAAAAAATCACGGGAACATTGCGGGGTTATTCACGTCGTTTCTTCGACTTATTTCGCCTGCGCAAATATGATATCGTATATGTACATCTTTGGGTTACTCCCCTTGGCCCTCCGTTTTTCGAGTGGCTCGTCCGTAAACTTTCAAAAAAAATCGTGTATGATATTGACGATATGATTTATAAATCGGAAGGCTCTGCCATGAACCAGCTGATTTATATGCTGAAAGGAAAAGACAAATCTATTGCCATGATGAAATATGCAGACCATGTGATTACCTGTACCCCTGATTTGAATGATTTCGCCCGCCAATATTGCGCACATTGCACGGATATCTCCTCTACGTTAGACACCGTGCGCATGTTTCCGGTGAATACGTACACTAATGACAAACCCGTCGTGATTGGATGGACAGGTACACATTCTACAGTTCCCTATTTATACTTATTGACAGGAGTATTTCAGCAATTAGCACAAGAGCGTACTTTCAAATTGCGGGTTATCGGCAACTTCAACTTCCATATGGATGGCGTAGATTATGAATATCTGGACTGGAATAAACAAGATGAAGCTAAGCAACTGCAAGGTATGGACATCGGTGTGTACCCACTTCCAACAGATGCATGGGTGATGGGCAAAAGCGGGCTAAAGGCCTTGACTTACATGACTTTTGCATTGCCTGTAGTGGCAACCAATGTTGGTGCCGCCATCAACAGGGTGATGACAGATAATGTAGATGGATATTTAGTAAAAACGAATGAAGAATGGCTGGAAAAATTGCGCTACCTGATAGACCATCCCGAAGAACGAAAACGGCTTGGGCAAAATGCACGTCAAACCGTTTTGGATAAATTTTCGATAGAAGCTAACAAACCCGTATATTTGGGTGTTCTAAAAAGTTTGGTCTGAATGAAAAAGAAAATTTATATAGCAGGATGCGGTGGCATGCTCGGTGAAGCATTTTATAAAATCTTCAAAGATGATTACGAGTTAAAATGCACAGATAAAGATGTAAATGATACGTGGTTGTCTTTTCTTGACTTCAGGGATTTTGAAGCTTATAAAAAAGATGTTTTCGATTTTAAACCTGATTATCTTTTTCATCTTGGTGCGCATACTTCCCTGGAATATTGTGATACTCATATCGAAGATGCGTATTTAACCAATACCACTTCGGTAGAGAATGCAGTGCATATTGCCAACACACTCAATATCCCGATGCTCTATATCTCTACAGCCGGAATTTTTGATGGGAGTAAAGACACTTTTGACGACTGGGATATTCCAAATCCTTTGGGACATTATGCACGCAGTAAATGGGCGGGCGAGGTTTTCGTTCAGCAAAACAAAACACAGCATTTGATTTGTCGTGCCGGATGGATGATGGGCGCAGGTCCAAAAAAAGACAAGAAATTTATACAAAAGCTGATGCAACAATTGAAAGACGGCAAGAAAGAATTATTTATTGTAAATGATAAATTAGGCACACCTACTTTGACGTATGATTTTGCCAGAAATGTAAAAGTTCTGCTTCAAAATGAAGTATGGGGTTTGTATAATATGGTTTGTGGCGGCACAACCGGACGATTGGAAGTGGCAACCGAATTAGTGCGTTTATTGGGTAAAGAAAATGAAATAAAAATTACTGCCGTTGATTCTGATTTTTGGGCTAAAGAATATTTCTCTCAACGCCCGCCGAGCGAACGCTTAATCAATATGAAACTCAATCTTCGCCAGCTCAACGTGATGCGCGACTGGAAAGTTTGCCTTAAAGAATATGTCGAAGAATACTACCAGGGTTATCTGGATTAATCTACTTTACGATTTGCTCTTCGCCCATATAAATATGCTCTTCATTATTTTTTACGGCTGAGAGTTTGACAATATAAGTACCACTTTGCTGTAATTCGTTTACTTGGAAATTTCCTGTACTACTTTCAATTTCTTTTGCCAGTTGTAATTTCCCGTCTAAAGAATATATTTCGAGCTGCCATTTGTTTACAGCTACATCTTTTGGCAAAGGCAAATTAAAATAAGATGTTGCAGGATTGGGGTATATATTCAGCTTTTCTGCATGCAGATTCGTTCGCACTCCTGATACCAAATTGCATCCTAAATGCCGGTATAAGAATTGTGCAATATGCCTTTCCGTGCTGTCCAACCTGTCTGGAGCTATCAGATTTAACGTAATAATACTTCCCAAATCTAAATTCATAAAGGGCACATGACCATAGCCAATCCAGTCTTCAAACTCAGTGCGGATACCTCGACGCTGCGCTACGGGATAGAGTGCTTTACCCCCGAATAATTTTGGCAAC
>JAIBAX010000062.1 GCA_019694955.1 Chitinophagales bacterium | reverse complement strand
GGATCTGGACAACCGCCAAATTTAGCGATACCTTTTACTTTAGGACAAGCGTCTTTGATATCGGCAACACCATCGCCATCTGTATCTGGGCAGCCGTTGAATTGTGCTAAACCTGCAACTTCAGGGCTTTCAGACAGGTCGATAAAAATGTTTATTATGTAAAAAAAATGTTGGGAATTGTCAATAACGATGGAACATTACATGCCAATCCTATTTAAACCTGCTTTGGCTTCTGCATCCACACTGTTTTTATATTCATGTGTAGGGTAACTCATGGCTTTCTTATAATATTCAGCAGCTTTTGTTTTATTGCCTTTCTTTTCGTAAATCATGCCTAACTTGAGTGCCGAATTGGGTGCAAAATATAGTGATGTACTTGTTCCACTTAATTTAATTGCTTCAAGATAAGCAGGAATGGCCTCATCAGGTTTTCCCCATTCATGTAATATCCTTCCCTTCCTATATTGGTATTCTATCTTTTCGCTTGTCTTGGTAAAACTCGCTGCTGGTAACTTAATAAGTTGGTCGTAAGCTTTCTGATAATAGCCCCCATCAAATAAAACACGGGCCTTTAATAATTCTTTATTGGGAATTGTGCCGCTTTCTGCTTCCTTCTGCGCTGAAATATCTTCATCCGTTACGGTAGCACCGACGGATTTACAGGTTGTCATATATTTCTTATATACATCCGGTTGGCTGTTGATTAGGTAAAACCATGCCAGCTTCCTATTTGCATCCTTGATATAATTCTTGCCCTTGAAGTTTGCAAGAAATTTCTTTATTGGAACATCCGCATCTTTATCCAATCGATTGAGTTTTGCATTCCCCAAAAGAAAATCTAAGAAAGGATAAGGGAAATATGCAGCTCCTCCCGGTTTTGCAGAGAGTACTTCTATTACCTTGTCATTTTTTCCAACATGGGAGGCAACGGTAGCTACAACAAAATGGTTTAATAGATTGTCGCCGAGTGCTACTTTCCCGTTTACCATCTGCCATGCTTCATTATAATTCTTCACGAGATGTAATTCCAAAAGGGTGTACATTATCATGGCTTCTTCCTTGAACTGAAAGGCAGGGTCGTTAATAACAGCTTTTAATTCTTTGATACCTTCCGGTATAGAACCTTTTAGCCCCAGAATTTTAGCCCCAAATTTATATTTATCCGGAATAGCGCCAAAGATGGTATTTAATACCGCCATGCTTTTTTTCGAAGGTTTAAAGTCCGGGAATTTTTCAAGATTCTCCTTATGTAAACCGGAGGCTTTTTTCACTTCCATAACAGCATTGAAATACTCTCCGAATTTAATCCTGGTGAAGGCCCATTGCAGATGAAGGTCAGCTTTCGTATAGAGATACCAAGGTGAGTTTTTATCTCCTTTCTCCAGCATATCGATACGTTTTTCCTTGTTTTCTTCTAACGTGTTAAACTGCTTCTCGTCTTCTCCAATATAAAGTGTAAAAAAATCAATATAGTTTTCTATAAAATAAGGCATCAAATTGGAAGGATTGGCTTTTTTTTCCGCATCCAGTAATGTTTTCCCTTCCTGAAACTTTAGTTTAAAAATAGCTTGATATGCTGATTGACAGTTTTTATTATAGTCATATTTATATGCGGCATTCAACTGAATCGCAATTGCGAAGATGGCAATAAACAGGCATAAAGATTTTCTCATCATACGCTAATATACTTCTTCCGGAGAAACGATACCATTTTTAATAGCATATAAAATCATCTCTGACGATGAATTCAGGCAAAGTTTTTTCATGATGTTTTTGCGATGTGTATATACGGTATGTGTGCTTAAAAAAAGCTTTTCGGCAATTTCCTTCGCACTCAGCCCTTGAGCTGTTTGCTGTATAATCTCTACTTCGCGAACGGAAAGATTGAAAGGTTTACAATCTTCTTCCTGATGGTGCTCCTTGCGAAGGATGATGTCAATGACCTTATGACACATAAATTTCTCATTCTTAGTAGTTGCCCGGAGTGCATTTATAATTTCATCTTCATCACACTCTTTTGTCAGGAAACTTATTGCTCCATAATCTATTGCCTGTAAGATCTGATCCCTGTTTTCATCCATCGATATAATCAGAAACCGGGTATGCGGGGATAATGATTTACAAGTTTTGATATCCTTTAACGAAAAATGAAAGGGCTGTTGGTAGTCAATAATGATTATATCCGGTTGTTTGTCTTGTACCAACGCTAATAAATCCTGACTATAAGCAGCCTCACCCACAATTTCAAATTCTGGCGATGTGGAAAACAGCGATTTTAATCCCACCCGAATGAGATACTGACAATCTGCAACAATTACCTTTACCGACATTTTAGAATCATTCTAAATAAGAAAGACGAAATTACAACAAAAAAACCAAATAACCACTAAGATTTAGTTTTGTTATTGTAAAGAAATAGGCTGTTTGCTTTGTTTGCTGATAGTTTATATTAATTTTATTGGGTGAAATGGAGACGAGAAATAATTTGTATGCTGTTGGCCATATTGTCCTCCGCTTTCATCTTTTTGTATATTCATCATTTTTGTATACCATATGAAGATGCCGCTATCATGTTTTCTTATGCAGAAAATTTGGCTCATCATGGTAGTATTTCCTATTATCCCGGTGGCATGCCTACCGAAGGAGTTTCAGATTTGTTGCTGCTATTTTTTGTAGCGGGATTTTTAAAAATTGGAGTCTCTTGTTCTATGGCGGTAGCATGTATAAGCTTTTTTAGTGCCGTTGTAAGTACTTACTTTGTCCGTAAATTAATACGTCCATTATTCCTTTATCAAGAAATATTGCTGATAATCATCTTTATGTTATTGCCACAGATGATTGCCGCTATGGTAGGTTATGGAACTGTATTTTTCGGAATGTGGGTGTTGGGATGCCTCTATTTTTTTGAAAACAAGTCTTTCAGAATGGGATGGATGATGGCATTTCTAGGTTTAGTGGCAAGACCAATAGAAGGCTTTGTTCCAATTGCCATTGCCGTAGTTTATGGAATGGCGAAGGTTAGCGATGCCCATGCTAGAAGGGGAATGATAATGTTTATGCTGTTCGCAGGTACATTCTGGTGCTGGCGGTGGTGGTATTTTGGTAGTTTTATGCCGTTACCATTTTATGTAAAAACACAAGCAGTTAAGTTTATGGGGGTGTTTAACAAAGAAACGCTATACTTTTTATATCATTTGATGCGCCCATTTATTTTTTCAATTACCTTATCTGTCATCGGTATAGTCTACTTGCCAAAAAATTGGAGAAGAATGCCAATGACAGTGTTCGTCTGTATGATTTTACTGCCATTATTCATGTATAGTTGTGCTGACAGGGATATGAATTTTGCCTTAAGATACCAGTATTTGCCCTATCTTGGTTTGCTGATATTGGTATTTTATTTGTGGGAAAAAATTCCTTTAATACAATGGTTAAGTGTCTTAGTTTTCTTTGTGTTAGTCTTTCGGCAGAGTAGTGACCAATGGCTAAGGGCACGCGAATTTAATTGGAGCAATATGTATCCTCTAGCAAGTGAGTTGGCAGATATTGTGCAAGGGAAGGGTGCATTGGCCACCACGGAAGCGGGTATCCTTCCATGGAAACTGCAAATGAAAACGATGGATGTTTGGGGGTTAAATACTCCAGAACTTTCGAAAAGAAACCTTCAAATGGATGACTTGGAGCAACTGCAACCCGACATGATCATTTTTCATCCCTATGCTGATGATTTGCAGCTATTGGCGCAACCTTTAAAAGACACATTGACGAAAAACTGGCTGCAAACGACACATGTTGCCTTTGATTTTGGAAGGTCACAAGGGTTTGAGGTGTTTCTAGTGCCTTATGATCGGCGATTTTATACCCAAACGGAGCGGCCTTGGTTTTCTGTTCTTTTAGATAAGAGAATTGGTCACCCTGTACCTTCGGCAAGAATGGATGTTTTTATGATACATCCTAATTATATTTACAAAAATGCGATTATCCAAACAATTTATAAATATGGAGGAAAGAAATATGTACCGGGCAATTAATAAGATGATGCACATTGTTATTTTGGCATGTTTTGTTATGAATATGTATGCCCAGAAAGTTATTTGCGGCCCATTTTTAGGCGATTTGCAAAGTACGTCGGTACGTGTGTGGGTGGCTACCAAGGGAAGTGATTCCATTTTGGTACAGCTTTTTAATGGGAAGGAATTCCTTCATCCAACCGCTTCGGAAAAATTATGGCAGAAAAGTAGATGTGCGTCAAAATATTATTTTGATCATTTACAACCTTCTACGCACTATCAAGTGTTTGTGAATGGTGTGCTGACAGCGGTATTAAATGGTCAACAAGGATTTACGACCGCCGGAAATACATCTGCGGTAAATGATTTCAATTTTCTTGCAGCATCTTGCGCCTTGGTTATGCACCGACCTTTTGGGGTAGTTTTTCCGGGTGCTTCTAGAAAGATATTCGACCACATGGCAGCAGAAAATGCCGATTGTATGTTGTGGATGGGTGATAATGTGTACTTGCTGCCGTTCCATCTAAGGAAGGAAAAGAGGGTGTTTAGAAAGAATTTGGATGTGAGAACGAAGATGAAACCTTATAAGCACCTCATCAATAGTCAAGTCAATTACTCGATCTGGGATGATCATGATTTTGGCCCCAATAATGGAGATAGTCGCTTTCCGGGAAAGTTAACCACAGATAAGATTTTTAATGCCATGTGGCCGAATCCCACACCACCGGAATCGGAGCATGGGCGCTATTATAGCTTTGTTCATGAAGATATTGAGATTTTTATGCTGGATAACCGAAGCAATAAAATCAATCAAGACTCTTCCAATATATACTTGGGCAAAGAACAATTAGAATGGTTGCAACAATCGCTGAAAGCTTCTAAGGCGAGTTTTAAAATAATTGTCAATGGCGGACAAATCATTGCCAGATTCAGGGGTACAGAATGCATGCGGTACTATAAAGACGAATTCAACAGCTTGTTTGATTTTATCCGAACAGAACATATCAATGGCGTAGTGTGTTTAAGTGGCGATATTCACCATACAGAATTATTGAAGGACACAACACTGTGTGATTATCCGATTTATGAGTTGACCAGCTCACCCATGACCTCGATGCCTTCTAAAGGAAACCCACAGCACCCACAATTGGTTCCAGGAACAT
Source organism: Chitinophagales bacterium (assembly GCA_019694955.1). Lineage (GTDB taxonomy): Bacteria > Bacteroidota > Bacteroidia > Chitinophagales > JADIYW01 > JADIYW01. Next base: position 12,509 of record JAIBAX010000062.1, on the reverse strand, counting down.
TGGTGGATGGAACGAGGAGTTATGCCATTATTTCAGTAACTGGCATCGGAAGTAATAGAAAGCTAGTACTAGAAGCCAAAAGCAAAAAGGGAGAAGTATTTTGGCAAAGAGAAATAACATTAGAGGAGGTTTCTTCAACAACGCAATAAAATAAGGGAAATGGTATAGCATTGTGTACTTTGCATTTTTATCCATTTTCGCTATTGCATTTTTTTTCTATGATTTTTTTTTAAAATTCTTTGTTATAAAAAATAATGATGAAGGCAAAATGAATCAATATTTATATTGATTATCAATGAATTGTGTTTTTTTCCGATTGAATTTCACTTAATTTTGGCAATAATTTTTCTCGCTTTCGGATTGATTTAATACTTATCTTACAAATAAAATTAGCGAAAAGCATTTTTCTGTTGTTAGAAAAACTCATACGGATGTTAAATTGTTTCGAAAATCTTTCTATTTATTTGAGATGGTCAAGATATTTTCTTGTTATATTTTGTTTTGTTATTCCAAATGCCACTTTCGCAGTGCCTTCTGTAAAATATATTAGCCATTCTGATTTTCAGTCAGCTTCGGATGTGTGGAATCTTCAATTGGTAAACGATGGCGGCAATGTACGGGCATCTTATATAGAAGTAGAGGTTATCTCCGCTAGGTATGGAAAAATCTATGAAGCCTCCAGTAGTCAATTCCTGTTAAAACCAGGCATTACTAATGTAAACACACAAACCATTGGAAATATACAAGTGACTTTTTCCGATCCTCAACATGTTGAGGTTAAAGAAACGGATCAATTGACATTGAATATAAACCTGATGGATCCGATAAAGAATATCCTTATCAATACGTACACGATTACAATTGCAGTAGGTACGGATGCCCCAAAGGAATCCGATCCGCTGGATACGGGTTTCGTCAAAAGAAATTGGAGTAAATCAGGGTGGAAAGTGGGCGCAATACTCGATTTGTCCGGGTCATATAATAACAGAAATGATACGGTATTGTATACGCCTATAGATTATTTACGTACTCGATTGATAGGCAATATCCAGGCTTTTTCTATCCCTTTTAAAACAGACATTTATATCACTACCGAGCAACGCCTTACAGAGCAGCAGTTGAATGCTTATAATTTTTCTTTCGATTATGAAACGTTCAAGCAGAATATGATAAGCAAGGGTAAAGAAAAAATAATGACCTTGCTTACAGAAAAACTTATGCCGGAAGGGCAAGTCTCAGAAGAGATATTGAAGACACTCATGGAAACAAAATCCGGAAAGGATATTTTAAATCAGCTGACGCAGCAAAACCTTCAGGATGTACCAGAGGCGTTACAAGGCGTATTGGGAGATAAAGTCCTTCAGCAAAAAGCAGAATTATTTGAGTTGTGGGATAAATATGCTAAATATCTGGACTACAAAGACCCGGAACAACTCAAACTTTTACTACAAGAACAACTTCCTGATATGGAAAACTTAATCCATGAGGCATTTCCACAAATTCCACTCGAGGCCATACAATCAGGAGATGTTGAATATTTTAAAACCTATCTAGACTCCATTCCCGGTATTACACCCGAGATGAAGGAAAAGTATATCAAGTCATATGAACTGTATCAGAAGTTTGGAGCAATAGATCCGGAAAAATTATTACAGCAGTTGGAGATGCTGAAGAAAATTCCATTGGATGAACTCAATCAACTAAAATCGATATGGGAACAGTATAAAGACCTCGAACAATATAAGGATAAGCTTGAAGGGCAAATGGGTGCCCTCGGGATTGCTGAATATAAGCAATATCTGGATCAGATTAAAGATGTAAATTTTGATCAACTTCTGCAAAATCCGGTTGTTTTAGAAATGTTGGATGAGCGATTTGGGTTTATGTCAAAGACAGAAAAACTTTTAAACAGCGTCAGAGATCTTGGAATGGGAACTGTTACTCCCGTCTATTCTAAATATTCAGTTAACGGCGCCATCTTACAAGGGTATCAGTTGAATTTTTGTAGAAAAAAATGGTACGTAGGAAGTTCCGGCGGAAAATCTTCAAATATCTATGCGGATACACTTTTCAGAGACTTTAGCTTCGACCGAAATAACCTGTTTGCTTTTGCCTTTGGCTATGGAGAAAAACAAGGAGACCACTTACATATACACTATGTAACGGCCCTGAAAAATGCTGTTACAAACACCGAAACGGAAGAAAAAAATTTGGCAAGAAATCAGGTGCTGGCACCGGAATTTCAGACATCCTTACTAAAAGGAAGAATTAAATTGGCGGGAGAAGCAGGTATATCTTGGTTAAAAGAAATCCGCAACGATATACAGATAAAACAACCAATCGGTTATGCCATAGATGGTAGGGTAAATGTACAATTGTGGAAAGGTGCAGATATACAAAATTCTGCAGGCTATGTCAATCCGCATTTTTCTTCATTCGGCATACCTTTTTTGAATAACAATACCTTAAATGTTCAAACGACCCTTACCCAGTCTTTACTTAAATATTTAGTTGTCAGTGGAGGCTATCAGTATGAGAAATATATGAGTGATAGTATTCGTACAGACATGAGTGTATTACATTCGTTTCCTATAAACGCTGTGTTTAATTACAAAGGCAAATTCCAACTATCTGCTGGATATTCTCCAACCATTTTACAGAGTATCTCTCAGGAAAATATCTCCGAAAAAAAATACTTCCATAATTTCCTCGTCAATGCTGGAACAAATTATGTTATTCGCGATAACCAACACAGCTTATTGGTGGGCATCCAACAAAATGTGAGCTTTCGCAACGAAGTACTTCTCCTAGATAACGGAAACGTAAATGTTGTCAATTATTTTACCGACTTATATAGATACATATCTGTTTTTTCAAACTATTCCATTAAGTTCACAAAAAAAGTTACCGTCAATACAGACTTCTCATGGCAAAAAAGTGAGCCATTTAATCTTCCCGCCACGCATTTTATTACAGCAAAAATGGGATATAATCACCAGTTGAATAAGAAATTCACCTACGGATTGGGTAGTCAGTTCACAAGAGATCTTCAAAAATCATCCAGACTTGGCGGGTATCTTTCCTTCAATGTTCCGGTTATTAAGTACATTGAATTTAATGCCAGATTTCAATATGATTACTTTAAAGGGATATACATCTATGATTACAGAAAGATTAATGGTGTAATGATACGAGCAGGATGTAAAGTTAAATTCTAATCACATTGTAACAATATTCAACGCTTGAACCTGAGACGATTTCCCTTCCTACATAAATGGTGTAAAAATTTAACAATGCAAGCATTGTATTTTTGTGTTTAAAGTATTAAATTGCTAAAAATTATAATTATGAAGGCGGTAAAGAGTCCACAAAAGGAAGTACATCTCAAGATTAGAAAGGTAGATTTCCAGTATAGCGAGATACCAAGATTTTATTATGAAAACAACCCTTTTTCTACGCATTTTATCAATACGTTACATTTGTTGTTTCCTGATGGAGAGCGGTTTTTTATTGATAGCATGATACGTTATAAGCAAGATATCGATGATCCGAAACTAAAGAAAGATATAAAGATGTTTTGCGGACAAGAAGGTATCCATGGTGTTGAACATGAGAAAATCGTAAAAATACTCACGGAGAAAGGATATAAAACTAAGCCGTTTTTGGATATCGTAAAAGGAACGCTCAAGAGAGCTGATAAGATAGGTACCAAGGTGGCAGGAAAATCCGGACCACTTATTCTTACCGTATGTTTGGAGCATTTTACTGCTTTGTTTGCAGAAGGTATGCTGCAAAATATCGATATAAGCAAAGCCGACCCGCAAATTGCAGAATTGTTTCAATGGCATGCCGCCGAAGAATTAGAGCATAAATGTGTAGCATTCGACTTATTACAAGAAGTTGACGGCAATGAGTATGCAAAACGGGTAGTCTTGATGCCGATTGTTTCATTTTTGCTTTATGCATATATTGGTGCCGGTACCGCATATTTTCTTACGCAGGATAGAGAAAACCTTGAAGTCAAGAAATTGCCACAGCAACTGAATAGCTTTGTTTTTAAATTCCTTCGACAATTCCATTCATCAGGTGTTGCCAAATGGTTAGATTTCTTTAAGAGAGATTTTCACCCCAACCACCATGATAATTATCATCTGGCAGAAGCCTTTTTAGAGGGCAAAAGATATGCATAATAGTATCATTTTATTGTAGGGTTGGAAATCATACTTCTAACCCTAAAATATCTTTCCACGGACTATATTCATAGTCTTTTGCATTATTGCTACCCAGATAGAACGGAATATCCGGATTCATGAGTTCGGCTATTTTATCGGTGAGTTGCTCTTGGAAGCATTGAATATGTTCTGTTTCTAAACATTTGCCACCATTCAGGAAAAAAGGTTCAATTTCCGTATTTCTCAAGCTATAGAAGCCAACCTTAAACCGCCCTTTCGGAAAGCGATGCCTCATCAATAATGCATAAACCATCCCTTGAAAGGCATAGTGGTATTTTGGCGAGAAGAATCTCTCCATATAATGACGTGCATCCGTCTGCTTGTTTATAACAGGCAATTCTACTTTTCCGGTTTTATAATCTAAAATCCTGTAATATTGACCTTCGCCATCCTCAACAGCATCTACGCGGTCGATATTTCCGGTTAGTTGTATAGATTTTCCGGCACCATACGATATCCTTATTTGGTCATTTCTGAAGCTTTCCTCCAAATATATGGGCGTAAAAGGCGCATATCGGAGGTCGTTGCGGAGGATATTGGTAATGAAATGGCGGATGACTAATTTTATTAATATATTCTTTCCCGAAGCTTGTTCTAGAGATACTTTTATTCCCGCATCATTTGCAACATGATGCATTTTCTGCATGATAACTTCATCATCTAACATGGTTGCAATGGCTTCCTTCGTAAGGATATTATCCTTGTAAGGGCGGTAATTTTCTTCTAAGAATTTATGCAGAATAATACCCATTGTTCGAGGATCAATCTGTATATCGGTATCTTTTATTTCCGGGATTTCAGCAATATAATGAAGATAAAAACTTAATGGGCAACGTATATATTCAGATAATGAGGTCGCAGAAAACACAAAATTTGCCAGCTTCTCCATGATTGCTGCATTCTTTGGAATGGCTGCTATCGTATTTAACTTTAAACTGTTTTCTTTTTCCAGTTGTGTCTGTAAAACCTCTATGTTGTTGGCGGATTTATCTAATTCTAACAGCAATTGGGCAATGAAACGACTTTTTTCGCTCACATCTTCACCTTTTTCGGTGTCATATACCATAACAATATCTTCTGCACGTTGTAACAGCCTGTAAAAATGATACGCATAGATGGCATCTCGCTCCGTAAATGTAGGGAGGCGGAAACTCTTCCTCAAGTTATAAGGAATGAAAGAAATGCGTTTATTTCCGGCAGGTAACTTGCCTTCATTTGCCGATAAAATAATCACCCGCTCAAAATCTAAGCTCCTGCTCTCCAAGAATCCCATTATCTGAAGCCCTTCCGTAGAGGCATGTTCAAAAGGTATTTTTGTCTTTTGCAAGAACTGCTTTAGCAGCCTTGCATAGGTAGACAAAACGGGTGGTTCATTCAATAGAAAAATGAGCTGATGGAATTGTCTGACCTTTTCATATATGCATTCTAAGAAAAGATGTTCCTGCGGATTTTCTTCCATGGTCATATTGGAGAGAAACAAGAAAATAATCTTTTCTATTTGCATCGTAAACCCTACCGTATCTACCGGACTGTTTAAGACCATCTTCATCAGCGTATTCTGACTAAAAACTTCTTCTACCAATCTTCGTATGCCTACATCCTGTGTTTTATTCCTCGATAACAATGCCTCAGCATGCATCAATTCTTCTTTGCTTACAAATCCTGCCAAGGCAGGCTGTTGCAGAAAAGTATATATGTTGTCAAAATTTATGATACCACCTCTTTTTGACCTGATAACATCTAACAAAGACAGCATCGCTGAATGCCACATGGAATTTTTTAAAGGAACACCCATTGTAATGTTTACAGGCATATCCGGCAATCGGTACAGCAGCGGCTGCAAGAGGTGCTCATCACATAATATCAATGCAGTGCTTTTTTCGGTTTTTTCTTCCAGTATCATATTAGCGGTGAGTACCTGACTGATTTTCAAAGGCGTTCCAATAAAACGAAACCTTTTATTGATTAACTTCTCCTGTTCTATCCATTTATTGGCGGGTGTGTTAAAGAGTTTTCTGTAATGACGGATAAAATTGCCTGCTTCATGGTATTTATTTCCTTCATAATGTGCGCAAGTGTCCCAATAAATTAAGGTCTCTGGCAATTCCTGAAAATGCTTAAACAATTCCTCTTCTGCCGTAGACAAGGCATTAAAACCCGCAAAGACAAGCTTTTTATAGGGGAGCGTCTTGCCTTGTTTCAGTTCGTGTAGAAGCCATCGGTAGGCTTTGCCTTCATAAGCTTCGTTGTGAACATCTAAATGGTCATTGAAATCTTTATATATATTGCCCAATACTTTCCACGTAGCCAGAAAATTCTCTTTAAGTGGATTTTCTGAGGGGGTATCAACATTTTTCCAAAATTGTCGAATGAGTTGCAAGTGTTCTTCTTCCAACTCAAATCCGGCATCTATTTCTTTCTGCAATTCTATCGTTTTGAAAAGAAGAGAAGCATCTACCAAATACTTGTCAATCTCGTCAAAATCATCTAAAATCATCTCTCCCCACAACTGAAACTGCTCAAAAGTCTCGTGAACATATTTGGAAGCCACCAAATATAATTTTCCCAATAAAACGATGTCATCGGGAATGCTTTTTGCCGCATTCGTAAGAATGAAATCTTGAATGCTATAAATGGACGGAAGAATAAAAGCCTCGTCCGAAAAAGCAGTAGTTAGATAATCCCTGAAATATTTGCCGGAACGCCGCGATGGAAATACATAAGAATAGTCTTTCAGGAGAGGCAATTCCTCCTTGCTGATATCCTTTACAACCTGATGTATAAATGTTTCCATGTCGATTTAACCCAGAGCATTAGAAATTTACTGCAAGAAAATTCCGTGCCTCATAGCTATTTTGTATAATTTCCTTTCGTCACAAATTCTAACGCATATTCTGAGTTTAAATATAGGAAAAAACAGCGTAATGCCAATTTTTTTCGAATTTGTGCACCCGGGCGGGCTTTTCGCTTCTATCTTTTTGCGCTACTACTACCCACCCTAAAAAAGGATAGCGCTTCAATCCCTGGTACAAAAGAGAATACCTTGGTTTCAGCTTTATGAATCATGAATGAATTTTGATACAGCACCCAATTGGTTGATAAACAAGTAAATCTGATGCTCATTTTTCGTTATGCATTCATGAAAAGAAAATACTTTCACCAATTCTTCACATTATAAACAGCAAAAAACCTTACAAAGACAGGTAAGATACATCGTAGGTTAAAGCCCACGTCGAAGCGGTGTTATTTCTTTGCATCATCAAATTATGATGAATTTAAGCACACACAAAAACAGTATTATGAAATCAGTTAGAATTTTTTTACTCTTGCTACTGCCATTTTCAGTTGTAGCACAGAAAGGAAGTATTAAAGGCCAAATCCTCGACAAACAAACACAAGAAACCCTCATCGGCGCCACCGTAATGATAGACTCATCTTCTATCGGCACCGCAACAGATATCGATGGCAATTATAGCTTAAATGATATTGACGCAGGTGTATACAAGATTCGAATATCTTATATTGGTTATGCCGATAAGCTTATCGGAAACGTTGAGGTGAAAGATGGGGAAACCACGACACTTAACGCAGTCTTAGAATTAGAAAATGGACTTCTTGATGAGGTAGTTATAACGGATTTTGCCATCACCAATTCTGAAACGGCCATCACCATGGAGTTGAAGAAATCTAATATGATTGCCAATGGCATTTCGGCGCAACAAATCAGCAAAACTTTAGACAGAGATGCCGCACAAGTGGTTAAACGTATTCCGGGAGTTACTTTGAATGGCAATTTTATCAATATCAGAGGGCTAAACCCTCGATACAATAATGTGATGTTCCAAAACGCTCTTGCCCCAAGTTTAGAAACAGATGTGAAGTCGTTCTCTTTCGATATGATTCCTTCGGGACAGTTGGATAGAATTATCGTAATAAAAAGTCCTTCCGCAGACGTTACCGGAGATTTTGCTGGCGGTTTGGTGAAAATTTATACAAAAAGTATTCCTGATAGCAATTTTACCAGTATAGGATACACGACTACAATGCGCACGGGCACGGTATTTCAGGAATTCTATCAGCAAAAGCATGGTAAGGGTTTTTGGGCAGGATTCGACAAATATCATCAGTTGCCATCCGACTTCCCACAGGATGTAAGAGACATTAATAGTGCTGAAGCCTTAGTGGATGCAGGAAGAAGCCTGAACAACGACTGGGTTAGCAAACAAAAGACTGCTTTTCCGGATCAGCGATTTTCTTTTGTTAAAGGTACAAGGATAAGAACAGAAAATGCCCTAATCGGAAACATAACAGCACTTAACTATAGCTACACATCTTCCAGATTTAATGTAGCTCGTTCTGATTTTAATGTTTATGACAAAGAAAAAAATGCACCCGCACCTATATATGATTTTCAAGATATGCAATATAATGTTCAAACAAGAACCAGTGTTTTGCATAACTGGTCGTTTAAATTTAAAGGGAAACATCTTATAGAACTAAAAAACCTAGCCAATTTTAGCGCCTCCGGTCAATATGTACATAGAACCGGACAGGATTACGAGTTCAACTACTATCCCGAAAACCACTCCTTTGACCAAACATTCAAAGGACTCTATGTCGGACAGGTCTCAGGTACACACAAACTATTGAAGGAATCTGCCAGCATCGATTGGTTAGGAGGGTATAGCCATACTTACCGCAATCAACCGGATTATAAGCGTTATCGCTCAGAATTAGATCCACAAACCGGAAAGACAACTTTATATGTTCCTGTAGGGTCGGCGCAGGCAAATTTTTTGGGTAGGTTCTTCTCTGAAATGAAGGAAGATAATTATACGGGAAGCGTCAATTTTAGCTATAAAATTGGCTACCTCAAGGGCAAAAAAATCATTCCTACCATCAGTACAGGAGTGTATACAGAATATAAAAACAGACATTTTGATGCTAGAAACCTTGGATTTGTTAGAGCCAACATCGGAAGCTTTGATAATAGCCTTTTGGATGGTGGTATCGACCATCTTTTCCAACCAGAAAATATTAATACAACAACCGGTATCATCATCGATGAACAAACCAATCCCAGCGACGCTTATACCGCTACCAATCTTCTCAATGCATGGTTTGTAAACTCAGAGATTCCAATCAATAAGTGGAAAATCATCGCCGGAGTAAGGTTAGAGTATAACCAACAAAAACTCAGTTCTGCAGACCTTACGAATCGCCCAGTAGAAGTGGATAATCCGATATTTAATGTATTGCCTTCTATCAATGTTTCCTATAATATTACATCTGAGCTACTGTTGAGAGCAGCATATGGCATGAATTTAAACCGACCTGAGTTTAGAGAAATCGCTCCTTTTGGTTTTTATGATTTCAATTATAATTTCACGTATAAAGGAAACCCGGCATTGAATTCAAGTACGATTCAGAATGCAGATTTAAAATTGGAATGGTATCCCAAAAATGGCGACGTCTACAATATTGGTGCATTTTACAAATATTTCCTTAATCCGATAGAAGTTGTCGCCGTTCCAGGTGGTGGATCTGGGGGTGCTAAAAACTTTTCTTTTGCCAATGCAGAGTACGCACATCTTTATGGTGTCGAAGTGGAAATTAAAAAGAACTTTTCTCAAGCCAAGTCACCGTTTCTACAAAATATGGGCATAACACTCAATGGTTCATATATACACAGTAAGGTTAGCTTAGGCGAAGCTGCACTCGGTCAATCTGATAACAGGCCTTTGCAAGGGCAGGCGCCGTATTTGGTAAATGCAGGGTTATTCTACAATGATAGGGATTTGGGTTATCAGGTCAATGTTGTCTATAATATCACAGGAAAAAGAATCCTCTTCGTAGGCTTCGATGAATACCCCGATATATACGAGATGCCGCGACATGCTTTAGATATTAGTGGCTCATATTTGTTTAAAAAGGGTGTTGAAATCAGTGCAGGAGTAGCAGATATCATTAACCAAAAAATACAATTATTGCAAGACGGAAACGCTGACGGAACATTAAGCAGAGAAAATGACCAACAAATACAAAGTTATCGTCCCGGACGTGTATTCAGCTTGGGCGTAAAATATACATTCTAAAAATTTAATCTAAATAGTATGAACAAAACATTCTTAAGTTTGAAAAAATCAATGAAAACCATTGTCCCAATAATGCTAATTGGGGCAACAATCTTGGGCGGTTGCAAAAAGGAAAGCGACGATCCTATTGATACGGATGATGACAAAGAAATCGTTGAACTATCCGGGACTATATCCGGCAATAGAACACTTTCTTCGGATACCATCTACCGTTTGAATGGATATGTTAGGGTTGGAGAAGATTTAACCCTTAGTGGTACACCTTCTAAAACTGGCAACCTGACCATTGAAGCAGGGACATTAATTTTGGGTGACAAAGAAACCAAAGGTACACTGATTATACACAGAGGTAGTAAAATATTCGCGCAAGGCACCTCTGATAATCCAATTGTTTTCACATCAGAAAAAGCACCTGGACTAAAGAATCCGGGAGATTGGGGTGGAATCGTCATCTGTGGCAAAGCAACCAATAATTTCCCTGGAGGAACAGCAGAATTAGAAGGAGGTTATGGAGCATACCACGGCGGTAGCGATGATGCCGATAATAGTGGTGTATTGAAATATGTAAGAATAGAATATGCAGGCGTTCCAATCAATCCGAATCAGGAAGTAAACTCACTTACTTTAGGAAGCGTAGGCTCCGGAACAGAAATTAATCATATCCAATGTTCTTATGGTTTGGATGACGCCTTTGAATTTTTCGGCGGTACAGTAAATGCAACGCACTTGGTGGCATACAGAGGCTTAGATGACGATTTAGATATGGACAATGGTTACCGCGGACAAATACAATTTGCATTGTTGGTAAAAGACTATAACCTCGCCGACCAATCAGGTTCAAATGGGTTGGAAGTGGACAATGATGGTTCCGGTTCTACTAATACGCCATTTACTTCACCTTCATTATCAAATATTACTGTAATAGGGCCAAAAGCAAATAGAGAAACTACTATTAGTTTGCAGTTTCAGAATGCTTTCCATTTGAGAAGAAGTAATAAGATTAAAATTTACAACACCTTTGCAACAGGATATCCGAATGGGTTGTTTATTGATGGTTCTAATTGTGTGAGCTATGCACAATCCGGCGATTTGGTGGTGAAGCATTCTATTCTTGCAGGAGTGGAAAACTGGGGTGGTAACGGATTCGGTTCTGCGGGCAGTTTAAATGTGAATGCAACTGTTGGTACAGATACTTTGACGAATCAACATCCTACTAATCCGAGAGGTATTCCATTTAAAACAACCGATGCCAGCTGGAACATCAAGAGTTGGTTTGAAACTGCTGCTTACGGCAATGTTTTTTCTGCTAAGTGGCAAAATCAAGGAATTGATGCGACAATCTTCGAAGCAGGTGCTCCAAAGGTTACACCTAATGCAGGTTCTTCTTTGCTGACGGGCGCAGATTTTTCTGGAACAACGGGCTTTGACAATTCTATCACATTCATTGGTGCATTTGGAACAAACGATTGGACAACAAGTTGGGTGGAATGGAATCCGGCTTCTAAGGTATATTATGAGTAATATTTTCTCCCTGAAATGGTAAGTAGGGAGAATTTATTGTGTGTGTGGCCCTTGAGATAGAAATATTTCAAGGGTTTTTTTATTTTTGCACTCCCAACCTCCAAGGTTGCGGAAAATCGGGATGTAGCGCAGTCCGGTAGCGTACACGTCTGGGGGGCGTGTGGTCGCAGGTTCAAATCCTGTCATCCCGACGAATCACCAAAAATAGCCATGCAGTCATGTGTGGCTATTTTGTTTATAATTATTGCTGTTCGACACGCCTTTTAGAATAGGTCGAAAGAGTAGTGCTTCATAGACAATATGCACTTATTTAAGAAAAAGCATTAAAATCTTAAATAAGAGTATTTTTATTTAAGCAAATTCAAAATAATCTTAACTAACTATCGATGTCTTAAAATAAAAACCACACGATATGAAAAGAGGATTTGTCAGTGAGGGATGCCTTATCAAGCGTTCGAAATGACTTACAGAACAGGTCGAACAGGGGGATAGTCTTCAAAAGGAAATGTAAATAATCTTTGACCTTTGATTAAGCCCTAACATTGAAATATTTTACGGAATATATAATTTTAGGTTATCGATTAATTTTTGAGTTGTTTTATTAATTGGTTCTGTATGCCAGGCGTTGTTGATGTATACTTTTTTGAGTTCATAAAGATGT
>JAIBAX010000061.1 GCA_019694955.1 Chitinophagales bacterium | reverse complement strand
TTCTGACCATATCACCTTCGGAGGTGATATCGATTTTGTCCAATACATTGTTTTGGAAGATTTCCAAATGTGAGGTATTCGTACCTGCGATATAGAATTTGTTGTTGTCCGTTCCGGCATTTCGTGCGATATAGGTGAACTGGATAGTGTTGGCGGCAGTAATCCCAGTCGCATCATTTTTGGTATAGATGATCTTATCTAATACCCATTCGCTGTTTTGTTGTATGTATTGATACTCGGCATAGTTACCGTAGAGGTCTTTGATTTTGCTGATACGCCATGAAAGTGGAATACCGTCGGCATTTGCGATACGGGTACTGGCTGAACCACCATATTCGATGGTGAGTCCCGATTTGGTTTGGACAATGAATTTATCAGGACACGAACTGCAACCTGCAACAGTGCCACTTACCGATATTTTGCTATCGCCTTCTTCAAACGTGCGGTACTCTGAACCATTGTAGCCGAAACTGCCGTTTGTGAGGGATAGTTTGTTACCACTGAGTGAAAATGTATTATTGATCCCCTTTAGGGTCATGGGTGCTACAGAATTGTCATAGTAGAGCCCTTTGTTATCCAATGAAATGGCTGAAAAGGCACTCACATCCCATCCCCAACCAAGCATACCATTGCCACCACGGGAATTGTAGTTGATAGAAATGGAGGGTTGTACGCCATTAATGCCATCAGGAATATACAGTGGAATAGTATAGCCGAAACTGCCATCACTACCCACACCATGACTACCGGAAACGGTGCCGATGGATTTGGTAACATCGATGGTTTTTGATAAATAGTTAGGAAACGTTGGTGATATTCCGGCATAGCTGTACAAAGAAGCACAGAGCAATGTAAAGAGTACATATTTTTTCACGAGAAGCGATTTAGAGTTTTACAAATTTTCTGGTGTAGAGCTGTTCTTTTGTTCCACGATACTGCAAGATATACGTTCCCGGAGCAAGGTCGGCAATATTCACCATCGTTTGTTCCATAGAAAGGGTGATGCCATCGCACACCATTTGTCCTGTTTCGTTGTACAAGGTAACCGTACCACCTACCATGTCGGTAGGAAGAGACACTAAAATACCTGTGGTGGCGGGATTGGGGTACAACATCAATTCCTGTACAGGTTGCAATTTAGACAACAGGTCTTTTTTGTCCGGTTCAGATAAATCAGGAGGTGGCGTTTGCGCCATTCTGCAACTGACGGCATATGCCACAGCAGTTCTATTGCCATTTACATCATAATCATACGTCCATGTCTGTTGAGAATATGCGATACTTGCTATACAGAGAAAAAGGAAGGTGAGGATTGTTTTGGTATTCATGTGATTGATTTTAGTAACTTAAAGGTATGTTGAAATATCTGCTTATGCAAGTGAAATTTTCTTAAAAATGATGAAGATGGTGGTTTTTAAAAAAGAGTGGTCAAAAATTGCATAAGTACAGACCTTTTTTGTTTGACATAAATATATATTAGTACACAGAGAATACCAAACTTAAACCACATCTTTCTTAGGTGCGGTTTTTTGTTTTTCTGCACTTAAAAAGATTATGTTATAATAATTCCCTTAATTAAATACATTAAAATAATTAATACTAATAAGGTAATTATGTAATAAGATGCATCTAATTAAGCCAACTCATTCTTTTTGTCATTTTTCTTTCTTCCGCCAGATCCACCAGCCATTGATAAAACGTCAACCAAGCTAATTAGGTTAGAATAAAACTTTTTAATTATTTTCATATTCAGTTTTTTTTATATTTTTTTCTATAGCAAAGTCTGGGTCGATATTAAAGTATCTCAAACAAACAAAACCATCTGAAGCAGCAATAACAACTTCTTTATTTGTTTTATGTACAATAAAACCTATTTCAAAGTTATGAATTTCTTTCCATACTGTCAAGTCTTTAACAATCCATTCTTTGTTATCAAACTCAACAAATGAGTCAAATTTGCCAAACGCTCTTGAAATCCTATCAATCTTCTCTACTGTATCTGTCCATTTTATTGTTCTTTCATCAAAAGTTGGTGCTTTCCAATATTCACCACCACTCTGTGGTTTTGAATTTTCCCAATAAAAATTAAAATCATTAAGAAGTAGTGAAGTTAATCTCTTTGCAACAATTTGAGATTTACAAGATAAGGACTCTAAGTTTTCATTAGAACTAATATCAAAAGCTTCTTGAATTAAAATCTGTCCAGCATCAAAATCAGTTACGACTTTATGAATTGTAACCCCCGACCTTTTAATTTCCTTTAAAATGATATGAGGTAAAGGCCAAGGACCCCTTCCTTCTGGGAGTAAAGATGGGTGGATATTAATACATTTTGGCATTCCGTCAAATACAGGTATTTTATATTGATAAGCAGCAGAAATAATCAAATCACACCCTTCTCCTTGAATTCTTTTAATATCTTCTACTGTAATCTTATTAACAAAAATTTCTGCATTTTTATCATAAGCCAAATTCAAAACCTTTTTATTGAAATTATATTTATTATCACATTCATATGTAAATAACCACGCAAATATGTGACCATCAAGAACAAGTTGTTCAATACAACCATAAAAAAAATCATAGCCAAGAAATGCAACTTTCATAAAGTAATTTTATTTTACCAAATAATTATCTTTATACCTAATTTTTTATCTAATTCATTTTGAGTAAAAATAGGAAATATTTTAGAACCATTATATTCACTCTCAAGAATATTTCTTAATGGATCAAATATTATATCATCAGTAATATTACTAAAACATCCAACTGTAACGCAGTGTGTCCACCTTTCGTTTAACTTGTAAAGTTGATATGCAGATAAGTGATATAAAATGCAATATCTAATCCCTTGGTCTTTTAAGCTCTTTATTATTGCTGAATATTTTTTAAACCTAAAAGTAATAGAAGGATATTGAATTACAATTTTAATACCATTTTTAGTAAAGAAACTAATTAATGGCATCCAAATAAAAAAATTAAATCCATTTTTTTGCAAAAACTCTAAAGTAGAACGTGTATCTAAATTTGTTCTAACAATTTCTTCTAAATATTCTCTCTCTTGTATAAATGAACATATAAAATCTATATTACATAGTCTACATTCTCCATCAGGATTAAATCTATATTCGGTATTAAAAGCATTATTCATTTTTTAAACCAAGCAACAACAAAACTACTTTTAGGCAATATCCAACCATCTTTAGCATATTTTATAACTGTCTCGCCAGATTGATGCAATTTTGAAGGTCCTTTATGTGAACTTAAAAAATCAAATGGGTAGACACTTATACAGTCTTGGACTTCAGAAAAATCAAACTCAAATCGTACATTTTTTGTTGGAAGTTCAATTGTAAAACAGGAAATATATCCAAATTCAACTGGATATATTACTTGGTAATGTAATTCTATAAGTTCATTTTCAATATCAATATCTTTTTTAAGAGTAGATTGATATATAATATTACTCCCTTCTGTGGTTTTTGTTAAATGTTGTTTTTCAATTTTACCATTCTTTGTCTTTATTTCAAGTGAATTTAATTTATAAAATTTATCGACAATATTTGCTACTTCTGGATAACTTCTTTCATCAAAGCAATAATAATATTCATTATTAAAATAATTATCCATAAGAAATGTGTCATTATTAATAAGGTCTATTTCAGTAACATCTTTATCATTGGTTATTCTAATAAATTGAAATGATAAGTTTCTATTATCTAATTTCTTCTTGTAACTATAAGTTGTTATACATTCAAGTAAATCATTAGAAAAAGAAGATTTTTTCAATCTAACATTTATTACATATTCTTCGCAATGTCTTTTATTGTAGTATAATATTTCATTAAAAATACTTATTAATAAGCCATCATTTCCAATAGATTTTAAGCGTTTCAAAATATTATTATTATGAATATCATAAAACTTCACTTCCATGTATTTATAAATTAAACTTGCAACCAAACTCCCTAAAACGCCAGAAATTATTGATAATATGAATAGAATAAATGTAATTCTATTTGTTTCATTTTTAAAACGGAAAGAGATATGTGAATTGTTAAGTAAAAAAATACCAATAACAATTGCAAGAACTACACAAATACTAAATAAAACAAAAAATATACTTGTAGGTATTTTTCTTTCCTCAAGTAAATCCTCAATATTATCTTTATTACTCATAATTAACGATTATTTTATTTTACAACAGGCTAATATATCAAAAAACTATTAAAAGAAAAAATTATAATAAAAAAACCACCCCTACAGGTGGTCAAGCACATACAAAACAGCACGCTGTGCATGCGGTAGTGTCTTACCGAGTATAGACGTATACACTCTATATGCTATACTCTTTTTATGAACACACCCATAGATGTAAATATTCGCATAAACCCAAATCCACCAAAAACCAGATATGCGTTTATTGATGTCCCTAATACTGAAAGCACAACCAATCAGATACTTGGTTTTATCATTGATTGGCATAAACTCTATAACCACTTGGTAAACAAATGGAATTGTGAGAAAGTTTTCTTCTACTCTGGTATCCAAAAGGAAGATATTGCAAAAGCACTTGAATATAAAGAATTAGAAAACATTGGTTATATTGTAAACTTAAAACCTTTTTCTATTTACAAAAATAGAGACGAATATATAAAACTAACGTGTCCTGAATGTAATAACGAAATAACTCATAAGATTAGTAGAGGTGTGAGATGGAAATCAAATTGTGATGTTGAGTTATCCGTTGATGCAACCAATCATGCCAACACAGATGTTGAATACCTTATTTTTACAGGTGATGGCGATTTTGAATATTTAATCAGAGATGTTGTAGGTAAAGGTGTAAAAACCTATATCGTTTCAAGTGCAAAGAAAATTAAGATTACACCACGATATTTTATATCTCGATTTTCGACAAAATTGAGAAATCTCATTGCAACAAATCGCAATTCGGTTATATTCAAAGACATTAATGATTGGAAGATGATTATTAGGAAAGAAATAGCTGAGGTATAAAATAAGCAAAAGGAAAACGCCATACTGGCTGGCGTTTTCTAAGGACACTCCTACTATATCCTATTTTACCATGATTGCAAGTAACATTAGTAACAAAACTGTGGATAATTTGACCCTTATTTTATAAAGCTTGTTCTGAATTACAAAAAACCACCCCTACAGGTGGTCAAGCACATACAAAACAGCACGCTGTGCATGCGGTAGTGCTTTAAAAAGGTAATTGCGGTCACCTTCTAAGGCAGTAAGCCATGACTGTATGTATGCCGCAGATGAAGTAAGTGGTGCAGGGATAGCAAGGTGTGCACAGAGAAAAGCACTTCCCAGTTCTGCAATCAGTTCTTCAAAGGCATAGTCACAGGTTCGGTTCAAGCGTTTCTCATGTCCTGTCCAGTGAATAATTTCATGGAAGAGGACGGCATAGTAATGTTCTTTGGTGGTGAATTGTTTGAGAAACGGCATTTGAATGCGGTCTTTGCTTGGTTCATAGTGGGCAGAATTTGCAGAGACGTGACGTATCGTAATTCCCTTTTCGTTGATCAGGTGGTCAATAGCTGCAAAGCGTTCTTTGTCAGGAAGAGATGCAAGGGTTGGTGCGGTGATGGCATCAGAGAGTCCGGTGGTTTGGGCAACATTAAATACTGCGTAATGCTTTAAAAAGCGTTTAACGGTAATGCCAATGTCACGGTAGGATGCTTCTGTGTTGGTCAATCTTGCTTTTTGTAAGCGTTCCTCTGCTTCGTGTTTGGAAATGGTAGTGTCGTTTTCTTTGTAGAGGAAATCGGTAAAGGTAACCATGGTGGAGCGTTCTCCTTTTTGGACGGAACCACCTTTTTCATTGATTTGTTTGAACGTCATCCAGTGGTTGTGGGAATAGGTGCTGTGGTACATGGCAAGGGAGAGTAACAGTTGATTGAGGTACTGGTAGGTGTGGTTGGTGATGGGATTCTTGGCAAGACCACAGAGTGGAATCCAGTGTTGGATATCACCGGAGGTAACCTTGTCGAGAAGTTCAAGGATGTGGTCGGTGACCTCGGTACTGCTTTTGGTAGTGTTCATTTTGTTTGTGTTTACGGTGAAAGAAAAGGGCGAGGTGTTCTTCGACGACAGTACGCAACTGGTGGTGATTGATTTCGGTCAAGCTCTCCAAGATGCGGGTAATGGTGGTATCTGACCACTCGGTGATGACTTCTACCTCCTGCCATGTGGCAAAGGAAATAATGCTCTGTACTTCTTCTGGTGTGAGGGTTTCGCCCGGATAGGCTTCTTCATAGAGTTCTGTGGGTGAGAAAGAAAAGTGGGTACAGAGCGTGAAGTACAGGTAGTAGGCAGGTGCACCGATAGAGCCATCACAGGGTTGACCTGCTTTGTATGGACGAGGGCTTTTTACTCCGTGTTGTTTTGCAAGAAGTAAGAGCGTTGCCATCGTTGGTTGGTACTCATGGCGCATGACGAGGTAATAGACGGCATTCGGAACTTTTACAAAGACTTCTGACAGGAAGTCTTTACTTGTTGGTTGATAGATACAGTACACGGAATATTCTTCTGTACTGATGTCATAGATAATGGTGTCCATGGCTTAGGATTCTTGGGCGAATGAATAGTAGTCGTCAGCGGTAATGATGATGTTGTCGAGGAACATGATGTCAAACAAGGCACAGGCTTGGGTGAGGCGTTCATTGAGTGCTTTGTCCTCCGGCGATGGTAAGCGATTTCCTGATGGATGGTTGTGACAAAGGATGATTCCTTTTGCGAGTGCTTTTAAGGCAATGGCTAAGACAAGGTGTATGTCGACAACGGTTCCGGTGATACCCCCTTGAGAGAGATGTACAAGACCCATGATAATACCTGCACGATTGGTAAGGATGAGTTTTGAGCATTCGTAGAGTGAGAGTGTGTTATCATCCCAGTGTTCTCGGAAGAACAACACGGCATCGGCTACACTTTTAATACGGAGTTTGTGAGGTACAGGTGATGGATGGTAGGACAGACTGATTTCTGCAACCTGAAAGAAGGTACTGCTTTGCATAGTGTTTAGTTTTAAATGAACAATGTTTGGGGGGAGTATATGCTGATTGTGAATATTCAACTATACCCAGATTAATGAGGAATGTGCAGGAATGGAATATGAAGAAAAGAAAAACCCCATAAGAGGGGTATTCAATTTTTATTTAGTAAGAGTTGGGTTATGATTGCACGAATTACTGGAACAGTTACAGCATTACCCAGACATTTGTATCGCTGAGTATCACTGATTGATACTGTTACTCCTTGGGTATCTACTCCAACCTTAGTCCAACAATCAGGAAATCCCTGTAGTCGTTCACATTCAAGCGGAGTGATATACCTCAGTTTTTTGTTCTTTGTAAGTGTTGCATAGCATTTTTTGGTCATTATGGTGTGTGCGATTTGCATTCCAATCCTTCCTCGCTTCATGGTCGATGTAGGAAATGAGGTATTAATACTATCTCCAATGTATGCAACCGCATATCCTTTCTTTGTCGCCTCCCTAATTCTAATGGTTGGACTTGCTATTTGTTGCGTCGGTATACTATATTGGTAATCTGCTTTTTTGAGAGGAAATACTTGCTTTCCGGGAATTCTTCCAAGATATCCAATAATATAGACGCGTTCCCTATTCTGGGGAACTCCGAAATTCTTGCTGTTAAGCACTTGCCATTCCAAAGCATACCCCAATTCTGCAAGCGACTGGAGAATAATGGTAAACGTTTTCCCTTGGTCGTGATTGAGTAACCCTTTAACGTTTTCCAATAAAAGATATGTAGGTTTTGTGTGTGCAATAACCCGAATGATTTCAAAAAAGAGATTTCCTCGACTGTCAGCAAGTCCTTTTCGTTTTCCTGCAATGGAGAAAGCCTGACAAGGAAATCCTCCAACCAAGAGATCAAAGGAAGGGAGTTTTTCCGTGTTAATGGTGGTGATGTCTCCATAATTTTTATGTTTGGGGAAATGGGATTGATATATAGATAGAGCGTAAGGATTTATTTCTGAATAACCAACACAAGTGGCCTTTTCGCCTATTCCTAATTCAAATCCGCCAATTCCTGAAAAAAGTGAGAAGTAATTAATAACTGTATGTGATTAGAAGTATAAACATTGTTACCTAGAAGGTAGTATGTGAGCAATGGCAAGTTTCGACTGACTTACAGAGATTAGTTTAAATTGGATTACCATACGGGAATATGCCATGCCCTATGCATTAAGTGCATGAAATACATTAATGAGAAACGACTGGTCATTTGTCCGTTAAAGGATTGCAAAGGTCACCTTTGCCAAGAATGCATTCTGACAGGAGTATCTACGGACGGTCAGAATGCAATCTTGCACAATATAGTTCATGATGTACAAAAAAGCCCCCTATCAAAGATAGGAGGCAAGAGTTATGTAAGAAATTGTATCTAAAAAAAGGATATCAAAACCGAATAAAAAGTCAAGCTCTCAACAAAAAAGTCCCTTGCCAAAATACTCTGACAAGAGACCCAAAATTTATTTCTATGAAAAACCACACTTACCAATGAGTATATCAGAACCATTTTTAAAGTCAAGCTATCAATTATTAAAAATAGAATTATCTCTTGCTTTTTTAAAATATAATTTGTAACTTAAAACAATTATTTTTCACACGTTAAAAATTAAAGAATGGGAATTTTTTCAGACTTATTTGGAGATACACACGAAACAAAAAGTTCGTTTGCCAAAGATAATCCTAAAAATGATGGAGATCATATTAGCATTAGAAGTACCAATGTCTTTATCGACAAATCAGAGCCTAATAATACTGGGAGGCATGAGACTGTCTATTCAAACACTACCATAGACACACGAACTGGTGAAGCAAAGTATGAAGAAGGTTATCATGGAGTTAAAGACAATAAGTAACTAATTTGTTATTTATCTGTATAGTGGTGTATACTGATTGAATGGAAAATGATTTTCTATTCAAAAAAATTGCATCTATTGTTAACCTTATTCAAAAAGACAAAATCTCTGAAGCAAAAAATGTACTTGAAAAATCATTACTTATAGAATATTTTATACATAATGATTTTCCCAAGGATGATTCTCTTAATGATTTAGTTATTGATATAATTCAGTACTTAGGACATCCGGAATTAGATTTTACAACGAAAGAAATAATTTACAAAAGATTCCAAAACATGTGTGCTAGTATGCAATCCCCACCCCCGAAAACCCCTTACTCGGCACCCCATTAATCATCATCGTCAGATAGATATGACGATTAGGAAGTTCCATAAAGTCAGTATCAGAAAACAACGGTTTCATTTCCTTTGCCCAGATACTCGCATCATGGTGTCCAACACGGAAGATAACCTTGGTTCCTACATTTCCAATAATAGCATGGAAGATATCCTGTTCAAGTTGTTTCGTATATTGATGCGCCAGTACCATACCAATCTTAAATTTCCTGAGTTCAGAGAGCATATTTACCAATGAAAGAGATGTATAGTTATGAAACTCATCAAGGAAGATATGAAACGGTACTCGCTTCTCTAGAGGAGTATCTACCCGTGAAAAGGCAGCTGTCGTAAGTGCGGTTACCAGTAACGCTCCAAGAATATGAGATACATCAGCACCCAAATGACCTTTTGAGAGGTTAATTAAGAGAATCTGCCCTGTATCCATAACAGAGCGGAGTGAAATCGTTTCTGTGTTTTCAATAAGGAGTTTGCGGACTATTGGATATCCCAATAACGCTCCCACTTTGTTATATATTGGCATGAGGTCATACGGCATATATTTAGGAAACTCTTTAATCCAGAAGTCTTGAACTGTTTCACTTTCTACATACCGTAGGGCACTACTTCTATATGCTTTGTCTTGTAACATATCCAAGATATTACCAAGATGTGCCTGAGGTTGGTCAAGGAGTGTCAGTAAGGTATAGCGTAGAATATGTTCCAATTTCACACCCCATGCATCCTCCCAGAGCTTCTTTAAAATATCGAGTATGCCTGCTGCTACCAAGGCTCGTTTCTCATACGATACCTTCCGTAGTGGGTTATACCCCAAGGTGCAGGAATGATTGGTTGCATCGATATATACCAATCGGTGGCGTTCTGATGGTGGAATACTGTGGAGTACCTGTTCTACTAAATCACCATGGGGTTCAAGTAAACAACACCCTCGTCCGTGGATGATGTCTTGGGTGATAAGGGTTTTAATCATGGTTGATTTACCAACGCCGGTTTGTCCGAGTAAGTACATATGCAGTAATCGATCGTGTTGGTGTATGCCAAAGACCCGATTGTCATTTCTGAAATTGGTGTACGCGAAGTAAGAGATGTGTGGGTTTAAGGGGTGTTGCATGAATATACTTTATTCTTTTTAGAAAAGTAAAAATATACGCTACCATAAGTATCTTATGCAGTATTGTTTGAAGGGTTTTCTGTGTTGTTGAAAGCCTTGTTAATTTCTTGCAGTTGTTCAATAATTGTGTTCCATGAAATTTGAGTGATGTCCACATCACAGAAATTTTGGTCATTTTTATGGCTAAAACTCTGTAAAAAGCTTAATATATAACAACTTTTAGGTGTTCCAAAATTCTCTTTTCTCCCATATTCAATATTTGAATTTAAGAGCAATTTTTGCACCATAATCCGTTCATCGTAATCTCCATTTTCCCATTTGTCATATAAGTGATTGATTATTTTACAAGCCTTATCCAAGAGGTGTTCCAAATTTGTGTCCGATAGTATATCTATTTGCTCTGATTTTTCATCAAGAATTTTTATACTGATTTTTAACTTCTTTACTTCCTTCTCATAATCCTCAACTAATGGGCTGTTTGGGTTTGTAGTAATAAGTTTAATAAGCCCAGAGATTTGATTTGAGAGTTCTTCTTGTTCTATTTTATTTCTTGCTATTTGACTCATACTCTCCCTTGCGTGTCTATTAAATTCTTTAACAAAATTGAGTTTAATGATATTTATAAACTCTTGTTTAAATGAAAGCCCTTTCAATAGTTGTATAAACTGCTCATGAAGTTCTTTTCGTGGAATGCTTTTGTTTCCTTGCGGGCAATTTTTAGTTGAACATCGATAGTAAGGGTGTTTTTTTCCTAATTTCCCTGTTGACCATGATGCAGTAAAAGGGCGATGGCAGTGAATACAACTAACAAAACCTCGAAGGGGAAAATCATTTTGTGTATCATTTCCAGTTCTTTTTGGCAATTTCCCATTCAATCGTTCCTGAACTTGCTGAAACATTGCCATGCTAATAATTGGTTCATGGACACCTTTTAGAAGTGATATATTCCATTTTGGATATTCAAGATATCCAGTATATAAAATATTGGTTAACATGCTTTTTATTGAATCTAGCTTTAACTTTCTCTTTGATGTTTTTGCCATCTGAATATTTAAATATTTTAGAACATCGTTCATGTGGTAAAGTCTTCCAAGGGCAAACTCTTTAAATACCGCCTTAACCAATTTTGCTTCATTTGGATGAACACCTAATGACTTTCCGCCAAGTAATTGATTTTTTTCATAACGATAGCCAAATGGGGCAAAACCTCCCATACAATAAATACCACGCTCCAAACGAGCCTTCATTTTTTGAACTACTTGGCGTTTGTTTTGTTCGCGTTCAAGTTCACCTTGTGCAGCAATAATTGTTTCAATAAATGCACCTTCTGGTGTTTCTTCAAAGGTGAAGTTTAAGCATTCAGGTACAAGGTTTCTTGATTGGAATTCTGCTCTTAATTGCCAATGAAATTTTAAATCACGGGCAAATCGTTTCAGATCATCAAAAATAACCACATAATGATGCTGTGGGTTATCGTCAACATGGCGAAGCAATTGGCGCATAGCAGGTCGTTTCATAAAATCCCCACCTCCTGAATATGAATCCTGAAATACGCGTTCTACTTCGTAGCCCTTTATTTTAGCATAATCAGCACATCTCTTTTCTTGGCTTCCTAATCCTCCTTCCAACTTTTGACCTTGTGTACTCACTCTACAATAGATGAGTGCTTTTTTATTCGTCGTTTTCATAGAGTATTTTGAAATGTTCTCTGATAATAGGATATGATATATATGATAACACATCTTCAAGTTTCTGTAAATCCTCTTTGGTATACCCTAAAGACAGAAGTTTTTGCTTCTCGTCTTCTATAAGCTGATCTATATTTTCTTGTGTTACCACAATTTCTTGCATGCAGACACTTTACTTCTTTGGCTTTGTAAAAGTATCCCCACCTTACTGCGACCGCATTAGACTGTTCATAATGAAATAGGTTTAAATGGGTATGGTAGTACCATGCTTTATAATACTACCCCCATTCCCAACGAATTCTTCAAACACCTTCCAACCCTTACACTCGCCGAAATTCGGGTGCTTTTAGTGGTGATTCGACAAACGTTTGGTTGGATGGATTCAAAGACACACATGAGAAAAGTAAAAGACAGAATGACCTATAGCTATCTCTTAAAAAAGACAGGACTCTATCGATCTGCATTGCCAAAAGCAATCCAAGGGCTAGTTGAAAAGCAGTTGCTTATCATTACTGATATACAGGGAACTCTGTTACATGAACCTCATAAGCGGAGAGGGAAACCGCTTCTTTTTTATCAATTCCGACAAGTCTCAAATATGAGCATACCAAGGTTGAAATCTCATACTACACAAGTCTCAAATTTGAGACATAACAAAAGAAACTATAAACAAAAGAAAAACTTACAAAAGAAAGAAATGCACCATTTTGAAAATGTAAGGAAACTCCAGGAAATACAAACAGCACTTGCAGAGCAAAAACGTATTGATTGGAGTAGCGATGCTGTTGGTTAGCGTGGATGTTACTATCCACGCAATCACCAAACAGGGTGCATCGCTCCTTCATCATGATTCGTGGATACCTCAGAAAAAAATGCAGAATATGCAGTAAGGTGGTTATATTGTTTTTATCTCAACCAATTATCATAAAGGCATTATCAATTAATCGTATCAATTAATTTTTAATGTTCTTTATGAAAAATACACATCACGAACTGCGAGCATATCGCAAAAGTTCACCTTTTAGCTTAGCAGACATTGCCAATCTTTTAGGGACAAAAGATTCAACACAAATTGGGCGACATGAAACTAACCCGGTAAGCCCCCAATTGGAACTTGCACTGCTCTATCATGTACTGTTCAAAACACCTATTACCGCATTCTTTCCTGACCATGTGAATGGGCTGATTGCTCGACTGAAAATTCGGATTCCCAATCTTTTGGATGAGCTGAAGTGCCTCGACATGAATGAGATTGTTCGCCAAAAGATGGGGTGCTTGCAATCTGTATTAACCGACCTAAATGATTCAAAAACACTATGACGGAATATATTCCCTACACTAATATCCTAGCACTATATCCCAACACCCGAGGCTTTGGATATGCATTTTTCAAGGACGAGTTCCAACTGAAACAGTTTGGTATGTCCGTGTCAAAAACGAACGACAACGCCCATTATCTCAAGCGGATAATGTATCAGGTTAATCACTTTCAACCTCTCGTCATTCTTTTAGCGACCCAAGATGGCAAGCATAATCGGAAACGGCCTCGGATACAGCAGCTATTGGAAGCTATTCAAGCGTATGCGCTCGAACAAAATATCCCGGTTGTCACCTATTCTCGTGAACAGATACGCGCTACATTTGAAAAATTTGATGCGACCACAAAGCAAGAAATTGCTGAAAAGATATGTGTTTGGTTTCCACAGTTGGAAAAATACAACCGAATAGTCCATCGAAAATGGTATATGCCGGAAGACTACTATCAAGGCATGTTCGATGCACTTTCTCTCGCCGTGGTTCATGCGGATATGATGTAGCAATATTGCTGTATAGCTGAATAAACACACCGAATTTAATCGTTCTTTAAACTAAATAGTATGAAAACAACATTCCACCAAACACTCCTATCATTGGGGTATCGTCATGAATTACGGAAAGTATTTCAAGACTTTTTAACACTGTGTCTGTGTGCATTTGCACAGAATCCACTTACAGGGAAATCTCATTATGAAGATGAGTATCTTTCTATCATTGCTCGGTATGAACAGGAACGGGAGATATTCCCTACACTTCTTGCTTGTTTGATTACTGAAATGACTGAACAGCAAGGAAGTGGTAGTGGAAATGATGTTCTGGGAAGTTTCTATGAACAGCATCTGTATAGGAAGGGTGTGGCTCAGTTTTTTACTCCTTACCCTGTATGCCTGTTCATGGCGAATTGTGTAGCGCCTGAACATGAAACACCACAGCACGTACTTGATCCATGTTGTGGTGCTGGAAGAATGCTTGTTGCACATGCACAAACGTTTGGTACTCACCATGTGTATTATGGTATTGATATTGATGTGGTGTGTGTACAGATGACGGTACTGAATCTGTTTTTGAATGGTATCTTTGGTGCAGAGGTGATGTGTGCTGATGCACTGAATCCTGATGATTTTGTGGTGAGTTACTATACATCAATGATTCCTTTTGGTATTTTTCGGATTACTGAGAAAGAGAAATCACCGCTTTGGAACAGGAATCGGGTACGGGTGATGAAAGAGATTCAGGTGAGTAAACCACCTGTTCAGAATGTTATAGGAACGCAGTTGTGTATGTTTTGACCGTCCGGGAGGGCGGTTTTTTTTGTTAAAGTTGTGAGGTTGTAATTGTATTTAGTAAACATTCATGTTGGTAAAAGATAGTTGAGGCATAACTTGCATGACTTTGTTTGCCAAATTCAATTGTGTTTGCTACATAAGTTGGCATAAAACCTGTTTTTGGGATATCCATATGCATAAGACTATATGCAAGTGGGATGCCGTCGGTAAGCGAAAATATTCTTGAAAGAAATTTACAATAATCTGTTTTTATTGGACTAGTAGGAGGTGTGCTGAAGAAAGTGTAGTTAAATAATGTGCATGATTCATCAATAATTTTAGTACTTGGATATTCAATCCCCAATACATTTCGAAACTTTAATTTTCTCTTTACATAGTTTGTGAACATTTGAGGAAAAATGTACTCTGGTTTAAAAAATGCATCCTTATCTTTATCCTTATCCTTATCCCTAACCCTATTAAGTAATATAAAGAATAATGGAATTTTTGTGATTAGGTAAATTAAATAAAATATAGGAGCATCGATATTCTTATCAATACTTTGAATAGTTTTGATTTCTTGAATAATGTGTTCCTTTTTAAAAATTTTTGGATTGAGGCTCACAACCTGAATTCGGCTATAGGGATCACTATAGACAAATTTAGATATAGCTAATTCGTGAATATTGGGTCTATTCATTTCTTCCCAACAGAGATAAGAATTATTAGCTAAATAGAGACAAGGATACCCATTGATACTAAACCGAAAGTTATTAATATTTCTTCTCTTTGAAAATGGTATATGAAACATTTCCTTTGTTGATATATTGCAATTAATGATACTTTTTCTGGCTCTAAAAAATACTGTATTAACATCTATAGGTATGATTCTCTTATTTAAAAGAGAACCAATAGCAGGATGAGCCATAAATTTGTCAGCAAAAATATTTGAAGCGGAGTAAATATCGCCCTCTTCATATTTTTGAATTATTTCAACAATAAGGTCATTAATGTGGCTTATTGTATCTACTGCTATTTTTATATTTGGATGGGTTTGTGTTGATTTTAATTTTCTAAAATCCTTCAAAAAACGCGACAGTTTATTGGAAATAAATTCAGAATAATGGTCTTTATCAGGAGAAATGGATATCAAGCCATTTGCCTGCTTTACAATAAAGTCAATCAGATGAGTTTCTATTCTAGTCATTTTAACTTAAATTGAATCTGTCTCAAATAATCTTGGATCAAAAATATAATAATGAAATACTTTCCAGTACTGTGCCAATAAAAATAGTTCAATGGTTATTTCTTCTCTTTCAGAATTAAGGAAAGCTAATTTTTGTAAATACTGAAGATGTTCGTAAAAAAGTTCCGAGATATATTTATCTGAATGTAACTCAAGGGCAATAAAGGTGATATCTTGGTTGCGAGTCTTTTCAGAAGCTATCCAATCACTAAGGAATTGCAAGCCGTAATATTGAGCTAGTTTCCCATTGAGAGTACATGTTAACAACTTTGTTTCTATACAGCTATTATCTTGGGTACATTTGATTGGTCTAATCGCAAGGATAGTAGCTTGAGATGCAGAGATAATTTTATAAACAGACATCTTGGTGTTAGATCCATTTTCCCCAACTACATAGAGACGGAACTGTTCAAGATAGTAAGCATAGAGTGTGGCAAAACGCTTAGATTCAATATCTAAATCAAACTCAAATTTATACTCAGGGTAATCTTTCAAGACCTCTTTTTGAAATTCAAGGAAATATTCTTTTGAATTTTTCATTCTAGCTACAAGAAGGTCTATATCTCGTAAGTACTTTTTATCACGTTTGGATTTATCTTCTAGGATTTGAAGGAGTTCATTATATGACTTGTCTATTTCATCCTGATTTGTTTCTTGACTCATAAATTATATTTAAATAAAAAAATGGAAACAAAGATAAAAAATCTTCATTTCCATTTATCAATAATAAAAGGACTATCTTTTTTCTATACCTTTTCTAATAATTGGAATAATTATATTAGAATGTATAGCTTTTCCTAGTGTTTCAACCTCTAAAGAATCAACTTCTCTATTCTTAAACTTAATTCCATCATCTTTATTAATAATAGGATCAAACTCAATTGAAAGTATTGCTTCTTTACCAATTAAAGCCTTTATAGTAGTTCTTTTACTGAAAAAATCTAATATTTCGTTTGTCGTGTCCATATATTCGATTTTATTAAAGTGATAAATTAGTTTCTTAGTATAATTTATACACCCGTTAGGGGGTGCAAAGATACACAATTTTTGTATATAACAATATTATTTTATGTTTATTGTGAATTTTGTAAATAATTTAAACATTTCATACAAAGATATCTACTCGATTTCATAATTATCGACAATTATATCCACACACTGTTTCTTATTAACATCATTTTACACAATATATGTAAAATTAAGATAATTTAAAAGAACTTCTTTATTAATTAATTATATAGTTTTTGATTTATATTACAAATTTTGTGTTAATAAATGCCATGTGAATAGAGTTTAGTCAACATTTGTTTTTTCCTTTTTCAATAGTAATACCTTGTCCTATTTCTTATTCCATCCAGTCCAAGATGTACGTCTCACCTCCTCCCCATCTCCCACACCGCCCACATAAACAAAAGCGTTGATCCAAGAGAATCAAGAAGAATACGGGAGTTTAGTCCTCGTTTGTGTGGTGGAACAGAAAGAACAATGAGTGTAATGCGGATAAAGAGTTGGATGCTCGTAAACCAAAAGAGACGGGGTGCATAGGGGTTGTAAATGTATGCTTGTGAAACGTTTCCTCGTATCATAGATGAAAATCCTCTGCTCATACCACAGGAAGGACAGTCGGGTGATGTGTTTAGGCAACGCATGGGATATGACAAATGGGGTGAATGGATGAGGCTATACAACAAGATGCTCGCCAAAAAGAGGGCGAGCATGCTGTTGATCAAACGGTAATTTCTTACATGATTACTTTCATTTGCCATAGGGAGATTGCGGTTGCCAATAATGAAAGGACAATGCCTGCGGTTGCAAGTCCCATGCCGAGGTGTGCTTTCTTGGCGGCAATGATGCCCCCGATTCCGGCACAGAGCCCAATGATACCTGCATAGATGGCGTACACGCCAAAGCATGGAATGAATGAGCCCAAAAGTCCGATGATGCCAATGATCAGGGAGAGAATCCCAAGGACGGTGTGGAGTGTTGTTGTGTTCATAGTGATAGTGTTAGTTTTTGATAAATCCTGAATTCTTTTTGATTTCGGTGGCTTCTTGTTTTTTAGCCGATAGTTCTTCGGGTTCGAGGTGATTCCATGCCAGTTGCATGGA
>JAIBAX010000089.1 GCA_019694955.1 Chitinophagales bacterium | reverse complement strand
GCAATAATAATTTAGGAGGAAAGATACCATCTATTGTAGCAGATACTTTAAAGCAGGTTTATTTGAATGGAAATAATCTTACAGACACGATACCAAACCTATACCAGACAAACACAAGCTTAGATACGCTAAACATCAGCGGCAACAAATTCCTCTTCCACCACTTCGGCACCGACACGATATTTTTGAACAAGACAAACTATGTATATGCACAGCAGGACAGTGCAGAAATAGGGTTGGATACAACCAATGGCATATTAAGTGTTTCAATACCTGCAGTTTCAGGTACCAATTTAATATATTCTTGGTATCGTTTTGAAGATGTATTAGATGATGAAACAGGAGATACTTTAGACTTAACAGACTGGGGTAGTGGCGAATATTATGCACGAATATCTAATTCTTTAGTTACAAAATCTGGACAATCTTCAAAGGAACTATGGGTGACTACGGTTGCTCACCGAGATGGATGTTTAGCGTCTCCAGTATATGTGGACGCTGTATTGGGGGTGAATAATAAAACTCCTGGACATCCTGTAAAGACTATTGATTATGCAGTCAAGAATGTTTGTGACAATGGAGAAGTCATCGTTAAACAAGGCAATTATGCTTCATTTACTTATAATAAAAAGCACAGTATTACCATTAGAACAGAGGTATTAGATGAAGCGCATTTATTAGGCACCACCATTGATGTGGCAAATAAAGGTATTTTGATTGGAAAAGGGAATACCAATGCCACCATTTCTGGCTTTACAATAGTAAATACCGGATCAACACCAAACACTGCAATAACAGTAAAAAATGGAGAATCTTCTTCAGCTACAGTAACCCTCACTCTAAATAACTGTATTCTTAAAAATAATATAGCGGAATTTGGTGGAGCCATTCATGCAGAAAAACTAGCAAATGTTATTGCTAACAACTGTGTCTTTGACCATAATTTGGCTTATTCCGGTGGGGCTATATCTTGCAGAAGAACATCGGATATTACGCTCAATCATTGCACTTTCTTTAGAAATGGTTTGAGAGAGCTTCCCGCAAACCCTTCAGCACTCTATGGGTATGGTAAAGATATTGCGATCAGTAGTGCATCCAATATTATACTCAACAACTCCATTATGCCAAATACAGGCGCTATTGGATGGGTGGATATATCATCTTTAGGAAAGCCAAACAATCCAGGAACATTTACCGCCAATTATTCTGCACTTAAAGAAATAAATACGAATAATCCGATAACATATAATGGCACGAATAACCTCACTGCAACGCTCACCAATAATAATATCTTCACTGATCCGCAACTGAGGAGTGACTACAGATTATCCTATCAAAGTCCATGTATTGCTGCTGCCGATCCAAATAGCGCATTAACAGATGATCTATTATACAAACCCCGTCCTTGGGGTAATGCCACCGCTAAAGATATTGGCGCTTTAGAAGGTGCTTACTATGGACATTGTATTGCATTGGATGAATTGGTATGTTCAAATTTGGTAGCAGGATTCAATAACCCAACAACGATGACAGGGCATAAGTTTACGGCATGCTTTCCAATAACATACAATGGTAGCATTGAAGACCTAAAGGACGATTTTTCTTATTGCTTGCAGTATGATAAGGATAATATCGAGTTTTTAGCATATAATGATGGCGACAATACATATAATACCACTGTCTTTAATGATGCCACTAATGGCAATATTTGTATAAGCTTTAACGCCTCGCCAACAAGCGCTCAGACTGGTTCATTAGAAAATTTCGACCTTGGCTGTTTAAATTTTGAAATCAATACATTAGCTATTAATTTAGAGAACTTTGTTAACTTTTTAAATCTAGACTTAGCAAATGGGTGTGGTACCCAACCTCCTTGTAACTGTGCGTCGATTGAAAACGAAAGTGACCTTGATTTGAGTTTCCCATACATCAATTATCAATACAATTCAAGCAATCCTGATGAGATGCGTTTCGTTTTAGAAGATGGATCCTTTGACTTTGATGATTATCTATACTTAGAAGTAAAACTTACCGATGATGATGGAAATGTAACAACCCCTTCATATACTACTTTGGGTAATATAGCGACCTTTACAATTGATGAAACGAAATCATATACTTTAGAAATATCAGGTAAAACTGAAACCGGATTAAGCTTTTATAAGAAAGCACACTTTAGAGATGGAGGGTTGGTATTTGCTTTTGGATTTGGTAGCATCGAAAATTTGTTTGAGCAATGTGGCACAGTAACCCTTGATCCCAATTGTAGTGACCAAAATGGAACAAACGATTATCCAACAGAGGCATATATCACTTTTAATACTACATCTTCCGATGTTACTATTAACCCTACAACCCATGCCGTCAATGATGTGAATGTTACCATCGACAGACTTGGTTTTAACAGATTGAGATATGTCGTATATGACCAAGAGGGCGAAGAGTACGAATTAGTATTTGATATTCATGTAAAATGCAACGAATAATATGATAAAGAAAATAATGATATGGCTGGTGATGTGCATTCCTCTACTTATGAATGCCCAGCAAAGTATTTCTTTGATTACACCGATAGATGAAGACACCATTCATGTAGCGTATCCATTATTTACATGGACAACAGTTACATCAAGTGCACCAACAATTTATTATAATATAAAGATTGTGGAAGTGTTAACGGGGCAAACAAAGGCTGCTGCTATGAGCAATAACACTGCGGTTTTTGATGAAGACTATGAAAATACCGGCATCATTTCCTATCCAGTATATGCACCGGAATTTGATCCTTGCAAACAATATGCTTGGAAGGTAGAAGCCACTATTTTAGAAGAACAGCAAATAGGCGAGAACCAATACCAAACCGTAGAAGTCGTTATTGGTACATCAGATATTGCCGTTTTCTATACCGATAATTGCAACGTGCAAAGCCGTCTTTCGGGACCCGTACCAGCCAATTTTTTCATGAAACTGAATAAAGAAACATCTAACTTCATATATTTCTTTTCAAAAAATGAGAATGATGAAAAGGTCATAGGATTTAAGTACATAGAAGATTATAGCAATGTAGATTTTCAAGACCTACAAGTAAAAATTAGAGACCTTACTGATAACACCTTATCAACAGTTTCTTCTTCCAATCTCATTCCCGCCGGAGTACCTACTCAAGATAAATATGGTGTTCATTACCTAAATCTGAATTTAAGTAGTTTAGACTTTGATACACCATATCAGTTAGAGATAACCACCTCCAAGAATGATATATATAAAGCGAAATTCCAATTTTTTGAACCAGAATAATTCCAGCTAATGATAAATCATATAAATAAGATTCTAGTTGTCACCGCAATACTGTTGACCACGCATCAGCAGATGATAGCTGGCGAAGGACCTGTACAACCGGAGGTAAAATCTTTTACGCCGGTATCTTCCTCCGACATGGTAGATCCTTATTCAGGGGATTTTAAGTATAATATTCCCTTGTTTACATTGCCGGGGCCTGATGGCGGCTATCCTGTCAATCTCGCATACTCCTCCGGAATCTCG
>JAIBAX010000060.1 GCA_019694955.1 Chitinophagales bacterium | reverse complement strand
CGGTTTTGACAACTCTAATTTTCATATAAAACTACCCTTAGTGCGGTAAATTTAGCACTAAAATTACATAACATGATGAAAATCAATAGCATCAAACCGCACTAATCTCTAAGGGGACAAGTCAGGAAAGATATTAGCAAGCTTGGTTTTATTGTAGCGGTGGAATGAGATTTGTCATTGGTCAGTAGTCATTTGTCAATAGTCAAAGTTTGAGTTAATCTTTGGTCCATTACCAAAAAACTGGTGAAAATAATTCTATAATTTTGGCAGGTTTGGACATCCTATTTTCCATTTCCAAGCGATTACACGCAAAGAGAAGATCAAGAATAAAATCTTGATCTTGTTTCTCAGAAGAAAGTGTAGTGTAAATATTTTGAGAATATTCTATACAACCGCCGGTATAAGTAAAATTATCATTCAACAAACCTTCTTTCTCAATAAAACTAGAAATGGTAATTTTACTTTTTATATCATATATGTTATGCATAAAATAGATAGTATATCCCCACATTCGATCTTCAGGATACAAGGAACATAGTCGCTCGCATATTTCATTATCAGAAAAAATTCTTTTTTTCTTATGGATTTCATAAAACTCACCATTTAGGCAACCTTTACCAATAACAAAACCAAAATCACTAAAATGCACTCGATTTATACTCAGAGAATCCCCTCTAACAGATTTATGATAATTTATTAACTCATTAAATATTGGATGCACCACCGATGTAATTATCGAATATTTTTTTCGATACGGATGTGTATTGATATCTTTATTTGTATTTTTAAATGAATATAGA
Organism: Chitinophagales bacterium; assembly: GCA_019694955.1. Lineage (GTDB taxonomy): Bacteria > Bacteroidota > Bacteroidia > Chitinophagales > JADIYW01 > JADIYW01. The sequence goes on along the minus strand of JAIBAX010000060.1, from coordinate 17,390 downwards.
GTGACCTTAGCAATACTGTCATTTCTCACTATTGATCCAAGCAAATAATTCTTTTTTCCAACAATAAGAACATTATCATTATAGTTGAAACCTAGTGAAAGTTCTCGTTCATTTTCATTATAATCTTCATCTGTAAGGTACGTTAACTCGTCTAAGAAATCACTATATAAAATATACTTATTCGCATATAATTTTACAGAATCTTCAAAATTAAACTTTTGGGAATAGGTATTTGAACAGAAACTAGTAGAAATCCATAAAAAACATAGCCTAAGTAAAATTTCGATTTTCATCCTCAAATTTATAACTTTTCCACCGTAATATTCCAAATTCCCAAATTTACCATGAATTTACCATGAACCGTAAACTTTTGCCACGAATGCACGAATTAAGTCTTAAATGATAAGGTTTTTATACAGTGATATTCGTATTGCTTATTGCGACATCAGATAAGTCTTTAGTAGGTGAACTATTGACCATTGACTTTTGACTAATGACCATTGACTTTTGCCAAATTCGCTTAATTAAAAATACTGTTATTGGGACCAATGCCCACTTTTACAGAATCCTGCACAATGCCGTTGGTGTTAAATCGCTTTACATAGCCATTGGAACTAAAATTACCTTGTGTACACCATAATAATCCCGTTTGTGGGTCTGTATCGATACCATAAAAATATTGCGGTATGATGGGTAGTAAAGGCAAACTGTTACTGTTTATCGGCATGGCGTAGATGCCCTTTCCGGAAGTATAAAAGATGGTATTCCTATCTTTAGAAGCTGCCAAGCGACCTAAATCATCTATTGAACCGACGGGAAGAACGGTGAATTCTTTGGCAACGGTCTGTGTTGCAGTATTGATTTTCACCAATTTTGCTTCCGTGGCGCGCAATACATTCGGGAAGTTTGAGTAGTCCGGAATACCTTTGCACAGCACCCAAAGATGACCTGTCGCATCAAAATCCATATCCACCGGAACATCACCCACGTTTATTTTCCTTATTTCTGAGCCTGTTTCTGTATCAATAACACTCACCGTATTGTCGTCATTATTAAAACCGCCGCTGTTGCATATGAAGACATATTTGTCTTTCTTTAGCAACATTTCAGGGCCTTTGCCGATGGCAATTTCCTTTTCAACCTCGAGGGTTGAAACATTCACTACCAACACTTTTCCTGTCCCAGAGCCGTTGGTGACATACGCACGTTCGTCATCGATGGCAACTGCATACCTAGGGTAATCAAATCCTGTCGTCAGCGTTTTCAATAATTTAAATGTTTCTGCTTCCACAATCATAATTTTTTGCGAGTTGTTTACCACAATTATGCCCCTGTTTCCCACACGGCAATAATGCTGCACCACATCTCCTACCACTAATCCACTATTTGCGGATTCGAAGATATTATTGGTTGCAATAGATCCATCCACAAATGATAGTGAGCCATTATTAGCGCCAAACGAACCCTCACAGGTGACAATCGCAGTACCTTCCTTTGCAAAACCAGATAAAACGGGCTGTTCTTCTTTTTTACAACTTAAAATAAAAATTGAAATAATAAGTAATAAATAATTGTTTTTCATTCTTTTAAATTTTATTATATTTAGTATTTATTGAATTTATAAATAAAAGATAAACTATATATCCTTCCAGGTTGTGCGTAGGACCGAATGACCTGATAGGCTTTGTTGGCGAGGTTATTTACTTTAAATTGAACGCTCATTGTGTGCATATTTTTTGTAAATAGACCCTCTAAATACGCATCGAATAGCGCATATCCGGGAAGGCTAAAAACTTCATTATTATCATTGTCAGTATATCTTTTCGAGTAAAATTGACTGTCAAATCCCACAAACAAGTACTTCCAACCGCCATAGACATTTACTTTTAAGATATGCTGCGGGCGATATGAAAGCACGTTGCCAATTAAATCATCGTGATTTGTATAGCCATCTATAATGGAGCGATTGAAACCGTAGGCAACTCGATAATAGACTTGCCCCCTTTTAATATTACAGGAAAAATCAAATCCCGTCTCAATGCCTTTGTAGGAAGTTGCTGAAATATTTTCTGGTGTGTAAACGCCTGCAAATCCCGGATTCCAGATGATGTTGTTTTTAAAACGCATCCAATAACCCGTTAAAAAGGTCGAATACAGCGTTTGGTTAATCCGATTCGAGTAATGGATATTTCCTTCAAAATTCCATCCTAATTCATTGTCCAAGTTTGGATTTCCGCCCGGCACCCAATACTTATCGTTAAAATTGGGTTCTTTGAATTTTTCTGAAAACAAACAATTGATTTTCAAATCTCCTTCCAGAAAATGTGCGCCAGCAAATACAGCAAACAATGGTCTTTGATATTGATTTTTACTATAAATGAACTGCTGTATGTTTAAGGAAGCTTCGTAATTTTTATAGTTACCTTTAATAACGGCAAAAAGACTCCCATTGGTTTCGTGTTTAAGTCCTTCATAGTTATTGGTATTTACCCAATAATTGCTCATATCAATGCCTGCCGAAATAAATAGAAATTTCATCAGGGTGTCAGATTCAAACAAGCACTTCAGGTAGTTTTGGGTGATATTGAAACGTGCATCTATGTAAAATGAAGAGTCCGGATGTACTTTGTCTGTAAAATTCAAATAATCATATGTAATACCTTGCGTAAACGAATAAGTATGCTTGGTAGAATCCAATACAATATTATTGGACCATCTCAAGGTTTTGTCGTTTTGTTGTGAAAGTCCGGTGCGAGAAGACCCCATCAATGCCGGAATTTCTTTTTCTTTGCTTTGATAGAAAACATTTGAATGAAAGGTGGATTTCTTGCCATTCATACGAATATCTTGTTGAAAACCATATTGTTGCAATTCATTGTGTGTGATTCTTTCCCTTGGTTTTTCCACTTTATAGACATCCTTAAAATAAAAATTATTCTTTGAATATTGGTGTGCAAATCCAGATTGCAGCCCTATTTTCTTGTTGCCATATTTTCCTGAAACGACATTTTTAATACTATTTAAAGAAGTGTATTGCGTAAAAATTTCAAAATTCGTTACTGCTGATGGTGGCAGTTGTGAACCCAAGAACAAATTCCATCCGGGAGCCGTCGCTTCCTGAATATTTGTGGTTGTAGAATTACCCTCAAACCCGAATAATGACAAATCAAAACCACCATAGGTTACGGTATTGATGGGAATATTATTCCACCTAAATATCGTTTGATCGCTATTGGTGCCTCGCCTTAAAAGAAATGAAATTCCGCCTGCGCCACCATAATCATTGATTTGGTATAAAGATTTTGCTTGCAGATAATCTGTTAAAGTTTTATCGAAAGAAATGCTTGCATTTACTTTAACTATACAAATATGGGAATATGCGACATCTTTCGCTTCGTACTTACCAACAATTTGCACCTCATCCAATGAATCTACTATTGGTTTGACATTAGCCAAACTATCCGTTTGCTGTGCAATAACAGAGATTGTCCAAAAGACGGAGACGATATGTAGTAGTATGTTTTTCATCGTTTTGTTTCTTCCGAACAAATGGGATGTACCACTAAAGGCAGGTCTTCTGACTCGACCGGAAGTGCGCCTTCCCAATGCTTTTGGCAAAAGTGGCTAAAATGCACTTCCACTGAATGTCTTTACAGCAGCGGAGACTGTCCCGGAATATACCGGAGTTCCCTATTAAGTATGCATCCATGTATTGAATACAAACACCTTTAGTATTGCAAAGGTATAAGAATTGTTTTAATTTCAACCTCCGAGGTTGAAAATTTTCGATTTCTCCACAAGAGGTGACAAATATGTCATATTGCATGGAGGACTAAAAAGAATGGTAATATTTCACTACTTTTACAGAAAATTCGTGTCGTGAAAAGAATCATTTATTTTTTAATTGTAGTAGGTTGCGCCCTACAAATAACGGGTTGCAAGGAACTGTTTTCGAAATTTGGCAAAAAGGATTACACCCTTATTGTGGCTTTAGAAGATGCTAATGGCTTAAAAAAGGGCGTAAATGTGATGTATAAGGGAATGAAAGTGGGTAAGTTGGGCAATGTACGCAGGCAAGGCAGCGAAGTGGTTGGAGACCTAACCTTCCCGAAAGACTTCCAAATCCCTAAAGGTTCTGAATTTATTGTCAAGCAGCAGAGTTTGTTTGGCAAAAAAATCATAGAACTGCGTTTCTCTGAAGCCGTTGATCACTATGCGGATGGCGACATGGTAGCGATTACAGGTACACAAAATGGCATTGAAGGAATTTTTGAAGACATGTCCGTACAGTTAGATTCAGTTTTTGGCGTTGCCATCGACTCTTTACAGGAGCAGCTGGAAAAAATCGAAGAAGAAAATATAGAAATTGTCCCGAAAGAACCGAAATAACACCCTCGATTGGAGCGGTTATATGCTCATTGAGCGCAGTTAAATAAGATAAAACATGCAAGAAGAGGAAGAAATTGAGTTGTTTAAAGAGGAAGATGAAGAAGAGCTCTTCGAACATTACCGCCTAAGTGTCGACAAAGGTCAGTCGCCGATGCGTATCGACAAATTCATTAACGACCGCTTGGAGAAAGTCAGTCGCAACAGGATACAAAATGCGGCACGTGCCGGGTCGATATTGGTGAACGGCATTCCTGTTAAGCCGAACCATAAAATCAAACCATTGGATGAGATATCCATGGTGTTCTCCAGCCCACCACAGGAATACACGGTGGAACCGGAATATGTGCCGTTAGAAATCCTCTTTGAAGATGAAGAAGTAATGGTCATCAACAAACCCGCCGGACTTGTGGTACATCCCGGACACGGCAATTATCACGGCACGCTCGTACATGGATTGCTATACCACCTCAAAGACCTGCCACAAATCAATGGCGCTACACGTCCCGGGATTGTGCACAGGTTAGATAAGAACACCAGCGGTGTGATGGTGATTGGAAAAACTGAGTTTGCCCTCACACACCTTGCCAACCAGTTTTTCAAACGTACCAGTGAACGATTCTATACGGCTTTGGTATGGGGAGATTTGGAAGAAAAATCCGGCACCATCACCGGAAATATCGGCAGAAGTATCCGCGATAGAAAAATTATGATGGTGTATCCTGATGGTGAAGAAGGTAAGCATGCCATTACTCATTACGAAGTATTGCAACGCTTTGGATATACGACTTTGGTGAAGTGCAAACTTGAAACCGGAAGGACACATCAAATCCGTGTGCATATGAAATATATGGGACATACGCTATTCAATGATTTCAACTATGGAGGCGATAAAATCCAAGCCGGAACGGTATTTACGAAGTACAAGCAGTTCATCGACAACTGCTTCACGTTGATGCCGCACCACGCCCTACATGCACAATACCTCGGCTTTGAACACCCAACAACGGGAAAAAAAATGGAATTCGAAACGCCATTGCCCGAAAATTTTCGCCTGTTGATTGAAAAATGGGAAGGTTATACGAAAGGGTTTAATTTTTGAGAGGTTTTATTGATTATAAATTTTGAATGCAAAATTTATAATTAAGAATTGTTGGTTGGAACATAATCAATGGCTCGTTCCACTTCGCACTTTCGCAATCCGACATTATCGGATACGACATTTTGCTGACGAGTAATTTTTACTAAATACTCATTACTCATTACCCAAAGCTAAAACCCTCGTAACTGTTCGACATATTCTGAAAGGCATGTCGAACTCAGGACATAGTGGATTTGCAATCCGTTTCCATTGCTACTATTCAACGACAAAATCCCTCTATTGCTTTGAATGAAATTGTTCACGGGGATTCCAAATCCCCAACGTCTCATCTTCGACATGCGCTTGCGCTTAACATGTCGAAGAGCAACGGTTTTTTTGATTATAAATTTTGAATTCAAAATTTTAAATTAATATTTGTTTGTTGGAAAATAATCATAAGAGGAAAATCTTAAAATGCCGAGTTTGCGAATAGATTTTAGCCGTTAGGTGAAAATCTGTGAAGCAACCCTTCTGGCTCAAAGACGGTAATCAGCCATACCCAAAACCCATTGCAATTATTTGAAAATAATATTTTTAGAACAGTAAAATACAGTCATTGAGCAGGGTACTCCGATTGCTTTTGGAGTGCTTTAATGGTTCGTTCCACTTCGCCCTTTCGCAAACACGATATTTTTCTAAAGAGTAATATGGGCTAATTAATTACCACACAAAACTAGTAACTTAAAAAATTGAGGTTTCCCCCTTTAGGTTGTTGAATAAACTTAGCTAACGGAAGTTACTATTTTGGAACCACGTTTCAGTGAGGTTTCCCCCTTTAGGTTGTTGAATGTGGAGGACACATTACCATACTAATTACTTAATACTCCCTACTAATTACTTAAAAAAGTGAGGTTTCCCCCTTTAGGTTGCTAAGGCAAGTTTTAAGTTTTAGGTAATAAGTAGTAAGTCACTTCAAAAAAATACTAGTCAATTAAAATCCAATACACCTACTAATTACTTAAAAAAGTGAGGTTTCCCCCTTTAGGTTGTTGAATCCGTAAATAGTTGGGTCTCTAATTACATACACGGAACGTTTCAGTGAGGTTTCCCCCTTTAAGTTGTTGAATAGAATCTGCTCTCAATGATGCAGTGGGTGCAATCTTCACGTTTCAGTGAGGTTTCCCCCTTTAGGTTGTTGAATAAATTTCAAAAATGCTGTTAATCAGATATTAAAAACATTGTTTCAGTGAGGTTTCCCCTTTTAAGTTGTTGAATCTAATCAATCATCTAATGCACCATTAAGTTGGTTGCAAGGTGTTTCAGTGAGGTTTCCCCCTTTAAGTTGTTGAATTTGCAAAATTTATCACTGACACAACAAGAGATCGCGTTTCAGTGAGGTTTCCCCCTTTAGGCTGTTGAATCAGAAACTTTTTTACAAGACATCTTTGACTTTTTTATGCGTTTCAGTGAGGTTTCCCCCTTTAAGTTGTTGAATAAGAAAAAATGAATAATCAACTAAAACTAAGATTTTTGTTTCAGTGAGGTTTCCCCCTTTAGGCTGCTAAGACAAGTTTTAAGTTTTAGGTAATAAGTCGTAAGTCATTTCAAAAAAATACTAGTCAATTAAAATCCAATACACCTACTAATTACTTAATACTCCCTACTAATTACTTAAAAAAGTGAGGTTTCCCCCTTTAGGCTGTTGAATAGGTTTAGATTTGCCAGAATATTCAGACGAAACGCAATGTTTCAGTGAGGTTTCCCCCTTTAGGCTGTTGAATAACCCTTCTTTATTGCTTTCCTTCCTGCTCTTCTCCAATATAAATATATACTTTCTTATTGATTTTCAACCGCTCCGTACATTTTTTTTATTTTTTTCGCAAATCTATTCTCAGGCAATTTCTATTTACCCTAGTTAACGCTATTCATACATTGACAATCAATTGGTTAATAGTTATTTTTCTTCGCAACATTTTTTTCAAAATTATGCCAATTTTACATTTGCGAAAATTACCAATATTTCCAATTTATAAAACATTGATTTTAAACAAAATATATCAAAGAACTTGTTGCATTTTTGCAATTTTTCGCAACACTTTTTCTACCCTCATCTTTTTATGGCTTTTGCGTAATTTTTTAACTTTTTTATCCAACTAACAAATACCCTCTTTTTCACATAAATAATTAAAAATCAACGCCTACCTCTATTTATCAATTTTCGCAAGTGTTCTTACAAATATATTATTAATTTTAAATTCTAAATTTTTAATTTCTAATTGTTTCTTGGAAAATAATCGTTTGAAGAAAAATAGGCTTTATTCCCCTGAATAAAACTGTTCTCCCAATTTCTCCTCGCTCCAAGTCCATAGTTTTTCCGCTAATGCATGGTCTTTTGCTAATTTTGAAGGTGTTTTTTCTTTGCATTTGTCGTAATACCCGCCTGTTTTTCCAGCTACACTATCATCGGAAGCTAAAAATACGGAAGTCTTTGCACCCTCTTCTTCGCTGATACCGGACAGTGCCGTAAATAATTTCCAAAAAGCACCGAAAAAAGAACTGGTATTCTTGGTTCCAATCTGCGTTTTCACCACACCGGGATGTAGGGCGTTGACCGTAATATTTTTATTTTTTAGTCTTTCTGCTAATATCTTAGAAAACAAGACATTTCCCAATTTGGAACGCTCGTAGGCTGTCATGACAAAATAGCGTTGTTTATCATAGTTGAGGTCTTCAAAATTGAATTTTCCCCTATAATGTGAGTCGGAAGCGACATTGACGATTCTGGCATTCTCCCCTTTTTCCAATAATGGCATCAAGCGCGACGTCAGCAGAAATGGTGCCAAGTGATTGGTATGTAAACTCTGCTCTACACCGATTTCAGAAATTTTCTTGTCGGCATAAACACAACCCGCATTATTGATGAGGACATCTATTCTGGAGAGGTTGTTTTTGATAAGATTGGCGACCATTTTAACGTCCCCTAAGTTTTCAAAATCCCCTACAAAGTACTGATAGCCGTTGCCGGGCGCAATTTTTTCCATTTCTGCCATCACTTGCTTGCATTTCTCGGCATCTCTGCCAACAATCTGTACAGAAAACCCTTTTCTCGCCAATTGTAAAGCCGTCTGGCGACCGATTCCGGAAGTGCCTCCGGTGATAACACATATTCTTTTTTCCATGGAATTATTTAAGATTCAATTAATGGATGATCAAAATAAAAAAAATTATAATTTTTTAGAATAGTCTCGCTCGCCAAAGATAGCACTTCCTACCCGTATCATATTGCTACCTTCTTCTAACGCTATCCTGTAATCGCCACTCATACCCATCGACAAGGTATTGAAATAAGGTTTATCTGAAAAATAAGTGGCTTTCACCTTATCAAAGAATTGCTTGAGACCCGCAAATTCACGATGTATCACCAAGGTATTACTGGTAAAGGTAGCCATGCCCATTAAGCCGTGAATCTCGATATTTTTCAGTCCTGCAAAGGCATCGATATCCAAGTGGTCGATGAGTTCCTCTTCACTGAAACCGAACTTATTTGTTTCGGCAGCAATGAATATTTCCAATAATATGGGAATGATGCGGTTATTTTTCTGTGCTTGCTTATTGATTTCATAGGCAAGGCTGAGCGAATCCACCGAATGTATCAGGTGAACATAGGGTGCAATATACTTGACCTTATTCGTTTGCAGGTGGCCAATGAGGTGCCAGCGGATATAATTCGGGAGGCTTCCACGCTTGTTCTCCATCTCCTGCACCTTATTCTCTCCAAAATCCCTAATACCGGCATCATAAGCCTGTTGGAGGAGTTCGACAGGTTTCGTTTTGCTGACGGCAATCAATGTTGCATCTTTAGCGGCACACAAATTGGATAATTCCTTTATAATTTCGATATTTACAGCAGACATGTTACACAGAATATTTTGCAAATATAATCGGCAAAGGCATCAAAAAGTTTATTTTTTTTTGATAATGTCGATATCGCTTTTGGTAGGTGCTTGTAAAGAAGAAAAAAAAGGCATTGCAGAAGGCATTATTCCGGTAAAAAAGATGTCTGAGATTATGTCAGAAGTGCTGTATGCAGATGCTTATGCTGTCAACCAAGGTTTGGCTACGCATCCTGAAGCGGTGGAAGTAATAAAAAGGGACTGTTATCATCAGATATTTCAAAAATATGGAGTTAAGGATGCCGATTTTTATGCCAGTTATCAGTATTATGAAGAACATCCGGAGTACCTAAAGGCCGTATTTGATTCAACAACACAGATATTAACCCAGCAACAAGGGTCCATTTTTACGGAAGATACATCCGCACCAACGATTACGCCAGAAATGGTAAAGCGTCAGTTTATTCCCGACTCTGCAAATCCAATTTTGAAGCAGAAAGCCAAGGAAATGATGGAACGAAGAGAAGAAATTTTACGGAATAAGTCGAAAGGGAGTAAGAAATAAGGCGGGGGTGTTTGCGGTAAATTTGGAAATTTGGGGATGTGGGGATGTGGGGATTTGGAGATGTGGGGATTTCAATAGTCATTTGTCAATAGACCACAGACCACAGTCAACAGACCATTGACATCAATAGTCAATAGACCATAGTTAATGTCTTAATACGCAATATGAATATCTCTGTACTAAAAAGGTTCATAGTGGTCAGTTCACAGTTCACAGACATTTGATAATTTGGGGACGTGGAAATCTTCGTAAACTTTGTGAAAAATCTTGGCGTACTTTGTGGTTAAGGAATATCACAAAGTCCTCTAAGCATACACAATGTTGCCCAAAGTTATCGCAGTACGCAATACGAATATCTCTGTACTAAAAATTCATGCGCTTTGTGGTTAGAATTCTTCGCAACGGACTGTTCACGGCAGGTCACAGAAATGGTCGAAGTACGCAAGACGAATATCGCTGTACTACTTTTAAGGAATATCACAAAGTCCGCTAAGGATACACAAAGTTGCTCAAAGTTAGGTAAAAGACGAATAGCGCTAGACTAAAAACTTAACCAATGTCGTAATACGCCTTACGAATAACGCTGTACTAAAACACTTCATTGCGAAAAAGATTTTATGTTTCAAAAATGTTAAGTACTTTTATCCTCACCAAAAACTGATATATGAATTGGAAAGACTTAACCAGAACAAAACCTTTGAATCAGACGATAGCAGATAGTAAAGATTTACCACCCGAACACCAACTAAAGAAACATCTAGGCGTAAAAGATTTAACGGCATTTGGCATTGCGGCTGTGGTAGGTGCCGGCATTTTCACCTCTATTGGAGAAGCTAGTTTCAACGGAGGTCCCGGAATCATCTTGCTGTTTATTTTTGTGGCTATTGCCTGTGGCTTTTCCGCCTTGTGTTATGCCGAATTTGCTAGTATGGTGCCGTTAAGTGGAAGTGCTTACACTTACTCATATGTTGCTTTTGGTGAGTTATTCGCATGGATTATTGGCTGGGATTTGCTCATGGAATATGCCATTGGCAATATCGCCGTTGCGATTTCTTGGAGTGGATATTTTACGTCGTTGTTGTCGGGTTTAGGCATTCATATTCCAGAGTTTTTGACGACAGATTTTTGGTCGGCAAAGGCAGGAGGAACTCCGGAAGCAATTGCAGCTTGGAATTTTGCGCCTAGCATCGGAAATTTTAAACTCATATGCGATTTACCGGCGGCATTAATTGTACTTATCATCACTTATATTACTTATATAGGCATCAAAGAGTCCAAAAGAACAGCAAATTTCATGGTAATTTTTAAAGTAGTTGTCATACTTTTGGTCATTGCAGTTGGTGCTGCTTATGTCAATCCCGACAATTTGAATCCTTTCTTCCCTAATCAAATTGGTGGAGTTCTTAAAGGGGTAAGTGGTGTATTTTTTGCCTATATCGGGTTTGATGCTATTTCGACAACATCTGAGGAATGTAAAAATCCACAAAGGGATATGCCCAAAGGCATGATATACTCATTAGTGATTTGCACCATATTATATTGTTTGATAGCATTAGTGCTGACAGGAATGGTCAACTACAAAGAACTTAAGGTAGATGATCCTTTGGCATATGTTTTCAAAAAACACAATTTGGATTGGTTGGCAGGGATAGTTTCATTTAGTGCTATCATCGCTACTGCCAGTGTTTTGTTAGTTTTTCAATTAGGACAACCCAGAATATGGTTGGCTATGAGTAGAGACGGACTATTACCAAAGATTTTTTCTAAGATTCATCCAACGCACAAAACGCCTTCTTTTTCAACAATTCTAACGGGTTTTTTAGTCGGAATTCCTGCCCTATTCCTCAATCTTGGCTTTGTAATTAAAATGACAAGCATCGGAACATTATTTGCCTTCGTGTTAGTATGTGGGGGCGTTTTAGCATTACAAAATAATGCAGATCGACCTGCAAGTCGATTTAAGGTTCCATATGTGAATGCCAAATATATTTTCCCGCTAATATTATTGGTTGCTTTGGCAATTGGATTTTTTGTTTCACCACATTGGTTGCAAAACTTCTTACATGTAGACCCACAGTTATTAGACGATAAAGGATTACGTATAAGCGCTACAAAGCAATATCTTGAAAAAATACCCATCTTGGGCTTTTTTATAATGTGTATGATCTTAGCAATTGGTTCTTATAGAAAAAATTATAGCCTCATTCCCGTTTTAGGCATGGTTTCTTGTTTTTATTTAATTGCCAACGAGACTTGGCTTATTTGGTCGAGGTTCATCATCTGGTTAGTTGTTGGCTTAGTAATATATTTCGTTTATGGTTATGGCAACTCAAAACTCAGAAAACAGCAACAAGTATTTTAATATGAATCATATTTATTAGACAGAAAGGTGGATTTGCTCAAATTATTGTTAATTTAAGGTCAACACGCTTTTAATATTTTGTACTTTCTCATAAAAAAACTGAATTATTGTCAATTGTGGATTAAACAATGAACGAGTATATAATATATTTCGCAATTTTGCATGTATTATGACATGGGTTGAAACCGCAATTGATTTTGTTCTTCATATAGATCAATACTTAGCAGGCATGATTGACAATCATGGCGAATGGGTATATGTGTTTTTCTTCCTGATAGTTTTTTGTGAGACAGGCTTGGTTTTCACACCTTTCTTGCCGGGAGATTCCCTAATATTTGCTTCCGCTACCTTTGCTGCTACGGGTCATTTGGATTTGGAGACTTTAATTTTAGTGTACCTAAGTGCAGCCATTTTAGGCGATTTCACCAATTACCATATCGGCAGATTCTTTGGTCCTTGGATATTGTCGAAAAATTGGCAAATCATCAGCAAAAAAAATATTGATGCCACCAAAGACTTCTATGAAGAGCATGGCCCTAAAGCAATTATCATTGGCAGGTTTTTGCCTGTATTCAGAACTTTCGTCCCCTTCTTTGCCGGTATTGGCAAAATGAAAAGGAAAAAATTCATTTCTTTCAGCATTCTTGGCACCTCTCTATGGGTATTGCCGTCTTCTCTGGGAGGTTTTTATTTTGGCAACCATCCTTTTGTGCGGGCAAATTTCTCTTTTGTCATACTGGGTATCGTGGTAATAACTTTATTGCCCATATTGATAAGCATCATTTTGGAAAAAAAGAATAAATCCAAAGATAAAAATCTGAAGGCTGTATAATTGGCTCCAAAAAAAATGGCTTTCAATCAAACGAAAGTCATTTTCATGATCTTTAACCCATTCTTTATCTTATTATGACAATTCAATGACAGATATTCAGCATTATTATTGCGAAATTCGCACATTGCTACAACATGAGTTTAGAACGCTATAGAGTTATAACATTTACACACAAAACTACCCATATCAGTAGTTTGAAAGACTACCTAATTACGGAAGAAGAAGTAGACTATCCTGCAAAAAAACTGGGACAATTAAAAGCATTGCTTCAAATTGACGAATTATTATACCTCAAAACATGTAATCGTGTAACTTTTGTTTTTACTGCTTCGAAAGATGTAAACGACGCATTTTTGGTAAAATTCTTTAAATTCCTAAGCCCTGAAATCTCGGAAGAGTTGATTAAACTGCACATCCCCAAAGCAATGGTATTACAAGGTAAGGAAGCGGTTGACCATTTTTTTGGTGTTGCAGCATCCTTAGACTCATTAGTAGTTGGAGAGCGTGAAATATTGGGACAAATAAAAGATGCCTATCAGGCTTCAAAAAATCATGGATACTGTGGTGATGGTATTCGTATGTTGGTAGAACAAGCCATCGTTTTTGCCAAAAAAATATACTCTGAAACAAAAATCGGTGAAAAACCCATTTCAGTAGTAAGTTTAGCGTTTAGAGAACTCATCGGAATCACCTATGATACCCATGCTAAGATTTTGATGATTGGCGCCGGACAAACGAACAACCTCATGTCTGTTATGCTCAAAAAAGCCGGATTCGAACATATAACGGTATTGAATCGCACCAAAGAAAAAGCGGACCAGATTGCCTCTAGACACCTCTTCGGGAAATCGTTGTCACTAGATATGCTCAAAACCTTTTCTGAAGATTTCGATATTTTAATTTCTTGCACGGGTGCACCTGAACATATCCTTACCGAACAGTGGGCAAGTGATGTCCAGTTAAGCAAAACTAAAAAATACACTTTTATAGACCTCGCTGTTCCGGCGGATATCGACCCACAACTTTGTACCAACCATTCCATTCACCTCATTGATGTTGCATCCTTGGAAGTTGTGGCACAAAAAAATATGGAATTCAGAAAAAATGAATTAAAAAAAGCACAACTGCTCCTACAAGATTTCTTGGAAGAGTTTACCACACTTGCCAAACAGCGGGAACTAGAGTTGGCATTAACACAAGTTCCTATTAAAGTGAAAGCAGTTAGAGAAAGAGCCGTTTCAAAAGTGTTTAAAAAAGATATTGAACAATTAGACGATAACAGCAAAGAAATCTTGGAGAAAATGATGGACTATTTTGAAAAAAAATACATCGCTATTCCAATGAAACTCGCAAAGAAAACGTTGCTCAATATCGACACGAATAAATTCTAAAGCAATACTTCATATTTTACATATAAATGTCTGAAAAAAAACAACTTATAATTGGAACAAGAGGAAGCGAACTAGCCTTGTGGCAAGCACATTATACAAAGTCTATTTTAGAAAATAATGGATATGAAGTCGCCCTGAACATCATTAAAACAAAAGGAGACCGCATTACGGATCTAAGTTTTGAAAAAATCGAAGGGAAAGGCTTTTTTACGAAAGAAATTGAAGAGGCGTTACTCCATAACGAGTGTGACTTAGCGGTACATTCTTGTAAGGATTTGCCGACAGAGAATCCGGAAGGATTGATGATTGCAGCATATTCTAAAAGGGCAAACCCATTTGATATTTTATTGATAAGAAAGGAAAAAACCAACCATTTAAAGCCATTATCCTTGTGTATTGGCGCAAAAGTAGGCACCTCATCTTCCAGAAGGAAGGCACAGATGCTTTCCTTGCGACCAGATATAACATTGGCAGATATCCGTGGCAACGTTCCTACCAGAATAGAAAAACTTAGAAGAGGTGATTTTGACGCTATTATCTTGGCCGCTGCTGGTATTGAGCGGTTGAATTTGGATGTTTCTGACCTAGAATCGATTATATTATGTCCACCCATATTTATTCCTGCTCCGGCGCAAGGAATTTTGGCGTACCAAATCAGGGTGGACGACTCCAGTATGTTGGAAGCCTGCCAACTGCTACAAGATGCATTTACCACGCAACATGCTGCGATAGAAAGGAGTTTACTATCTGCCTTCCAAGGTGGGTGTCAAATACCACTGGGGGTTTATACTGATGAGCAAAACACATATATCATAAAATCATCCGCTTGGAATAAATGGCCGTTGAGGTTGGCATTGCCGACAAATAAAGTACCACAGTACATGAACGCATTGATATCCTTTTTCAGCCACCATGAGCAGCCGGATGTTTTTATTTCCAGAGCACTTGAAGCTGATGATTATTTGGTTCGATCGATGCATCAGCATGGTTATATGTTAAATGGCAAAAATTTAGTAGGCTTTGAAGCGGTGGATTTCAAGATCCACCTTGCTAAAGATGATATATTATTCTTTAGCAGTAAAAAAGGTTTTAAGTTTTTCTTCGAACAGCAGCCGGAATGTATGCAGATAGGTTGTCGCATTGCCGCTATTGGGTCGGGAACAGCGCAATATATTCAAGACCATGGTTATAGGGTAGATTTTACCGCCGACTCGGCACATTTGGAAGACTCCATCTTACAATGGTTGAAGCATCAACCTAATACGCATATACATCTTATTCGCGGCGTACATACCGCAGGCACCTTACAATCCATCCTTCCGGAAGGTATATGGACGGAAACCATCGTTTATAAGAATACGCCGGAAGTGAATATTGAAGCCAGAAAGGAAAAAGTCCTCGTTTTCACCAGCCCACAAAATGCAGAAGCCTATTTTTCCCAACACTCGCTAAAAACAGGGCAACATTGTGTTTGCATTGGCACCAGCACTTCCAAAAAACTCAAGGAGTTTGACATAAAACATGTTATGGCAATAGAACCATCGATATATTCATTAACGGATGCTATTTTTTATACGGCATTTCTGCAACAGCATTAGACGAAATATCGGCATTACGATGGTGAATGATTTGCCTAGGAAATAGTTGGTTATATTACTTCCTCAAACGTTCTCGTGAAGACACGAGAACACGGCATTTGGTTCTATTAAGGAGCTATTTTATAATTACTTTTGTGATTATTGCTTAATAATCTTATAGAGATACTCATTGCCATCAGTCAATATAATCCGAACCAAATACATTCCATTGGCGTACGCTTCGAAAGGAATTTCCCGCTCGGTAACTTGCCTGTTTTCAAAGACTTTATTGCCACTCATATCATAAATTTCTACGCCGAAAGTCCCTAATTCGTATCCTTTACTTTCAATCAACAGTCGGTTATGGGTTGGATTGGGATAGAGTGAGATTGGAAGCATTTCCGGTTGAGCAACTGCTGATTTTCTAGAAGGTGCTGTTTCGGGCGATTGGTGGATAGCAAGTATTTGGTCTGGAACGATGTTATAATAAACGCTGTCGGCTCCGTTGGGCCAGATGATTTGCAAGGAATCTATCAACGCATTCTTACCTAATCCAAAATGTATTCTCTGTGAGCTTTGCGCAAAACAATGTGTTTCACTCCCTTTCAAGCGCAACTGCTTTTTACCTCCGGAATAACAATAGACAAGTGCTCCAACTGCGAGGCTATTGGAAATATCACTTGTTAACTCCAGTTCTATCCAGTGATTGGCATTGCCATTATTTCTGAATAGCTGCGTTGGTCCATCATTAAAGTGCAGTGCTTCCCCATACTCTCCAATTTGACCTTCGCCATTTTCTAATAGTACATCTAAAAAGCCATCATTGTCGATATCACCGTAGGTGATGCCTCCACTCCTACCGGTTAGTGAACCTTCTGCGCCAAAATTAGTTACATTGGTAAATTTCCCCGTGCCATCATTTACGTAATACTTGTTAATATAGTTTACGGCTTGTCCCTGACAACTTAACAGAAGATCTAAATCCATATCGTTATCAAAATCTGCCGTTACTACGCTCACACAGTTTGCTTTATTCGGACTGCCAGTCTTCATGAATGTCGAATTAACCGTAAACCCACCAGAGGCATTCTGATAAAGTATCTTACAGGCGGTTAGCAGAGAGGTGTTTGTAAATTTTACGGTTTCAATATTTGAGATGATACCATTTGAATACAAAATAGTGGCAGAAGAGGCTTTATTAGTTGGATCTTTATTGACCATACCCCATTTTTGTGTAAGTGTATCAAACCATATGTATAAACCCGGTACACAGAGGTTGCAGGTAAAATTATTTCCCCAAGTA
>JAIBAX010000059.1 GCA_019694955.1 Chitinophagales bacterium | reverse complement strand
GGTAACAGAAGTAAACAATTATGTGCATTTTCATGGTGCGCCTACAAAGGGCAAAATTTTAATGGTGGCAAGTTCACCAAGTGTTTCAAAACAAACAGGCTGGCCTATCGGTTTTTGGGCGGCAGAATTAACGCATCCATTAAGGGTATTTCAAGAAGCAGGCTATGAAGTGGAATTGGTTTCTACCGAAGGTGGCAAATTAGTCATGGACAGCTACTCCAATCCCACAGATGCTAGTGGTTATTCAGCTCATGATGTGATTTCTTTGGGTTATATGCAGCAACAGTCGTTTAACGATATGTTGACGAATACCAAGAAATTGACAGATGTGGATGCTAAGAGTTATGAGGCAATCTTCTTAGTAGGTGGACAAGGCCCCATGTACACATATAGAGGTAATGCAGATTTAGAAAAATTATTTGTATCGTTTTATGAAGCGGGCAAGCCGAGTGCGGCCGTATGCCATTCCACTACCTTATTATTAGAAGCTAAAAAGTCAAATGGCGAATTATTAGTAAAGGGTAAAACATGGACAGGCTTTGCGAATGCAGAAGAAGATTTTGCAGACAATGCCGTAGGAATGAAAATTCAACCTTATCGCATTGAAGATGAAGCAAGGAAGATTGCAGGCACAAATTTTAAAGTGGCTGCACCTTTCAGTTCATATGCCATTGCTGATGGTAATTTGATTACCGGGCAGCAACAAAACTCTGGTGCCGCAGCCGCTGAATTATTGGTGAAAAATTTGAGCAAATAATGAAGTATAGAATGTTATTTGTAGCGATAGCAATGCTTCTTTTTAGAAGCGTTGCTGTTGCACAAATTCCCGTCGAAGTTTTTGCTGGACATAAAAAGTCAACAATTGATATTATGTTCTTCAAGTTTATCAAAGGCAAGGAAGCGCCCCACAATCCGCATTGGGGTAAGTTTTTATTTTTTAACAGAAACCGAGCAAGTGTGGATTACGCAATGACTAAAACATCCAACCTACCACAGTTTGGATTTACTGAAGCCATCAGCTATAATCACGAGAAGCTAAAGGGTTTTGCCCCTGTGGCAGTAGTCAGTATTTTAAATCGCGGCATATATCCGAAAGCAGGTATACAGTTTGCCAAAGTCAACAAGGACTACACCATTTTTAGTTGGCTAGTAACAGAAACATTAAAAGAACCAAACGTAGATTTTTTCTTGTTAGGAAGATATACGCCCAAATTGTCCGAAAAATTGAATTTGTTTACACAAATGGAATTCGTCAATGTTTTTCCAACCGTCAACAAAAATATTTTCTCCTTCACGCAACGACTTCGGTTGGGGCTAAAAATTAAAGAATTTCAGTTCGGCGCAGGGTTAGATTTT
Source organism: Chitinophagales bacterium (assembly GCA_019694955.1). Taxonomy (GTDB): domain Bacteria; phylum Bacteroidota; class Bacteroidia; order Chitinophagales; family JADIYW01; genus JADIYW01. The sequence continues at coordinate 16,850 of JAIBAX010000059.1, read as the reverse complement.
CTACAATTGGGCAGGAAGGATTTTTCGAAAACAGAAAATTTCGGCGGATTTGTGCGATACGAATTTTAGCATCAAGAAAATTATCTTTGCTCCCGATGAATTAGTCGGTATTCTCCGCGCCTTTGCGGTTAAAAAATCCAAAACTAATCTATTCTGAATTTTAACAATATGATTTATAAAGTAGCATATCTGTGTTCACGTGAAATAAAATCTTCTTTGCAACTTTGCGTATTCTTTGCGCCTTTGCGGTTAAAAATCTAAAACTATTTTAACCCATATAATAGGATCATCTTTCAATAACAAATTTTCCTGAAAGCAGTTGCTCGCTTTCATTTTGCATCGTGAAAAAGTACATTCCATCCGCTAAATTCGAGATGTCAACTGTAAATTTTCCTTCAGGAACAGTATTAATTACAGATAATTTTTTCCCATCTATACTGAATATTGAAATGCTCACCTTGTCATTAATTGGCAAATCCAATATTTCTATATTTACCCACTTATTGGCAGGGTTTGGATAAACACGAGCTTCGAGACGCTTTCCTTGTTGATTGTAAACACTTAGTACCCGTACAAATTTTTCACTAATCGTATGAAGCGTGGTGTTCGTTTGTACGGGACTGTTGTTGTCAAAATAAATGTAAGCGGTGTTTTCTATTTTGGAACTAAGTGCAATGTCGTCTTTAGGTTGTATTTGATATAGGAAAAATCCTTTGCTGGAATCTGGATAGTTGTTGGTCCACAACAGGTTTATGTTTGGAAAGGTAACGGTAAGTACGTAGTTTTTCAAAGTATAAAAACATGGATGACTAGAGAGCAACATACTGAAGGTATTGGTGTCTAGCGCTTGCGAAAGTGTACCAACAATTACAACAATATAGGCTGTGTCGTTACCCAAGTTTTCAAAGTTGATGCCGTATTCAATTTCTTGATTTTTGCGGATATAATGTTGCTCGTGATATCCAATCGGTGTACTGGTTTTTTCGTTTGGATCCCAAGAGGTGACGCTCGTATGACAGTCTTTGGCAATATAATCCACTTCCTCATCTAAGTCGTACATAAGTATATAGCCCTTTGATACAGTACCTCCTGTATTATCACAACCTTCTACCCAAGCTGCAGAAATGGAGTCGCCATACACTTGTGGAGGATTGGAATAGAGATGTGCTTCCATACGGTATGTATGACCGTTGGCGATAAATCTTTCTGTAAAGGATGCACCGCTCGCCAATTGATAAGTGGTGCGCTTTATCATTAAGTCGTCTTCAAAAACAAGGTATATGGCAGGTTGCGTCATGGGATTACCATTGTTTGTTACCCTAAAAGCAACCGAATCACCCTCGCAACTTCCTTCCACGACTATTTCCGGGCCGAAGTACAGTCTTTGTGACAAGGTGTCAGGATAAATATGTGCTTCCGTACAGTGCGTTTCTCCAGGATTACTGACACCGCAGGGGAGGTTGGCATTGAAGGTAAATTGACCGCTTTGGTAAGGACTTAATGTACCTATTTGAAAACGCACATGAGTGGAATCTGTTAATGTGTAATTTGGAAAAATGCTTTGATTAAAACGAAGTTGGTCGTCTAGAGCGATATCTATAAAGGCATTAGAGACGGGTTTTGAAGAGTGGTTGCTGTATTTTACGGTATAATTAATAGGCGCGTTACAATACCTTATTCTGTTGGTGTATATTTCAACAAATAATCGTCCAGTATCTGAATTTGGGAAGAAATATATCTGCTCGAAAAGGGTGTCATTGAGGGTTAGTAAGACAGAATCAATCGTTACATGAAATGGATCGCATTGGTAATTAATAAAATCTTCGTAACCTACCGGGGTAATCACATATTGACCAGTATCTAAAGCTAAATTTGTAGATCCTGAAAAGCTATGATAAAAAGTTCTATTTGAACTTACATGTTGGAATTTTAGCAGAACAGGTGCATTTAATACAAAAGAACTGTCTTCCAAACAATTCTTATTCCTATCCACTAATGCGTTTAGTTTTAAATTTACCTTATTGCCAACCCCATTTTTTATGATTATTACTGTGATATCATAGGCATTTGTTAAAGTATTAAATGTTCTAATACAGATGGTGTCATTTTGTTCTGTTGGTGCTGCATTCCACAAACTAAATCCTAAGCAATTATTGCTGATAAATTGGGCAACAGCAATTGAACCTGTATATGCGGTGCCACCATAGCAAAATATACTCACGGCATTTTCTTCTGTCAAAGGTGCTTCTAATGGTAAGCAGAAAGTCCTTAGTTCAGGAGTGGCATAAATTTCAACGGTATCTAATTGGAAGATAAGACTTCGAGATAATATCAATATCGTGGTATCGCAAATACCTAAATTTGTATCACAAATTTTAACACATGCTGTGTCTGTCCCAAATGATAGAAACTTACCATTCATACGCAAGCAAGAATCGTTTATAATATTCATTGAAAACACGCTACCTTCATAGCTACTTTCAGAATTGCAAAATGAAATATCCGTATGCTCAAGCTCAAAAAATGGCTCAATTGGAAAGCACCAATCTTCAATGAGTGGGTCAAATGCATATCGCAAATAATTAAACCTAATGGTGTCTTTTTTTGGATAAACAACATTTATGGATACAATGGTGGTATCGCATATGCCTAAAGTTGTATCACAAATTAAAGCACAAAAAGAATCTATACCCAATGATACTGCCTGATAAGATAAATAATTACAGCCATTATCATTTTTATTAAATGTAATATCGCTTATATTATTTATATCGCCTTTGCAGTTTAATAGTGTGATTAAATCCGCATCCATGCTTTGGTCTGTTGGAATACAGATGGAGTCGCGCTTTCCCAAAACTATTGTACCTGATTTGTACTTTTTATCAAATTTAATAAACAATAAAGTTGTGTCACAAAAATTATATAAATGATAACACGCAAATATGCAAAATGTATCCACAGCGTTTTCATCATAATTCGTCGCTTCAATATGCATACAAGAGTCACCCAATAGAGTTATGGATGAGAAATTTCCATTGTTAGTTATAGTGCCTGATCCGTCACAATATGAAATCTGATATTCATCCAAATGTCCGAATTCAAGTAAATTAGAAAATGCTAAACAGCTTTCGATTTGCACTGTTTCATTCGTTATTCCTTTCAAAAGGATGGTTGCTGTATCTGTTAAAGGTTGATTAATATCTGGAAATAAGAAAAATGTTGTTTCATAAAAATAAAAAGGAGCTAAATAATACACGAGTGTAAAAGTGTCTCTACTCGTTGCATTAAAATACAGACAACTATCTCGTAATTCAATTTGATTGAGTGCGGAAGGTTCTTTGATAATAAATTTATACCCGCAGATTAAATCAATAATTCCGTTTTCTGAATTTTTAAATTTTACTTCTGCCCTACCAAACCCAGAATTCATGAAAAAGACATTTAAATTAAGGGTGTCTTCTTGGAGTGTTAGGGTATCCGTTTGTAATATTTGCAAAAGATTGTAACCATATTTTTTTCTAGTTATTTCTAATACTCCGAATGGCGATAAAGTATAGTGTGCTTGTTCGGTTTCAAGCGTATCTTCACCAGATATAAATGAATATTGTGTATTGCTTTTGAAAGCAACTTGATATTCGGTTATCGTATCATGATATGAAATTCCTATAGCATCTTCCTGTGTATTTCCAAAGGCAGAATTGGTATAACTGCATAGAAATATCAAGCATAATAAAAGCAACTTCTTCATTTTTTCCATTTTTCTACTTCAAAGATGATATTTCTTTGTAGAAACTTATAAAACAAATAATTACATTTGTACGAAAATATTTAGCTAAAAATTTTATAAAGTATTGTATAATAGTAAATTATATTGTCTATATACTTCATTAAATGACACTGAAAAAAGGGTGTTAAAAAAATGGGTACGCGCTCCTTTTGCTAATCAGAAAGAAGAAATTATATGTTTGTTTGATTATTTGATGAGTAGGAAAGCTTATACGTCTACCACTTTGAGCAGGTATAAAATTTGGGAAGCAATATTTACAGATTTGCCTTTTGATTATGTGGCATTTCGGCTATTGTGTTCCCAAAGTCTGAAAGTATTAGAAAATATGTTGGTATATCTATACCATCAACAACAAGCGCATCATCAACAAAATAGGGTTTTGGGTGAAATTTACCAACGGAAGCACCTCAAACAATACGTTCCAAACTATTTTGATTTGGCTAAAGAACAACTTGAAAACCAACCTTATAGAAATGGAGAGACATTCCTTAGCCAGTATCAATTGGAAGTAAACAATTTTAAGTTATTAGGAACGGAAGCACGCGACCAAGGAACAAATTTGCAAGATATCCTACAACACCTCAATGATTTTTATCTGTTTGAATTTCTTAAGCATACCTGCTCCGTTGTCAGTCATCAGAATGTTTCTAAGCAAACTTACGAAATTCCGAGGTTGGCGGAAGTGATACAGTTTCTTGATGCTACGCATCAACAACTGAAACCGAGTATTCAACTGTACTATTATGCACTGATGTCGCTCATGAAACCGAAGGAAGAAACTTATTTTTCATTGCTATTGCAAGGCTTAAGTCAGTTTCCTACTTGTTTTAATGCTGTTGAATCGAAAGACTTATACATGATTGCTATCAATTTTTGTATCAAGTCGGTGAATTCAGGAAAGGAGGCTTATTTGCAAACGCTGTTCGACATATATCAGAAGTCCTTGAAAGAAGGTTATTTCTTAGAACAGAATGAACTTAGCCGCTACACTTTTAGAAATATCATTTCTTGTGCCTTGCAGTTACAAGCTTTTGATTGGATTGAAGCATTTATAGAGGAGTATTCTCCATTTTTGGATATTAAATTCCGTGAAAATCAGGTGAATTTTAATTTAGCACGCCTATACTTCGCAAAAGGGGCATTTGAAAAAACTACACCTATCCTCTTGCAAGAGGATTTTGGCGATCAACTGTTGAATCTTGCGGCAAAAACTATGTTGGTGAAAATATATGTAGAAACGCAAGAATGGGAATTGTTGGACGCAACACTCAATAATTTTACCGTTTATCTAAACCGTCAGAAGGGACTAGGGTATCATCGAGATAATTATAAAAATTTCATACATTTTATTCGAAGAATAACTAAATTTAATCCCGATAGTAGTGTTTTGACTGCATTACGGCAGGAAATTGAAGATGCACAGCCGTTGACGGAACGAAAGTGGTTGTTAAATGTTTTATTAAAATGACATATAAGTATATTTGTTGGTTGACATGTTTCGTAATGTTCACCTACGCATGCGAATCTACGGGTACGAATGTGGCAGCAAAAAGCCATGTAAAACCGCAAGAACCATCTAAAGAATCAACAGCTTCTCAATATTCTGATGCCCCAAAACCTACATTGAAGCATCAACTGGAAGGCAATGGCGTTACCTACGAATTGACGTACGGTTCTGAAGAGATGGGTTTGGAAGCTTATTCTTTTTACTTATCGGAAAATTTTAATTGTGGTAAAGATCATGGTGGAAGCGGCGTACAGTGCTTTTCTGATATTTATACAGCCTGCGAGATACCCATTGATGGAAACCCTGCACACCAGGCGACCCTTGTTTTGAATGTTTGTCAGAAAGATGCCAATGCGATGATGGAACTCAATGAAGAGGAAGTTATGGAGTATTTCGACAAGTTGTTTCAAGCAAAAAAGCAAGGCTGCAAAATATCTTATCAACTCAAGAAGCCACTATATTTTATTTTGAGTGGTATAAATCCGGATGGGCAAGTTTTTTATGAGAAAATGCTCTTGGATTACGGACATTATGAAATGGTTTCTCTCACTTTAACATATGCTCCTGAGTTTAAGACTTTATACGATGAACAAATTCCGCAAATTTTTAAAGGGTTTGAACTTTAGATTTGGAAGAATATCCTTTGGGGTCTTTGCGACTTCTTTGTGAAACTTTGTGATACATTAATCATCTATTAAAGTCCCTAAAACATTATATCACGAAGGCACTCAGAGCAGCACAAAGGAACACGAAGAATAAGCGAAAATAGGCTATATAAAGAGACTGAGCTGTCCTTTAGCATATATAAAAAAAGTCCGGATTAACCGGACTTTACTATTTCAATTTATAGATAAGCTTAAAAATTCAATCCTTCTGTTTTTTTGTTTCTTTTGATTATCCTCTTATCTTCTTTTCTTTGGATTTTGGGAATGTCTAGTTGAATCCCGAAGTTTACAAGAATGGCACTGGTACTTTCTCTTGAGCCAAGCTCTTCTGTACGCTCATCGGGATTGTAGCCGTCGGGATTTGTCTTAGGATTATTAGAATTTTCTGTCAGCTCGTCAACATAATCTACATTCAAGGTGCCATATGAAATCAATTCATTAGGATCTAGTTCTAATCCAAGTACTTTGACTTTCCCTTTCAATTGGTCAAGGGTTAAATCTGCTAATGTAACATGATATCCTGTAAACCTAGCCTCAGTAAAGATGCTTACTGCAGGTGTAAATTGATAGCGTACCTCTAATGCTGTAGTAATACCTATGGTGTTTTTCAAAGAGGCACCTAAATTTCCTTCTTCAATAAATTTTACTTTTCCTGTTGCATTTACTTTAGTATTATAATCCAATGCATGAAGAATTGGCGGTAAGACTTCATAATCATCCAAAAGATTTATAATAGGTCCCAGTGCAGTGTTTTCCGCAATTAAAGGAAGTAACCCACCGTCGCTATCGTCGATATCTGCTTTGAAATCGGCATAACCACCTAAAGGAAAATAGGGTCCTACTTTTAAAGTAAAGTAGAAATTTCTGATATTTGGCAAGGTGGCAGTAAGTTGAGGGGAGATAGAGAAATCTCTGGGACCCACTCTAATTAGGCTTTTATATCCAGGTGTGCGTATTTCTGAAAAAGTTATAGCATCAAAACGTGAATAGTTGAACATAAATTCTAAACCGATGTATGGATTGAAATGTTTTCCAATTGAAACACCCGTTCTTACACCACCACCAAGATTGGTAATATTGGCCTTTTCGCTGATTTCACCGCTGGCCGTTTGAATAAAAATACTACTTCCTAAAGCTTCAATGGGAGACTTTAGTGCTGTAGTTAAAAAAGGGAATCCATAGCCAACATGCATTCTTGCATACCAACCATTGTCGGAATATGGCATCGTGGATACCCTTTTCATCTTTTCATGAAACTCGTCCATAGCTTGTTTGCGATAGAATTTAATCTCTTTGCCCGTCAGGTCTAATTTTAAACTGTCTTGTGCAGAAAGGTTGCCGAAGAAAACAACCATACATCCAATGAGGATTAGAAGTTTTTTGTAATTTCTTAACATGGTTTTGATTTTTGGTTAACAGTAGGTAAATATATCGGTAATGATTGATTTTTCAAAACACATGCGAATTTTTTTATAAATTCTCCTAAAAAAAATAAAAAAACGCTTGACAAAGCAAGCGTTTCAACCAAAAATTGATATATTATTTAGCTACTGCTACCGATCGGAGTTCTCTGATGACGGTAACTTTTACCTGTCCAGGGTAGGTCATTTCGTCCTGAATCTGTTGTGCTATTTTAAACGACATTTCTTCAGATTCCTTGTCGGTTACTTTTTCGCTTTCTACGATAACGCGAAGCTCACGTCCGGCTTGAATAGCGTATGCTTTGTTAACACCTTGATAGCTTAGTGCCAATGTTTCAAGTTCGTTGATACGTTTTAGGTAAGATTCTAAAATCTCCCTTCTTGCTCCCGGTCTTGCTCCACTGATGGCATCACACGCTTGGATGATAGGAGAGATAATATAAGTCATTTCCATCTCGTCATGGTGCGCACCAACGGCATTGATGATAGAAGGATGCTCGCCATATTTTTCGCACAATTTTGCACCAAGGAGCGCATGTGATAACTCTGGATCTTCGTCAGATACTTTTCCAATATCGTGCAGAAGACCGGCTCTTTTTGCCATTTTCGCATTCAATCCCAGTTCTGAAGCCATGAGTGCACAAAGATTGGCTACCTCGCGGCTATGTTGCAATAAGTTTTGACCGTATGAAGAACGGAAACGCATTTTTCCGACAATCCTAATAAGTTCAGGATGTAATCCATGTATGCCTAGGTCGATTACTGTTCTTTCTCCAATTTCCAATATCTGTGCCTCTAGTTGCTTTTCCGTTTTTGCAACAACTTCTTCGATACGTGCCGGATGAATTCTTCCATCACTGACTAATCTTTGAAGGGATAAACGGGCGATTTCTCTTCTATAGGCATCATAGCCGGAAATGATGATGGCTTCCGGTGTGTCGTCAACGATAATTTCTACACCAGTAGCCGCTTCCAAGGCACGGATATTTCTACCTTCTCTACCAATAATCTGTCCCTTTTGGTCGTCACTGGTGAGGTTGAATACAGAAACGGTATTTTCAATGGCAACTTCCGCAGCAGTTCGCTGGATACTTTGTATGATGATTTTCTTAGATTCTTTGTTCGCTTTCAATTGTGCTTCATCCATCACCATCTTGATATGTGCCATGGCATCTGTGCGTGCTTTGTCTTTCAACAACTCCACCAGTTGCGCTTTTGCTTCTTCTGCGGATAACTGAGCCACCTTTTCAAGTTGTTGGATATGGGCTTCATGTGCCTTGTCCAGGTCTTCTCTTTTTTTACGGGCTACTTCTAATTGGGCGTTGAGTTGATCTTTAAGCTCATCCATTTCCTTCTCTTTCCTGCTAAAGTTTTCCATCTTGGCATTCAGAGATTGTTCTTTAGCTTTCTGCTTGCCTTCATTTTCGATGATGCGGCGGTCCTTCTCGGCGATTTCTTTGGTATGCTCTTCCTTTAGTTTGAGAAAATGTTCTTTTGCTTCATACATTTTCTCTTTTTTGGTGTTTTCTGCATTTGTTTGCGCTTCGCGAAGGATGTTTTCAGATTTTCTTTTTGCATCTGAAAGTAAGGATTCAGCATCCTTTTTTGCTTTTTCTTCTGTTGCTTTAGCTGCTGCCAATTGCTGGTCAACATTACCTTTGGTGAGTAGCTTTCCTACAAAGAAACCTATCACGAGTGTTGCAATACCAATGATTGCGGTGATTCCTATTCCCACTTGCCTGTTATTAAATTAGTTATACAATAACAGGATACAAAAATGTTAACGGTCGATGACTAAGTCCAAGAGTTCTTCTAATTGACCTAAGCGTTGTGCAATATTTTCAAAGTCTTCAGGCGATTCTAACGCGGGAGATGATTTCGTTTTCATTGCCTCCATGCCATTCTGCAAGGCAATCATCGCTAAAAAATCCTGTTTGTCTTTAGATGAAAAAATTTGCGTGTATTCCTTTATTTTATCATTGATAGATTTAGCAATATCGCGTACTTTCTCTTCCTCTTCCTGATTTATCTTCAGTCTGTAAGGTCTGTCACCGATTACTACGTTGATATTTACCATTTCGTCTGCCATGCTATACTGCTAATTTGTCCAGAAATCCATCAATGTCTGTGATATAGTCTTTTATTTTACGCTTGATATGTACTCTCTCCTTGTCAGATATTCCTATTTCTGCTCCTGCGTTTCCTTCTTTCAGTTTCTGTTCTAATTGTTTTAATTTGTTTTGTAAATCGTTGTTCTTAGTTGTTTCAGAATCTAACTTCGTCTTCATACTTACGATTTCTTTTTGTAAGCTCTTGTTGTTTTCCAAAACTTTCTGCAACTTACTAACTATACTGTCTATTTTGTCTTCTATTTTTTCCATACTTGTTAATAATTAACGGACAACTGCATTTAATTCGGTTTTTAAGTGTTCCATTAACTTATTCATCCATGCATCTATATCTTTATCTACCAAGGTCTTTTCTGCATCTTGGAAAATAAAACTTACTGCATAGGATTTTTTATCTGTTCCAATTTTCTCTCCTGTAAAAATATCAAACAAATCTATATTTATTAAATTCTTTTTAAGAATTTTGTTTGCAACTTGTTGAATTTGTGCAAAAGTCGTGTTTTTTTCCAATAAAAGTGCTAAATCTCTCCTCACAGAAGGGAATTTTGGTACTTCCTTGTATTTTACTTTTACCGTTTTATAAACCCTCAATAATTGTTCCAATTTGATATCAGCGAAGAAAACAGCTTGCTTTATGTCAAATTGTTTAGCTACCTTTTGATCCACTTTTCCAATCCTCACCAACGGAATTCTTTGCTTACTTAACTCAATAGAATATTCTAAACCCTCTTCATCACACTCTAAAATATCCGGATTTTCAATGCCCAGTTTGTTTAATAAATTCTGTACAATACTTTTTAAATAGAAAAAATCTGCCGGTTTTTCTTGTGTCCGCCAATTCGTAGGATGCTGTGACCCACTTACTACCAATGATAAACTTTCAGATTCATGGTACGTACTGTCCGTTTTTAAATACGTCTTTCCAAGTTCAAAGAATTTGCAATGTATATTTTTCCTGTTGATATTAAAACCTACCGCTTCTAACGCCGACCAAAGCATGGTGGGACGCATTATGTCTAATTCAACGTTGATGCTGGAGAGAAGTGGCACTAAAGTTTCTCGATGTTCACCATGGTAGTATTTGGATTTACTCACGGAATTGGCCATCATTTCCTGAAATCCAATACCCACCAAGTGGTTGGCCAGCGTATTCCTGAAGGCATTCATCTCTATTCCTTTGGAGAAATTTACGGATGCATTTATTTTTGATGGAATAGGCACCTGATTGAAGCCATATATCCTGAGAACCTCTTCAATGATGTCTACATCCCTGCGGACATCTACCCGATAGGGAGGCACCAATGCTGTAAAGGTATCTTCATCCTGTTGGCTGATTTGTATATCCAACTGTCCCAAAATCTGAATAACATCTTCCTTGGCGATGGCTAATCCGGTAAGAGAAGTGATTTTTTCCCATTTTACCGCTACCTGAAATGAATCGAAAGATGTTGTTCCTATATCCATAAAAGAAGAAGCAACCGCCCCTCCCGCAATGTCGATAATGAGTTGTGTCGCTCTTTTGAGTACATGCATCGTAGCATTAGGGTCTGTACCTTTTTCGAAATGAGTGGCGGCATCCGTTTTTAACCCATGCATCGTGGCAGTCTTTCGGATGGAAGAGGCGCTGAAATACGCTGATTCTAAGAAAATATTTACCGTTTGTAAACTAACACCAGCATCTAAACCTCCGTACACACCACCTATACACATAGGTCCATGTTCATTGCAAATCATCAATTCAGTTCCCAATAAAGTTCTTTCGATGCCATCCAAGGTAATGAATTTTTCACCGGATTTTGCGGCTCTAACAACTATCTTCTGCCCCGCAATCTTATCATAATCAAAGGCATGTAAAGGTTGTCCCGTTTCAAAAAGGACATAATTCGTAATGTCGACAATATTGTTAATAGCACGAATTCCAATAGATTGCAACCTATTCTTTAGCCAATCTGGCGATTCTTTTACCGTTATACCACTGATGCAAACACCTGAATACCTAGGACAATCACTTGGCTGCTCTAATGCTATCTCGATGGGAAGAGTGTTGCCCGTTTTGCCATGATAAGTTGTTGGGTAACATAAAGCCTTACTGTCTTTATTGCGAAAATTTAAAGCTGCTTTTAAGTCTCTGGCAACACCAAAATGTGAATTGGCATCACTACGGTTGGGAGTAAGACCAATTTCAATTAGATAATCCTCTTTGATGTCAAAATAGGTGGCAGCAGGCAAGCCCACTGGCGCCTCTTCTTCTAAGACCATGATGCCATCATGACCATTCCCAAGACCAATTTCATCTTCGGCACAAATCATTCCGAAGGATTCGACACCTCTTATTTTAGCGTTCTTTATGGTGAAAGCGTCACCAACGGTAGGGTAGAGGGTGGCACCCGGTAGGGCTACAATCACCTTTTGCCCTTTTGCAACATTTGGCGCACCACAAACAATTTGTGAGAGCGAATCAGTACCAATATTTACTTGCGTGATATTTAGCTTATCTGCATCCGGATGTTTTTGGACTTCCATTACTTCGCCAACCACCAGACCTCTTAAGCCACCTTTTATAGTTTCTTGTAATTCAATGCCTTCGACTTCTAACCCAATGTCTGTAAGAAGAAATTTGATTTCTTCAGTATTGAGTTGGAAGTCTAAATAGTCTTTTAACCAGTTTAATGAGATCTTCATAAAAAACAATATGGGCAAAGATAAAGATTAGGATTAAGACTGTAATTAAAGAAATTATTATCTGGTGCAACCTCGAGGGTTGATTTTATCGATGCATTGCCGTTTAAGGTGTTGATAATTAACTTATTATGAAAAATTCGCAAAAAAACCATCTGGCATAATGCGCCCAACCTCCGAGGTTGATGCATCCACATAAACATGTTTTAGGTTTTAATTGTAGATCTTTAGTTGTACTTTTGTTATAAATAATGTTTGATTTTGAGATATATTTTCACTTGCTTGTTCGCCATAGGTTGTATTGAATTGGGTTTCAGTCAATCTGCTTTAGTACAGGACACGATTATTTTTTCAGAAGGCTATGAAATCATTGCCCCGGTAAAAGTGTTGAACGATAATAGTTCATTTACTTATTTTGAACAGGCAAATATCCAATATGCAAAAGGTGATATCGGCGCTGCATTGGGTTTTGTCAACAAAGCCCTTAAAGAAGACCCCAATAATAAAGACTATTTAATCCTCAAATCATATATACTTATCGAAGCAGGCAAGTATGGCGATGCAGTAACAATAGCTGAAAAAGCCGTTTCTTTAAGTCCCGATGACTGGCGGGCATTGTACTGTAGAGGATTTTGCAAATATGCCAAACGAGATTTCTTGGGCGCCGTGGTCGATTATACTTCCGTTATTGCACTAAAACCGGAGAACCATCTCGCATACTACGGAAGAGCAATGGCTAAACTCGAACTCAACGATTTTTTTAGTGCGAAAGAAGACTTCAACTTCTGCATCATGATAAAACCTACTTATATAGAAGCATACTATGGTCGTGGAATGTCTTATTATAAAACCCAAAATTATGCTGATGCAGAAAAGGACTTTACCAGCCTTATCGTAAAAAATAATAGCAATGGAGAAGCCTATTATTATAGAGGGCTCTGCAAAATAGCACAGAATAACCAAACTTCAGGATGCCTAGATTTGGAAAAAGCACAGAATTTTGGTTATTCACAAGCAGCAATTGAACTGAAAAAGAATTGCGGTAAGTAAAGTTTTGAGTGCCTAATGTTTGATATTTTCTTCTAACACCGAATTTCGGTTCAGGCTAAATATGCTTTTTCAATTTAACTTAAATGTAATACGCTTTTTTCTTAAATGATAACTTAAAATTGCATATTTGCTATGCATGCATTGAAAAATTAACTAGAAAACTTATGAGCAAATATCCACATTTGGAACAACCGCTGGACTTGGGTTTTACCACTATTAGAAATAGATTCTTAATGGGTTCTATCCACACTAACTTAGAAGAAACAGATAAGAATAGTGAAAAAAGAGCCGCATTCTATGGTGAACGGGCACGTGGTGGTGTTGGTTTGATTGTTACCGGGGGCGTTTCTCCCAATTTTGTTGGAGGTGTTAAGCCTTTTGCGGAAGCCATGAACGCAAAATCAACCGCCAAAAAGCATAAGATTATTACGGATAACGTACATAAAGAGGGTGGTAAAATTGTCATGCAGATATTACATGCCGGAAGGTATGCTTATAGTCCTTGGGCGGTAGCGCCGTCTCTGACAAAATCACCCATTTCTCCATTTAGAGCGTGGCCGTTATTGGATTTTTTTGTAAGAGACACCATCAATGATTATGGAAAAGCAGCCGCACTCGCACAGGAAGCCGGATACGATGGCGTAGAAATCATGGGCTCAGAAGGTTACCTTATCAATCAATTTCTTGCCCTGCACACCAATAAACGCACTGACAAATGGGGAGGTAGCTTTGAAAACAGAATGCGTTTCCCATTAGAGATAGTGCGCGCCGTAAGAAAGTACTGCGGCAATAATTTTATCATCGTCTATCGAATTTCGTTGATAGACCTTATCAACGACGGCAGTACTTGGGATGAAGTGGTGCTTTTGGCGAAAGAATTGCAGAAAGCAGGTGTAAACATAATTAATTCAGGCATCGGTTGGCACGAAGCACGGATTCCTACCATTGCCACCTCTGTACCAAGGGCCGCTTTTGTTCCATTGACAGCACGCCTAAAAAAGGAACTGAGCATTCCCATCGTTGCCAGTAACCGGATAAATACACCCGAAGTTGCGGAGAAAATTGTCGCCAACGGTGAAGCAGATATGATTTCCATGGCACGACCTTTCCTAGCAGATCCTGATTTCGTCAATAAAGCATTTGCCGATAAGTCAGACGAAATAAATACTTGCATCGCCTGCAATCAGGCATGTTTGGATTTTACGTTTAAAAACAAAATATCGACCTGCTTGGTGAACCCAAGAGCCGGACATGAAACAGAGTTAAACTTCCCGCCGACATCAAATAAGAAGAAAATAGCAGTTGTAGGCGCAGGACCTGCCGGATTGGCATTTGCTACACATGCCGCAGAACGTGGACATCAAGTGTCGCTATTTGATGCAGAAGCACAAATCGGCGGACAGTTCAACCTGGCGAAGCTGATTCCCGGCAAAGAGGAATTTTATGAGACACTTCGCTATTTTTCCAAAAGAATAGAAATTACAGGCGTCAATTTGCAGTTAAACAAACGTGTAACCGCTGAAGACCTGAAAGACTTTGACGAAGTGGTATTGGCAACAGGAATCGTCCCAAGAAAGCTTGGCGTGGAAGGAGCCAGCCATCCTAAAGTATTGAGCTATTTAGATGTCTTAAAAGGCAAAGCGCAAGTGGGAAAGAAAGTCGCCGTTATCGGTGCAGGCGGTATCGGTTTCGATGTGGCTGAATTCATCACACATGAAGGCGAATCTACCGCACTCAACCCCCAAGAATGGATGAAAGAGTGGGGCGTTCAGGAAAATTATTCCGTAATGGGCGGCATTAAAGGCATAAAGCCTGTTGTACATCCTTCCCCGAGAGAAGTGACCATGTTCCAGCGAACAGCAGGTAAGGTGGGTGCAAAACTGGGGAAAACTACCGGATGGATCCACAGAGCCACCTTGGCAAAAAAGAAAGTCAAAATGATTGACGGCGTCGAATATATCAAAATTGATGATATGGGCTTGCACTATAAAGACAAGGACAAAAAAGAGCAAGTATTGGCGTGCGACCATATAATAGTATGTGCGGGGCAGTTGTCACTGAAAGACTTGCAAGAACCTTTGGTGGCATTAGGTAAAAAAGTACATATCATTGGCGGTGCAGATGTTGCTGCCGAGTTGGATGCAAGAAGAGCCATCGAACAAGCCAGCAAATTAGCCGCCACTATTTAAAAGAATGCATTGTTGTCCGGTAAAAATAAAAAGGTGCGTGGGCATGACAAAAATCGGCGGCGAGCGTGGGTTGTTGAGGCGTGGAGCGTCCCGATATCAATCGGGATGTCTTGATTTTTTTTGGTTACTTTTTTGTATCAAGACAAAAAAGTGACAAATATTTAGCATGAAAATCAAATAGTTACAATTGGTACAAAATTATTCAACAATGCTTATACTTTATATTATCACTATATCCGCCAATCATTGAAAGATATTAACGTTATTAAGGAAATTTTTAATGATACCAGACAGTTTTTAAAATTACCAATATTTAATAAGAAAATGCATTGATAATCAATTGTTTAATAATTAGAATAATCAAAAAATATTTTAATCGGACACCATTTAAAAGAATACTATGAGTAAGCTATTTAAAAATGGGGAAGCATTTAGAAAGTTCATGCTTTCCCCTCTAAAATTCAGGTCGGCAATGGTGGCAAAACTTCCCATGGCTGCCCTTTCAGAAATGAAAATCCTAGAACTCGATAACGAGCAGTCAAAGGTGACCGTCCCTTATAAATTCTTGAACAAAAACCCCTTCAACAGCACCTATTGGGCGGTTCAAGGGATGGCTGCCGAAATGGCGAGCGGCATCGTTTTACAAATGAAACTGCACGACTATGAGGAAAATATTTCAACATACGTGTTGAGCTGCAATGCCAAATTTGTTAAAACGGCGACCGATGTCACCACCTTCGTATTCAAGCAAGGTAAAGACTTTGATACAGCCATACAAAACACCCTTAAAACGGGCGAAGGAGTGAATGTAGTAATAGAAACAGTAGGTTTAAATAAAGCAGGCGTTATCGTCTCCGAGTGGGAATTCGTGTGGGGCATCAAAGTAAGAAGATAATCTTCAAAGTTTTGAAAAGTCGCAGGACGAATGACGCACATCGCAAAACGCATAATGGCACCCGGGCGGGCTTTCCGCTTGTATCTTTTTTGCCTTACAGAAGTCAACCAAAAGAATTATCGCAATCTTAAAATGTCGCAGGACGAATGACGCACATCGCAAAACGCAAAAAAGGATACCGCTGCAATCCCTGGTGCGGTGGAGTTGTTGGAAGATATTAGTGGTAAGTTTTTAGTATCATTAATCCAGATTACACATTAGATGAGCGTAATTCACTTTTTATGCTTTACTTATCTATGGTGGTCTGTGAACCGTCGTTATATCGGGACGAGGATTAATAACAGTCTTCAAATATTTAATTAAAATAAACTACCAAAAAAATCGCATTTGTGCGGAATCGAAACAAACATTCCGACGCAATGTACTTCCGCTCGATAATATCCAAATGTACTAAAAGGAATGGTTTTACATAGTATCCAAAGGACTATGTACATTTGAAAGCAACTTATTAGTCACTTTTGCATAAAC
>JAIBAX010000019.1 GCA_019694955.1 Chitinophagales bacterium | reverse complement strand
TTACGTTACCAAAGACATAAGATGAAAAACTATAACCATAAAGGATGAGTATGAAAGCTATCAAAATAATGAAAATTGTAGGTAAGTTGCTCAGCTTATTGTCAGCACTTCCTGTTATTGTCTTTCTTACCTATTATATAATGGCATCTATAAAGTTAGGCGAATTTGCTACAGTTGAGAGTGACTATAATCCATTTTATGATGTTTTTTTTAAAGGGGGAACATTATACGATGTTTTTACTTTAACATTTGCCTACTTAGTTTATTATTTAACACCTTTGTATTTTATACCATATATTATTTTAAGTATTTTCCTACCTAAATTAAGATTGGAGAGGAAGTATTATTTGATATGGATAATTTCCATTATTCTTTTAATAGCCATTTATTTATCAAATTTATTAGACTGGATGTTTTATTAGTTCTTAAGATTCAATAGAAATTATCTATAAAGCCAAAGGAATTGTATTTGTTATACCATAAAGGATGAGTATGAAAGCCATCAAAATAATGAAAATCATAGGTAAGTTGCTCAGCTTATTGTCAGTACTTCCTGTTATTGTCTTTTTTACCTATTATATAATGGCATCTATAAAGTTAGGCGAATTTGCTACAGTTGAGAGTGACTATAATCCATTTTATGATACACTAGATGGCGTGTCAATTTATAATTTTTTTTCTCGAACAATGTTTTATCTAATTGATAAATATCCAGTCTTTTGTTTTTTTATTCCTTACTCAATTTTAAGTCTTTTTAATACTAAGTTAAGATTAAACAAGAATTATTATTTAATTTGGATAGTATCTTTTATACTTCTTATAACTATTTATCTATCAAAAGATTTAGGAGGATGGATGTTTGATTAAAGATTTAAACCCAATAGAAATCATTTACCACACCAAAGAAAAACTCATGAAGTACATTTGCAATACCAAATTTAAACAAATATTTGGATATTTGTATGAAACAGATTATCCGCTGACAGGTATGGAATATAATAATGAGCAGAGGTGGGATAAAATATTTGAGTGATGGGATATATATTTTTTTTAACAAGTTAAGAAATTGGATTTTCGGTGATGACTAAGAATTTTTATTATGTACTTTTATTTTGCTTTTTAGGTCTATATACTTTATGGAAGTATATAGATCGCAATAAGACAATTCATAGAATTGATACGATAATCTCAAATACAAAGCTTTCCTGTATAACTGAAGACATGATAAGGTTAAATACATGTGATACATTGCTCATGTGGGATTTGGAACTTAATGATAAGAATCGATTTAAAAACAAAATGTACTTTAGAGAATTTAGCCTGAATAATAATCTCAAAGTTTTATCAGAAACAGAAAAAATTAAGATATTTGGTGATACAGATATCTATCTCATGAGGAAGTATAATTATCAGTTAGAGGATTTTTCCTATTTGATTGCAGATTCTACGCTTGACTACCAGACAATAAATAAGCATTCATTTGATAGTATAATATTGCTGTACAGTCCAATATTTAATTATCGTATGGATTGTATAAAGTAGTGTATGGAATGAAGGATAAATGTAAAATAAAAACGGCAAAACATTGAAAAAAATAATTAAACTGGGTATCTTAACTTTGTTTTTATACGCTTGCAAGGGTACAAAAAGTGCTTATAATTCAGATTGTACATTAAGTAAGTCTAAAATTGTATCAGTTTTGTCGAGTCAAAACTTACAGGCAGGTAAAATCACTATAAATGAATACAATTTAGTTAAACTTGATTCGTGTGTTGCGTTTAATATTGCTCTTGATAAGGTAAGAGATATAAAACATTTTTACAATATTATTCAACTACTTGTGTTAAAAATAGACAATACAATTTATACGAATGGTTATTATATAAATGGGAATATTCGTAATGATATTGATACTGTTGCAGCCAAAAAATATATTGATGAAGCAATTTCAAAATTTCATATCAAATTTTCCGGAAAGTATAATGAAGAAGAATTGGATAAAATTGAAAATTATTTTAGGTCTGGAATAATTGTAAGAATAATTGGTAATCAAAGATAATTCCTTTCATCTGTTATCCCAATCTTTTTAAGTCCCCGTTCATGTAATAGTCAGATGCTTCTTAACATTTTATTCATAAAAATCAATCAATCGATTGATTAATTTTGTACTCGTTTATGGATTTGCTCAAAACAGATAAACAAGCGCAGATATTGCTGGCAGCGGAGAAATTATTCGCAGAGCATGGTTTTGATGCCACCTCTACGAGGGCGTTAGCAGCAGAAGCAGGGGTGAATATTGCCATGATAGCATATTATTATGGTTCGAAAGAGCAATTGTTTAGAGCGCTACTCGAAAAAAGAGCTTCAGAATTCAGGGAGAAATTGAATCAATTGAAGTACGAGAAAAAAAGCTATTTTGAACAACTGTCTGCTTATGCCACGATATATGTCGACAGAATCTTTGAGAAACACCAGTTCCATAAAATCATACAACGGGAGTTAGGACTCATGCAGCGCTCCGACAGCAATGATGCCATCGCAGATATCCTTTTGACAAATGCTGGATTTTTCAAGGAAGCTATTCAGAATGGCATTAATGAGGGCGAGTTCCGCCCTGATGTTGACATTGAACTTACCATCATGTCGATTATTGGCACGATTTCACAAATTACTACAATGCCCTACCTAAGTTTAAGGATGCTACATGGCAATCCCGATAATGAAAATATTTACGGAGAAAAATATAAAAATAGACTTAAAAAGCACTTGGTGTCAGTCTTGGCATCGCATTTAAAGAATTGAAGATGAAGAAAGTTACCATATTTATTATCGTTTTCTGGAGTTTTTCGGTATGTACACATGCGCAGAAAGTCATTTCACTACAAGAAGCCGTTCAATTGGGATTGCAAAACAATAAACAATTAAAAGTAGCACTCGCAAAAGTGGAGTTGGCAGAAGATAAAGAAAAAGAAATCATAAATCTTATGTTGCCGAGGGTGAATTTTCAGGCAGAGTATCGTAGATTGAGCAGTATAGAAGAGTTTAAAGTACAGTTTGCTCCTCCCCCGGCGCCAGCCACCATTTTATATCCCAACTTGCCAAATACATCTTTCTTCAGAATTGGATTTACCGAACCATTATTTACCGGTTTGCGTGGGTTTACAGCACTTAGAAGCAATCAATTATTAGTGGAAGCATCGCAATTAGATGTTGACAAAGATAAGACAGAAGTATTCATGAATGTTGTGAATACCTATTACAATATGTATAAAATTGAACTTTCCTCCTCCGTATTAGAAGAGTCATTAAAGATGGTAGAAAGTCGATTGAAGGATGTCAACAACCTCAAAAACAATGGCATGGCTACCCAGAATGACATTTTAAAAGTAGAACTCCAAAAATCGAATATAGAATTGAATAAACTAGAGTTGGAGACCAATCGAGCCATAGCAAATTATAATTTTAATATCTTGCTAGGATTGGCAGATACTACTTATTTGGAAATTGATACAACAGCATTATACAGCACCAAGGAAGAAGGCAATCTGGCATATTTCCTATCAGAATCTTTTGCAAACAGGTCGGACTTACAGGCGCAACAAATACGTTCGCAAGTTGCTGAGAATTCGATAAAAATACAAAAAGGTGCTTATTACCCTCAATTTTATATGAGTGGCAATTATATGGTTGCCAACCCCAATCAGCGCAATTTCCCACCTGAGGCAAAATATACACCCAGTTGGGATTTTGGAGTGGGTTTCACATGGGATATAACCGGTTTATATACCAATAAGAATAATGTAAACAATGCGAAAATAAACGCCTCTTTGGCAGAAATTGGGGCAGAAGGATTAGAAGACATGATAAAAATGGAAGTAAATCAGGCATACCTTCAATTCAACCAATCCAAAGAACGCATCGCACTGGCACAGAAGGCCGTTACCCAAGCCGAAGAAAATCAAAGAATGATGACGAGTAAGTTTAAAAATCAGCTAGCCACGATTTCAGATGTATTAGATGCTGACCTTTTAGTAATACAGGCACAAATGAGCCTAGCATCCGCAAAAACTGATTCAGAATTGGCATATTATAAATTATTAAAAGCAACTGGTAAATTAAAAGACAAATAATGACAGAGGAAATTCAACAAAGTAAGGGCGGAAGCATCAAGAAGATTGTTTTCCCAATTATATTAGTAGGAGTACTGGGTTTTGGTGCATGGTACGGCTATACGAACTGGCAGTTTAACAAAAACCATATCAGTACCGATAACGCACAAATTGACGGCAATATCAACCCATTAATACCAAGAATGCCGGGTTATGTTACACAAGTCAATTTCTCCGACAATCAAATGGTAGAAATGGGCGATACCTTAGTGGTTTTAGACAACAGAGATATCCTCATTAGAATTCAGCAGGCTGAAGCAGCTGTAGAAAACGCTATCGCCAATGTAAACGTTGTGAAAGCAAATGTTAAAGCAGCAAAGGCAAACAGCAAAACAGCACAGTCCGGTATTGATGTTGCAAAGGCAGGTGTTGATGCACAGGATGCAGCCATCGAAGCGGCAAAAATCAGGGTTTGGAAAGCCAATGAAGACTATAAGCGCTTCTCAAATCTGCTTGCAGAAGGTACGGTAACACAACAGGTGTTCGATGGTATTAAAGCCGAGAAGGAAGCTTCAGAAAAGCAATTAGAAATATTGCAGAAACAAAAAGAGATTTCAAAGAAGCAACAAGCCGTCAGCTATAATCAGAGCGCCGCCAGCTCAGAAGTGTCAAATGCTACAGCAGAAAATATCGCTGTTGCAGAGGCCGGTGTGAAGGCCAGAAGAGGAGACCTAGAAATGGCGAAACTGAGCTATACCTACTCGTTTATACTGGCACCTGCTTCCGGAAAAATTTCTAAGAAAAATGTGCAAATAGGACAGTTTATCCAACCGGGACAAAGCTTGGGAGCAATCGTCAACGACAAAACCCAAGACCTGTGGGTAATTGCTAATTTCAAAGAAACACAAGTAGAAAAAATGCGCGAAGGGCAAGAGGTGGATATTGAAATAGATGCATTTAAAGGGAAAAAATTAAAAGGTAAGGTGCAATCCATTTCTCCTGCAACAGGTGCGAAATTTGCTTTATTACCTCCTGATAATGCCAGTGGTAACTTCGTTAAGGTGGTACAAAGAGTACCCATAAAAATTCTCATTACAGAGAATAAAGACAATATCACCATACGCCCGGGTATGAATGTGAAAGCAACGGTAAAAATCAACTAAGCACTCATAACAGACAAATAAATGGCAGCAAAAGGCGCAAAAAAGTGGATTATTACGTTAACAGTTATCTTATGTTCTTTATTGGAACTGATAGATACGTCTATCGTCAATGTTGCCATTACACAATTGATGGGTAATCTTGGTGCGACACTTGGCGAGGTGAGTTGGGTAATTGCTGCCTATGCTATTGCCAACGTCATCATCGTTCCCATGACCAGTTGGCTGTCTACACAGTTTGGCAGAAGGAATTATTTTGCAGCATCAGTGGTGATATTTACTATAGCCTCCTTCTTATGTGGACATTCACAGAATATTTGGGAGTTAGTATTGTTCAGGTTCTTACAAGGTATTGGTGGCGGCGCATTATTAGCTACGTCGCAAGCCATTTTATTTGATACCTTTCCAAAAGAAGAACATGGCATGGCAAGTGCCATCTTCGGTATGGGTGTCGTAATGGGGCCAACATTGGGACCGACCATTGGCGGTTGGATCATCGACAATATGTCGTGGCCGTGGATATTTTATGTGAATGTTCCAATTGGCATTATCGCTACCATTCTAACACTTAATTATATTGAAAATTCTGCCTACGAAGGAGAAAAAATTCCGGCTAACAAAGTCGATTGGATTGGCATCGTATTACTAATTGTTGGGGTTGGTTCCTTGCAGTTGATTTTAGAACAAGGCAATGAGAAAGAATGGTTCAACTCCTCATTCATTACCATATTTACCTTTATCGCGGTCATTGGCATTATTTTATTCATTTGGAGAGAGCTCACTTTTGAGCATCCCGTGGTAAAGTTGAGCAATCTTTCAAACTTTAATTTGGGGATGGGTTCCTTCCTTTCCTTTATTTTAGGGTTTGGTTTATATGCCTCTGTATTTTGTTATCCGATATTTGTGCAGCAGATATTAGGTTTCTCCGCTACAAAAACAGGGTTGAGCCTGATTCCGGGTGCATTGGCCACTGTATTTTGCATGCCATTTATTGGTAAAGGCATTGAAAAAGGCTTTAATCCAAAGATTATGATGATATTTGGATTTTTTATCTTCGTACTGTTCTGTTATCAGTTGGGTATGGCGATGAATCCCGACAGTGGTAGTGATACTTTCTATTGGCCGTTGATATGGCGAGGCGTGGCATTGGCATTCTTATTTGTACCCTTAACTACTGTTGCCTTATCCACGTTAGAACCGCACGAAATACCCTTCGGATCCGGTATAACGGCGATGATGCGACAGTTGGGCGGATCTTTCGGAGTGGCCATCGTATCTTTGATGATGGAAAGATTTTCTATGGTGCATAGAGCGATTTTAGTACCCAATATCTCCCCTTACGACCCAGAAACACAAGAACGGATACAAGCATATACCATGGGTTTTATCCAAAAAGGCTTTAGCATGGAGCAAGCCAGACAACAGGCTTTTAAAGTGTTGGATTTACAAATTACCAAGCAATCGACGATTCTGGCATTTCACGATATCTTTTTGTATCTCTGCATATTTTTCCTCTTATGTATCCCGCTAGCATTTGTATTGCGTGTGAAAAAAGGCGTAAAAGTAGACATGGGGTCAGCGCATTAACAAATGTGGAATGGGCATAATCTCAATTGAATTTAAAAAATTTACTTAATATTTGATTTTTGTGTATAGGCGCATCCTTTACAGGTCGGGCTTTCGTCGCACATGGTTGCTCCTCTATCCCTATGCGAGAAATTAGTATTAGAACAACTATATTATCTCAAATGTATAAAACAATTCATTGATAAAATCAATCATTACATTTTTTGCCACAACATCTTTGTGTTCTTAGTGCCTTCTTTGAGAAACTTTGTGATACAAAATTATTAAATCGAGGGAGTTTTACGATAAAAATAAAAAAGGTGTATAAGCAATGCCTACACACCTTTTAAAAGTACCCCAGGCGGGAATCGAACCCGCACGGCCGATTATAGCCACAGGATTTTAAGTCCTGCGTGTCTACCAGTTCCACCACCAGGGCAACACTATAGAAATAAAAAAAGGCTGCTTCATAATAGAATAGCCTTCTCATTTCTGAGCGGATGACGAGACTCGAACCCGCGACCCTCACCTTGGCAAGGTGATGCTCTACCAACTGAGCTACATCCGCAAACTTGTTTAAGAACGACCGTTTTACTAACGGAGTGCAAATATACAAACCTAATTTTGATTTTTGCAATATTTGATTGAAAAAAATATTCATTAATATATATCTAGCTGTCAATCAAAAAATTAACCCTCCTTATTGTTTTAATAATATAAAATGTGTAAAAAAAAATACCAAAAAGAAACACCATACTTTGCAGTTCTTTAATTTTGTCACCAAATATAGTTAGCATGCAAGGCAGTAACGGGCATCACCATTTAAATAAGGTAACATTTGCAACACTTTTAGTGACAATGGGTATTATTTATGGGGATATTGGAACCTCTCCATTATATGTAATGAAGGCCATAGTAGGAAGCATGCCCATCTCAAGAGAATTGGTCTTAGGCGGCATCTCCTGCGTTTTTTGGACACTTACTATACAAACTACCATCAAATATGTGCTTTTAACACTTAAAGCCGATAATAAAGGTGAAGGCGGAATCTTTTCTCTGTATTCACTCATTAAAAACAGAAAGAAAAAGTGGCTGATTATTCCAGCTATTATTGGTGGAAGTACATTGATTGCTGACGGGATGATTACACCACCCATTTCTGTAAGCTCAGCAATTGAAGGTATTGAAGCAGTCATTCCTAATATACAGACAGTACCTATTGTTATTGCTATCATCTCATTCCTCTTCTTCTTCCAACGTTTTGGTACACAAACAGTAGGTAAATTCTTTGGGCCGGTGATGTTTACATGGTTTTTTATGTTGGGAACTTTAGGTGTTAGCTATATCGTAAAACATCCTGATGTTTTACTTGCACTTTCTCCTACTTATGCCATCAATTTATTGATTCATTATCCTTCAGGCTTTGCGTTATTAGGTGCTGTATTCTTATGTACAACAGGAGCGGAAGCACTCTATAGTGATTTAGGACATTGTGGTATTAAGAATATTCGTATCTCATGGATATTCGTAAAGATTACATTGGTTTTAAACTATTTAGGTCAAGGAGCATATCTTTTAGAAAACGTTGGTAATAATGTTACTACCAATCCATTTTATGGTATTATGCCATCCTGGTTTTTAATTCCTGGAATTATCATCGCTACATTAGCCGCCATTATCGCTAGTCAGGCACTTATCTCAGGTACATTTACACTTATCGGCGAAGCCATTCGTTTGAATCTTTACCCAAAGGTTCAGGTAAAATATCCTTCAGATGTCAAGGGTCAACTATTTATCAATAATGCGAATAATTTCCTTTGGTTGGGTTGTATTTTTGTAGTACTATACTTTAAGCGTTCAGAACACATGGAAGCTGCTTATGGATTAAGTATTACCATAACTATGCTCATGACGACATTGTTGCTAAGTTTTTACCTCAAGAAAATTCGCGTCAACCCCATACTTATAGGATTATTTTTATCTGTATATTTAATTGTTGAAGTCGGATTCTTTACGGCAAACCTCTTGAAATTCATGCATGGTGGTTATGTTACTATTTTCCTTGCTTCTGTCATGATATTATTAATGGCGGTTTGGTACTATGCACATCTCATCAAAAGAGGGTTGGTTAAAACCATTAAAATAGATAAATTCAAGCAGCAACTCATCGATTTAAGCAATGACGAAGGAGTGCCAAAATATGCAACCAATCTGGTGTATTTGTCCGGAGCAGAAAGAGATGATGAGGCAGAATTCAGGATATTTTATTCCATCCTACAAAAACAGCCAAAACGTGCCGATATCTATTGGTTTGTACACATCGATGTAACAGATGAACCCTATACAATGGAGTACAAAGTGATTGAATTGGCGAAAGACGATATTATAAAAGTTAGCTTCCGACTTGGTTTTAGGGTGCAGCAAAGAATCAATGTTTATCTCAGAAATGTTATCAATGACTTAGTGAAGAACAATGAATTAAGTATTGCAACAAAATACAATGCACTCTTACGTGAACCGAATTTAGCGGGCGACTTTAAATACATCATCTTAGAAGAGGTTTTATCATCCGATAATGCCCTACCCTTCTGGGAGCAATTAGTAATGGATATGTATATCAACTTAAAGAACTTTACCGCCGCTCCGGAGAAATGGTTCGGTTTGGATACCAGCTTGGTTGATATCGAGAAAGTACCATTGCTCATTAAACCGGTCAGAGAGGTTCGGTTAAAGCGATTGTTTGAAGACACAAAGGAATCTGAATAAAGTCTTGGCAAAACCGTATTTTTGCCTGACATGAAAAAGTATCAGCTTGAAATGTTCAGAGGTTTACCGATACTAGTTATCGGTGATCTCATGTTAGATAAGTTTATTCAGGGAAAAGTAGAAAGGATGTCACCGGAAAGCGGTGTGCCAGTATTGACTTGGGATATTGAGTTGTTGACACCCGGCGGAGCGGCAAATGTCGCCGTAAATATTAAGCAACTGAAAGGAACACCCTTATTGCACGGGATTGTCGGAAATGATTTTTCAGGGAAACAGCTCATTCAAGAATTAAATGAAGCATATCAGATTGATACAGATAGGATTTTAAATAGCCCATGGCGAATTACTACCGAGAAATGTCGCTTTTTTGATAAGAAAAAACCACTGATGCGTTATGATCGGGAAACCATTATAGCGCTTGATGGAGAAGAATGGGAACATTTTCAAAAACTTTTGTTTAAGAAAAGAAAGTTTGCCCCTAAACCAATTGCTGCCATCCTACAAGATTATAATAAAGGCATCTTTCACCAGGATTCGATTCCTACCTTCATGGAGCTGCTGAATAAACAAAACATATTATTAGCTGTAGACCCTAAAATCAACGATTTCTTCTCTTACAAGGATGTCTATCTATTTAAACCCAATCTCAAAGAAGTATCGCATGCACTGAAAAAAGAAGTAAAGCCGCAAATAAAAGATTTGAACGAAGCCGCAAAATATATTTTTGACCAAATACACTATAAAAACCTCCTGATTACATTAGGTGAAAAAGGAATCTATTTCAACGATGGTCGTCAATCCGGCATTATTCCTGCCCTTAAAATTGACATGGTGGACGTTTCAGGTGCGGGAGACACCGTTATTGCTGCTGCTTTGATGGCATTGCTATCCGACTTTTCCTTGGAGGATGCCGCTTATATCGCGAATGCCGCCGGAGGAATCGCCTGCACAAAGCCATTCGTACAACCCGTGAACCTAGATGAATTACAGTACTATTTAGATAGTTTAGAATTGTTAAAGTAGGTGTAGAAAAAGTTCATTGATGATGATAAAAATGATTAATTCATCATTACATTCTCCATGAAATTATAATATTTAATCAACAAGCATTAATTTCGAATAAAAAAAGCATGAATCAAGATTGGTGGAAATGGGGCGACCCTAAAGAACATAGACATTTGAGTGAGTATCCAAAGATGAAGGCAATGTTGGAAGAACGTTGGGATTCGAAAATCATTGAAGACTTTCTTCCGCCGAAGAAGTTTGACATAACGGAGGTTACTGAAAAAAATAAAGAAACCATCAAGGACATTTTCGCTTCTTTATCTGGAAAGAAAATCAGCTTTAAAACAGAAGACAGGCTTTTTGTTGCACTTGGAAAAAGCTATTTCGATGCCATAAGGGTGCTTAAAAATGATCAAATTGCCTATCCCGATGCCGTCCTCGCTCCTACTACGCACGATGAGGTCGACTATATCTTATTGCAAGCCCACGAGCACAATATTCAACTGACGCCTTTTGGTGGCGGTTCGAACGTTGTTGGAGCTCTTTCCAATGACAATCTAAAGTCAAAACCGGGTTTGCGAATATCACTCAACCTGAGGAATATGGATAAACTAATAAAATTAGACGAAAACCATATGACAGCCACGTTCCAAGGCGGCATTCTCGGCCCTGCCTTAGAAAAAATATTGAATGAAAAAGGCTATACCTTGGGACATTTTCCGCAGAGTTTTGAATTTTCTTCCTTAGGTGGTTGGGTGGTAACAAGGTCTGCCGGACAAGCATCCACTTTCTATGGTAAAATTGAAGACTTAGTGGAATCCATTACTGTAGCTACACCAACTGGGACGATACATACCCCACATTTTACCCACGATGCTACCGGAATTAACATCTTACCACTTTTCTTTGGTAGTGAAGGTACATTGGGTATTGTCACAGAAGTTACCGTTAAAATCAAGAAAGTTTCACGGTATCAGCGATGGGTATGCGCCCTATTTCCGGATTTTGACAGCGGTTCACTATGTTTAAAAGAGTGCATCCAAAACGGTGTAAAACCTTCCGTCGTTAGGCTTTCAGATGCTAATGAAACCATGTTGTTTGCAAAACTCGCCTCAGAGAAACATCAGCCCACCTTTACGGAAAATATAAAGAAAGAAATCCAAAAATGGGTGTTAAAGTTTAAAAACCTAGAGTCGCCGTGCCTCATGATCATGTGCTTGGAAGAAATTGGTCCTAATGCCGCATCGCAAGCAGTATTTACCAAGAACCTAATCGAGCAATATCAAGGAATGGTAGCACCCGAATCAGTTGGTAAGAAATGGGCAGAAAACAGGTTCAAATCACCCTATATGCGCGACACCATGTTAGAACATCGCATTTTTATAGATACCATGGAAACATATGTGCCTTGGGAAGATGTACCGAAACTGCATAAAAATTTGGCTAAAGTACTCAGCACCTCTAAAGCCTTTCATAAAGAAAAAGGCTTTTTCCTTGCGCATTTATCACACATTTACCCTTCAGGTGCTTGTATGTATTTTACCTTAGTAACAAAAATGAACCCGGGACAGGAAATAGAACAATGGAGAGATATAAAAACATTGGTTACTGAAACCATCCTCCAAAATAACGGCACCATCAGCCACCACCACGGCGTAGGTGCAGACCATCAAAAATGGTACTTGAAATACAGCGACCCGTTGACTTTGGAAGTCTTGAGAGCCGTGAAGCAAAAATTCGATCCGAAAAATATTTTAAACGCAGGAAAATTATACAATGTTTAGAGATTTTCATCTTGACAAGGCGAGGAATACAGCATACGATATTTGTATCATCGGCGGCGGCATTACCGGAGCAGGAATTTTTCTCAAAGCTTGCCAGAAAGGGCTGAAAGCCATCATCATCGATAAAAGCGATTTTGCCTTTGGAACAAGCTCACGATCGGCAAAGATGATACATGGCGGCTTGCGCTACCTGCAATATTTTCAGATAAAAATGGTGTACGAAGGGTTGCATGAAAGAGAAACCCTTCTTGCAGAATACCCCCACTTAGTGAAACCACAGCCCTACTTTATGCCAGTTTATAATAGCTGGGTAAGTAAACTGAAGTTCAGCGTTGGTTTGAGTGGTTATGATGTTTTGGCCGGAAAAAGTTCCATGCCGAAGCACACTTCTATCACCGAAGAAGAAATAAAAAAAAGGTTTAAAAACATACTTCACGACGACCTTAAAGGTGGATTTATCTATTACGATGCCCGTACCAATGATGCACGCCTCACCAATGAAGTGATACAGCAAGGGGTAGAATTGGGCGGCACCGCCATTAACTACATGGAAGCCATCTATTTCGACGAGGAAGAGAACGAGATTAAAAGCCTCGTTTGTAAAGGTCGACTACATGGCTCAGATGTAGAAATAAAATCTAAGGTATATATTTCTGCAACGGGCGTTTGGACAGATGAATTGTTGAACAAGTATAAACCGCAACCTAAAAAATGGATGAAACCCAGCAAAGGCATCCATATTGTCGTAAGTGGCGATTTATTGCCTAAAGATTGCGTGCTAATATTGCCCACCATTGAAGGCGATGGTCGTTTTCTGTGGTGTTTGCCTTGGGAAGATAACCTTAATGTGATTGGCACAACCGATACCGAATATAGCGAAGGATTGAATGAAATCAGAACCACCAAAGAAGAGATAGATTATATCTTAGATTCGGTCAATAAACACCTGACAGGGAGAAAAATTACTACCGAAGACATTCTAAGCGTTTATGCCGGGTTGCGACCATTGCTGAGCGAACCGGAAACAGAAGAAGAAAAAGATAGCAGCAGTCGAAGCAGAGATTATGACATTTGGTGGAATAACGACAATTTTGTCACCATTGCCGGAGGAAAACTTACCTCATTTTTAAGCATGGGCGAAAATTGCATTCAGGAAATTATCGAAAAATTTCCCGGTAAAATCAATCCGAGAATTATTCCTAATCCCGGTACCATCCTTCCCAAAGTCGGCCATCCATTATATGCCACACTTAGGGATAAATATGGCGAGAATGTCGCTTTAATCATGGATATCATTAAAGAAAATAAAGACTATATCCTACCCGTTTATCCGAAATCCAGCTATATAATTGCAGAAATTATCTTCTTTATACGCTTCCAACATGCCGTTATGTTAGATGATTTAATGACAAGACGAACACTAATTTCCTATGGTATGAAGCACTGGGATGATGATATTATAAACAGCATCTGTAAAATATTCATACAAGAATTGGGATGGAATCAGGAAGAGACCGAAGCACAAATAAAGAATTACAAAAAAACGTGGGATTTGATGCATAGTTGGGAATAGTGTTTAGGAAAAGAACCAATCTCAAAAATGTATATCAATGCCCAATATTTCTGATTTTATAACAGATTGATTAACTGATTTATAGTAGTTGTTACTTAAATAATAACTTATAACATTTCCCTTCTCAGGATCAACGATAAAATACTCTTTAACTTGATGCTTAAAATATAAAGCCTTCTTGGTTTTAATATCTAAAGACTTATTGCCGGGAGAAAGTATTTCTACGATAATATCCGGCGTACCATGTAATCCGTCCGATTGGATATTGTGCTGATTTTCAGGGAGAATCAGTAAAATATCCGGTTGGACAATTGTTTCAGGAGTAAGGTGTACATCTATGGGTGCAAAAATAAGTTCTATAGCGGAGGATTGCAGTTCTAAAAACTTCAACCATTCAAACACAATAGCTCTTAATCCTTTTTGATGCAGGTAACTTGGTGCCGGGCTCATAAATAACTGATTATGGATTAATTGACATAAAGTTCCTTCTGGCAAAGATTGCCATATTTCTTTCGCAGTTCTAGGAGGTGCTGTCAAAAAAGTCATATACAAATATAAAACATCTTCTCAAAAGAATCAACGTCGTTACTGTATGATTTTTTTTCTAAACAAATAAACTAAGAACAATCTTTAGAGGCGATTTATTCATTTTTACCTGATAAGTATAATTCATTATTTCGGTGTTGGTGGTCTCCCGAATCATCGGGAAAGCGTTCTAATATTCAAATGAATCGTATTTTCTTCTAAAGCTGAAATACATCATTAGCCCTACTTCCACTTTGTAGTTTGAAAAAAAAGGATATTGCACGGAATTTTTCTGAACTTACCTTTGTTATAGATACAAACTATGACAATTAGTTTGTAATTCAATAAATATTACGTTAATTTGAACTTTAAAATATCAACTAAATTATGGGAAAACTAACAACATTAGGAAAGCTGGTCTTAACCTTCGGAATTGTAGGTTTATTATGGGGCGGACTTTATTTCGCTAAAAAACAAGGATGGATATCGAAGAAAGTGAAAACATCTGAGCAAATTGGTAAGATTGACTTGCCAACCGCTCCGGAGAATGCTTCGCAGACGGTGCCGCAGCTGGGGCTTCCTAGCGATGCTATTGCCAATGTAAACTCGAGGGAAATGCGTTTTTTACTATGGGCATGGAATTCGCAAATGGGATTGATGTTCGCAAATGGTGGCGCACAAACAACTAAAGGCTCTCTAATGGAGCAAAACGGCGTTAACCTTAAACTCATTCGTCAGGATGACGTCAGTCAAATGCAGGCTTCCTTATTGAAGTTCGCCAAAGAGTACAAAAATGATCCGGATACCAAAGAAGGTGCGCATTTTGTTGCCATCATGGGCGATGGCTCTGCTGCGTTCTTGGCAGGTATCAATCCAGAACTCGAAAAACTAGGTTCAGATTATCGTGCGCAAGTGATATACTCCTGTGGAAAATCTCTCGGAGAGGATAAATTGATGGGACCGCCGGCATGGAAAAACAATCCACAAAGTGCCAAAGGTGGAACAGTAGCCTGCTACTTACGTGATGGCGACTGGAATATCGCTGTAAAATGGGCTGCCGATAACGGTATAAAAATCAATCCCGATGAAACAACGTACGACCCTGATGCATTAAACTTCATCGCCGCAGATGATTATATCGATGCCTGTAAAAAATATATTGCAGGTTATTCAGAGGATAGAGATGTGGTGGTGAATGGTAAGCGCACCAATGAAAAGAAAAAAGTAAAAGTGGATGGCGTGGCAACATGGACACCCGGTGATGTGATGATTGCCGAAGAAAAGGGTGGCTTGGTATCCATCGTTTCTACGAAAGAGTATCGTTCTCAAATGCCTAACGTTGTTATTGGTATTAAGAAATTCTGTGAGGACAATAGGGAAATCGTGGAAAAAATGATTGCTTCCATTGGTCAGGGTGGCGATCAGGTTAAATCTTATTCCGCCGCATTAGATAAAGCCGGAGATATTTCTGCAAAAGTATATAACGAAGAAGACGGCGATTATTGGGTGAAATATTACAAAGGAACAACGGAAAAAGACAGACAAGGCTTTGATGTCGAGTTGGGAGGTTCCGGTGTAAGTAACCTCGCCGATAATATGGAGTTATTTGGACTTACATCCGGTGGT
The DNA here is from genome assembly GCA_019694955.1 of Chitinophagales bacterium. Taxonomy (GTDB): domain Bacteria; phylum Bacteroidota; class Bacteroidia; order Chitinophagales; family JADIYW01; genus JADIYW01. Next base: position 58,230 of record JAIBAX010000019.1, on the reverse strand, counting down.
ACCAATGTTTTTAGTATTGTTTATAGAACTTTCGGTGATATCGTAAAAAAATTATATCCTGAGTTAATGCCTGATTATCCGAAGGTGGAAGACATCCTCAATACAAGCTTTGTTGAGAACGTAGCTGCTAGAACACAAAATATGAGTGCCGCCGATAAAACCACCTTTACAGATGCCGGCATTAACCAAGTAGTATCAGAAAAATCGTGGAACATAGAATTTGAATCGGGAAAAGCAACCCTTACGCCACAGGCAGAAAGAACATTGGAGCAACTCTTCAATGACTTGGTGGTAGCCAATAACCTGAAAGTAGAAGTACATGGACATACTGATAATGTGGGAAGTCCTGATAAAAATATGGCATTGTCCGAACAAAGAGCGTTCGCCATCAAGCAATGGCTGGAAAGAAAATCCGCCAGCAACTTCCCTGAAGGTCGTGTGAAAGTATTTGCACATGGACAAACCAATCCTGTTGCCAGCAATGATACGCCCGAAGGAAAAGCGAAAAATAGAAGGGTCACCATTGTAATGGGTAAATAAAATTCAGGCATTGAAAGAACTTAAAAATATCTTCTTACCCAATAAAGTATTGAGTAAGAAGACTTTTTTCCTATTGGTGGGTGTGCAAAGTATCGCCGTATTACTGTTCTGGTTTCTCAGCAAGGCTACCTATTTCCCTTCCATACCCGAAATATTCAATGCCATGGGAAGGCTCATGCGTGAAGAAGACTTAGTATTTGAACTTTTAACCAGTACAGGGCTTTGCCTTCAATCTTTGGCTATTGCGGTAGTTATTTCATTGATTATTAGTTATTTATCGGTGATACCATTTTTCAAACCTTTTGCATTTATCGTGTCAAAGTTTAGGTTTTTAACACTCGTTGGACTAAGTTTTTTATTCGTTTTAATGACGCATAGCGGACACGGTTTGAAGGTTTCATTAATGGTTTTTGGTATAACCGTATTCTTCGTCACATCCTTAGTTGCTGAAATCCAAGGAATCACAAAAAATGAATTCAATCATGCACGTACCTTGCGCATGAGCGAATGGGAAGTCGTTAAAGAAGTCATTATCTTGGGTAGATTAGACAAAGTAATGGAAATCATCCGCCAAACATTTGCCATCAGCTGGATGATGTTAACCATGGTAGAAGGTATCTCACGTGCCGAAGGCGGTGTCGGAACGCTACTGCTAAATCAAAACAAACATTTTAATTTAGATGCCGTATTTGCTATACAATTAGTCATATTAGTAGTAGGTATATTTATGGATTATATGATTGGTTTTTTAAAGAACCTGTTTTTCCCTTTTGCCACACTAACCACTGAAACGAAATAATCATGGCGAGTAACAACTATACATACGGTGCCACACTGCTAAAAGTGGATAATGTTTCTTTGCAGTTAGGAGAAAACATCATTTTAAAAGATGTAAACATTGATATAAAGGACATCATTCGTGAAGGTGAAACCGCCGGGCAGATAGTAGGCTTCCTAGGTCCTTCCGGAATTGGAAAGACGAAGTTATTTGAAATCATGGCAGGTTTGCTAAAGCCAAGTAGTGGTCAGGTATTTTTAAAGGACAAACCCGTCGTAGTAGGTCAGGTAGGTGTAGTACAACAGAACTACCCCCTATTCAACCACCGAACGGTAATGGGCAATTTAGAAGTAGCTGCAAGGAAGACGATAGTAGATAGTGACAAGAGAAAGGATAAAATCATGGGTTATCTGGAAAGATTCAACCTGAAGGATAAGGTGAACCTCTACCCTGCCCAATTATCCGGCGGACAGCGGCAGCGGGTGGCCATCATACAACAGCTATTGTGTTCAGAGCATTACCTATTATTAGATGAGCCATTTTCCGGTTTAGACCCCTTAATGGTTGCCGAAGTGAGCGAGTTGATATCTGAAATAGCCCATCTGCACGAAGAAAACACCATCATCATCGTTTCACATGATATAGATGCAACTGCGGCTATTGCAGATACACTTTGGTTGATGGGTAGAGAAAAAACTTCCGAAGGGAAAGTAATTCCGGGATCGAAAATTAAATATACCTATAATATGATGGACAAAGGATTGGCATGGCGAAAAGGCGTACAAGATGATCCCGCATTTATACAACTGGTAAAAGAAGTAAAGAATTTATTTCCAACACTATAAAAATAAGTGTTAAATTATAGATGTTAAATGTTGGATGACTTTCTGTTGTCAATTTATAATTATAAATTAAAAATTTATAATTCAGCATTATGTTGATTATTTATTTATTGTAGTTTAATCTTGAAAAAATGTTAAAAACAACTCATAAGCTTCCGTTGGTTCGTTAGCGCATTGCTCGCAATAAGTACCGATACCGTTTACAGGTCCTTCATAGCCTAAAGTAAACGTTTTTTTGTACGATCCATCCGCACATTCAAAAGTAAGCTGTTCATAGGTGTTATTGAGATATAGGAAATACTCTTTTTCAATCTTAGGAATTGCAACAATCAAAGCAGCCTTACCATTTACATTTTTTGAACCTATAATCCTTAACACATAACCCTCTGGATGTTTGGCATATGAATATGTGATGATATGCTGTTCACTATCAAAAGAAAGTATTTCCCATCTATTAGCTTTCTCCGGACGATATTCAAAGAAGGAATGCGTTTTTTCCTGAGAAAAACTCTTTTGTAGGTGTATAAAAAGGAATAGAATTAGTGCCAACCTCCGAGGTTGATTTCTTATGAAAAATCTATATAATGTATTCATTTTCATTTATTTATTTATTGGATATTTCGTTTTCCATAAAAAAATGTCTTCAACCTCCGAGGTTGATGACATTTTTTATCCGACAAATTAATAAAAATGTCCGCACCACTCCTTGTTTTTTTTCTAATATTTGTACAAAATTCTTAACATGGTATATGAACAGCTTCAAAAAGCGATAGAACGCTATCCGAACAATACAATGATTGTTGAAATACAAGGAAAAAGTATTACTTATCGAGCTTTTGATGATGCCATTACGCTCATGGAAGAAAAATTGCGGGAATTAGGCTTCGGCTACGGCAGTAAGTTGTTAATTGCCAGCGTAAATAATATTGATATCATCGCCACTTTTTATGCTGTAGCAAAAATGGGTGGCATCTTTATTCCTGTCGATCCAATTTTAACAAAAGTAGAGTTTCGCAATATGGTGGTCGACACAGGGGCACACCTCGTTCTTGTTCACGAAAGCATGGCATTGAAATATCCGGATTTTATGGAAGGAGAACCCTTAAGCAGAAACTTTAACAGCAAGCATGGAAAACTATTCTTTAAACAAACCAACTGCACTTTCACACCAACAATCGAAAAAATAGGTCCACAAACGGAGTTTTTTCATCTCTACTCTTCCGGTTCCTCCGGGAAGCCGAAAGGAGCGAGACTTACCCAAGAAAATATTTATTACCAATGTGAGATATGGGCAAAGAATGCTGATATCCGCCCAACGGACAAATTCATGTGTGGATTGCCCATCTCCCATAGCCACGGTTTGACGGTAAGTTTTCCAACATTTTCTGTCGGCGGTTGCCTACATTATGTAGATGCAATGACATTGGTGCCGCCACGTGCCTTTGATTATATCGAAAAACACGGCATCACCCTCATTAGTGGCGTTCCCTACTTTTTTAAAGTTTTGCTCAATTATCATGAAGACATTCGTACAAAAATAAAATCCCTAAGGAAAACTTTCTGTGGAAGTGCGCCCATGTCAGAAAATCTGGGTATAGAATTTCACAAAAAATATGGCATCCATATCTGTCAGGCATTCGGCATATCGGAAATTGGACTTATTTGCCTCAACCACATGGAAGATAATACCAGCAAGTACGGTTCAGTCGGGAAAGTATTCCCTGAATTTGAATACAAAATAGTTGACGAACAATTAAATCCCGTCAAAAAAGGTGAACGTGGTCACTTCCTTGTACAATCGAAAGGGCTTGCTATCGGTTACTCCAACGCCCCCGAAGAAGAAAAGAAGATGTTTGTGGATGGTTGGTTTCATACACAAGATATCGTAGAAGAAGATCAGCATGGCAATATTTATGTCATCGGCAGAATCAGCAATTTTATCAACGTAAATGGCAACAAGGTGTTCCCTGCCGAGGTAGAAAAGGTAATACTTGGGTTAGAAAACGTTAAAGACTGTGCCGTCATGGCTGAGAAGGATGAGCAGGCAGGAGAATTGGTACGTGCATACATCGTTCCCTCCTCACCTATCACCGCAGACGAAATACGGGCACATTGCCTCAAGTTCCTGACATCTTTCAAAATACCGCGCATCATTGATATGGTCGATGAACTCCCGCACAGTTCCACCGGAAAGGTGATGTACAATAAAATCAATAAGAAACTCAATACCCAATTTGAGGAGGCACTCGAAGATGAAGACTTAGTGGCTTATTAGACATTAATGGTTATAATCACAAAATGATTTATAGAATAGCCCAAAACTAAAAATACAATTCCATGTTCTCGTGTCTGCACAAGAACAAGAATGGATTACTTTATAAATCATCTTGTTATAATTTCATAATGGCATGCCCCCTTCCCTGCGGTTGGGGTCGTGTGTTCCGCTTGTACACGGTACCGCTGCACCCACTCATGCAGAATCTGTTTTCCAGATGATGATTATCACAAAATGATTTATAGAATAGCCCAAACAAAAAATGCAATTCCATGTTCTCGTGTCTGTACGAGAAAACGAATCGATTGCTTTATAAATCATCATGTTATTATTTATTTATTCCATTTGCGAGGGTTGTTTCTAATGTAAAGGGTTATATTCCTGTAGGCTTCTTCATTTCTAATAATATGTTCATAATAATTTGGCTGCCATAATTTACCATTGAAACGTTTCCATTGCAAATTTTTTACGCCACGGATATACTCATTAGTCGTCATGGTTTTAAACCATTGAATGACACTGAATAATGATGTTTTATGGGATGGATTCTGTTTTTGGTCACTTTCATTTGTTTCTATATATGCTAAACAATCTATTGATTGGTATATTTCGTCGGTTATTTCTATTTCTATTTCGTTTTTGCATACATTTTCTTCTGCTGTTGTTTTTTGGTTTTTGCAGACACTTGGGTCTGCTGCTACTGGGTCTACGGTATTTTTATTGGATGCTATTTTTATTTCTATTATGAAATGGATATGATCCGGCATGACAATCATTTCATGGCATCTTATTTCATGGAACTTGTCTTCTAATTTATCATACCATTTTTCTATCATCTTTCCTGCATCACTATGAATCATTTTCCCTTCGACGATTTCACCTAATAAATACCATCTATCCTTGACACACATGGTTATGAAATACAAACCATCTTGGGAATAATCATAACCCTGTAACCTCAGGTTTTTTCTATATGGTTTATTATGTTTATCCATGAAAATACTTATTATTCATTCAAAAATTGCCACGCAACAATTCCGGCACAAACGCTGATATTTAAGGAATGCTTTGTTCCAAATTGCGGTATTTCTATTACGCCATCACATAAATCAATGGTCGCCTGCGATACACCTTCTACTTCGTTGCCAAGAATAAATGCTGTCATTACACCATCAGTTTTCTTAAAATGCTGCAATTGAATCGCAGCTTCTGCCTGTTCAATGGCAAAAACCTTGACGCCTTCATCTTTTAGGGTAGAAATTACGGATAAGATATCATCATGGTGTTCCCATGATACTGTTTCCGTAGCCCCGAGTGCCGTTTTAAGGATTTCCCGTTGTGGTGGCGTTGGCGTATATCCTGTAAGGATAATGCGCGCTAATGCGAAGCTATCTGCCGTACGAAACACGGAACCGACATTCATCGCTGAGCGTACGTTTTCTAAAATAAGCATTAACGGCGTCTTTTCAACATGCTTAAAGTCTTCAATTGTCAACCTTCCCAGTTCATTGTTAGTTAGTTTTCGCATAGATTATTTTTTCAGCGATGCCAAATTATTAATTTTGCTCCTTATAGCCAAAGATTATGGCAAAAACAGGCAAAGAAGTAAAGGAAACGCCTCTGATGGGGCAATACAATAAGATCAAACAAAAATATCCGGATGCGATACTCTTGTTTCGGGTGGGTGATTTCTATGAAACCTTCTCGCAAGATGCTGTAAAAGCCGCCAATGTACTAGGTATTGTCTTGACAAAACGTGCCAATGGCGCTGCTTCAGAAATGGAACTCGCAGGATTTCCTTATCATGCGTTGGATACTTACCTTCCTAAGCTTGTAAAGGCGGGTTATAGAGTAGCTATATGTGAGCAACTTGAAGACCCAAAGATGACCAAAACCATCGTAAAAAGGGGTGTTACTGAGTTGATTACTCCCGGTGTGGCTGTTAATGACAAACTGCTAGACCATAAAACCAATAATTTTCTCGCTTCTCTGTTTGTAGGAAAGGACGCCGCCGGACTAGCATTTCTGGATATCTCTACAGGTGAGTTCTTGGTAGCAGAAGGTAGCATCCCCTATATCGAGAAATTAATACAATCTTTCAGCCCTTCTGAGGTGATTTTCCCGAAGATGCAGCAGAAGGTATATAAGGAACTTTTTCATGATAAGTACTACTATTATGCGGTAGATGATTGGGTATATCAAGAAGATTATACAGCCGAAAAATTATTGCATCAGTTTGAAACACAAACACTTAAGGGCTTTGGTATACACGATATGCAATTGGGTCAAATGGCGGCGGGTGCAGCACTTCACTACCTCGCAGATACCGAACATCCAAACGTACAACATATAACCTCTATCAGTAGAATTCTGGACGATAAATATGTATGGATAGATCGATTCACCATTAGAAATTTGGAATTGCTCTATTCTCCACATCCGGGTGGAATGCCGTTGATAGATGTTTTAGACCATACAGTCTCCCCCATGGGTGCTCGCTTGTTGAAACGCTGGATGGTACTGCCACTAAGAGAGTTAAAACCCATACAAGAACGCTTAGATGTTGTAGAAGAACTGGTAAAAGATGTGGATTTATCACAACAAATCAGCACGTGTTTTAAAGAGATTGGCGATATTGAACGCCTGATTTCCAAAGTGCCGTTAGGGAAAGCGAATCCACGTGAAATGAATCAGCTGAAACGCTCCTTACAAGCGATCGGACCAGTAAAAGAACTCTGCAATAATAGTAAAGTGTCAAAACTGAAGGCGATTGGTAAAAATTTGAATCCCTGTCATAGCCTTGTTGAAAAAATTGCCGCTACCCTTCTTGAGGAAGCACCTGTATTGCTCAACAAAGGAGGTGTTATCCGGGAAGGTATATCTGAAGAATTAGATGCGCTCAAGTCGATAGCTACTTCCGGTAAAGAATACCTCGCTAACTTACAAGTAAAAGAAGTAGAACGTACTGGTATCACCTCCCTAAAGATTGGTTTCAATAATGTTTTTGGCTACTACCTTGAAGTGAGAAACACCCATAAAGAACGTGTTCCTGATGAGTGGATTCGTAAGCAGACATTGGTAGGTGCCGAGCGCTATATCACACCAGAGTTGAAAGAGTATGAGGATAAAATTCTGGGTGCAGAGGATAAGATACTCGCCTTAGAAACGAGTATCTTCGAGTCTCTGGTGGTTTATGCTAAGGACTATATACACGCTATTCAACAAGATGCCGCTTTAATTGCTGAGTTGGATTGCCTGCAATGCTTTGCAAAAGTGGCATTAAAAAATAATTATAGAAAACCCATACTTGCCGAAGAAGATGTGTTGGAAATCTCCGGAGGGCGACACCCTGTTATTGAACAGCGATTGCCGGTAGGAGAATCATATGTCCCTAACGATGTTGTTCTAAATGATGCAGAGCAGCAAATCATGATTATAACGGGACCTAACATGGCCGGAAAATCGGCATTGTTGCGACAAACGGCACTAATTGTATTGATGGCACAAATGGGCAGCTTCGTTCCGGCAGAATCTGCTAAGGTAGGCGTTGTCGACAAGGTTTTTACCAGAGTAGGCGCCTCGGATAATATTTCACAAGGCGAGTCTACATTTATGGTAGAAATGATTGAGACGGCCTCCATCATCAATAATATTTCGGGGAAGAGTTTAGTGTTGTTAGATGAAATAGGCAGAGGAACAAGTACCTATGATGGTATTTCCATTGCTTGGTCTTTGGTAGAATATTTACATCAAAATCCGCTGGCACGACCAAAAACGATGTTTGCCACACATTACCACGAACTGACTGAATTGGCGGATAAGTTTGCCAGGGTAAAAAACTTCAGCGTTTCTACCAAGGAAGTAGGCAACAAAGTAGTCTTCCTCAGAAAACTTATTGAAGGAGGTACCAAACATAGCTTTGGGATACATGTGGCGAAAATGGCAGGCATGCCCGCCGGAATGATAAAACGTGCCAATGAAATCCTTAAAGAACTAGAGTCTAAACACATTGCCACAGACATCCAATCTACTTTGAAGAACGTTAAAGTGCCAGATTATCAACTGAATATTTTCCAAATGGATGACCCCAGATTATTTAAAATTAAGGAGATTCTCGAACAAGTAGATATCAATACCCTCACTCCTGTGGAAGCATTGATGAAATTAGACCAAATGAGGAAGTTATTGTAAATAAATAATTGATATATTGTATTTTATTTATTTTTACTTAAAGTTAAATATAGAATATTTTTTATAACAAGTTTATTTTAAATTATTTATTTGATTTTATATAATTTAAATAATTAGTTTAATAAATTAATACAAATAAAAGTAATTCATATACTTATATTAAAATAATTGAAATTATAAGTGAAGTTTAAAAATCACATCATAATATACTCCGATACCTATTTTTTATAATTGCATTTTGTTAATTAATATTCTATTTATATATTTGAACAAACGTTTGGTCAAATAAAAAAGAAATTATAGTATGTTTCAGTCAGATTTATTCAAAGAGAAGGTCGTTTTCGTAACCGGGGGTGGCAGTGGTATTGGTTATACTATTGCGAAACATTTTTTGGAATTGGGTGCAAAGGTTTGGATTGCCTCCAGAAAGGAAGACCGTATCACTAAAGCCGTTGAAGAGCTATCGGCTTTCGGCAAGGTTGAAGGGTGCGTACTGGATATCCGTGAACCGGAACAAATTGAAGCTGTTGCCAAGCGAATTAAAGAAACAGATGGGCGTTTAGATATTTTAGTCAATAATGCGGGTGGGCAGTTTCCTTCTGCCGCAGAAAATATTTCTTTTAATGGATTTAAGGCCGTTGTGACCAATAACCTTATTGGTACATTTTATGTCACGCAGATAATTGCAAAGCATTTCTTTATTCCACAAAACGAAGGCAATATTGTAAATATCATTGCCAACGTATTCAGGGGATTTCCCGGCATGTCACATACTGGTGCTGCGCGTGCTGGTGTAGATAACCTCACCAAATCTTTAGCTGTAGAATGGGTACGATACAATATCCGTATCAATGCAATTGCGCCCGGCATCATTAAGTCTTCCGGTTTAGATCAGTATCCTCCTTCATTTTTACAAGGTATCACGGATGCCATACCACAAAGGAGGATGGGGTCTATGGACGAGGTGGCCTGGCCGGTACTATTCTTAGCATCACCCATGTCTACATTTATTACGGGAGAGACACTTTATGTAGATGGTGGTAACAGATTATGGGGCGATCAATGGAAATATTAAGTATATCCTTAGGCTAGGACATGAAAGAAATGCTTCCCTACGATTCAATGGATGCGTATATTGCCAATTTCCCTCAAGAAGTACACGATCAGTTGCAGGCAATAAGAATGGTTGTAAAAGAAATAGTTCCAGATGCCATGGAAACAATTAATTATGGCATCCCTACCTTTAAATTGAAAGGGAATTTGGTACATTTTGCGGCATATAAAAACCATATTGGATTTTATCCGGGAGCGTCCGGCATAAAGGCTTTTGTACCACGATTTATAGACTATCACTATTCTAAAGGTGCTGTTCAGTTTCCTTTGAATCAACCGCTTCCACTTGATCTGATAAAGGAAATTGTTCTCTTCAGGGTAAATGAAAATATGTCAAAGCCTTAGTTTTTTTAATAAAACCTAAGCATGTTGCATATTCTTATATATTATGGTAACGAATCAATCAATGAATAGGTTTAGAAATCCTAATTATTTCCTAAATAATTGATAATGAATTGTTAAAACATTGAAGATGATTTTATTACATTTATTTTTGTGAGAAATCAATTTATATGAACAAAGTAATTTTTGTAACTATCCTCTCTTTTTTATCCTATTCTCGCCTTTCAGGTCAAATGATGATTCCAAATGCTGTCATTCTTCCTTCGACATTAAAAAATGACTCAACTCAATTTACAGAGCGTATCAATCAGTTTTTGCTGAAAATGGATGAAGGACGTATTGATACATCGATGGTGTATGGGAAAAATATCGCCTTAGCAGTTTCGGTATTCAATAGTTTCAAAGGATATCAGGATGAAAACGATACTATTCAATCCATTTATACGCCGTATTTAATCAATATTTTTCCCATCTCAGACAATCAATTTGAGGCAAGTGTGGCATTTATTGATTCAGAAAGGTTGAAAGCTTTTGTGAGATTTTTGATAAAAGCTGAAAATGCGCAATATAAGTTTTCCCTTCTTTTAGATAGAAATACAGCTAATTGGCAAACTACACAAGTTGGGACAGTAAAGTATCATCATCGGACGCCGTTGAATTTAGATGTGGCGAAGAAATTCGATGCTACCAATCAAGAAATCGCAAGAAAATTTGGCTTAACAGTGGATAGCTTTGATTTTTATCTGAACCACAATTATCAGGAGGCACTGAACATATTGGGTATTGAGTATGATGTATTAGTAAATGGAGAATATCGAGACGGTTCGGGAGTGGATGAAAAAACAATATTTGCTATCACTGGCAATGAGGATTTTTCACATGATGTGTTTCATTATTATTCAGAAAAAATCAGAACCGAGAAACGCAACTATCCCGCCGATGAAGGTTTCGCCTATCTTTGGGGAAATGCCTATTATACCGATAAAGCCAATAATATGATTTATGTTGACCAGTTGGTGGTTGAGTTGAGAAAATATATCCAGCAAAACCCGGATGTTGATTTACTCGAACTTTTTAACAAACGTCCTTACATATTTACAGAACCGGCTCCAGAGTTAAATATTAAGTCGCTCCTCTCCGCTTTGATATGTAATGATGTTGAAAAAAAACACGGTTTAGAAGGTGTGAAAAAATTGCTGAACTGTGGCAGAGGTGATGATAATTTTTTCAAGGTTACGAAAGAACTCATCGGTTTAGAGCGTGGCAATTTTAATACTGAGGTCATGTCTTTGATTGAACAATTTTAGCATTTGACAAGAATTGTGAAGCAAAATTGATATATTATCGATATAAAATCAATATTTTGTATTGTTTTTAGTGTGATAACAGGATGATTAATAAAACCCAATTCCTTGTTCTCGTATTGACATGAGAACAAGGAATTGGGTTTTATTAATGGACTATTTTATGTTAATATGGAGTTTAAAATTAAGTTCATAAAACAGTGATTTACAATTATATAAATCACTTTAATTAAAGTTGAATTCATTTCGAATGCAAATTTTTTATATGTGTTCTATTATGCCTTAGAAAGTTGCACGTAACGGGAAATTAAAGGACTTAGTTTCTTTTGAAAAGAATGGTGCATTAGTTGGCGTTAGTGAAAAAGCATCGCACAAGGCAAAAAAGGTAATATAGGCGATAAGTATCTGCTTCGTATCAACATCATTATATTTTATTTCCATAATTCTGACGGTAATACCCATTTTTTTTCTCATACTTTCAACAAAATATGTGACACCCAGCCCAATACCACGCTCCTATTTTGAATGATGCGCTGGAATTTCAATTTGTACTAAATGGTTTTCATTCAAAGCACATTGTAGCAGGATTTCACCATAAAATCCACAGTCATCTACTTGCTCTGCTATCTTAAAAATGCCTGTTTTCATAGTAAGTAATCAATATAACATATACTTTCCGCTACCTTAAAAGTGTTACATTTCCTTTATAAAAGAAAGGTGTCCCATCAGGGCAATTACCGGAAAAAATATAGGAATAAGCGTCTGCTGGCGCAGGTTGATTGTTGTGCATTCCATTCCAACCCAACAAAATATCATCTGATTCAAAAACTTTATTACCCCACCGATCAAAGACAAGTAGTTTTGTCGACTGTTGAGGTTCAGATTTCACCCTAAATACATCGTTTTCACCATCATTATTGGGTGTAAATGCTGTCGGGATAAATAATTTTGACTGATCACAAACCTCACCTACCAGATAAATCAGCGATGCCTGACCTTCACACAGGTTTTCATCTTTAACTGTAACGGTATATGTAATGTCATTCTCTATGGTTGTTTTTGTTGTTGGACATGTAACACATTCCACATTGGTTGGAGGCTCCCAAAGGTAGGATATAGCCGTTGGCGCAATAGCTTGCATCTCCACGATTGTACCTGGTAGTACTGTTTGACTGGTTTGAGCAGTTACCTGCGGACTTGGTAATACGGTAATGGATACCGGATATTTTTGCGGGATACAGGTGCCTCCGTTGTCAATCGTTACTTCATATGTGGTGGTTGTAGCAGGATAAACAATCACTGATGAATCTTTTGGGTTACTGATATTTGTTATTGGCGTCCATGAAAAACTGGATGGGTGCAAGGACGATGCTTCGGTAAAAGCATATATGCGCACACTATCACCTTTACAAATGGAATCATCTGCCAATGCACCACCTAATAATGAAGGTTTTACTACCACCAAAACAGTATCAGTAACTGTACAAACTGTAGTGTCATAAGCGATACATATATATTGTGTGGTAGTCGTCGGGTTTGCAATTGGATTAGGAATAGTGTCGCTATCTAATGATTCTTTTGGTGACCATAAATAATATTGTGCACCGGAAGCATTCAACATGACAGACTCATTATTACAGATTAATTTATCTAGTGGTTGTATAAAATCAGGGTTATAGTCACGGATTCTTATAGAATCAACTCCCTTACACCCTGAAGTTGTAATGACTTGTAGGACTACCAAATGCTCAGGTTGTGCGGTAGTCGGCTCATAACTGAACCAACTATTCGGCATGATGTTGTCAAAAACTTGTTGATTAACCTGCCATTGAATGTTTTTTATCGTATCATAGGTAGTAAGCTGAATACTGTCAAAATACATTTGTTTATCTAACCCACAAGTATATCGCTTTTCTGGGATGAGTGCAAAATTTAGTCTTGAGGTTAATACCGGAACAGGTGAGGCAAACAAGGCAGTACAACCCGCTGAGTCTCTCAGTAATAATGTCGGTGTAAAAGAGCCCTCATTTAAGTAGGTATGTAAAATATTTGTCTTCAAGGTATCATCTGTGAATAGTGTGCCATCGCCAAAATCCCAAACCGCATTAATGGTATTGCTATAATCTACTGTATAAAGTACTTCTAATGGTACACATCCTACCTTAGGTATAAAGTCAAAAGCATTTATTTTTGGTCCTCCAACGATAATATAATTTTCTTTTATCAATGTATCTGTGCAACCGATGGTATCAAGGGTAATCAATTTAACATCAAAGCTATCCGGATAGGTATATACGGCTGTCGGCATTTTATTTAGGTCGTTACTAACGTTTAAATTGCCAAAATACCATTTTATGACGTTGTACTTCGTTCTATCGGTAGGTTCTATTAGTGTAAACTTAGAAACTAGGTCAGGGCATGATTTAGCGCGTGGACTGGCACTGAAATCCGGAGGTGTGTTCAGGATTTTAATGATTTTCTTTCGAATTATGGTATCATAGCAATCGAATTGCGTTTTAACCACCAAACGCACATCATAAACACCTTTTTTAATGTAGGCGTACGTAGGATTCTCCAGATTGGAGGTACTCCCATCGCCAAAATCCCAAAAATAGGATAAATCAAAGCCATTTTTCTGCGAGGTATTCGTAAACTGTATAGTTGCTTTGGCACAAACCACAGAATCACTGGTAATAAAATTGGCCTTCGGCTTCGCTAATTGGATAGTTTTTGTAATAGAATCTATACAACTGCCATTTTTTACAATACACTTAATAATGGAGACCTCATCCTTCAGGTTTACCAAAGGATTTTGAACATTGGAAATAAATGTTCCATCTGCATATTGCCATTTCCATTCAGTTATCGGTGTGCCGAGCGAAACGGTATTATCCGTTAGTTGAACGGTATTACAGCCATTTATCTGTGCAAAAGAGAAATCTGGGATCAACTTCGAAACGATAACAAATGTATCTTTTATAGATTCGCAATTATCGCCATAAAGAATGGTTCGCCTTATATTATATCTTCCGGGAACGGTTAGTAAGGTATCTATCGATGCCCTATTTTGGACAATATGTATGTTAACCAATGGGTCTTCATGATCTATCTTAAACTGGTACAATCTCGCCTTCGGTGCCGTTGAAACAGCCATCTTTAATCGATACGGGCTACAAGCCTTACCTGTATTGGTAAAAACTAGGTCAGGTCTGTAATACCCAAAAATGGTATCATAATCTGTATTGGAACATCCTGTTCTAAAATTAAATACGGTCAATTTAATATATCGCTTAACCATATTGGTATAACTATGCCGTACCGTATCATCATTAGAAATCAAAATGGTACTATCGCCAAAATCCCAAACGGAGGAATCTGCCCCAATGCTATTATTTACAAAGGCAAATCGCGGGTTTTGTGTGTCAAAGCAATACTCTGGCGGACCAATAATGGCTTTAGGCTCCATAACCCGAACGGTGTCGATTAATTTTTTTTGAATACAACCATTTGTATTTGTTATCAATACAACTGAAGTTGTATTAGGTTCTGTTGGAAACATATTAAAGCAAAGCCATGCAGGGCTACCAATTCCTGAAGGAAACCATTCAAACATCGTATTAGGGTTATCGCTTGTAGCAATACCTCGAATACAATCATTAACACAAACCATGTGGTCATCAATACTTCCTGAAAATTCCACGTATGGTCCAACTCTAATTTTTGCACATTTTTCGGATTTACTATATATACATTTCCATCTATCACAGACGGCATCAGCATATTTAATATGGATATAAGGTTGGAAAGTGCCTAATGGGTAAGTATATGTGTAGCTTGTAATAGTGGTATCATTGATACTGACGAAATTGCCATCTCCAAAATATAAGTCATATCCAATATAATGAAAATTATTACTGACCACATCAAAGGTGAATTTCACTTTTAAGCTATCACAACCATTATGTTTATCTGCAAAAAATACAATAGAATCGTATACCACACCAATGTACTTTCGTTTTATCATGGTGTCTTTACAACCACCGGCACTGGTCGCATAGAGGTAAACGTCATAAAATATGCCGCCATTACCATTGTAATAAATCGACCCCTCGGGAAGATAAAATGAGGGATTTGCAAGTGTTGAGCGCAAAGTATCAAATTCCCCTAAAGTATCTTTATAAATAACCATCCAAACAAACGTATCAGCACCTTGTGTCAGGTTGGTCATGTTTACGGTAAATGGTGTACAACTTTTTGTCTTGTCTGCAATAAAATCCGCTTTTACTTCGGTAATAACAACTTGTTGTTTTACAGTATCCGAACATCCTTCAACAGAGGTGGTTATCAACACTACATCATATGTACCCTCACTGGTGTATGTATTATATGCAACATTCGTATCCGAAACCTGACCATTGCCAAAATCCCATTGCACGAAACTCAATGGAACAGAATCGCTTACCCAAAACCTTAATGGTTTATAGGCACATGCTTTTATTGGAATGGTATATCTTGGTTCAAAATCATGAATATCTATATAGCGAGTTTTTATAAGCCTCGAAATACAACCACTACTGTTTTCTATAATCAATGTTACTGTGTATTTACCGAAAGAGCGATACACATGTGTCGGATTCATTGCCGTAGATGAATCGCCGTCACCAAAATACCACTTGTACTTTGCTCCCACTCCGGCATCTGTTTGGCTAGTAAAACTTATCGATGTTGGCACCTCACAACCAAATGTTTTATCTGCGGAAAATTTTATCGTTGGTGTATCGATACTGGCAACATAATTGGGTTTAACAAGGGTATTCGTACAGCCATTATGGTCTTTTACAATTAAAGAAACGGTGAAATTTCCTGAAAAGGCAAAAACGTGGGTAGGGTTCTTGCTGGTATCCGTTTTCCCATCTCCAAAAGACCAGATTTGTTCTTTTATGGCCGTATCGCCCTTAACAGATAGATTGGTAAATTTACTTGTTAAGAACACACAACCAAATAAGGGTGTCCCATCAAAGGCAGCTGTTGGGTTCTTAGAAACAATAACATTTTTGGTAATAGAACTTTTTTGATCACCACTGTAAACCGTTAATTTAATGCTATAAATACCTGGTGTTGCATAAATAGCACCTGGATTACATATTCTGGAAGTATTATTGGCAATCCCTAATTCCCAATAACAACTGTCAACGATTCCTGTTGAGGTATTGGTAAACTGAACATCTAAAGGTGCACAACCTTTTTCTTTATCCATCGTAAAGTTAGCAGAAACCTGTCCAAAGACATTCGTTGATATCCATAAGAATACTACGAGTAAAAGAGGTGCTTTCATAAGAGGTAGCGTTAATTAGAGACTCAAACTTATAAAAATTTTTCTACTAATCCAAAAAAACAATCTTTTATTGAAAATTTTCCTGCTCTTTTATGAGGGATGCTATCAACGTATCGATCGAATATACCTGAAAGAAAGCTTCGTTTAGTGTTTGAGAATTAGGATGTGTATCGGTGCAGATTACCTTTTCGATGATACCGCCATCTTTTAACTTTTTAATGGCTTCCCCAACAAATAAACCGTGCGTGGTGATAACATAAATCTCCTTAGCGCCAAATTCCTTATATGCTTTGGCGGCATTTAACAGTGAACCTCCTGTACGAATCATATCATCGTAGATGACCACTTTTTTATTTTGAACATCGGCACTAATAGAGGTGACATGTGTTTCATTTCCGGAAACCCGCCTTTTAAATACAAAAGCCGCATTTACACCCATATCATTGGCGAGCGATTCTACCCATTTTGCACGCCCGGCATCTGTACTGGCAAGTACAAAATTATTTCCTGCCAAGTCGTGAGCCGCCTGCATGACAATTTCCTTACAATATATATGTATAGGAATGGTGTTGTTCTCAAAATAATGCGGAATACCTTCGGAGTGCAGGTCGAATAGATAAACCTTATTGCCACGAATGCTCTTTGGAATGGAGGAAAGCAGTAAAGCCCTATTTTTTGCCGTGACAACCTCCCCTTCTTTAACGGCTCTTTCCATGGTAGAATAACCGAAATAGGGAATTATCAAGGAAAGTGAATTGGCGCCATTTTTTGCAATGGCAGAGGCAATATCAAAGATTTCTAAGGTGTCATCATTGGAAATTGTTCCACCAAGTAAATAGACATCCCTATCTTTTACATTTGTTATAAGCCTCATGTATCGCTCTTCATCGGGAAATATTTGAATGTCTATTGCACCGATTTCTATATTTTCACCTGATTTTAAAGCGATTTTATTTTTCAGATAATCATACTTCTCGGTACTGAACAGCAATGGTTTGTGTTGACTCATGATGGTCTTTTTATAAATTGAATAAAATGCTTTGCAAGGATGAGGAAATTTTTGAGTAAGTAAACGATGCAGGCGACAATGCCTAAATAGAAAATCATGGTGATAGCACGCCACCAAAAAGAAGGCTTTATATCGTTCGGGTTGCCAAAATAGGCAGGCTTGCTTTTGGAGGTATTTAAAGCTTTCAGATGCTTAATTTCCATGTCTTTATATAAAACCTCGCCGTTCTTTAGGACATCTTTGAAATCAACATCATGTTGATGCTTACCGTAAGAAATGATGATATTATCCTTGTAATTGGGCGAAAAATTGTTTTTGAGCAATTGCAGGCACTTCTCTTTTTTGATATAAACGAATCCGGATTCCGGAATAGTGCCGTGAATATTCCTTTTTTTAACACCTTTGCCAAGGAAAACATTAAATGTGGCCTTTTCAATGGGTGGTTGCCAAATACTTCCTGATTCAACCACATAAACAAAAGCATTGTACTTTCTAACGGTATATCCTCTCCTGATACTGGCATCATTGGTATTGACAACAAAGAAAACACTGATTTTTGTGGTAGTTTTTGGTGGAAAACTAGCCGACCACCAGTACCACTTGCCAATATTATCGGTATTTGAAAAGCCAACAAAGCTTTGTCGGTTATTATCCGGAGTGGCCAAAATACTTAGTTTTGCTAGCGTGTCATTCACCCATGCCTTGAATAAGTACAGCGAATCAAAATAGACACCGACCTTATTAGACTGATTATTAGAATGGTAAAATGCATTTACAGGGTAACCTGCTTTTATGGTAACGATGCTGTCGGAGGAGTTGTACATTTGGTAATCGGCCATAATTACGGCATAACCAGGGAAAAGTTCAATGCTTACCTTTTCTTCTTTCATTTGAATTTTTTTGTAGGCAGCCTGATCTTCAGGAAAGTACAGAGAAAATCCTCCCGTACCGCCGGCATTATAAACACCAGGTTGCGCTACATTGCTAAAACTGCTGTAGGTTAGGATTATAAAGAACAGTATGCTGATATTTTTTTTCATCTGCATTTTTTTGTCTTAGACATCATGATATAATTCAACGATGCGTCCAAAGATATTTTTATTAATTTTATTTAAAATGAATTCAATGTAAAAATGTGGAATTATATTTGTTTTATAAAACATTGACTATGAAAAATTATCTACTTTTTATTTTTGTGTATTGTTTTATTTTGAAGGGTTTCACGCAAGTTGCAGAACCACCACTCACCTCTCCGAATATCGAGCATATCATCCAACATCCGGCACTTGCCATGTTAGGGAAAACCGTTGAAGCATATCTCCCTGACTTACAGAAAATCGGATTGTTTAGCACTTCTCCAAATGAAAATGCTGTTCAAAAGGGTAATGCGAACTTTCAAATTAAGTCTAACCTCGATTATTATGAAAAAATAAAATGGAATACACCCATCTATGCGGTATCATGGAATTATGTAAATACTACTGACCCGAATAGCTTTTTCCCTTTAAAAAAGGAATTTCCTGAAATAGAAATGCCTGATAATCTGTTGTTTGGAAGTACAGATAAAGAAGTGTATAATTTGTATGGCGAGTCACATCAGCAAACATATTCAGATGCATCTCCGCTCCAATATAAAAGATGGATATATACGATTCCGGGAGATAGCAGGAGCGGAAATATGCCGATTACTATCACTTTTGATTTTTTTGCCTCCGGCAGTGATGCCTTTAGGCTTTCCAGATTATCGGTAGCCTTTACGCCCTCTTTATCAGATGATTCTGTTGCTACTGCACCTCCAGTAAACTTAAATATGTCGGAATTCAATATGAAAAGGGCGATAACACCTGTTTTATCCGCTTATAAAAGTACTGTGTTAAGTGAGTCGTTTTGGAAACCGGGCGAGAACCAACTACGGGTGCTTGAAATCTCGCTAAAGCCGGGAGAAATTGCCACCGTTTTGGTTGCCGTCAAAAATGGCGGGGAAAAAGAAGTGCAAATATATTCAACCAACCTAGATGAACCGGAAAAAACGAGATTCTATGAAAATGAAGTCATACCCGCAAATGAAGGCTATCAGGTCATTAAAGCCATTACCAGAAATGTTTCCAATGTAGAACGCATACAACAACTGGAAGTGCACAGCAATGGTTATACAGATGATACTTATTACATACTTTTAAAGGAATGAGCCTTAAATTATTTTTGCACGGTGCAACACACTATCCAATAATGCTTTAGCTGTGTATAGGTTATATCCGTTCCAATGGCGGATAGTTTTTGTTGTAGAAAATCCTTTGTCGGAAAGTTCTTGAGTAATAAATGCTGTGTTCCATCTTCTAGATTCCTTAGTTGGTAAGTATTGCCAAAGGAATCAGTTTTAGCAATATGCTTGATATCGTGATGGGTTCCTACTAGAGGATTGCTATCGATAAATGCCATTATTCCACCGGGAAAGACATGATCATGCAACTTCGCTATCCATCCATCGAGGTCTTGTAACAGAATGTGGCTCCAGATAAAGCCACCAAATAATCCGTCAAATTTCTTTTCAGAAGATAAATGGAACATATCGGATAGCTCAAAGCAGACGTTATCACGTGTTTGCTTTATTTTTGCAATATTTATAACACTTTCATTGATATCAGTGGCTACAATGGAGGTTACCGTTGTAGCAATAACCTCCGTCCAATAACCTGTGCCACAGGCTACCTCTAAAACAGCTTTTTTCGCAAACAACTGCTGGAAAAGGGCAGTCGCCGTCTGTAAATCTTCTTGTTCATCCGGATTTTGGTAGACTTTGTCATACTCTCTTGCCCTGGCATTATAATAGGAAATTACATCTTCATTCATGTGAAATAATATTTTATCACAAAAGTAATTATAAAATAGTCCATTAATAAAATCCAATTCCCTGTTCTCGTGTCGTCACGAGAACACGAATGGACTACTTTATAAATCATCTTGTTATTATTATTTGAAATGCTGTGTTGAAACAAAATATGATACAATTGCATATCTCAAGCGGTTATATGTCCACGGACAACTGTCGACAGACCACCTAAGATAAGGGAACGCACAAAAATAAATTAATCTCATCTAATGAATTATAGACCTAATAGCATGATAATAAATCAAGACTCTACGCCAACACGAAATCTATTGTCTTGTTTTGCAAGTCTACAAAATCCAATTTTACAGTTATAGGATGTCCGAGTTGGTATATTTTGTCTTTGAACATTCCCTTGTAAAGCAGTCTTTTTTCATCAAAAATATAATTATCATCGGTCAGGTGTTCTTTTCTCAACAACCCTTCGCAATTGAGTTTTGGAATTTCTACATAAATACCCCAACTTTTTACACCTGAGATGATGCCATCATGAATGTCATTTTCATGTTGTTGCATGTATTCACACATTTTGTACTTGACAGAGTCGCGCTCCGCTTCCATGGCTGCTCTTTCCCGTTCGCTGCTGTGTTTGCAATAGAAATCCAATTTGCTTTTTTCCGGGAATCCCTTTCCATCTAATACTGCCTGTAAAATTCTGTGTACCAATACATCCGGATATCGTCTAATCGGGGAAGTAAAATGGGTATAATACTCAAACCCCAATCCGTAATGCCCAATATTATTGGTGGAGTAAATGGCTTTTGCCATGGCACGAATGGCTAAATTTTCTAATAACCCTTGTTCCGGCTTGCCTTCAATTTCTGCCATGAGTTTATTCAGTGCAAAGGAAATCTGCTTCGGGTTATCAAAGGATATACTGTAACCAAATTGCTTTGCAAACAACTGAAAATCCATCAACTTCTCAGCATCCGGGAAGTCGTGAATGCGATAAACGTTGGTCACCTGCCCCGATGCTTGCTTGTCCATACTGCAATACATAGATACGTGCTTGTTGGCGAGCAGCATAAAGTCTTCAATCAGCATGTGTGCATCTTTGCGTTCTTTTACAAAAACACCGATGGGTTTGGCATTTTCATCCAACTGAAACCGCACTTCTTTGGTTTCAAAATTAATGGAGCCTTCCTTGAAGCGTTGCGCTTTTAGTTTTTTTGCTAAGTCGTTCAATTTCAACAACTCCTCTTTGTAAGGGCCTTCTTTTTTCCCTTCCAACACTTCTTGTGCTTCTTCATAAGAAAAGCGCTTATCAGAGAAAATAACGGTTCTTCCAAACCAGCGGTTGATTACTTCGGCTTTTTCATTTAATTCAAAAACGGCGGCGAAGCAACATTTTTCTTCTTGTGGTCGCAAGCTGCATATTACATTAGAGAGTATTTCCGGAAACATGGGATTCACCCGATCTACTAAATATACAGATGTTGCTCTTTTTATAGCCTCTTTGTCTAATTCCGAACCTTCTGGAACGTAATGCGAAACATCAGCGATGTGCACCCCTACTTCATAATGACCATTTTCCAATGTTCTAAAAGAAAGTGCATCATCAAAGTCTTTAGCATCTTGCGGGTCGATGGTGAAAGTGGTAATGCTTCTAAAATCTCTTCTTTTGCCAATTTCTTCTTCAGAAATCTTCATGTTGATGGCATTTACTTCGTCAAGGACTGCTTTAGGAAAGCTGATAGGAAATCCTTTGTTGATGAGGATTGACTTCATTTCTACGTCATTGCCCCCTTCTTTGCCCATGACTTCGATGATTTCACCAAAAGGATTCTTCGCCTCTCTTGGCCAGTCAAGCATTTTTACGATTACCTTATCTCCGTTCTCTGCCTTAATTCCCCTTCCACGGTCGATATAAAAATCAATATGAATATTAGCGTCTGTCGGTACAACGAAGGTGTGTTTTAAACCTACCTGGACTTTCCCTACAAATATTTCCCTGTTTCTTTGAACGATGCGAATAATTTTACCTTCGGCTTTTCCTTTTCTGGATTGTAGGATTTCTACTTCTACCATATCTCCTTGAATGGCATGACCGGTATTGTTTGGACGAATCATGACGTCTTTTTCATAACCTTCCACAATAATATATGCCATGCCGGATTTGGTCATATCCACCGTACCGATTACCTTCTGCTGTGCTAGCGTGTTTTCAACCTTGCCGCCTTGAATAGCACTATATTTACCTTTAAGAGAAATATCTACCCTATTTCTTTCTACCAAATCATCCAAGGCAGCACGTAAAATGGGCTTTGGAATGGTATTGCTGAAGGTATCTATGAGTTGTTTTAAGGTATAAGAGTGTTGGTGATTGCGCTGTAAATAACTTAAAAGTGTTTGTTCTGTTCCGGTTAAATGTGTATTCCGTTTAAAATGTTGATTTCCTTTTCTTTTCATAATTCATGTAAAAGTACGGGAAAAATTGTGTAGTAGGTTGTTTTAGGCTAAAACTTCATGAAAAATACACAGCCCTTAAACGTTACTCCAACAACATTTAACATCATTTTCATAACTAATTGCTATTTTTTATCGTTATTCGCAAATTGATTTCAACATGATTATGGATAATAAGCAACTAAAAATCTGGATACCGTTTGTTTTTTCTTTGGTTTTAGCAGGTGGAATGTTTTTGGGGTACAAACTTCAGGATTTAAATTCTTCAAAGTATCGCCCTTTTAGCCCATCCAGATCCACAAAATTCGATGAAATCATCAATTATATTGAAGAAAACTATGTGGATGATGTTGACAAAAGTAGACTATATGACGAGTCTATTGCGTCGATGTTAGAGCATTTGGATCCCCATTCTGTGTATATTCCGGCTACAGAAATCGCCAATGTTGAGGAAGAGATGGAGGGAGAGTTCGATGGTATAGGTATAGAGTTCTTCATCGTCAATGATACCATCATGGTGGTAACACCTATTTCGGGAGGGCCTAGCGAACAATTAGGCATTCAGGCCGGAGATAAAATCATCCGTATCAACGATAGTTTGGTTGCAGGAATTGGCATCCAAAATGCCGATGTTGTCAAAAAACTGAAAGGTCCCAGTGGAACGAAAGTGAAAGTGACCATTCAAAGAAATGGGCAAAAGAATTTAGTGGTGTATAATATTAAAAGGGATAAAATTCCTTTGTATAGTGTAGATGCCGGATTTATGGTGAATAAGGATGTGGGATATATCAAAATTTCCCGCTTTGCACAAACGACCTATAGCGAATTTATGCAGAAGCTTGCCTCTTTGAAAGGTCAAGGTATGAAGAGCTTAATCTTGGACTTAAGGGAAAATCCTGGAGGATACTTGGAGCAGGCCACCGCCATCTTAGACGAAATCATCGATGGCAGGAAAGATTTGGTCATTACAAAAGGGCGTTCTTATCCCAAGATGGAATATAAATCCAAAATTCCGGGGCAGTTTGAAGCTGGTAAAATTGCCATTTTGATAGACGAAGGCTCTGCTTCTGCTAGTGAAATTGTTGCCGGAGCAGTTCAGGACTGGGATAGAGGCGTAATTATCGGTCGCCGCTCATTTGGGAAGGGATTGGTGCAAGATCAGTATCAATTGGGCGACAATTCTGCCCTACGCCTCACCATAGCAAAATATTATACCCCTTCTGGGAGATGTATCCAAAAGCCATACAGCGAGGGATTGGATAACTATAATAATGAAATGCTGGAACGTGTCAAACACGGCGAAATTTTTAGCAAAGACAGTATTAAAAATGATGAAAGCGAGGTTTTTTATACTAAAATAAAAAAGCGCAAAGTGTATGGCGGTGGTGGAATTACGCCGGATATATTTATTCCTTTGGATACCACTAATTATAATCCGTTTTTGAGCGAAGCCTTTGGCAGAGGGTTAGTGCAGGAATTCGCTTATAATTACTATGCTTCCCATAAAGGAGATTTTCAAGCATATACAAAACAGACATATAAGGATAATTTTAAAGTAAGTGACGCTTTATATCAGGAGTTTGTCCAATATGCCTTTAGTAATCAAGTGCCAAAAGAATACAATAAATTTACGAGTGTATCAAAAACAGAAGTAAACAAAAGACTAAAAGCATATATCGCTAAGCAAATATGGAAAAATGAAGGGTTTTATCCTTTGATTTTATCGGATGATAAAGCTGTTCAGGCGGCGTTGAAAGCGTTGCAATAAGCTTGATAAGCTTTTTCGAATTTCACCAAGCGCACTAAGAAGGCACAAAGTTTCTCGAAGAATTATCTATTTTTTGAGGTTTCTTTGTAGCATACTTTGTTGATTTTTTGAAATTGAGTAATAGGTATGAAATATCGTTTCTTTATTTTCTTTATGATTTTATTATGCATAGGGTGTAATAAAAGAAGACCCGTAGTGCTATTTGAAGGTTATTATGCACTAGATTCTTACCTCATAATGGATGGAAAAGTTTTGAAGAAATCTACTATAACCCCGAAATATAGTGGTATAAATGGTTTTTATATTAACAAAGATTCAATAGATTATTTCCCACCGAAAAAGTATAATAACGGAAAATCTATTTCTGGATTTCATTATGTACTAAATGATGATACCTTAATGATAAAAGCAAATAATATCGATTTTTCAGATAGAAATATTGTCATTTCGGCAAATAAAGACTCAATCCTATTGTGGGAAATAATGTCTCAGAATATACTTTTTAACTTTAAAAGAATAAATGAGTATAATTATAATAGTGATAATTTTGATAGTATTGAAATAAAATTCTTAGGTTGTTTTGGAAATTGCCCAATAGAAACTATAACTGCAAATGATATTGGAATTGTCACATATTTAGGTTCAAAAAATACGGAATTTAATGGGAGGTATTCTTTAGAAATTAAGAATTTTGATCTATTTAGGTATTTTAAATATATTGATATATTAAATTTAAAAAATCAATATAAAGGAAGTGATGATGATTGGGTAACAGAGTTATACATGTTCAAAAATCAAAAATTGATTAAAAAAGTACAATTCTCTTTTAAAAGTGCACCATATCCGCTGTTTAATTCCATGATTGCAATTAAGAAAGAAGTTTTTAATATTATTTCTATAAATTGAGGTCTGTCAACAATGATTCATTATAAGGCTCGAAGTTTTCCGAAGCAATATTTCAAAGGCTTTCGGTTCTTTTTATTTCCTTGTTTATAAATAAAAAGAGAAAATAGATTGCCCCCGATTGCCCCCATTTTCGTATCTCCACGAAAATGAAATAATGGAATAGGTTTGTCTGCAATACAAGGTGTCGTTTTCGTTAAAATTCCTTAATCTAAAATTTACATCGGTTACTTTTTTTGTGGTTTACGCATTTAGGGATGAATACCAATTTCATCACTTTAAATATTAATTACATGAAAAATGCAATCAAGGTACTATTAATCTGTACCACACTCCTATTTTTGAATGCCTGCAAACAAGGCGATTTTTATGCTGCAAGCGAAACAACAGCAACAACAGATTCAACCGCAAAAGTTTTGCCAAGTAAAATCAAACAACTCACTAGAAAATTTGTTAGAACAGCAGACATTAAGTTTCGGGTGAACGATGTGAAGCAATCTACAGAACAAATTGAAGATATTACAAGGGCAATGGGCGGTTTTGTGACTATGACAGATATGAAAAACACGATAGATATTTCGGAAAGATACAGAAGCAGCAAAGATTCCATCTCCGAAAGACGGTATTGTACCACTACAAATGATATTACCATAAGAATTCCCAGTGAAAGAATGGATACCACTCTTAAGCAAATTTCCAACTGCATGGATTTTTTAGACCATCGCTTAATTAAAGCAGAAGATGTGTCCATACAAATGGTAGAAAATGAATTAGAACAACAAAGAAACCAACAATACAGCGAACTAATTGATCAGAAAGTTGTGGCAAATATCGCCAATGAGAATGTAGACCTTCAAAATGATTACTATAATAAGGCAACACAAACGGATGCAGCTGTTGTCAGTAATTTGAATCTGGCGGATCAGGTAAATTATAGCACCGTCCGATTATCTATTTATCAAAAGCAAGCTATTGTTACCGATTCCTATCCATATCATGCCGCTGTAAAAGACTTTGAACCAAGCTTCTTCGTCAAAGCATGGGAAGCCATTTCTATCGGTTGGAATGCAATTTTAGCTATCTTGCTACTACTGTTTAAAATTTGGCCATTATGGGGTTTAATTGCATTGGGATATTATTTGCAAAAAAGATTTAATATACTTCCTACTGGCAGTTTTACTGACAAACATATGGTTTCTTGATATGATAGTAATGAAATCTTTATTATTTAAAATTAAATAATAAAGATAGTAATACTATTATTTAGAAAAGTATATTATATTTGTTGAAAAATGTTTTATGACAACCTTACACCCAATACGAAGACTATGGCAATTAATTGTGCTCGAGAAGAGTGAGATTGTTTCAATATATTTCTATGCCATCTTAAGTGGTCTCGTTCAATTAAGTGTACCTATTGGTATTCAATCCATTATAGGTTTTGTGTTGGGTGCAACGATGGTTACTTCTATTTATGTATTAATAGCACTTGTCGTATTGGGTGTATTTTTTGTAGGAACATTGCAGATCAATCAGATGAAAATCATTGAAAAGATCCAACAAAAGATATTTACAAAGTATGCTTTCCAGTTTACCGAAAAAATACCGCAGTTGGATTTAAAGAAAATGGATAATTATTATTTGCCGGAAAAGATTAATTGCTTTTTTGATACTTTAAATGTACAGAAGGGGCTTTCAAAATTATTGTTAGATATTCCGGCGGCCTCCATTCAGATTCTTTTTGGTCTGCTATTACTATCTTTTTATCATCCATTTTTTATAGGATTTGGCGTTTTATTATTGATGGTGCTGTGGGCAATTATACGCTTGACAGGGCATAAAGGATTGGAGACCAGCTTGGAAGAAAGTTATAATAAGTATGCGGTAGCCGCTTGGTTGGAAGAAATGGCCAGGGTAATCAAGTCTTTTAAATTTAGTCAGGGTACACACCTGAATTTGAAAAAGACAGACTATAATCTGATAAAATACCTCAAGTCCCGAACGGCACATTTTAGCGTACTGCTGTATCAGTATAGGGCATTGGTGATATTTAAAGTAGCAATAACAACAGCCATGTTGACACTTGGAACCTACTTATTATTAAATCAGCAATTGAATATTGGCGAATTTATTGCGGCAGAGATTGTTATTTTAACGGTACTTTCTGCCATAGAAAAATTAATAGGCAGCATTGATAGTGTATATGATGTGATTACAGGGTTAGAAAAATTAGCCACCATAATTGAAGGGCCGGATGAAGTTTCAGGAAAATCGGAAATTCGACCTTCTAAGGGCGTTGAAATTGAGATGATAGATTTTAGTTTTGGTTATACCGAAGAAACTAGGGTATTGAACGGTATAAATCTGAGCATCCCTGCCGGAAGTATGACTTGTGTTACAGGTAATGAAGGCTCCGGTAAGTCTACATTTCTTAAAATTTTAGCGGGTGGGTACAGTGATTATTCGGGATTTCTCTTAATGAATCAAACCCAATTGAGTAATTATTCACTAGAATCTCTGCGACGCATAGCATCATTATTTATGAACCAGCAAGAAATATTTTCCGGTACAATATGGGAAAATATTAGCTTGGGAAATAGCGAAATCACGCAAGAGAAGATTACGGAAGTAGCAAAAGAATTAGGGATACACCATTTTATTCTCACCTTACAAAATGGGTTTGACACCCAAATCGATGCTACCGGAAAAAGGCTATCCGGTTCTGCCATTCAGAAGATACTTTTATTGCGTGCCCTATCAAAAAAACCGCGACTTTTATTGATGGAAGACGCATGGCTGGGCTTTGAGGAGAATATTCGGGAAAATATCCTCCGCTATATTTTGCATCACCTCAACGACACGACCGTAATAATTGCATCTAATGATCAATATTTGTTGAGTAAATGTGATTATCATGTGCATTTGAATAATGGTATTGCTCAAGTAACAAAAATCTCGTAGTATGGAAAATATTCAGCGTAAAATAGAACTGGCGTCTTTTAAATATATATACCGTATTAACAAACAAAGTAATATCCGATATTGGTTTGTCGGAATTATTATCGTAAGTGTGGTAATCTTGCTTTTACCTTGGACACAAAATATCAAGACCAAAGGTAAGGTAACGACTTTATACCAAGAACAGCGCCCGCAGGAAGTACATTCACCGATTCCCGGCAAAATTGTAAAATGGCATGTAAAAGAAGGTGATTTTGTTAAAAAAGGAGATACCATTTTACAGATATCTGAGATTAAAGAGGATTATCTTGATCCAAATCTTGTTGCAAGAACACAACAGCAAGTAAACGCTAAAAAAGGAAGTATACAGTACTATCAAGGAAAAATTGTAACCACCGGAACGCAAATAGAAGCCTTAACAACAGCGAAACAATTGAAAATTGAACAGCTAAAGAATAAACTGGGACAATTAGAAAACAAGTTAGCCGCAGATAAGGCAGAGTTAGACGCTGTTACAAATGAGTACCTTTTATCAAAAGATCAATATGAACGCCAACAGAAGATGTATGAGGAAGGGTTGGTTTCTCAGACACAATTGCAACAAAGGAATATTGCCTTTCAAAATGTGCAAGCAAAGAAAACGATGGTAGAAAATAAGATTGCCCAAACCAAACAAGAAATAACCAATGCAAAAATTGAGCAAAACAGCATTGAACAAGAGTATTTGGAAAAAATCACCAAAGCAGAAGGCGATAGATACCAAAGCTTAAGTCAGATAGCTACCAGTGAGGGAGATGTGGCAAAATTGGAAAATGCAGTAACCAACTACACCATTAGAAATGGCATGTACGTGATTCTTGCACCTCAAGACGGACAGATTGTTCAGGCTAACAAAACGGGTATTGGCGAGATATTAAAAGAAGGTGAACAGATTACCGTAATCGTTCCGGACAAAGTGAATTATGCAGTTGAATTATTCGTGCGTCCTGTTGACTTGCCATTGATTAGTGTGGGACAAGAGGTGCGGTTGATGTTTGACGGATTTCCTGCGATTGTCTTCAGTGGTTGGCCCAACAGCAGCTATGGTACCTTCTCAGGAAGAATCATTGCATTTGAAAATACCATCAGCGATAATGGCATGTTTCGGATACTGGTTTCCGAAGATACGGCAAGTAAAAAATGGCCTGCACAAATAAAAGTAGGTAGTGGCGTTCAAGGAATAGCATTGCTAAAAGATGTTCCTATCTGGTACGAAGTATGGCGAAATATTAACGGTTTCCCACCCGATTATTATCAATACAGCAACGAAGATTTAGCTAAGAAACAAAAGAAATAACATGCGTTTTACCATAAAACTATTATTGACAATCTTTATATGCCTGCCACTAACTATTTATGGGCAAGACAGTTTACAAACGCTCCATTTGGAGCAACTGATATTGTTGGTAAAGAAGTATCATCCTGTTGTAAAACAAACTCAGCTTCAAATAGAACGCTCAGAAGCAGATATTCAAATAGCCAAAAGTGCCTTCGAACCGGATATTTCTAACTATCATACCATTAAAACTTTTGATGGCACTAATTATTATACCTCCAATTCATTTAAAGTAAATATCCCGGCATGGTATGGCATTGAATTTAATATGGGTTTGGAATCATTGAAAGGAAACAACTACGATCCCTCCAATACATCCGGGCAATCCAGCTATATCGGCATGACGATTCCACTCATAAAGAACTTGGTTTTAGACAAAAGAAGAGCGTCTTTACAACAAGCAAAGGTCTTCAATACACTTTCTGAAGTTGAACGCGATGCGACAATCAATAATCTACTCATGGAAGCCATAAGAGAATACTGGAATTGGGTAAATGCCTATCAAGTGCTAAACATCATGGAAGATGCTGTGGCGGTAAACCAACAGCGATTTGAATTGGTGAAAAAATCCTATTTCTTGGGAGAACGCCCCGCCATCGATACCATTGAAGCACTTACGCAACTAAATGGTTTTGAGTACCTCAAAAATCAATATTATACCGATTTCCAAAATGCAGCATTGATGTTGTCGCTATACTTATGGACAGCGGATGAACAGCCTTATATTTTACCCGAAAATATTATTCCTCAGGAAAGCAGTGAAATTCAGGTGACTGATGATGTAAATTTAGAAGTATTACTGTCCGCTGCCATTCAGCAACATCCGGAACTTAGAGCATACGAGCTAAAACTAGATATGTTGGAAATTGAACGAAAGTTGAAGATTCAAGATGTGTTGCCAAAATTGGATTTTAGTTATAATCAACTTGGAAAGGGATTTAATCTTGCCAATACATTGGTTGAAGGACCTATATTTGAGAATAATTTCAGATATGGTTTGAAATTGGAAATTCCCCTCCTCTTCATGGAAGGAAGGGCAAATCTTGAAAAGGCAAAATTGAAAATCGAGGAAACGACATTGGCACAAGCGCAAAAGGATGCGCAAATTTCTATCAAGATAAAATCATATTACAACGAAGTACTTAATCTAAAAAATCAGATTGATATACAAAAATCGATGTATAAGAATTACGTACAATTGGTTAAAGCAGAAGAAACACGCTACCAAAATGGAGAAAGTTCCCTGTTTTTAATTAATACCAGAGAAGCAAAAGCGCTGGAAGCGAAAGAGAAACTGATAGATTTACAAACAAAGTACATGAAAACCTATTATGCCATACAATGGAGTGCCGGGTTATTGAACTAAGGCGGTTGTTTCTTAACCGCAAAGTCGCAACGCGCCAAGTCCCTACCAATTCGTCGGGAACAAAGATTTTTTTAATTAATCGAGCCTTACGTTAACATTACGTCTATACGGTCAAAATCTCTTTAAAGCAAGTGTTCTACGTTCCCAAAATCACATTAAAAATATAAATTTTATCCTATTTTCGATTTATCGCAGATTGCTTATTCACGTTACAATAAAGCTTTAAAAACCAAATCATTAAGGAACATGGCAGTAAATTCATTCCTATTTTCAGGGCTAACATCCGTCAGTCTTGGCAGGTTATGTATAAAAAACTGTTCATAATGAGAAGTTTCAATTAACGTACTGCTCAAAGAACGCGGGTATTTATAGGAAGGATTATAACTTGTGATGATCTGTGCAATCATTAAACACAGTTCCTTATAAGGTTTAAAAACTTCATCCTTGTTAATTTCCTGAATATCCTTCACCAAATAGACTTTACTGCTTTCTGCAATAACAATATGATTCAGGTATTTCTTATTATAATCTAACGTACCAGAACTCTCCGGTAATTCATGTGTCAGCAAATGAATAATGGTTTCCAATTTAGACTTATTGTCTTCGATATTTTGCAATTTAAACATGATCAAAAAACTCATATAAGACCAATACCAATTGAGAATATACAGCAAAAGGCGGTGTTTATTTTCAAAATATCTATAAATGGTCGCTTCCGTAGTATTGATTTCAATGGCGAGTTTTTTAAATGTAAAACTCTCAAAGCCAATTCGATAGATTAAATCTATGGCGTTCTTAATAATCTGTCTGCCTAAAACACTGTTTTCCGGGTCTTTTAAAAATATTTTATCATTGACAGTAAACTTTACCTGAAAATCCATAGCCATTTTGTTTATACAAAGATAGTAAAAAACATAGAATAATAGCAAAATGTTTATTAATTATTGTATATATTTGAACTTAAATAGTAATACTATTGTTGTTAGTG
This sequence comes from Chitinophagales bacterium, assembly GCA_019694955.1. Lineage (GTDB taxonomy): Bacteria > Bacteroidota > Bacteroidia > Chitinophagales > JADIYW01 > JADIYW01. The sequence continues at coordinate 25,850 of JAIBAX010000019.1, read as the reverse complement.
GTATAAATTTATAGTAATGGAAGTAAGTATTTGGTTTTGGGTAGTTTTTAATACCTTCGTTTTAGTGATGTTGGCGTTGGATTTAGGCGTTTTTCACAAAAAGTCGCATGTCGTAAGCGTAAGAGAAGCATTGATTTGGTCAGGCGTATGGATTAGTTTAGCCTTATTGTTTAATTTGTTTTTACATATTCAATATGGTAAAACAATTGCTTTAGAATTTTTCACGGGATACCTCATAGAAAAGGCTTTAAGTGTAGATAATATCTTTGTTTTTGTATTGATTTTTACTTTCTTTCAAATTCCGCCCATTTATCAGCATAAAGTATTGTTTTGGGGTATTTTGAGCGCCTTGTTGATGCGCATCATTTTTATTTTTGCGGGCGTTGCCTTATTAGAAAAATTCCATTGGTCGATATATTTCTTTGGTGCGATCCTCATCGTTACAGGTATAAAAATGTTGACACAAAAGGACAAGAAAATGGCACCTGAAAAAAATCCAATTATAAAATGGATGCGAAAGATTATGCCCGTTACGAACGAGTTACACGGCAGTAATTTTTTCATAAAAAAGGATGGAAAAAGATGGGCTACTCCCCTATTTATGGTGTTAATTATGATTGAAATCACGGATTTAATCTTTGCTGTTGATAGCATTCCGGCCATCCTCGCCGTTACAAAAAATCAGTTTATCGTGTATACCAGCAATGTTTTTGCCATTCTTGGACTTCGTTCTCTATACTTTGCGCTGGCAGGTGTAATAGAGCGCTTTAAATACTTATCCGTAGGTTTGGCTATCATCTTAGTTTTTGTGGGATTGAAGATGGTATTGGTAGATGTATATAAAATTCCAATACATCTTTCATTATTATTTATTGTGTGTACATTGTTTATTAGCGTTGTTGTTTCCCTTTATAAAACAAGCAAAACCACAACTAACCTTAGCTAAAAAACACATATTAGGATATCATAACGAATAGTCGTAGTTTTGTTACCTAAAATAAATCCCCGAACAAAAGTACAAAATGATAGAAGATACAATAAGAGATTTGCGATTGGCAGTACTCATCGATGCTGACAATATTCCGCATGCAAATATAAAGGAGATGATGGAAGAAATTGCTAAGTTTGGCATTCCGACATTTAAGCGAATTTATGCAGACTGGACTAAACCGACGGTTTCCGGATGGAAAAAAGTTTTGCTAGAAAATGCGATTACACCCATCCAACAATACAGTTACAGTTCTGGCAAGAATTCCAGCGATAGTGCCATGATTATTGACGCCATGGATATCCTGTATTCCGGTAAGGTCGACGGTTTTTGTATCGTCTCCAGCGATAGTGATTTTACCAGATTAGCCATTAGATTAAGAGAAGCAGGAATGAAAGTAATCGGTATGGGCGAAAGGAAAACCCTCACCCCATTTATTACGGCCTGTGATAAATTTATTTATATTGAAATCCTGAAAGCCAACGAAGAAAAAGCGCAAGAAGAAGTTTCAGGTAAAAAGAATGGCACAAAAAAAGAAAAACAATCGCCACCACCGCCACTCAATAAAGTGAACCATGAGTTGTTGAAACTGCTCATGGCAAGTATTTCCGATGTTGCCGATGAGACGGGATGGGCTTATTTAGGTGATTTGGGCAATTTTATCCTCAAGAAAAAAGCAGATTTCGACCCAAGAAATTATGGTTTCCAGAAGATGCTACCACTTATCAAAAGCCTCAATAGATTTGAAATTGACGAAAGAGAAACAGGAAAAAATAAAATCAGGCATATCTATATAAAAATTAAATAGGTCGTGAATTTAAAGCCATTTATAGAGAATGACCTTGTTAGAATTGTACCTTTGAAGGAAACTGATTTTGATATTTTGTACGCAATAGCCAAAGATCCACAGATTTGGGAACAACATCCTAATAAAGACAGGTATTTACAACCAGTATTTCAAACATTTTTTGAAGGTGCTTTAGCATCGAAAGGTGCATTTTTAGTATTTGATAATGGTTTAGGGAAACCTATTGGCAGCACAAGATTTTACGATTGGAATGAAGCAGAGAAAAGTATATTTATTGGATATACTTTCATCGCAAGAGATCATTGGGGTTCAACATATAATCCGGCTTTAAAAAAACTCATGCTTGATTATGCGTTTAACTTTGTAGATACGGTTTATTTTCATATCGGTGCAAATAATATTCGCTCTCAAAAAGCTATTACAAAGTTAGGCGCTAGGAAAAATAGAGAAGTAGTTATTTCATACTATGGTGAAAAAGAATTGCTAAATTTTGAATACATAATAGAGGGGAAAAATTGGCTTTAAATAATCAATCCCAAAAATAATGGTGAATTAATATTCTTAGTTTACTGTATTGTTCAATAGGAAAATCATAACCCCACATAGATACATATTCTTTTAGTGTATGGGTGCTTAATAATTTGTCGAAACAAAATATGATTTTTTTAGCAAAAGTAGAAATTAGTGATTGTTCAGAAAACTTATGAATCTTAACATCAGCAGATTCCACAAAAAAAACATCTACGGATACATAATTATTAGATAATTGATTTATCTCTAAAATATTATTTCCAGGCTCATCAAAAAAACTAACCATGATTTTACTCGTTTTTTTTAGAATCAGCGATTCTAAAGTCATAAACAAATCATGTAATGGGTTAGAAAGATAAGAAATACCAAAGTCATAGGATGTGTCATTACAGATGAACTTCATTCTTGCCCACCCATATCCATATAATTCATAATCGATACTTTTTATCATAGAAAATAAACTATGGTATATGATTTTCAAAAATTGTCATAATAGGTAAAATCTTTAGAGATAACGCCATTTTCTATAGTGAAGATGGTACAAATTGGAAGAATAAATTTTGTTGAATCGGGAGCCGTTCCAGTGGAAACGAATTCAACGACAACCTGATTTCCGGAGGGATATATGGCAATAATTGAATCGTGCACATCAGGAATCATTTGCCCAAGTTCGGTATATTTTTTTAAAATATCGTTTTGTGTCATCACCATCATCTCTGCACCATACGCAGGATCTTTCATTTGAGCTGAATCGGCATACAAGGATGACATTTTTTCCCAATCATGCTGGTTAAAATATTCAAAATACTGTTGAACGACCTTTTCTTGCGGAGCAGCCGTTGTAGTAGAAACATTCCCTCCTTGCTTTTTACAAGAGAAGAGTATCAAACCAAGCATGGCGAATACGAAATATTTTTTCATGATATTTTTTAATGGGTGAAAATAACTATTCTGGTAGATTTTTAATTCAATCGCTCAATAAAATCTTTTACTTGCGGGTTGCTTTGACCATAACTCACCATTTTTACATTCAAAGGTATGTTTTTAAATTTTATTACAGCATATTCAATAGCATCCAATATCCACTGCATATTATTGCCAAAAGCGCCACCACCGACTAAGGTCAGAAACAATTGATTATTCCCCGTGTGTTCATAGTTGAGTAATGCTGCACAAAAAGTAGCCTCATAAGTAGCTTCCAAAATAAGTCTTGCGAAACTTTCCCAATAGGAAGGGTCTATCATCGTATATCTTACTGGCAATGCAGAACAATATACTTGTGTGACAATTTGCTTTTCTTCGGCAATAGTCACCTCCGCATCCCATTGTATTCCAATTTTCAATAGACCTTTTAACGTATTATATTCATCAACGGAGATATTGTTTAGATAATTTGTTATGTGCTCAAGTCCATTTTGGTTCGCTAAGGCATAGCCATTTTTCATTTGCCAAAGTATCAATTCCTCATTTTGCAAAGCTTTTCCGATTTCTTCCAGACAATCCACCTGAATATTTCGAGTTTGTCCTATTTGATTGCCTAAAGGGACAAAATAATTCCTATAAATAGTTCCTGCCCCACACGCAATGGCACATGCCGGACCTTGCGTTAAGTCAAATTGATAATTGGTAATACCACTTTCAGGTGTAACATATGGACTCACCATCTCTAAAAGATTGAATTGCGAAGCAGCTTGAAAGACAGCACCATAATTCTTCCTGTCCTTATGCAGGGTTTGTACATTGCCAACAACTTCAGAAATAGCTATTTTATCTTTATACTTTTCAATAGAAACTTTTTCTCGCAAGGTACTAAGCATAGGTATTTCCAACCTTCCGAACTGGTAACGCTTTTGATTGATTTTTGAAATTAGCACCTCATTTTCAATAATGAAATTATCCCTAACCTGTTCTGGATTTGTTTCTCTAAAACCAACCAAATTTTCAAACCACATATGTTATAATTTTATTTTTTATTTTTTTTCGCAAACGCTAAAACATCATCAGCATGAAAATAAGTAGGTTGTTCGATATTATGTCCTAGTTTTAAAAGAAACAACTTTAGATATTTGAATGCCATAAAATCTGTATATATATATATATTATTAAGGTCAACAATCCTATCACATTCAAAACATATATTAAGACCACCAACAAGTTCATGACTAGCATTGAAAAATAAAATAGCGTCTCGATAAATAGGCGCACATAAAAACCTTAATTCTTCTTGGATATTAATATTTAATATTCGTAACAATTCTTGACTATCATTAGAACTCGCATTTATAGTGGATATTAATCTGGCTGATGATGACAATTCGTTATTCTTATCTAAAACATATACATCATATTTATTTGCTTCACTTATTCCTGATATAATCTCCTCTGATGAATCATGTGGATTGATTCTATTAAAGGAATATGTTTTGAAATAATCAAATTTTATTGAACTTATGAAAGTAGAACTGGTTATTTTCATACCATGGTCGTTTAATCTTTTATTAGCTAAAGTATCCCTGAAACAACTTGCTAAATCTTGATAATCTTTTACTCCTAAACAATTTGCTTCCAAATAAATACACCGCTCATGTTTTTTTAAGATTCAATTTATAATTTTTAATTTTAAATTCAACATTCAACATCTATCATCACCCTTCCATCGCTTCTTTTCTCAGTTGTTCTGAGGTTTCTTTTCCCAAATAATTGTCAATCATTCGGTGTGCTAGATATAATCCGGGAATGAGTACGATAGCTGCCAACACTTTATAGATAAAATTTACCGTGCCGATGGCAAAGAACTGCGATAAAGGCCACTTTTGCGGACCTATCACAAAGGCAATATACAATACGACATAACTATCGACAAACTGCGAAAAGAATGTGCTGATGATTGCCCTTAAATAGAAGCGTTGCTCGCCCGTCCATTTTTTTATCTTAAAAAACACATAAGCATCCAATACCTGACCAATTAAAAATGCACATAAGGAGCCTGCAATAATCCATAATCCCTGTCCAAATACCTGTACGAATGCGGCTTGCATATCCGGAACGCCTTTTCCTGCATTGATGCCCACCCACCAACAAGCCGGCACCAAATGAATGGCAAGATAGACCATGAGAAAGGCATAAATAATCAGAATAGAAGTAGCTATAGACAATAACCGCACGCCTTTTCTTCCATAATATTCGTTGAGAATATCCGTTAATGTAAATACAATCGGCCATAATATCACACCCGCAGTGAACATCAACGTCCCTCCTGTGCCAAATAAATTCCAATTGAATGGCGATAATCCCAATGTCGGTTCTAGTGCAAATATTTTTACACCAATGAACTCCGCCACTATGGCATTGCAAACAAACATCATACTTAAAATGATGAAAAGACGGGATGGTTTATTGCTTACAATATTCATATTTTCTTTTGATAGTGTTGTAATTGGTGGACACAGTCCCATTCTTCCTCCCAGCGGTGGTTGGGGAGTTTGTCGGAAAGTGCTTGTAGTTGAAGTGTTGCCTTTTCAACAAAAGTAGCAAAAGCAGCAGTTTCTGGCAACATGGGTCGATGCTGAAGCATTCTTTTTACGTTGTCTATTTCCTTACATAGTTGCCAAGTAGAACCCGTAAAATATGTTTCAGCGAATTTCTCCCATACGTATTTGACAGCCTGCTCATTGGGATGTGCCATATCTTCTTTAAAAAATCGGTAATCCCGCAACTCATCCATGACAATTTCATAGGCCGGAAAATAGGCAGCATTGGCATACGTGGCAACCATTTTTTCTATGGCTAACAATAGACTTGCTTTGCTGAGGTTGTTCTCATAAATACCGTCCTTCAAATGACGCGCTGGACTAACGGTAAATATGAGTTGCAGATGGGGGTTAAAGAACTTCAACTTATAGTAAATGGATTGAAAAGCCTCAAAAATCTCGGTAGGCTCGTAAAGTTTCTTAATAAATTTATTTGCCGGAACTTTGTGGCAATTGCTGACTGTTTCATATCCCGGTTTTAAATGATATACATACGCCGAGCCAAACGTCAGTATTAAAAAATCAGCTTCCTTTAGCGCATAATGTGCTGCTTCTATAGACTGATTGATGCGTGAAATTAAGCGCTCAGCTTGCGTATCGTTAAAATTACTATGGTGTTGCCATGAGCTAAAGATGCCATTGTGCTCAAAGATATCCTCTGTTGAATAGGTTTTTTTATCTATAATTTGTACCAAACTTTTAATCATCGAGATAGGATTAAAAACAATACCGAAAGGATTAATTACGGTATTAAATTTGTAGTATTGCAACAGAAAGCCTATGTTTTCAGTAAAACATGAGCCGATGAGCAACAGTTTATGCTGCTGTGTAATCGGAAGCGATGCCGGGATAATAGGCACTTTGGTACTGAAATCCATGGGGTAAAATTACAAAAAAGGAAAACTTGAGCAGTAGAATTTTAAAATATATGTTCGCATGTTTGATTTGGTTGGTCGGCAACCGGACATTACATGCTTTTGATATAGAAGTTTACGAGAATAAAACTTATGTCGACAATATAAAAACCGTACAGTTATTCCCTAAGAATTATTCGTTGGCATCTCCTATTACGCAGTTGAATTCGGGAGAAATCATGGTATTGGCATTTGATGACCTTTCCAATGAACGCAAGGATTACTACTATTCAATTATTCAGTGTACTTTCGACTGGAAACCAACCGATGTTTTTACCAATGATTACCTGAGAGGATTTTCCGAAGGTAGCATTACCGATTATGATTTCTCTTCTGGAACATTGGTACCTTATATTCACTATCGCTTGGAAATTCCCAATTTAGATATGACCATCACTAAGTCCGGAAATTATGCGATTGTGGTTTACGAAAATTCCCCTGACAATATCATCTTTACAAAAAGAATGATGGTTTATGAATCTATTGCACAAGTAGAAGGGTATATTACGGCACCTCGATTGGTTACGGGATCTGATGATTTTCAACAAGTCCAATTTACCGTTAACCATAAAGGTTTAGCGATTGAAAATGCGTATCAGGAAGTAAATGCTGTAGTTATACAAAACGATAGACCTGATAACACAGTAAGTGGTGTGCAGCCACTTTTTGTTAAAGACCAGGATTTACAGTTTACCCATAATCGGATATTGGATTTTCCTTCCGGAAAGGAATTTAGAAGAGTAGATATCAGAACCGATAGATTCAAAGGAGATGGAATACTAAATGCCGAAGTACTAGACTCCTTCACAAATTATTATACTTTCACAGGAATCATAAGAAGTAATATCGCCCATAAACAGGAAAGAGATTTTAATGGGAAGTATTATGTCGATAAGCAAGAACGTTGGAGAGACGATTATGAAGCGGATTATGGCTGGGTGTATTTTTCGTTGGCAATGGATAAGCCTGTTAGCAATGCCAATGTGTACATCTATGGTGGGTTCAATGATTGGCAGATTACAGACGCCAATAAAATGAGCTATGACGTCAGCACGGGAATGTATACCGGAAAAATATTATTGAAGCAAGGATACTATAATTATCAATACGTTGTTGTAGACGAAGAACAGCAAATCATAGATCAATCGCTGACAGAAGGGAATTACTATGATACAGAAAATGATTATACCATTCTCATCTATTACCGACCCTTTACAGAACGCTATGATAGATTGATAGGTGTTGAATTTCTGAATAGCAAAACGAACAGATTTTAAAAAGATGTAAAACCGTGTAACATTTTTTACTATTTTGGCGTTTTATTGACTATGGACATTTCTAAAATATATCGAAAAGACATTAAAAGAGGTGATTTGCTCATTGCAGAGCCATTTATGGAAGATGCCATGTTCAAAAGAAAAGTGGTTCTAATGTGTGAGAATAGTCCGGAAGGTAGCTTTGGCTTCATATTGAATACGCTATCAGGCTTTAAAATCAATGAATTGATAGAGGATTTTCCCTATTTCGATGCGGAAGTGTATGTTGGAGGACCTGTGGGTGAAGATACCGTACATTTCCTTCATCGCTGTGGACCCATCATTGACGGAACACAGAAAATTAGAGAGAATATTTGGTGGGGTGGCGACTTTAATAGTTTAAAAGAAGAAATTCGGAGAGGAAATATTTATCCGGATGACATCCGCTTTTTCCTCGGGTATTCTGGATGGAGTGCCGGGCAATTGGAAGAAGAACAAGACGACCAGTCATGGATTGTCTCGTCACAATACAAAGATTTTTTCGGAGACCCGGAAGATCTTTGGAAAAAGGTGCTTACAGAGATGGGTAGCGAGTTTAAAATAATGGCCAACTATCCGGAAAACCCAATATTAAACTAATAGATTAATGGAGAAAATGAAATCATTCTTATTTACTATCGGGCTGTTATTACTTTCATTATCTGCGAAATCAGAAATTTTTTCAGCGGTATCATTGGAAGCACTCACCATGAATGCTGATATGATTGTGCAAGGGAAAGTCGTAGAAATAAAAAAAGTGAGAACCATGGAAGGAGAAGCCTCTTTTATTCATGTAGCCATCGATTCAATATTTAAAGGACAACCAGCAGATTCCATTTGGGTTCAAACCTGTACTTATACAAATATTAAAGAAGATTATTTACTTTCGAAGGAAGCGTTATTTTTTTTGAAAAAATACCCGGCATCTGAAGAAATATTCACGCTTTTAGAAACGGTAAACTCTTGTCAATACTCCTTTTTTGATGTTTCCAAGCCTTTCGAAGTCTATACGGGCAACTTTGACGTGATAACAGATAAAGCGCAACTATATCCGACTCTAAGAAAAACAATAGATGCAACCAATGAAAAATCAAGTGAAATAGGCATGCTTACCGTACCATACAATACAAATGCTCATAAGTACCTCTATCATGGAAGTACTTGTTATTTATACGTTCCCAAGCTGCTGTTCACCGACGCCAAATAAATCTAATGCATTATGCACTTTGATAGCGTGTTCGTTTATCTTATAAAAGATTAGAAGCAAGGCGCTGGAAAGTTTAGTGCAAGAACAAAAATAATGAACCTTTTTTGTCTATTGATATAAATTCTTCTTATTTTGTTTCACTAACCATTTATGTCATGAAAATAGCTTTTCTAATCAATCGCATTGTTAAGAATTATGATCATGTGGTCAATGCCATCCATCAGGGATTTTCCGGATGGGAATATAAGATTTTCATTTCCGACTTTTCCGGACATATTTCCATATTGGCAAAGCAAGCCATAGAAGAAAAGTTTGAAATCATTATTACAGTTGGCGGGGACGGTACACATAATGAAACCATTAATGGCGTTCTGTCGTATTTTAAAACCGGGAATGGCAATACACTAAAAGACTATGATTTTGAATCTGTAAAGCAAGTTAAACTCGGACTACTGCCAGCGGGCACTGGAAACGATTTCTCCCGAACCATACAAGTGAGTTTTGATGTGAATCGATTGAAAACACTAATAGAAAGTGGAAGTAGCCATTTGGTAGACATTGGATTTACAAGCTTTTATGATAAAAATTTACAGCCAACCACCCGTTTTTTTGTTAACATTACAGATGTAGGTATGGGCGGTGAGGTGGTGCGAAAACTGGAGAACAAGCTGCCATTGCTGAGCAATCAAGTACAATATGGCATTCGCATTGCCACTACATTTTTAACCTACAAAAAGTCTTACATTAAAGCACATGCCGATGGTTGGGAGTGGAAAGGCAATGTCATGAATTTCATTGTTGCCAATGGCAAATGGTTTGGCAGTGGTTTAGGGGTAGCACCTGAAGCTGAAATCAACGACGGCAAGTTTGAAATAGCTATTCTTGGCAATATCAATATTATAGATTATATGAAAAACCTTGATACAGTCAAGCAATGCAAAAAAGTAAATCATCCGGAAGTGCAATATCATCGATTTAACGAAATCACCATAGCCCCCGCCGACAGAAGACCTTTAGCCATTGATATGGATGGAGAATATGCCGGCTTCGCTCCTATCACGCTCACGAATGTCAGTAAAGTACTGAATTTTATCTATTGATAAATCTAAACCAATGACGAATGACCAATCTCCTACTCCTCATGCAGTACTAAAAGTGGAATCTTGACATGATAAGCTGCCTTTTTGGAAACACTTTCGACAAAAAGCTTTTCTAAAAAATTATGCCTTCTACCTACCATAATCAACATTCCTGCATCAACAGAATCGGTAAATATGCTAATGGCTTTATGAATATTGCTGCTGTCTATCGAATGAAAATCAATGGCATCCAATCCCATAGATTTTGCCAAATTTAGTGGCACACTCTTATTAATGATCTCAGAATGTTTCGTATTTACATAAACGGTCTTTAATGGTAGACGAAAGACATCTAAAATATTTTTTAATGTTTGCTTAGAGGATTTACTAGGTTTCTCGGTAAGTCCGGTAGCATAAACTATAGCATTCTGAACCTTATTAAAAGCGTACTTTTTTGGAACGGCTAATACGGCAACCTTTGTTTTGCCAATAACACCACCCGTATTAGAGCCAAAAGTAAATCCCGAAATACCTTCTGCCCCTTGCGTACCCATCACTATTAAGTTGAATTTTTCCTTTTCTGCGGTTTCAGTAATGTCTTGAACAGAAAAGCCAATTTTACATATGCCGGATATTTTGGTATTGTTTCCATACTTGTTACACATTTCAGCAGTATACTCTTTCATGCGTTTTTCTCTGGCTTCATAATATTCGTTGGCAAAAGTAGACGTATATGCCATAGGCTCTAGTGTGTTGAAAGGCCAAATGCTGTGAAAAAAAACAACTTCGGCATCCAAATGTCCGGCGAGTTCACAGGCAAAATTAGCTGCGTTATTGGCGCAAGCGGAAAAATCTGTTGGAACTAAAATTTTCATATAAGTATATTTTTTGTTAGTTATTCTTGTTCATGATAATCTAACGGCTCATCCTGTGCAAGCGGTCGACTGTCTTCTATTGCTTTTCTATTTAAAAAGAATATCGTTTTATTGTCTGTAATAATCGTTTCCAACCATTCATGTCCCGCCTTTCGAAAAATCTGTACATGAATATCAGCGTGTTTTCTCAAATATTGTTCGAAATCTCCAACAGTGGTATTAGCATCGATGGAAATGTGAAAGGATTCCTTTACATGAAATACTTCTCCAAGTGTGAGGTGTACGTCCTTTATCATATTGCTTTTTACAGAAGGCTCTTGCACACCATGCCCTTGTGTAAAAAACTCAATCTTTAATCCTTCAAACTGACCTCTAAACCAATGCTTGAAGTCTTCTAATTTCATTTCCGGTTGAATAGTATATTGTATCATTTTTTTATTCAAAATTATTCAACTTACCTAGTAAATACTATGATATTTATTAGCTTGCTCTATGATTTTTGTCAGTTAATAAAAACGACCGTCTAATTTGAAATAAACGGTCGTAAATGAAAAAAAGATAAAAATCGTTCTTAATTGTTCTGTTAGAAAGGATTTACAAGGGCATCTTCAGGAACTTTCCCAGTAAGTGATTGTAAAAATGCCTCAATATTTGTCACTTCTTCTTCTGAAAGCGTTTTATTCAATTGTAATTTAGCCATAATAGAAATAGCTGATTTTAGATCCGAAACACTTCCATCATGAAAGTATGGATATGTCTTTTCAATATTTCTTAGAGAAGGTGTTTTAAAAACAAATACATCTGAATTATTTTTTGTAATGCTCACTCGACCAGAGTCAATTTTAGCACTTTTTGTAAATTCCCAATAATTTCCAAATACACCGAACTTCTGAAACATATTTCCTCCCAATGCAACTCCGGAATGACAGGTAGTACAGCCGATAGAAATGAAAGTATTAAGGCCTGTTTTTTCTTTCTGAGTTAGTGCATCTTTATTTCCGGCCAAATAATCATCAAATCTTGAAGGCGTCAAGAGCGTTCTTTCAAAAGCTGCAATAGCCATTCTTATATGCTCATAAGTCAATGGTGCTGAAGCATCAGGGAAGGCTTCCTTGAAAAGCTTTACGTAGTTGGGATCATTTTTTAATTTTTCTTCCAAAAATCGTTCATTCGGAATATGCATTTCTATCGGATTAAGAATCGGCATACCTGCTTGTTCTTCTACATCTTTCGCCCTTCCATCCCAAAATTGAAAAGCATGTAAGGCAGCATTTAATACCGTAGGCGAATTCCTGCCACCATTCAACCCGTCATCTCCAACAGAGAATGATTTATTGTCTACTCCGAAAGTAGATAGATTATGACAAGAGTTACAACTATTATTTCCTTTATTGGAGAGTTTTGTGTCATAATATAACATCTTCCCCAAAGCTATCTTTTCAAAACTAAGTGGATTGTCAGGATTGGGTACACTATCAGGAAGCACCTGAAATAAATTGGCAGCCAAAGCTTGAATGGAATCTTTGCCAACATAAATCTTACTTCTGTCAAGTTTGTCCTTAGGTTTGCATCCAATTAATTGTCCTAAAAATACAATTGACAAAAGGATTTTAATCATTTTGTTTACTATTTTCATAATACTTTTCTTTAAGACAAAAAAACAACTACTTATCTTAAGATTTCCTTAATGATAAATAAAATTGTGTTAAAAAGGACAGTTTTATAGAGCCGCTATATTTCTTCCAATCGATTATTTTTTTTATTTTCAGAGCCTTCTCCAAATAAATTCAATGTTATATACATAACTGATAAGAGCATAGTAAATAATAACGTAACGCCAACGGTTTTTGGGTGATTATATGGATGAAGCATTCGTATAAGGATATCTTGCATTAAATCAATGGGATTAGTAATAACATCCCAACTATTCCATCTTAAATATCTTCCTAAATAAATGCCAAAGCTTCCTAGAAAAATGGCCAATAAAGCAAAGACCCATCCCAAACGGTGGTTATATCGCTTATTAATCAATATCTGTACATAGTTCAAAGAAAGAAACCCGATGACCGTACCATTCCACGAAAACAACATCAACACACCCAAGTCGTACCAATAAGGAAAATTTCTTTGTTTCAAATGAAATAAGTCAGTAATAATATAAGGCGCATTAGGAAAAAACAACAACCATACGATCACCAACGACCAAAAAAACCATCCGGAAAGATTCGTTTTGTCTTCCAATGTTGCCAGAAATATGCTCACCACCAAAGGAAATATGGCTAAAATGATATTCCAGTACAAAAATAAAAAACTAAAAGTTCCGGTGATATAAACTCGAATAGCGACTAAGATCATCCCAAAAATAGTAGAAAAAGCTAGCGCTGTAATAATCGGCAATTGTCCGTTTTTTCTTAGATGTTGAATCATATTTGGTATCATACAAGGAATTTTTAGCAAAACTATGATATCTATTTTGTATATCCCTTATCATTAATACTTGTTAATTTTTTGGTGTTAAAATCTCTAAAATCCAACCATTTTCTGCATATTTACCAAAAAAAACATGGCAACAGGATTATTGAGGGCATTGGAAAATATGGTAGAAACATTTGTGGAAACCTATCATTTGGAAAAACCTTTTTATGGACCGGGGCAGCTGCCACCCATGAAGGTATTATCGATTTCGCAAGCCTTACCATCTTTGAAACTTTCTTCTGAAGAAATCGTTTTCGTTCTTGACCAAAAAGACATGCTCACTTTTACGGGTTTTGTGTTGACAGACAAAGGCTTTCATTTCCTAAGAGACAAGAAAAATATCTTTATTCCATTGTTTGAATTGGAAAAGTCCCTACAACCCACCGATTTGAAGCCTATTTTTGCAGATGACAAGATGGCAAAAGCTTTTAAGGAAATGCTCGTAAAGATTTCTAAAGGCGATTTTAATCCCGAAGGAAAAGGGAAGTCTGACCCATTAAAAAAGCTGATGCATCCTGATACATCCTCGGAAAATACCTTCGTAATAAACGAGGATATATTGGAACAAGCACAAACAGAAGGCAATCAATTAGAATCATTGAGTGCTACCTTAGAAGCAGATGCCGTTTTCATGGATAACTTACAGAAATCGCTGACAAAATCGGAATCGCTGGCACAAGAATTTAAACCTTGGCATGTAATGGTACAGGACTTGATTTTTATTTTCAACAAGTTAGAAAAAAATCCTGTTGCCTTACCACAACAATTTTTATTGGCATATTTTTTTGAGAAGCTTCAAGGGAACGATATGGCAGAAAACCTCAGCTTAGAACGCCTCAATCAAATGGTCATCAACCCAAAGTTTAGTGATAGCATCGCAAAAGTTAAGCAAGCAAGGTTTCTCGAAGTGGGCGGGGAATTCAGTGATCAATTGATACTCCCTGTACTTTTGGCAAGAATGGAACATGGTACACTGAGTGCGGTAGGTACACATTATAATAGAATTGCCAATCTAATGGCCAAGGCAGACGGAAATATTACCAAAGAAGAAGAAGTGATACTCCAGCAGGTAGGGCAATTGTGTACCGCTCCAAAGAAAAAACTAGATAACGTCAAGCAAAGCAATGTGCCTGAAAATGAAACCTTGGAAGACGTCATGAAGGAACTCAATGAGTTGGTAGGATTAAAAAATATTAAGAAAGATATTTCCGACTTAATCAACTTCCTAAAAATACAAAAACTGAGGGAAACCGAAGGGCTTAAGCCAATTGAAAGGGCTTTACATTCCGTATTCATGGGACCTCCCGGTACGGGAAAAACGACTATTGCGCGTCTACTAGGCAGGATCTTCAAGCATTTAGGTTATATTTCAGGCGGACATTTGGTAGAGACAGATCGCGCCGGGCTGGTTGCCGGATTTGTTGGTCAAACGGCACTGAAAGTAGATGAAGTGGTGAAGGCAGCCCTCAATGGAGTCTTGTTTATTGATGAGGCATATTCTTTGGCAAAAGACGAATTCGGTCGAGATTTTGGACATGAAGCCATTGAAGCATTGCTAAAAAGAATGGAAGACCATCGGGATGATTTGGTTGTCATTGCTGCCGGTTATCCGGATGAAATGAAAACATTCATACAATCCAACCCCGGATTACAGTCACGATTCAATAGATATTTTAATTTCGATCATTATACGGCTGCTGAGATGATGGAGATTTTTAAATTGTATGCGAAAAAGGCAGACTTTGTTATCACCCAAGATGCCGAAGAAAAATTATCATTCATTTTTGACGGGTTATATGAGAACAGAAATCCGTCATTCGGGAATGCCAGGGTCGTCAGAAACTTATTTGAGCAAATCATTGCCAACCAAGCCAACAGGTTGGTGGCCATCACACCCATAACGAAGGAATTACTGATATCTTTAGAAGAACCCGATATTCCGGAAGTAAAAGCATCCATAAAAAATTTATTGGTATTTGATGAACATGTAAAAAAACAGGAATAACCGATTTTATTAATTTTCTTCAAAATATCAAAAAAATAGCTTAAATAATTCCAATTTTACAATATAAAACCAAATTATGTCAAGTTCAGGTAATGCCACAGATTTCTTTAAACTCAAGAGTATAAGAACTTTTGCCGCTTCAGAATCTTTAATGGGCGGAGAGCGAAAGTTTAGGAAAGTATTTGATGAAAGTGAAGTCGCCTATATATACCCGGAGTGTGCTTTATATAACAAGAAATTTGATGAAGAAGATTGGGTTGCCAATGTCGAGTTTAAAATCTTCAATAATGTCACCAATGCCGAAGTAGCCAAATATACCAAGCAATATAATGTCAGCAAAGAAACCAATATACTTCTCGCCAATGAAGGTTGGGGGAATGAAGCTAAGACATTCTGGAAAAAAGGTACTTATAGATTCGAATTTTATGTAAACAATGTCTATGTCGGCAATACCTATTTTTATATTGTCAACTACGGTGTATGGACGGCGGAAAAAAATCCATATTTTAATGTAGTGTCCATGAAGCTTTACCACAGCGGCGCTACGGATGCACCAAAAGGCTCCAGAACATATCTCTCACAATTTAAAGACGGTAGTTGTCAATATGTAAATATAGAACTCACCCTTGATAACCTGATTTTAAATGATGACCACAATCCCATAGAGTTTCAATTTAATATTTACACTTCTTCGGGTTATAAAAAAGGCTTTGTTGAATACTTTTACTACTTTAACGACAAAAGAAAACAGTTAGAATTTAGCACAGGTTACGGCTCAACATCAGGGTCTTACTTCTCACCTGACGACTATACTTTTGAAGTGTTATTCATGGGAAAATTATTCGCAGTTGTACCATTTAAGGTCGGCAGCGAGGAAATCGTATTTGAAGGCACAACGCAGCATGTGACGAATGTTGAGTATAAACAAGGCGTTCCGGATATTGGCAACGCTCCATCTACAGAAATAACTTTTGAAGACGCCACAAAAGAACTATACGATTTGATTGGCTTAGAAAAGGTCAAAAAGGAAATTACAGAACTGTCTACATATTTGAAATTCATAGCTTATAGAAAAGAACAAGGCTTTGACGACCAATCTAAATCGAACCTAAACCTGATATTTTCCGGCAACCCCGGTACAGGAAAAACAACCGTTGCCAATATGTTGGGAAAAATATATAAAAGCCTCGGCTTGCTGACAAAAGGACATGTACACGAAGTAGGTCGACCGGATTTAGTGGGCGAATACATCGGTCAAACCGCTCCAAAAGTAAAAAAAGCTATTGAGGATGCAAGAGGCGGTATTTTATTCATTGATGAGGCATACTCGCTCACAGACAGAGGCAGCTCGGAAAATGATTATGGCAAAGAAGTTTTAGAGGTACTCATCAAAGAAATGTCCGATGGCAGTGGTAATATAGCCATGATATTTGCCGGATATACCGAAGAAATGGAAGAATTTGTATTTAAAAATCCGGGTTTAAAATCCAGAATTGGACAAATCATCCATTTCGATGATTATACACCGGATGAGTTGATGCAAATTTCTGCTTATGCTGCCAAGAAGAAACATATCGTTATTGAGCAACAAGCGAATGAGCTCATCCAGAAATACCTCATCGACCAATACAGGAACAGGGATAAAACTTTCGGAAATGCACGTCTTGTCAATGGCATCATGGAAGAAGCTAAACAAAATATGGCACTTCGTTTAATGATGCAAGGTGATTTAAAAGCCTTTAGCAAGGAAGATTTGGCATTGGTAAAACCGGAAGATATACAGAAATTTTTTGACGATGCCAGAAAGAAAGCAGTCAATTATCCTGTTGACGAAGCAAAACTTCAAATAGCCTTGACCGAACTTAAAGACATGGTCGGGCTGAACAACATAAAAACGGATATCGAGGAAACTGTAAAACTGGTGAAGTATTATAACGATATCGGCAAAGATGTTCGGAAAGCCTTTTCTATGCATATGGTTTTCACAGGAAGCCCCGGTACAGGAAAAACAACCGTTGCAAGGATTGTAGTAGAGATATTCAAGTCGCTGGGTATTCTGGAAAGAGGTCATTTGGTGGAATGCGATCGGCAGGATTTAGTCGCAGGATATGTTGGACAGACTGCCATTAAAACAGATGAGATGGTAAATCGGGCAATGGGTGGTGGTTTATTCATTGACGAAGCATATTCCCTTACCTCGCAAGGTGGAGAGAGCAATTTTGGTAAAGAGGCAGTAGAGACACTATTAAAACGCATGGAAGATGATCGCGGAAAGTTTATGGTTATTGCGGCCGGATATACAGGAGAAATGCGGCATTTCTTAGAATCAAATCCCGGGTTGATGTCGAGATTTGATAAAACCTTACATTTTGAAGACTTTTCTGTGGAAGAGTTGGTAAACATCTGCATCAAAATGTTGGCAAAAGAAAATCTCTTGCTAAATACTGAAGCAGAACTGTATCTGATTCAAACCGTACAGTTGTTAATACAAAAGAAATCTAAATTCTTTGGTAATGCGAGAACGATGAGGAAATTAGCAGAACAAGTAGTGAAAAGGCAAAACTTGCGAATGGCAGAGATGTCCATTCATTTGAGAACGCCTGATAAGATCAGGGAAATTATCTTAGATGACATCAAAGGCTTTACACCTGAAGAAGCACAAAGTAAGAAGTCGACGTTAGGTTTTGGCGCGCATGAGTAACCTCGAGGGTTGGGCAGCCCAACCTCGAGGGTTGAAACAGTTCTTAGGCGCATTTTTTTACAACTTATTGAATACTATATATTTATATTTTTTTTCAACCTCGAGGGTTAACCCTCGAGGTTGAAAATTATTCTCTATCTTTGTACAATGCGTATCTTACTGACTACCTTAAATGCCAAATACATCCACCTGAACCTAGCGATTCGATTATTGTACGATTTGAACAATGATGTAGAAGGCCTATCATGGAAAGAATTTACCATAAAGGAAAATAAAGACGATATAGCCGCCTACTGTAAAGATTTTGATATTGTCTGCTTCAGTTGTTATATTTGGAATATTACGCCAACCCTCGAGGTTGCCAAAAAAATTAAAAACATCCACCCAAATATTAAAATTCTCTTAGGAGGACCAGAAGTAAGCTATGACTGGCAGGGAGTGATAGAATTACCACAGGTAGACTATATCATAGTTGGGGAAGGCGAAATTCCGTTTAGCGCCTTTATTAGGAATTATCCAACAATAAATGAGCTACCAAATATTGTCAGCAAGGATGAATTTGGCAAAGTGCAATACAAAGAGCAGCCTGAAAATTTTAACATTCAACTCTACTCAAACAGAAATCCTTATCAATATGATCCGGATGAAGACCTCAAAAATAAAGTTTTATACATAGAAACTTCTAGAGGATGTCCTTATAAGTGTGAATTTTGCCTTGCCAGTTTAGATAATAAAGTGCGTTATCTGCCCATGGACACCATCAAGCAACAGCTACTTTATTTGTTTAAAAGAGGAAACACTATCAAATTTTTGGATAGAACATTTAATATAAAAAAAGATTTTACCTTAGAAATATTTAAGTTTATTCTCGATCACAGAAAACCTGGGAATGTTTTCCAGTTTGAGATAACCGCTGACATTCTCCATCCAGAAATCATCACATTCATTCAAACACATATTCCACCAGGGTTGCTGCGCTTTGAGATAGGCATACAAACTGTCAATCAAAAGGCAAATCTTGCGGTGAGCAGAAAGCAACATTTTGAAAAAACGGTCTCTATCATCCGACAGGTAGAAGATTTTGTGGAACTACATCTTGACTTAATTGTGGGGTTGCCGTTGGATTATTTCGAGGATATAAAATACAGTTTCGAGGCAGTTTTTAAACTCTTCGCACCTGAATTGCAATTGGGATTCTTGAAATTTTTGAAAGGAACGCCGGTAAGAGAAAAATATACACAATACGATTATGTGTTTGACCCACTTCCCCCCTATCAGATTATCCAAAGCAAGTTTCTTTCCAAGGAAGAACTGAAAGCAATCACGCACACAGAACACGCTCTAGAAATATACTGGAATAAAAAGCGTTGTATCAACAGTCTCAAATATATCACAAAGTACCATTCTATCTTCGATTTCCTGCAAGGCTTGGGTGCTTATTTTGAAGAAGTGAAGGGAAATGCCCAATATTCACTGATTGAAATATATCAAATTATCTTTGATTTCACTAAGGCGAATTATCCAAGTGATTCAAGGCTTTTACAACTCATTGCGATAGATTATTATCTGCAAAATAAGACCAAACCCGGCAATCTTTTTATACAAGAAATGGACAGAGAAGAAAAGGGTATTTTGTTGCAACAAAAACGTTTCAATCAACACAAATATAGGTATACTGCTGTTAGACTGGATTTTAATCTGGCTGTATTTATTAAGTCCAACGACATAGTTGCTGTTGAACAAGAAGTGCTGGTTCAGTATGATGGCATCAATAAGCCGGAATTATTTTTCTTATAGCTATTGCTTATTCCATTTCACCTTTTGCCATACCCTTTCATGCAAGTAGAATAAGAATACTTTTGTAAATACTTCTGTAAAACCAATTTTTAACGCTTTTGAATAGTCACCCGTCCAAAACATGGCGATGATGATGGTATCTATCGTGCCGACAATTCGCCAACTGACACCTTTTACAACACTGCGCCAATGCTTATCTTCATAGTAAAATGTTTGACCTTTGTCAGAATATATAGGTTCAGGCGATTCGGTATCTGCATCAATAGGCGGTGTTTCATTGTTTTTTAAAAATACTTTCGTCCTTCCAATATTTAGTTTTAACCAAATCCGCTCATGTAGGTAGTATAATGCAATTTTTGTGAAGACTTCCGTTCCACCAATTTTTAAGGCATTGCCAATTTGACCTGTAAATATCCATGACAGGAAAATGGTATCTAATGTACCAATAATACGCCAAGTGATACCCTTTACAAAACTTTTCCCATGGTTTTCCATCACAAAATATTTTAACAAAGCCTATTGATTATATAGACTTTAATGCAAAATTACGAAAAAAATGTGTAAAGTAATAATAATCTATGTTCAAAGATTTAAGAATGAATTATTGGAAATTTGTCATAACTATCCTTTCAATTAATTTATATTTGCTGTAATAGATAGTTGTATTTATTTTAAGTTATATGGAATCAAAAAAGTTGTTTAGAAATGTGTTGATTGTATTCATCATTGCATTAAATATTGGTTGCGATCAGATTTCAAAAAATGTGGTTAGAGAGCAGGTAGATTACCACGAACAAATCAATATTTTAGACAAATATATCATATTAACCAAAGTCGAGAATGCTGGAGCATTTTTGGGTTTGGGAGATTCTATACCCAGACCTTTGTATAAAATTTTGATGATATTCTTACCCATTCTTGTAATCGGTTACACGTTGTTTTATATAGCTAAAGAAACCAACATGACAAAGTCAATGCTGTTTGGCCTAAGCCTTATCATTGGCGGAGGCATCGGCAATATCATCGATAGAATTATATACGGCTCAGTTACTGATTTTTTGTATTTTGACTTTGTGGTATTTCATACCGGAATTGTTAACATGGCAGATATCTCTGTAACTGTAGGCTTCTTTTTGATTTTATTTGGCATGTACTTTAAAAAACCAGAACAGAATATATCTATTGAGAATGCGTAAACCAATTGTTTTGGCTGATGAAAAATAGGTTCTAAAAGATGGCACGTACAGAAGCCTTGCCTGTATTTACTACTTTAGCAGCACCTGTTTTTCTTCCTTCGTACCCAATGTTTAGTTGTAGATTTTTTGAAATCGTTCTATCATAACCGAGATTCCATAGATAATTTTTACCGGGTTGGAGACCTTCCAACAGGATATACGACCTCGTTGTTCCACTATTTCCTGAAAACTTGACTTGTGCAAATGTAAACTTTGCCTCCAAACTTTGTTTTCCAGCTTTCGAATAACGCAAGTCGAAATTTAGTTGATGTGCGTTGTTTTTTTCGCCACCAAATTCATTGCTATTTTTCTTATAAAGCCATACATATGAAGTGGAGATGCGCAAATTAGACTTGTAGTTATAGATGAGTTTCGGCTCAGTTTTAAAAGACTGGATATCGTAGCTATTTTGAATGAAGAATTCAGATTGATAGCGTTCCTTTCCTCGCAAGAGGTCAATATTCCCGGAAAACGCATTGCCAAGACCTATCCTCGTATTGATGGTATGTGCTATTTTCTTTCGGTTATCGAACCCATTCACCAAAAGTATTTTGTCCTGGTTTGTTTGGAAGGAATAATTCATCGAGAAGGTGGAACTTCCCGGATTTAACAGGATATTATTTCGAGATGCAAGGTTCAGGCTAACAATGGAGGAATCATCACTTTTAAAAATAAATGGGTTAAAGGGAGAGTTTTTCGCATTCTCTAATGATTTTCTTTTGGTTTCCAAAAAAGATTGGAATTGAAATTTTGCCAAAAAACCTTTAATGCCTTTTGCATCAAACCAAAGCACTTTAGGGGTGAGGGTAAATACCTGATTATACGTCACTTGTCGGGCTTTGATATATTCATTTAAGGTAGTAAATACTTTTATATACCGTGCACTATCCTGAAATTCTGCAATGACAAACTCGTTCTGTTGCTGCACGCCATCTTCATTTTCATCTAGCCAGCTATACACCCCTTGACCTGTTAATACTTCTACGAAACTAAATTCCTTCACACGCTCCTGCCCACTTCCCAACTCATATAAAATATTCATCCTAAAAAATCCCTTCTTCAATCGAATGCCATATTCGCCTCTACCCAAATAGGTCTTTTCGGGTTGTAATTTCACCAATGAAGAGTCCTTGATTTGAAGATTTCGGAGCGTAAATGCCCAGCTGAGGTCTTGGTTTTTGAGTTTCAGGAAACGCCCTTTCATATCCAAAGTATGCGCCTGATTGGCGACTTTAAAATCCGTTGCAACAGGAAAAAGGTCATTCCGCCATTTATACTCTACACTCGTTTGAATAAAACCACTATCGCTGTTTTGAACAAAAATTCGGGTATTATTATTGAAAAAGCTATTGCTACTCAGGCTATCTGTATTATTTTTCTTGATTGCATTGCGTTCTTGGAAAAAGGCAAATCCCGTAGTTATTCCTTTCGCAATAGGAATATATTTCGAGAAATATACGTCAGGACGTAAAAATGTGCTATTGTTTACAGTATCTCGGGCATTCAATATATTGAAATTCCCTTTAAAACTCCAACCATTCTTATTATACTGTGTCGACATCTTATTTTTAATACCGGTATAGGTGTTACTACGCAAAAAAGAACCAAACTCATAACCCAACTCCAAATTATTGCGGGTATTCAATTGGGTTTTTGCCAAGAGGATATGCTCAGTTTTGTTTTGCTGTTGATTTTGAATGTTCCAGTCACGTGTAAATTCTACTGACCGATAGGGTTCTAAAGGAGAGAATTGTGCACCTTTGACTTCATATTCGATGCGAGATTGTATCCTATAAGAACTGTCTTTCTTATTGAGGTAGTTATGGAAAATGGCAGCATGACCTGAGAAACCGATGTTTTCCTGATTGTTGTTGGAAGAGAAAGTGTTATAATCCCTGTTGCTCATACCTGCATCCGCCTGAAACTTCCATCCTTTACCTGTATTATATGAAACACCTGCAGTAAGGAATTGATCTTTTTTGGGCGTAATGATTAGAATAACAGGCTCATAACTTCCTGTGAGCACACCATTTATCGGTGCACTCCAAGCATATACCCGTTGATTATTAGCATTTTTAGTGGGATTGTAATGCCCTTTTCCCGGACCAAGGTAGGTGAATGATAAGCTATAAAGGTTGGCAATAGAGTCTGTCGAGTAAACAAAAACCGAATCATACACGATACCATCAATAACTGTATCTTTCAAAAAATATAAGGTAGCATTTCTACTGAATTCCGTTTCATTAATGCCTGAAATGAAAGCTTCATTGATATTATTACCAATGGTTTCTAGGAAGTTCGCAGTTGAGTCGTTGATATCTTGTAGGATAGGCTTGTTTTTGCTGTCTTGTTCGGAATAAAAGTCTAGGTTGAATTGTAGTTTCTTCCATGAACCATAAGCACCTGTATGAAATAGCGAACGAAAATAATTCCTATCCGCATATTCAAAGTCTACAACAATTCTGGAATCTTTGGTAATCAGATAGTTGGGTGTAAAGCGTATTTCGGCAGTATTATAATCTATAACATAATCCGCTTCTTCTCCCCTACTTAATTGCACTCCATCCACATATACTTTTTCTGATCCTGCCAAAATGATTAGGAACACCTCTCCATTATTGCCCGTCAGCCGATACGGACCTTGATTGTTTTCTATGCCATTGATGGTATTTCTGGTAAATTTTCCTTTTGCAATGGCAAAAGATGCAGAACCATTGACATCTAATTGTTGCTCTTTAAAAGTATATCCACCCGCATAGGAAAGTCCTTGCAATTGTTTGTTGAATTTTAAGAAATAACTTTTCGGTGAAGCAATCACATAATCTCCGGCAATCAGGCGGTGTCTATCCTTAGACACTTGAATAAACACTTTGTCGAAATTCTGGAGTTGCTGAGTGTTTCCATCTGGTTGTATGGGAATATTATTATCTGTTAGTGCGGCAAGAATTTCAATCCCATTGCTTAATCTTCCGGATAGTTGCAAATCAAAAGCAGAATTAACCACCAAGTCCTGATTTGACCCAAAACTAACCCCTCTAGAGAAATTTCCGGAATATTGGAGACCGTCGAAATCTAAAAATTCACTTTGCGCAATACCGGGTTGATAGAAATTATACCATATATCTCCGGTGTCTTTATGAACAAAGTTTTCTAATTTCTTATTCTGATAAGTGTATAAGAATGAAACAGGAAATGTCCGGTAAAGGATTCGGATGGAGTCTGTAGGTTTATTGAAGATCAAGTATCCATTATTAAAATTATAGGAAAAATCACTGCCCATTAATTTTTCTCCTGTAGAAAGTTTTAGTACCTGAATGCTACCGGGAACAAGGCTCAGCGAATCCATAAATATAGAGTCATTCACCTGAAAAACGACTTTTGATCGCAAATTGGATGCCGGCAAAGAAACGCCAGGTTCTTGACTATAGCCAAGAACTATGCAAAAATAGCTACATAATATAAAAAATAGCCTTTTCAGTGAAGACCGTATTTTGGAATTAAAACATTCATTTTATTACTGTTACCGATTTAACGCCGCATTTCCTTTTAAATTTCAATGCTTGATACAATAAAGATGCTAAAAATAAAGAAACCGTTCGTTAATACTACCTGTATGTCGTTAATAATGTGAATTATCTGTAACAGGGAAGGTTCTGACAACCATTTCTGCTTGCTGGGTTTAAAATTATTGTATTTTTGTGGTCGATGAAGAATGAAGTTTTAAAAGTTATTTCAGAGCGACGAACGGTAAAACCTGAAGAAATGAATGGTGTTGCCATTGCACAGGAAGTATTTCAGCAAGTGATAGAAGCGGCTAATTGGGCACCCACGCACGGTTTAACAGAACCATGGCGGTTAATCATATATTCTGGACAATCATTAAAGCAGTTCTCCTTTTGGCATGCCGAATTGTATAAAAGGCTTACACCACAGTCGCAGTTCTTGGAGAAAAAATATACCACCATCTTAGAAAGGACAAGGAACGTTAGCCATGTTGTGGTCGTTTACATGAAAAGAGGGCAAAATAAAAACATTCCCGAGTTGGAAGAAATCTGTGCTACCTCCTGTGCCGTACAAAATATGCTTTTGGCAGCACAATCACTTGGGCTTTCTTCCTATTGGGGAACTGGTGGCATGAGCTACCATTCAGCCTTTAAAAAGGAATTAGACATCGATGAAGAAGATATAGTTATAGGACAAATTTTTTTCGGATATAGTGATGTTTTACCAGAAGCTAAAAGAAATTCTGGCATAGAAACCAAAGTAAAATTTATAGATAAGTAATTAATTTAATTATAAAAGTAATGATAAAGTAGTCCATTAATAATACCCAATTCCGTGTTCTCACGATGACACTAGAACACGAGTGGCATGATTTATCCTATTTTTTGGTAGCCAAGAAATACAATA
>JAIBAX010000058.1 GCA_019694955.1 Chitinophagales bacterium | reverse complement strand
AAAGTTTTTTAATAGATTCTATTTTCCTAAGTTTGTAAAATATCTTATTTTAGAAGATGGATTCTATACACTATATTAACCCAGCATACAAGGACTATGATAATGTTGAAGAATTTCTTAAAAAAGGAAATGAAGAATATCATCATTTTAATTCTAGACTCCTTCAATTTGAAGATTTAGAAGTTCAAACAAACGTATTAATAATTGGTGAGCCTGGAATTGGCAAGTCAGAATTATTACGCAGGCACTTTGATTATCTTGACAAGAAAAAGATTCCAGTTTGCATTTTAGATTTAAAAATGTTAAAATTCTATTCAAATCCAGAAAGAGATCTTGATAATTTTTTTGAAGTTGCTATTGATCAAATAAATAGAAGTCAGAATTACGCTGATAAATTAAATTTAGTTGTAAATAACTTTGTACTTACTGATAAAAAAAAGAGAACATTAATCTTGGATGGGCTTGATGAAATTGATTCGGAGTATTTTGATGTTATTTTTAAGGAAACAATTAAGCTGAATAACAAATACGATAACCTAAATATTATTGTATCCTGTAGGAGTCACTATGTTAAAAAATACGAAATTTTATTTTCAAATACGAAATTTGGTGTAATTAGTATATTGCCTTTTACATATTCCCAAATTGGAGAATTTCTACAAGATATCCTTGATTTCGATACATTTCATAAAGCGTTTAAAAACCATAGTTTAATTAGTTTTTGGGGCAAAAATACGTTTCTAAATACACCTAGATACCTAAAGTATTTTAAGGAGTTAATAAATACAATAGGTCTCGAAAAAACAATAGGTCTAAGTCGATATGAAATTATAGAAAAAGTAATTTATTACAGAATCGAAGGTGAAGTTAATCGATTAAAATTAAAGAGAAAAAATGGTTCATATAATATTGAATTAATTATTCAAGTGCTTGAAAAGGTGGCTCTGGTACTTGAGATACAAGAGAGTAACATTATCTCTAAAGAGGATTTCTCTCAATTCTTTTTAGATTCGAATTTGAGTTTACATAATGAAATTAGCTTAACTCAGTTACAACAAAATACTATTCTAAAGGATTTAGATAAAAATATTCAATTTGAAAATACTGAATTTCAAGAATACTTGGCAGCAAAACAGATTAGTAGGACATCTAAATATGAACAAATATTTTATGACTTAACAATTGATGAGAATATCAATGAATTTAAACATAGATGGTTGAATGTTTTAACTTATTTGGTTGAAATGAAACCAGAATTTTTGCTTCCAATTATTAAATTGGGCAAAAAAAATGATGATAGTAATTTGTTTCAGGTACTAAGGTTTATTAAGGAAGAGAATATTAATGATGATACTAAAACTAGTATATTCGAAATTATTTGGGAATACTTTAACAAACATAAATTATGGATTGATATTGATATAGATAAGTTTGTATCAAATTTTGGAAAAAACAGTATTTTGGAGATTTCAGGAAGCATTCTTAAAAATTCAGCATTAAATCAATCCAATTATGTTGAAGTTGGAAATGCATTAATAGTTATTTCCCGCTTATTTGAAGAAAATATGGTTGACAAAGATGACGTGTTAAAAATTAAATCCAATTTAATTAATTATTTGACAACAGAATTAAGCTTTAGAGAAATTGTATGTAGATATGGGATGAAATGTTTGATAGAATTATTGAGAAAAGATGAAATTGAGTTAGCTACAAGGTATTATGGAAAATTGAGTCATAGTGTGAGCAATGAGATTGTAAATGGTTTAGCAAGAAAATATCCAAATGAAGAATTTACAATAAATATAATAATAAAAGACATAATTTCTGAAAGAACATCGAAAGGAGCATATATGTTAAAAGAGGTTGATTCTCCTAATAGTATTGCTTATTTGTTAAAAATCATTCTAAATGATATTAATTTAGGAAGGAAAGTAATTAATAAATTTACTGAATTGGCAAGTAAACCTTTGTTAAAGAACATTGAAGCTTGTTGGAATAGTGAGATTGAGCAAATTATTTCCCAAATATTACTTGAGATGTGCAAAAGATATCATTATTCTTTTACAAATAAACATAGTTTTTTGTATTATTTAATAAATATTTTCCTTGAAAAAACAATAATCCCAGTTGAGGATATTTATATGAAACTAAAAAATGTTGCAGAAGACAAGTGTGATTTATACACAGTAGTTTCCATACTTTGCAACAAGTCAAACTACAAAAAAATAATAAATCAAATAATGCTGGAGGATAAAGAGAGTATTAGTTTTTTCTTTTTTTATTTAAACCATTTAAACAGAGAAATCTATCAATATTTAAAGAATGAAGATTCAGATCTTGTTAATTCCTATGAAAAATCCCTAAAGAAAAGTATAGAAGAACCACGAGAACTGAATCAAAGGCAAGAAAATTATTCTGAAAAAGTATATAAAGAATATTTTGATTCCTTAAGTAAAGAACATATTCATATATTAGTTGATTATGAACGCGATAAAAATCATTTAGATAAATTTATTTCTTATTTAGATAAGTTAAAAATTCGCAATTTTATTCTGTCGGGGATATTTGAAACACTAGACGTCTTGAAAGAACAAGAATACTTTGATTATTCTTTAAAAGTATTAAAAGATTTAAATTTACCTAATACAAAAGAATTACTTTCTAAACACAGGTCTAAACTGTTGCAATGTATAATCGTTCATAGGGATTATGAATACATAGAATTTCTATTGGACAAAATAAATGGTCATGAAATTATTAATTTAAAGAAGTATTTTAAGGATAATAGAGATGATTTTAATGACTCTCAGTTTAGGAATTTCTATAAATTTTTGAACAGAACAGATTATAAAGTCGAAGAAATTGATCTAAAAGAAATAATTTTAAATAGCAATAAAGATTATTCGTTACGCTTGATTGCTTTAGAACTTTATATAAAGAATTCTTATGAATTATCATTTTTAGAGGACGTATTATCGGAATATGGGGTACAAATAAGAAGTGTTGATCTAAATTGTTTATTTGCTTATGAAGTAAATAAATTTTTAGTAATGAAAAATTCAAAGAAGGCAGTAAAATGGCTCATAGATAATATTCTTTGTAATAAATATGAGTTTAAAAAAGATGAAAATTCCACACATGTATTAAGGGCAGTAAATTCCAAAGAAGATGTGGGTGCAAATATTAAACATATAGATTCACCAAATTTCATTGATGATCTTTTAGGATTAATTTCAAAAGGGATAAATTTATTGGAGGAGAATCATAAATATTTTGAATTTGTGAATAAAGAAATTTGGTCGAATTTTGTAAACTATTGCGAACATATAGAATTAAGCGAAAGAGAATATGTAAATCTTAGGAGTAAATTAAAAAATATCTTAGAGGATAATAAAGATATCTTTGGAGTCAATTGGTTTAAAAATAAAGCGGATGAAATTCTATTAAATTTAAAAGATAAGGTAAGTAAACAGAAGGTAAATATCTCAAATACTATCCAAAAATGGGATGGAATAATGAAGAAAAAGTATCTGAATATTAGTTATCCATCAGAAGTTGTTGATATAATAAAAGAAATTATAGAAAGAGATGTCACAGAAGGGATTGAAAAGGGGCATTATAGCTACTTATTTTCAAATCAATCTAAAACTAAAAATGAAGATTTCTATGAAAAATTTTTGATGAAAGAAATTGAGTTATATCTTTTGAGAAAAGGATTAAGAAAAAATGATGTTCAGCAGATTGACCCAAAGATATTCAGACAAATTCAAGGAGAAAATAATAAAAGAACGGATTTATTGATTTCTTATGGTTTAATAGGTTCTGTTTTAATTGAATTAAAAAAGGAAGAAAATACAATACATCAAAAATATAAAGATGAAATACTCAAATCGTATATGCAAATTACTGGGGCAGATTATTGTATATGTTTGATTATTAACGATAAAATGAAAAAGAGTGATTTTGATAAAATGATTAAAAGATATAAGGAAGATTTAGAAGATAACATTTATTCAGTTGTAGCCATTGATTTCACAACTTATGAATTGATTGAAACTATAAATAAAAAGAAGAACAACCCAAAAGTAAAGTAGACTCCCATTCGCATGTTTTCTGAAATAAGCATACCTGATGTTGGCAAGTGATTGAAATCCCATTTTGGCAATAAGGCATCTAAAGCACTTATTATCTTAGTCTTACCGACAACGGTAATTACAAACCCCCTGCGTCCATCCTCGACATACGCTTGCGCTTAACATGTCGAGGAGTGTAGGAACTATACATTTTTTAGGACCTTACAGATAGATTTCCGCAATATTTTGAAATTGTGATTTGATAAATTTTGCATTCACTCTCAGAATACTCACATTGCATCTATTGCATCTTGCACATCATCTTTTAAATAACTAATATTAGGAAATTTTACTACAAGTCTATTCAGGCAGTTGATAAATTCTTGGCTTTGAAATTTATAAGACAAATCTTCAAAACTAAAGGAAACCCAACTAATAGAGTTTTCGTCCAATTCATTTAAACAATCAATGGCTTGGGATTCTGATTTCAATAAAATATTAACTATATTATTAAAGTCGTCTGATTTAGTTGGATCATCCAAATGTTTTTTTCCTAATTGGCTCACAATTTTAATTATTTCTTCTTTCATTGTACTATTTTTTTATTGGATTAAATTCAATATTATTACTATT
Source organism: Chitinophagales bacterium (assembly GCA_019694955.1). Lineage (GTDB taxonomy): Bacteria > Bacteroidota > Bacteroidia > Chitinophagales > JADIYW01 > JADIYW01. The sequence goes on along the minus strand of JAIBAX010000058.1, from coordinate 13,789 downwards.
AGGTATCGGTTGCATAGCATTATCAGGGAAAATGGTAGCAGGTTTTCCTTCAGTTTTCATAACACCTACTCTTACTCCTTCAAAGTTGTCGAAAATGGGAATACCTTCGGTGATTGATAAGAACTTTTTCATATTATTGCTTATAACAAATTTTCCAGCTTGCATAATTTTTAGTTCATCCCAACTAGGCGGAAACCAAGATTGTCCTGCAATCATTTTAGTTGAAGACGTTTTTTTAAACTTATCTGCAATTTTTGAAATACTACCTATTCTCACACCATTTTTGTACTCATGGACTATTTGATATTCGCGATTTAATTGTTCGAGTTTATCAATATTTGCTTGTCCATGACCGCCGCCGAGCATTTTGCCGGGTGCTAAACTTTTCTTTGGATTTCCTGCTCCGGCAAAATCGCCCACATTCGAGTGTATTAATGCCTTATCATTAATGTGGACGGAATCAAAAATCTTATCTAATGCACTTATAATCCTAGATTTTCCGGCAGCAGCCATGGCCTTTTTGAGGATTTCCCGCACCTCTTTTGCCGTACCTTTGGCAATAATCTCACCCTTATATATGACAAAGAACTCCTCGACAGCCGTTTCTATATGCATGCCCTTAATAAATAGCACATCCACTTCCATCAGACGTGCATATACTATAAGGGATTAAAATACACCTACGCTCCCCGACATACGTATGTTGAGGAGAGCAGGTATATTTTAATTCTTAAAAATCCCCTAATTTCAACGCGGTCTTCCTTTTCCTAATTTAGAAAAATTTCCTTGCAAAGCTTCTTGGCAATATCGTTCTAGCATTATCCTAAATGAATAAATAAGCTTATCATCATCTGGTATTGTTAACATATAATTTTCTTCTTGCTCATTAAGATGTTTATCTTCGTTTTCTGGAAATCCATTTTTTACATCTAAATCCCATACATAATAAAATTCATTTTGTATCTTATTTGTTATGTGAATAACTACACCATCCTCATAACGATCTGTACTCATAGAAATTTTAATTTTATCATTTTCTAATACAATACCATATTCACTTTCCCTTGTCCATCGTAGATGATAGGTTTCCACAATATTTTGAAATTGATTCTTAATAAATGCAATATCTATTTTCATAATTTTAATTTTAAAAGTTTAATCAATGATTTTATAATCTTCAAATTTTGTTAGAGGTTTCAATCCTTTAGCTCTGGTAGGCGGCAACATTTGTTTGGTGGCTTCATCAAATCTATATCCATATTTCCACTCTAAGCGATGTACTTCTTTGCCAAATCCGGTAAGTTCAATATATTTTTTCCCTTTCCTATAAACAGGTCTATACAAATCATCTTTAATAGTTACCATAAAAATATCTTCTCCACGTTCTACTGCTTTATCTATCCATTTGGCATTAACTAAATCAAAGAAATTACCTAACTTGTTTTTAGAAAAGTAATCCACTACTTCTTTTGAAACATTTAAAAGGTTGAATTTTTGTCCTAATGGTGTTATAAACTCAAAATTGTCACTCAACAACTGCTTAACATCTGTTATTTTAGGATATCCTAATTCTTTTAAGATAAACTCAAAATCATCCCAATAACGACCTATCAAATATGTTCCCGTTCGCATGTTTTCAGAGGCAATAAAACCTGATGTTGGCAAGTGATTGAAATCCCATTTTGGCAATAAGGCATCTAAAGCACTTATTATCTTAGTCTTACCGACAACGGTCATCGCTTTTTTGAGTGTGGCACATACCTCCCTAGCAGTACCTTCCGCAATAATTTCGCCTTTATATATGACAAAGAACTCCTCAGATATAGTTTCTAAATCCTTAACCCGCAAAAATAAGACATCTGCACTTAATAATCTGTTTATCGGAGTGATATTGAAACGGCTTCCGGCAATAATCGCTGCCTGTTCGGCTTCTACTACTATTTCCAAGGTAAAATTACGCAAAAAAGTATTACGTTCTACTGTCGCTCTCACCATTTCATCCATAATGGCCAAACGTTCCAATGAGTTGAAAGGAAGTGATTTAATGGCAGCAAGCCCAAGTTTGTAAAAAGCATGTACCAATAATGGTGCTGCCGTTGCAAAACCTCCATACGTGTATATCTTATCCCATTGTTCATAAAACTGCCTGCCTAATTCGGATTGTTGCAAGTATTTCTTTGATGCTTGCATCCCTATATCTGCACCTGCAAAGAATACATCCAGTTGGCTCAGCACCCTCATAAAGATAGCCGGAGCTGCAACGACACCATATAAAGTAATAACAGCCAACATTATCACGATAACGTTTCCAACCAGTCTTAGTGCAAACGTAATTTTCTCGACCCTCATATCAATGGCAATTGCTCTTACGTATATTGCAGGGACAGGTATTGGTTTCTTCGGTTTTCCGTCTTTATCGAAGAATACTAAATGAACAATGTCTAACGGATGGTAATAATTCTCTGGATTATCTAAAGGAGCCCACTCATCTGACTGGCTGAGATAAATCTTGCCTTGTTTTGGTTCGCCACCTTCTGTAATATTAACTCCCGGAAAATGCTTACCATGCGAATCCTCCCCTATATAGAAAGTCTTATTCTTTTTGGTAGTAGCATCCAAATGCAATAAACATAATGCGGTAAGTATAGACACATAACTCATTTTTGCACTTTGTACATTCACTACACCTTGCTCTTCATTGGTTTCTACAAATGTACCATCCAAGTTATGGAAGATATGGATCAATAAATCCGGATTACTTGAAAATTTATCAAATAGATATTTAGTATCCTTGAATCCACAAATACATCTGATTATTGCATTACTGGAATCTTTAAACCAATGAGCATCATCATATTGAATCAAAGCCAATAAATCACTCCAACGCTCACTATCTGGAATACTTTGAATGACAAAAAGAGGCATCTGCTTATATAATAAATGCAACTCATCTCCAATGCCTCTTTTATTTTTTAAAAGATCCTCATAACATCTGCTTATTACATAACCATTCCTTGTTTTTGCAGCATGTCCTTTACCTTTTAGAAAATCTATTATGGCGTATATATCATCCAGATTATTTGACCTGAATACAACCCCAGCGTACCTATCCGCAACCTCCTTGTCTGTTGTTGACATTGTTTCAGTTGCAGGTTTAAACTTCATCCCATCATATATATAATTAAATGAAAGATTATAATCTATCCCCTTATCATAGCTTACTCCAAAATACATCCTATTCGCATCGATATAGTTTACCAGTTTATTGATTTCGCACCTAAAGTTGGAAAACTTATTTATAAAGAACGTCCTACTACCGGAGATATACCTTTTATGCACTTCCTCCAATGGCAGCTGAATATTTGTGCCAATATTATCAGACTCAATTTCTATTGGAGGAGGAAATTCATATTTGGTATAATCCAAAAGAAATTTATTTCCAACTCCATTCGTTCGTATTTCTTCCAATAAAAATTCCCAGTTGTTATTAATCACTTTAAATGACGTATTCTTAAAACTATCAGCAGTTAATACGCCGGGTTCAGGTGTATAAAGTAAACTATCTTCTTTAAATTGCCCCTCCAATGCAACTTGGTTGGAGATTTTTTGCATATTGTTTGTAGGTTTTGGTGGATGGACGCTCCGATATTCAATCTGCATATTTGGAAACAAATTTCCTATTATTCTCTTTTCTTCTTCAGGATCGCCATACAGTGGAACACCATCTATATATCCTATAATTGTTCTCATAATTTAAGTTTTAAGTGGTGAGTAATTAGCTTTAAGTCCTTAGTATGAATGTTCATCGTTCTCATAATCTAAGTTTTAAGTGGTGAGTTATTTGTTTTAAGTTTTTTCCTTGAATGTTTATTGCTCTCATAAAAATTATTTTTTTGGTTTAGGAAAAATACATGCTCCACCTGTCGGTATTAGACAGATGGAGCATGGGGGAGATTATTGGTTATGGCTCATTGGCTTTACCCATATTGCTCCGGTTTCTTTGGTTTCTAGGGCGATGTAACCACCGTTTAGGAACATGGCGGCCGCCACCTCTGCGGCTGGGCTTTCAAGGGCACTGCCCCAATGAATCACATTTTCTAATGTGCCATCATTTGAAGGCATCAACACTTTCTTAAAATGCGCATAATCACCCATCTCTGGGGCAGGCAGGGTATTGCTGCCTTCTGCTAAAACACCCCTCACTATCCAAGACCTGTCCAGTATCACCTGACCGTCCACAACGTCTTTTACGAAGCCGACGACTTGCCCTTTGACGAAGGCAATACCTCCCGCCTGAAAGTTCTGTTCGATGGTAGTAGTGATATCATCGATGGTAGCACTAAAACCATATAGCGGCTGCGACAATACCTGCATGTTGTTCTGCGTTAGCGTGACAAATTTGTCGCTACCGGATGTTTGTACGGATGACACGGCAAATGCGGTGGATAGGTTATTATCTCCGCCAATATTTCCGGCATAGATATGGGCTATATTTCCCAATAACTCTGCTCCGGATTGCGGGATTTTATACCCAAAAGCTACTGTGCCATTCGGCATGTCCGGACGAAGGATGCTGATGAGGTATAGCTTATTGCTATCGTTGGCATTAAAGGACAGTTGGAGACATTTGGTGAGGTTGTAAGCAGTATTTGGATATTCATTCACCAATGCTTGACCTAAAACGCCATCAACACCTGTTTGCGTTTGTGTGTAGCTGATGTCAACACCGCCTTCTACTGCGTTTGCTGCGATGCCGTTAAATTCGGAAGGCAATACCATTTGTGCAGCGGAACCTCCTTGTGACAAAACATGTGTAGCGGTGATTTCTATTTGTATTTTGTCGGTATCAACGGCGGTGATGGCAACGGTTTGTTCGCTGGCAACATTCCATAAGTCGTCGATGGCTTCAATGAGGGCATCTCTGGTATCTTCGATGCTTGCGCCGATGGTGAACTCATTGGCTGCCGATGGGGATGTTTTTCCGGTGAAACTGATTCCGGAGAACTCTGAGCGGGGATGTGGCAGTTGGATATAATCATCCTCATCGAAGTTTTCATTCAACGTCAGCAGAAACACGGGGTGCACGGGTATATCGAAAGCGAGGTTTTCATCGCAGCTTATTTGTAGGATGGCTGCTTGTGCATCATTACCGCCCGTTTTTTGGGTGAGGATGGCTTTGCCGTTTTCATCGAGGGTAAAAAGCCTTCCTACATGTGTTTCATCGATGATATCTGTGGGGAAGGTGGCTGGTGTTCCACCAACTTCCGATACGTGAGCTAGGCTGTCGATTAAGTCGGCGAATTGTGTTTGTGTAGGCTTGTCGCCTGTTTCGAAGTACGTTTTTAGTACTGCTTTTGATCTTGTTGTCATAATTTTTGATTTTAGTTTGTTTAAAAAATTTTGTTTTAAGGGTTTTCGTGGAGACACGAAAACATGGAAAATATTTGGGTTTTTATGTTTACTTAATTTTCGTGTCAACACGTAAATTGGGAACAAATGAGAACCTGTGTATGCTTTTGGAATCACTAAGTGCACTAAGGAGGCACAAAGTTTCACAGAGGATTCTTTAGTACGGCGATATTCGTATTGCGTCTTGCGACTCTTTTCAAACTCCGTGAACCGTCAACCATGCACTTTTTTTAGCCACTAATGCACGAATAAGTTTTTTAGCGTTTTGTATCACTAAGTGCACTAAGGAGGCTAGAAGTTTCTCAAAGGATTTGTCACTAATAATGATTATGTTGTACGCAAGTTCCAAACTTGCTTCATCCTTGGCTCGAAGTTTCAAACTTCGAGCAGTAGAAAGTGAATCGTCGACAGTGAACTGTGAACTTTTTATGCTGCGTGAGGGATAGTAGCGGAAAGCCCGGAACCCTTTATGGGTGAGGACTTGCAGCGGATAGCCCGCCTCCCGATTTTAATCGGGAGGACACGCCCAAACTATCCTATGCTTCTTCTTCCTCTGCTACTTCGAGTACGCCGATGCCGTCCACGGGAGCACCTTTGATAACGGTGTCCACTTGTTCGAAGGTATCGGGCGAGCCTTCTACGAGGTTGCCTTCGTCGTCGTACACTTTTGTACACTCGCATGGCAATCCTGTTGCATTGAGGGCGACGCTGCCGGATTGGATGACCGTCAGTGAGCTTGGCAGGCGGGTTTCCCAGCTACCTTCTACCACATACTCCGGCTCCATGAGTTCATCAACAATCGATAGGTACAAATCGTTGCCGATGACGGGGGCAGCAGCACCGTTCCACACCTGTCCTGTTTCGAAGAACCAGTTGACGGCATCTTCAAAGCCGGGGCGGACGGTGAGGATGACCCTTGCCATACCGCTTTGCAGGAATTTGGTGAACAGGATATCGTCGGTTTCGGTACTGTACAATGCTTCCCATCTTTGCTTGGCCGCCCAATAGAAAGGATAAAGCATATAACTCAAGCTTTCCCACTCAAAGGCTTGCTCTACAAACTTGACTTTTTCGGCATATTTCACCAGTTCCGGTGATTGCTTGACCGCTTGAGTCGTAAAGGTGGCATTGGCTATTTGGAAATCAAAACTACCCATAAAGCTGGCATCCATGAGGTAAGCGATACAGTTTTTTTGCAGCAACGTTTGGATGATATCCTGGAAATACAATGGATTTATCTTGCGTTGTTCAGCCATACTGGATTTCTCCATCTGCATCTTATCATTAAAATCCTGCAATTTTTCTTCATATGCATTGATGATGGCGTTGAAGGTTTTGATTTGCCATTGTTGAAAGTGTTGATCTTTTCTTGTAAACTCCACATTAACGTTCAGTGCAAATGCTCCAATATCCCAATTGACCAACGAAACGGGAATGGTTTCAGAAGAAATTGGCTTCGGTGTAAACTCCCAACTCTTAAGATTAGCATCTAATCCAGAACTTGAAAATCCTGCTTTACTTATAGCCCTTAGTTCGTTTGCAACAATAACATATGCAGACATATTATCATTCTCATACTTTTTAGCATTAAAAGTACAATAGATCTTAGATGCGTAATAACCTTCCGGTATAGTTAAATCATTAAAGCTATGGCTTGATTTACCATCATTGCCATCACCATTATATGATTTTCCAAGGGCAATCATAAATGAAGGCGGTGCTTCCACCTCTGCATTGTACAGGCTTGCCCAGATTTTGTAGTTGGCTTCAGTAATTTTGCTAAAGTCAGAGATGCCATTGGATGCCAACCTTGGGTCAACAGGTTTTTCGAGTGTAACGATGTTGGAAGCGCCTTCTGCGAAGATATGGTGCAATCTGGCGGGTTCGGGAATCATGAACTCGTACATCAGCCTTTTGCCGTAGTTAAAGATCTCGTTTTTGTAAATCTTGTCCACCCAACGGTACACGCCGGAGAAATGCTGGTCACCTTTTCTGTTGTCGAAGCCATGTTTGCTTTCTTCAGAGTATTCTTCGGTAACTTTCCTGATTTGTTCGGTACGCGTTTTGGAAACAATCCTATCCATGGCACGCTCGGTAATATCCTTTGCCTGCGTTTTGGAGAGGTTATTGGATTCTTCTTTGCTATTGCTCATAGAAAATGACGTATCTAAACTAAATCGCTTCCCTAAAAAATCTCCACTTATACCGGCATTAACGCTAAAATTCTTCGAACTTTGTAGCACTTTGGCAATTTCTTGGTTCATTTCATTGCGCTCGGTAGTAGTAGTGTCCGTAAGGCTTTCTCTTTCAGATGAAGATTCAGTGGTTGTGGATTCTTCGATTTTGGAGGAGCGTCTGGTAGATTTTTCCTTGTACTCCTTTGCCATGATGTTCTCGATATGAGAAACCTCACCCGGAACATTGCAGCAAAAGGATTGCTCTACCTTTTTGTACTCGGCAATACCTAATCTCGTTACGCCGTATTTGGTATCATCAGAAAGGGTCAGGGGCGTTTGTGGGTCTTCTTCTCCTTGTTCCACCCCTCCGATAACGCCTTCGGTAATGGCTTCATCCATCATTGCCAATTCTTCCACATCAAAGCTGATGGTTTCGTTGCTATCGGTCACTAAGGTGACGCTCAATGTTGGCGACTCCGGTATGAGCTCCAGTACCAATGGGTTGATTCGGGCGTTTCCAAATAACACCATATTTACTACGCCGTTCACATTCTGTCCGATGGTAGCATAATTTGACTGCCCAACGAGGGTATTCCCCTGTTGTAAAGAATAGTCAATGCCAGTAACTTTGGTACTATCGCCAAAATGTACTGCCAAATAGAACTTGTACGCATTGCCCACTTTATCGGTTTGAACCGAATAGGTCATGACTGCACCTCTGCTATTGGAGGAAACAGGAACGATGGTGCCTTTCAATACGCTAAAAACTTGTTTTGCATTGGCGCTGACAACAGTTTGTGTTACCGAGGCTATTTGCTCATCAACGACTGCCAAGATTTCCTTGAAGCTATCGATGGATTCATCCAAGAGGGAGGCATACAGGATATGGCTTTGTGGGCTGAGGGTGGATTCCATTCTTTCCTCATCCAATTCTGACAGCGGAACATAGTTGTACACTGGCTGTTCGAGGGGATCTTCCGGTGTATTTTCTTCCATCCATGTGTCGAAGAGCACTTTATAGGCGTCGTCATACGCTTTTTGGTGCTGTTGTGCCAGTTTAGTAAATTTCTTCTCGGCTTTCAGCAACTCGCTTCTCAACAGTTCCAATGCTTCCAACTTTGAAGATGCTTGCATGGACTGCAGGGCTGTTCTGAGGTTGGTTTGGGTGCTTTGTAGTATAGTTGGCGACTGGTTGACTACTCTATTTGCCACACGAGCATTTGACTGTGCCTTAGTGATAAACTCAGGGAATACGATTCTCGACATGGCTACTTTTCTTAAACCATCGGTATCGAGGGCGGCTTGCGATGAAATTCTTGTCAGCACATTGTTGTTTGCTGCCATTTGTTGCATGAGGTGATTGCCAAAAATCATTACCAGGGCGGCTTCTCTCGCACTTTGATCTTGCTGTGTACATACTTGGTAGATGAAATTATCCCAAGCGATGAGTTCGTCGTCGTACAAGCCTGTTACTGGGTCTGGTTGATTGATACGCAATCCGGCGGTTGTGTTCATATCGGACAATTTCTCCAAATATTGTTCTTTGGTAATATTGTCGCGATTTTGCAGTACCCATAGTGCTAGGTCGTACAACTCTTCGTTTAGGGCAATAATTCCTGCGCTGTTGAGTGCATTTTCTTCAAAGTCCTGAAGCTTTGTTTGCAAGGCTGCAGGGGTTTCTGCAAACAATTGGCTTGCTTCGGGATTGGAGTGATAAATAAAATTCTCCGCTTTGTTTTTTCGGGAGATTTTTTCAGGCTTGCGCATGGTGGCGAATCTGAATAATGTGTTTTTGATTGTAGCTTTCATAATTAATAATTTCTTTTTTTTGTTAAAATGTTGATTTAGATCATGGTTTCTATATTTTTTTGCTGCTTGTTGACCCGTTGATAGGCATTTTACGATGTACTTACTGTTTGTTTACCTCCTTTTTTTGAATGTGATATAATGTCATGCATGATTTGATTTTATTTGGTTTAGGGCATAGTTTCTCCGTTACGAAATTTGTTTCGTTTTAACTCGTTTGTTTTCAATTGATTATTAAGATTCGATTGCCACGAATGAGTCATTAGTACTGCGATGTTCGTACCGCGTATTGTGACTTTTTTCAAATACTCTGTGAACTTTTTTTGCCACTAATGCACGAATATTTCAGTTGAAATCAGTTGGGACTTCTAATGCTTATGTTGTTTTGCATTGTTTTCATAGTTTTATTTTTTTGATAGAGATTCCCTGTACAACATTTTGCTGTATTTTTGAGGGGTACTCAAGAATAGAATAATTGTTAAGGGTATTTTGTTTTTTAGTTCATTACAATATTTATTTTATCATTTAACGTAAACATATTTCATTCATTTCATTTTTGCTATTCGATTAAGATTTGTTTGGTTAAAATGATGGTACATTAACTAAAATGTGATCATCAAATTCAACAATACAAATATACACTTTATTTTTGTATTCACAAATATTTTTACAATTATTTTTATTATTTATTGTATTTTTATTTTGCGATTAGCGTTATTGTTTTTGTAATCTTATTTGCTCAACCGCTATTTGACAAGTTCTAAACTGCTCACTTCACAAAAATCATCGCTGTTCGACATGTTCTGAAAAGCATATCGAATCAGTGACAGGGCAATCCGCTTCAACTGCTTTCACTTTTATGCCTCATCAACGAAATTAGCTATATAGGGATTGCAAATCCCCAACGTCCACACTTCGACATGTGCTGGCGCTGAACATGTCGAAGAGCAACGGGGTACTCTTCGCAAGTTCCAAACTTGCCTCATTTTCAGCACGAAGTTCTAAACTTCGAGCAGTATAGGTATCACTAAGTACACTAAGGAGGCTCAAAGTTTCACAGAGGATTTCTCACTAATAATGAGTATGTTGTACGCAAGTTCCAAACTTGCTTCATCCTTAGCTCGAAGTTTGAAATTTTGAGAAGTAAAGGGTCTTCTCAACGAAATTAGCTATACGGGGATTCCAAATCCCCAACGTCCACACTTCGACATGCGCTTCCGCTGAACATGTCGAAGAGCAGCGGCTTTGCCTGTCAAGAATCATGTTCTTGGCAATAAACTTATTCCATAATAATAAACTACCAACACAAGAAGACAGTCCCAAAACTCGAGATGTTCTCGAGCTAAAACAAGATACTTAGTTCTCTTCATTGTTTTCTTAAAGGCAATCATTTCATCTAATAATTCTTTGATAATTGTTTTCATATACCCCACTAGCTATACTTAGCATCTTCAATAGCAACATCAATCTGGCGAAGGATTAAATCACTAAAAGTCATTTTAAAGTCTCGAATATGGGTACTTACCCAATCATTTGCATATTCAAAAGCATAAACATTTGGGTCGTCAGTCTGCTCATCCAAGTAAAAAAACCAAAATTGCTCACAATCCTCTGATTGAGCGAACAACCAAAAGGGACGCTCAAATTTTATTCCACTTCGCTCTATTTCTTCCCACATCATCTTTTGATGCTCATCATGTGAGATGTCAGCTAAATTACAAGTATCAAGAATTAGTAATGCCCCAGGATACTCTCCAGCTAAATACAAAAATTCCTTATAGGCCTGTGGAAAGTTAATATTAAATTTAGCTTCTACTCTCTGAATTTCTACTTCTGAAACTCCTCTTGATTTATCCAAACCAATTTTTATGTTTTCTTTTAGTTTTACTAAATATTGTATGTCCATATGATTGTTATTTAATATTATTAATAAGTTCTTTTAAATGTTCATTATTTTGCACATATTGTCTCGAATTTCTCTTAGTCGCAGAGACAGACACCTCCGCAATATTATGTACATTTTTGTAAATGAGTATTTGCTTTTTACAAATAATACAAGGTTCGTAGAGTGTCTTAATATGCATACTGTTCACTTTTACATTATGCTTCCCATATCGCGCTTGTAAATTTAGAATAAATTCATTTACGTCATCCAACATTTTATGTTCGCTATCATGATAACGAGGTACTTTTAATGAATTATCAAAGAACATATCTCTTACTTGCTCATCACTCATATCCCAATTTGTTAAATACTTATTCATCTCTACAGTAAACGAAGAACCATCCGCATTAACATTTTTACCAGCAATAGCAAAGAAATCTTGGTCAATTATTTCTCCATCCACCTCAACACGAAGTTTTAGTTTAGCCACATTTTTATTATTAAACACTTTCTTCAGGTTTCTGATTGCCAGCAACTCTTCTAAATCCTCATTGGATATTTCATTGATAAACCTTGCTTTATGCCATTGCCTTTTTACAAATAATTCATCACTATACTTTAAAAACACTTTCTTTAAGTCTTTATAAAATAATTTTGTTGCGGCATTTAGCCATCTTTGTTGTAAAGGAGTTAACGGAGGTATAAAGGTTGAATAGGCTACTTTTTCAGGCAAAGGCAATTTCTCTGCTTCTTTTGAAATTTCATCTAATTTATTCTTAACACCAGCTTTTATATCATCAACTACCTCTACAACCTCGTCGCCACTTTTCGTAAGCAAATTACGCAAAAATTGTAAAAAACTTTTGAAACCCTTTAGTCCTTCTTCGATAAATTTATCTAATAAGTGGGTGATGAACTTGAAAAAGTCGTATAGTCCGAAGGTTACCGTGGAGATGGCTTCTCTGCCGATTAGCTTGAGCCATGCCCGGGAAGTTTCCAATCTCGCCGCCGCCTGAGCTGCAGCCAACTCTGCCTTGGTAGCTGTATTCGCAGCTATTTTAGCGGCTACAGCACCTCCGCCCGTTAAGATGGTGATGGCTACGCCAATGATGATCTCGAAAACTGCCGACCCACAAAAGTATGCCAAATCGTATTTTGTGAGCGCTTTCACTTTATTGACCACACTATTATAAAGGTTGTGGAAAAATTCTGCCAGCGCTTCTTTATCAAACGTTTGAATCAGGTGCTTTACTGTATCAAATATCTTCGTAAAATTATCACTCAACCAATCCATACCGTCTTCCATCGACTCCATGATACTTCTTGCCTTCATGTACCACTCACCATTGATGGCTTTATTGTTATCAAACCCTTCTGTAAATCCATATATTGAATCAATTATAAATGAAATGATGTACAACAGAGTTTGTATAAGGGAAATGAAACCATTGGCAACGCCCATCAGAAATGCCTTTCCCAAATGCAATACCTCAACCGACCAATTAGCCAATAGCTGCATAGATTCCTGCACCTTATCAATGGACAACTTGACTTTATCAATAATGCTTTGAAGGAATGCCCTCATATCTTCCGGCATTATCAAATCTGCAATTTTTGCTAGCAGCTTGGCATGCATTTGGATAAATCCCTGGATCAATTCATCCGGAAAAAAGGGGTCAATAATATTTGCCGCTTGTTTAATAAAGTCTTTACCAAAAATTGGCTGCTCAGGAGTATTATTTTTAGGCGTATAATCTTCCTTTTTGAATTTCCATTCTTCTAATGCTGTTGCGCCTTCTTTCAACCAATCCGCCAGTTTTTCATCCAAGTCGAAAAACACCTTATACCTGTCATAAATACCCAGTTCCCGTGTAAGGAGCATTTGCATATCCAACTCACTAACTTTTAACTTTGTATCTATCTGAAACAATTTAGAATAGGTTTTAGCCAGCCCATGCATGCCTTTGTAATTATGCAATGTTTCATGATATAGAATACCGCCTTTAACATTCAAATTAACTATAATATTCTTGAAATACTCTTTGATTTTCGTGCCACATTTCGCCAATACAAACGTTCCAAAAAAATTGCTTTTTCCTTCCACCTTACTTTCATAGAGAAAAGTAAGTTGGTATGGGTCAATTTCATATTGTTTATAATTTTGAATCATTTCCCCCACCTCACTAAACCCCTGAAAATTATATAGATACTCATATTTCCCATTTCCTTTGTGTGCACTTATGGGTGATGTGGCTCTCTGTGTAAAATGGTCAAATTCTTTTGGTCCGTTGTAGAGTGGTGAGTCAAAGAACGGACTCACATAATCCGGGCTGCTTTCGTCCGCTTCAAAAGGGAGCTTAGTACCCATTACTTTTCTCAACGTAGTTACGGTGCCATCATCCCAAATGAATGGGGCGTCTAATTCTTCATCCCAATCTTCATTCATGGCAGTAGTTTTTCATGTTCAACCATCCTGCACTCACGTGCTGAGCGCAGCTTTCCATTTCCTTTT
>JAIBAX010000057.1 GCA_019694955.1 Chitinophagales bacterium | reverse complement strand
TATAATTTCCAATGGTCACAATCTTTAATACCTACAACAGAGCCTGGTCGCTCTAATAGACCACCAAATGAACCTAAATTAAACCCAGTAGGCGTATTCTTTAAAGAATTACCAAAATTCAATCTAGATATCGATCCTCCTCCAGAAACATTATCATTGACAAGAAACATATACCAATTGCCGTCTTCAAACAAAATTGTATGCTTAAAAGATCTGCTAAAACTCCCAACATTTCCTAAATTCTTTATAACTGGATTAAGATTCTTAATATTTGTACCAAATTCAATTCTAAAGAGGTTGTCGCTCAAGTCTTCAAAAAAACCGATGTACTCTCCATTATATAAATGAATGGAAATTTCAAATGGATAGTTAAAGCCAATAGGATTGCCTAAGTTAACTGCAGTAGGTGTATTTAATAAGGAATTGCCAAAATCAAGTCTTACAATTCGATACTGAGTAAATGATTGTCCAGAATTGAGCAAGAAAGCATGGTAATTATTCCCATCTTTAATAATTGTTAACCCCGCAGGGTGATTTAATAATTGTCCAAAATTTCCAAGATTCGTTGCTACTGGTGTGTTTGTTAGAGAATTACCAAAATTTAATCTTGTAATATATCCAAGACTCACTTCCTTATCATTTGTTACCAAACCTATGTAATTACTACCTTCCTTCTCAATATGAATATAATTTGGTCTTTCTAGCGTATTGCTTGGATTTGAAATTAATGTGCCAGTAGGTAATAAGGACTGGTCTCCTTTACAAATTGTCCATAAACTTGAATTAACATCTAAACTATTGTTAATTATTTCTACAGGTTGGTTAACACAAACTGTATCTGGAATTACAACGCTAATTTCTGAAATCCTATAACTATTTTGAAGAAGTCTTTTTACTTTTTCCTTTCCCCTATCATTATTGCCAAAGACTAAAACGACTAATATGAAACACTTAGCACAAAGTATGATTGATTTTCTCATTCAGATTTTTTTGTAAAATTACAAAAAACTTCAAAACAACACCTGAAACGAAGAATTTATTTCTTGCGCATCTCAAAGATGCCACATCCATAATGGCAACCGTAATTTTCTTGGCGTTGCTTGTCTTCAAAATCTACATACTTGTGCAAATCGCCCTTATCATCCACGTAAGAAAAACTGTCCAAAACAAAATCCGCTTTAAAAATATCCCATAAATAGTTGACATCGAATACACGATGCGCATTAAATTCTACTCGGGATGCACCAATGGGTGTAGCAAAATAAAACTTACCGCCTGATTGCAACATTTCTATCATGTTTTTCAGCCCCTTCTTATGTCCGTTGACATCAATTGGGTCGTTATACCTTCCCAAACCGAAATGTTCAATGGCATGTAGGCACGAAATTGAATCGGTACAACCTTTTAACTTTTCATCCATCACCATCAAATCTGCCTGAAAAAACCGGATATTTTCCACCTTGCTCTCCATGGGGCGGATGTCGAAGATTTCTATGGGTCGGAAGGCAGCTACATGTGCCACAAAACCATCCACACGCGAACCTACATCTATATGTCTGACGGGTTTATTCTTGAAAATTAACTGACTCACCAATAAATCCATGTGGAAATAATGTCCCGTCATCGTACCGCCTTTGTCCGTTTTATCGAAAAGTATCGGTCGCCAAGTTATCTTAGGCATATCACCTTCTTCCCTCATTTTCTTTATAAACAGGCTTCTATCCTTCAAAAACCACCACAATCCTTTGATATTAGTAATTGCCAACCGCCAATCTATACCGAAAAATTTTAACATGAAACAAATTTTAGTTCAAAAAAACAAATTAAATACTTAACGAATGGAAAAAAATGTTCACAATTGAATATGGTGCATTATAATATCGTGTGTTACTTGGATATGTGGAAATGTGGATATTTGGAAATGTGGGAATTTGAAAATGTGGAAATGTGAGAATGGCTTTCGCTACTTATAACTCTTCACCAATAACTAAAAACTTATTCGTGTATTCGTGGCAAAAAAAGCTCATAGTTCAAGGAGTATTTGAGAATGTGGAAATGGTCGCAAGACGCAATACGAATATCGCTGTACGAATGGGTCTAATTCTTTATCTTTGCTCGATACAATGGAGCGATTAAAAAATATTGGGAAAACTATTGGCAATCTGAATTATTTCAAAGCCTTTAAGCAAGGTTCTCATTATTTTATTGCAAATATCTTTGTTCAACTATTGGGTGTGATAACCATCCGCATTTTTACGCGGATTTTATCTGTTGCGGACTTTGGCACTTATGAAGTCTTCGCCAATGCCGTGAAATTATTAGCCATCCTTCTGCCCCTCAATAGTGTTGTGGCATTAAACATATATATGTACAAGGACGAGATTCACAAGAAGGAATTTGCCGGAAATGTTGCCATGCTCAGTTTACTATTCTTCTTAATTGGAAGCACCATCATTTTACTATTCCGCCAACAAATCGCTACCTTTTTAGCCATTCCACATGCACTCATCGTTTTTATTCCCATTATGGTAGGAATTCAAGTACTTTATAACCTATTCCACATATTGAATGTTATTTACGAGAAAAGTAAACTCAATGCCCTAGGATTGCTGCTGAACAATTTGCTAAGGATTATCTTTTCAATTGGCTTCATACTCATTTTTAGGCAATTCGAAGGGTTCTATGCACGTATCATTGGCGAAATAATTGGTACCGGCTTGTTATCGATCAGCATCATTTGGTTTATTAAGGAGCATTTTGCGTTCTCTTTTAATTTGGATTATAGCAAACTGATTCTTTACCAAGGCGTTTCGATGATATTATATACTTCCAGTGTATTCATCCTCAACTATTTTGACACGCTGATGATCAACCAAAGTCTGGGAAGCGAGCAGGCAGGATTGTATAGCTTTGCTTATAAAATTGGTACTATTTATTATGGACTCATTCAATCGTTTCAGCTGGGTTTTTTATCAAGATATAATCAACACCTTCACAAAAATGAACATGAAGCCATTACCGAACAACTAAAAAGCATCTTGAAATTAGTCACTTTTATCACACTTGGCTTTATATTATTATCGCCGGAAATGGGCAGGATATTGTCGGCCAAGAATGATTTCAACGATGCATTGATTCTTTCTCCCATAGTAGTATTGGGATATTATCTATTGTTTTTATTTGACTTATACAATGTAACCTTGTTCCAGTCGAAGAAAAACTTGGTGATTACGGTCATCATTTTCAGTGTGGGCATTTTGAATATTGTGTTGAACAAATGGCTTATTCCGGTATATGGATATAAGATTGCTGCATTAAATACTTTATGTTCCTTCTTCGTCATGTTCATACTGGGAAAAGCGGCAACCCATTATTTGGGGTTGTTTTCTTTGAAGATAAAGTATTATATAGGCTTTTTATTGCTTTGCATAGTTGCTGTTGTGCTGTCGTGTTATATGGAAAAAAATTATATAGGATTTTTCTATTCCATTTCTATAAAGACATTGCTAATCACTCTTTGTGCCGGATTGATTTATTGGAACATTATTAAATTAGTTACTCGGCGAACGGAGCAAAAGTAATGTGTTTATTGAATTGCCTTAAAAGATGCTAAATTGAAAAAACCTGACAAAATGGTAATCTCCGTTCTACAATTTTCCTTATGTTCTTCTTCAGAGCATTTTATCCCATCCCAACATCGATTTAATATCTTTGATTCTCCGTAACCTTTGGCAATTAATCGTTCTTTTGAAATACCATGCTTAATAAACCAATCCACAATATTATTAGCTCTCCTTTGTGACAAATCCATATTATATTGAAAACTTTCTCTACTATCGGTATGTGAAGATATCTTAACTCGTGTTTCAGGATTTTCCTCTAGGAAAATCAAAACATTATTAAGTTCTTCAACACTTTCATCATTAAAGATCTCCTTCCCTTTTTCATAGAATACTTCCTTTAATACGACAGACAGGTCAATATTTGTATTTGATTTTCCTGTACTGTCAACTAAAACAACTTCATTTATATTTAAAGTATTTCCTATTGTATCAACATTGATTTTCTTACAAAATTTGTATTCATTTTGCAGACCCTTATTGGCTGTATATTGTATAAAATAAACGCCTGATTTAGCGAAAGAAAGATATGGGGTTATACTTGTTGTGTAATAATTTATCAGATGAAAATTACTCAATTTACATCTCGCCAAACTATTATCAGTAGTGTTGACATAAAAAAGATATTTCTGATGTTCACTTTCAATAACTTCTGAATTCCCTCCAGAAACAATACTTTGATTTAAACTTCCTAAATCTTTTGAAACAAATGTTGAATCCATTCCATTAGGATATTCTAATAAAATTGTATTGGGCTTGGTAAGGCTTGTTATATAGAATCTCCAATGGTCACAAACGTATTCCCCAAAAATAGATCCTGGTCTTACCAATTTACTATCTAAATCCCCTAAATTAACACCGGTAGGATAATTGAGTAGTGATTCTCCAAATGACAGCAAAGAAATTGAACCACCACCATTAACATCATCGTTAACAAGAAACATATACCACTTGCCTCTATCATTAAAGATAAATTGCTTGAAGGATCTTTTAAAATTCCCAAAATTACCTAATCGTTCAATTTTTACAGCTTCATTTCTAATATCACTTCCAAAATCCATCCTAAATAAATTATTGGTTAGGTCAACAAAAAAACCAATATACTTACCATCATGTTCGATAATATTTATGGAGAATGGATAATGAAAAGAAACAGGATTCTTTAAATTAACTGCTTTGGGTTTATTCAATAAAGAATTCCCAAAATCCAATCTCACCATCCTAAATTGCTTTTTATTCTGCCCAGAATTTAATAAGAAAGCATACCAATTACCCTTTGAAAAGACCACTGAGAGTCCGGAAGGATGATTTAACAACCCTTCAAAATCACCTAAACTAGTAACAACTGGTGTAGATTCTAAATCTTTGCTAAAATTAAGCAGAGAAATATAACCCTTACTAACTTCTTTATCATTAGTTACCAATCCAATAAAATCATCTGATTGCTTTTCTATTTCAATGTAATTTGGTCTGACCAAGAAACCTGAAGGAAAATCTATTAATTCCCCTTGGGGAGAATAAAGTGTATCATAATAAAATATTTTCCATTCATGCGTTTTTGACTCAATATTGGAAACAAATTTAAGGGTTTGATTAACATAGATTGTTTCAGGAACAACTACTTGCGCTTGCATTTTACTGATTACTATTAATTGAAAAAACAACAATGTTATGTATCTACTCATTATCTACTATTTATTACCACATTTTGTAAAAACTATATTTACCTATTTAAGAAACGCCTATCTCTTTGAAATTATATTCTATGAGGTTAATTTCATAAAATCTAATACATATAATAACATCATTATTTAATAAAATATTGACTTTTTCATCGCAGGTATTTTTACCGCAATATATTCAATATCTTTTGCTTCGCCAAATATATGGTCGCAAAAATGTACCACTTTATACCTTTATAATACATCTTCGAAAAAACCAAAGTATTCTTATTAATCGTTGAAAATAAACGCTTTAGTTTCTCCTTATCTAAACTTTTATGCTCGAAATGCACTATCCTCCCTTTAGGAAAGAACATCACCTTATAACCTAATTGCTTTATCTGCCAACACCATAACGCATCCTCCACATACATAAAAAAGATATCGGATAATTTCCCTTCCGGCAATTTTTGTATCACTACTGCTCTAACCATCATACATGCCCCACTCACCCAATCACATTCCATCACTCTGTCGTGTGGAAAATAATGGTGTAACATGATTTCCTCCTTTCTAGCCTTTGGCAACATCCTGAACAGTTGCGATAGCTGCAACAACTCCCACCCAATCGTTCTAAAGCGTCGGCAAGTCGGTTGTAAACGCCCGTCGCCATAAGACAAATGACAGGTGGAAACACCTATTCCAGTATCTTTCTCCATTTCTTCAAAGAGATAAAAGATGGCATTGTTCTCTAATAAGGTATCGGGATTTAACAGCAGTATGTATTTGCCTTTTGCCGATGAAATGCCGAGGTTATTGCCTTTCGCGAAGCCACCATTCTCCTTGCTGATCACCAATTGTATTCCCGGGAACGTCTCTTTTAACTCCAAGGGTACGCCCATTGGACTCACATTATCGACTACAATAATTTCAAAAGTCAATCCTGTCGTATGCTGATATATCGATGCAATGCACCTTAAACAATCTTCGTGCGTGTTGTAGTTTACAATAATTACTGAAACATCCATCTAGGACAATATTTTATACAAACGATAAACGCCTTTCAATATAAAATTGGGTACAAACGATATCAATTGATATTTTCCTGTTTTGATACCCATTTGCTGCATGGCTTTAACAGCTTCCTTGCATCCACGCCAATCGCCCGCCTTCAAAAAAGGGCCATACACTACCGGCTGAAACCCTTCCGCCGCATGATGCAACATAAAAAAATCACTATGGGTTTTAAAAAGTTCTAACATCTTCTCCCCTTTCAGGTTAAAGTTCATTCCCGTCACCTGCCGATTCCATGAATATATGGGTGTATCGAAATGATAGCCAATATAGCCTTTTTTCATCACCTTTATCCAAAAATCCATATCATCGATATCATATGAAAATTGCTGGGAGGCGCCGCCAATATCTTCAAAAACGTGCTTCTTACAAGGCGATGTACCCAATAATATCCAATTTGCTGCCAATGCCGAAACGCTTATCTTATTATTTTCATCGGCAATCACCGCTGTATCAACGAGTTCCTTATTTCCCGTAGCCACTTCTACCTTCCAATAGTTGCCGAAAATAAATCCCGCATCTGGATATTGTACAAAGGCTTTTCTGATGTCTGCAATGGCATTGGGCGGCAAAACATCATCGGCATCTAATGGCACGCAAATCGTCCCTTTCATTTCCTTGTAACCAGTTTTTCGTGCTTGCGCTAGTCCGCCATTCACCGCATGGACAATTACACGCACGCCATCTTTTGTGGCCAATTCCTCACAAACTCGGTTGGTTTCATCATCCGGAGAACGGTCATTGATGATGATGATTTCAAAGTCTTTATCCGTTTGCTCTAGCAAACTTTGGTAGGCATCGTATAATAATTTGCCTTCCTTATAGCATGTTATGACGACAGATATCAAATCAGGTCAGGTTTTCTTTTCTTTGGAATTTATCTTTCATTATTACACCACCTACCCATAAAATTGTTAGTACCAATAAGCACAGCATGGAAATCATCCCTCTGCGACCTGCTGCTGGCTGTACCATTGCCATTTCCAAAGTGTGTTTTCCTTTAGGTATTTCGATACCGCGCAATAGGTAGTTTACTCGTTGAATTTCAACGTCTTTGCCGTCTAATTTTGCTACCCATCCGTCACCATCTTCTTGCTTATAATACACCTCAGAGAATACTGCAAAACCATCGTTCGCATTATTGACGACATAAGATAGTTTATGTGGCAGATAATTTGTCAATTTAATCTGTGCTGTTGAATCTTTAGCATAAGTTTTAGTTTTGATTGCTCCAGTTGCATCCTGAATCAAGGCTTTGGACTTAGGATTAAATGCACCACCCATGCCATCCATGACTTCTTTGGCTGTTTTTACAGCATATAGTGTGTCAACAAACCATCCATTGCCACAAGCTGCCGGATTAGGCTGCGCCACCGGAGTACCATCTTGTGGGTTTTGAACAATAAAATACTTCATATTCAGCATACTCAATACCCCCATATTTCCTTTGCTAATATGCGCATCTATGAGTTCCTGATAACGCAATAATTTCACTGCACTATAGCCTCCGATGGACTTATGGAAAAAGGAGGTAGCTGCATCGTTGAAAGGATTTTGGGTAGTATTAAACACACGGTAATTCGGATCTGGGTCACTCATGATTTGTTGGTCAGCAGTTGTAGGTTGTATATTCGAGGATAACTCTGATGGCGATTTAAAACTGTCTTTGTTGAAATATCGGTGATCCACACTCCATAAATCACCAATCACTAAGATGGAGAGTACCGGAATCAATATATTGGCATTTATTTTCTCTTTTATGTATGCCCATACTAAACCTGCTCCCAACATTATTAATATCAAGGAGCGAAAGGCATCTTTCTTTGCAATTGCAATTCTATCAGAAACCAATGCTGTACGCATCCAATCGGGAAGCTGACCGTCATTTGGTGCTTCAAAAGAACCAAATATTTTTGGCATCAACATCACCAAGAGACAAATACCCGCAGTAATTCCACCAGAAATATAAAGAAATTTTTCTGCATTTGGATGCTTATCCTTTTCACTTATCAATCGATTGAGTCCTAAAAAGGCAATTGCCAAAATACCGATTTGCAGAATGGATTGTCCCATACTTGGGGTACGAAACTTATTGTATAAAGGAGCGTGATCGAACAATAAATCGGTTAATAAACTAAAATTCCTTCCCCAGGATATGAATAAAAAGAATATGCCGACACCCAGCAACCACCACCTGTCTTTACTTTTCGCCGTTAATAAACCAAATACGAACAACATCATCAGGATAGCACCGAAATATATGGGACCGCCGACAAAGGGTTGATCGCCCCAGTAGGGCGTTGAGGCTTGTGCCAATTGATTGGCATTGGGATCTCCGGAAGATACGAGTGCCGTATAGGTTTCGCTGTCTTTATCATATACCAAGGCATCTTTGGTTTGTCCGCCCATGATATTTGGAATCAAGAATGACAAGCTTTCTAATTTACCATAGCTCCAGCTGAGTGCATAGTCTTTATCCAAACCTGTTTTCTCGCCTTTGGTTTGGTTGGCATCATTGGTAGCTGCTAATTCCGAGTTGCCACCACGCATAGTTTCTTTACTCATATTATAGAAATTGAGTAAATGTAAATTTGCTCCTCCGCACAATCCTGCGCCGAGCAACAGCATACCTCCAGACATGGCAATATGTTTAAATTCTCCGTTTTTTGCCAAATCGATGATGGCAAATACCACATAAATAAAACATGCGATAATGGCATAATAAGTAATTTGCGTATGGTTGATGGTAAGAAGAAAATTTAAAAATAGCGTAAATACGATAAAGCCCTTTAAATACTCTTTATTTTTCACCCAAATAATACCCGCTAAAATAGCCGGAACACAGGCAATAGCGAATACTTTTAATGCATGTCCGGCTTCAATACTGGTAATATTAAAGGTGGTTAATGCAAAACATATTGCGCCAACAAAAGCCCACCATCTCCTTACTTGCAAGGCGATGAGCAAAAGGTAAAAACCGATCATTAGCCAAATGAGTTGTTCAAAGGAAATCGTTTTAAAGATGCTCAATCCCAAATGCACAATACGATAGGGATAGTTAAACTTCTCAACGCTAGAACCGGCACGTGGCATACCACTGAACATCGTGTTTGTCCACCCAATAAACTCACTTACCTTGCCTTGATATTCTTTAAACTCTCTGTTAAACGCCTCTCCTGCAGTTAAGTCGCCAGCATTCAACTTCTTCCCACTAAGAACGGGGTAGCAATAGATTAACGAAACAACTATGAATAATCCGACTGCAATGAGGTGAAAATATTTCCCCGAAGTGATGGTCTCAAAGAGGTTCTGACCTTCAGAAACGTTTCTGTTTGCCTTAGTTGCCTGATGTACGGGACGCACATTTTTCTTGTTAGTGGACATACTTTTTGATTTGTGTTCCAAAAATAAAGGTTTTCATGAGAATTTTATGGGCGAGTTTTCCACTTTAATTTTATTAGTCAGTAGTCATTGATCATTCATGCATTCGTGGCAATGTTATTAGTTGGTTAGTGGTCATTGGAAATTAGTCATTGGTCAATTGGTCAATAGTTATTGAGCATTGGTTTGTTATTAGATAAACTGTTTTAGTATTTTGGAGTTGGTTTTCCATATGGACAAAACGGGTGTTAATTTTCCGCCAAAACTACGGAAGTATTGCTCCAAATTTTCTAACATGCTTCCCTCAAAGTTGAAAGACTGTTGTCTTGCGTACGCTTCTGATATGGCGTGTGCAAACAATCCACTCATTGCGCCAGTTTGTGCAAAACGCTCGTCATATCCACCCGCCATGTAGTAGGTAGTATGTTTATCCCAAATCACCATTACTGTAGCTAATGGTTGATTATCAACGTCTTTAGCGAGGTATGCTTTAGCATTACCCTGTTTGCTCACCTTGGCAAAAAAATTTGATAACATCTCTTGTGTTACGGGCATTGGGATGTTCTGTTTTAGGAAAGAAGCCTCAAAAAGATAGAAATATCCGCTTACATTTTCTACTTCCTGAATTTCTATTAACTTTCCAGCTTTGTTTATCTGTCGCCTTAAGCTGTCTTTATACAATGTTTTAGGATGCTCATGTTTGCCATAAGGAATAATATAGGTATAACGTGTGGATTGCTCGAATCCTGCCCAGTAGAAAGGAAGCCAGTTATCAAAACCGGGATATAGTTTTTGCCTGAAATCGTCAAACTTTGGCAAACCCTTTAAGCAAGCTTGTATAATTTTCTTTTCAAAGCTTCTCCTTTCGTATTCTGTCGCATCCATCGGGTACTTTATCCAAGGTCCCAAATATGGACAAAATGCGGGCATGACAATCTTTATAAAACCCATTTTCTTCTTAAAGCAATAAGGAAATGCAGCTTTTATGCTATTGTTTTCTTCATATAAAACGACATCCCAAGTATTATCTATTGCAATGGCATCCAAATACCAAGGTTGAAAGAAGATGGGTATATCTTCTTGCTCCTTTATCCAAATTTGGTATTTTTCTTTGTTTGTCATCTATGGCATAGTACGGTTTTGAAAAAAAATCAACCTCTGAGGTTAACGTCCTCTCTTAACATATGTTTCAAAATAACCGCACTGTGCAATAGCTTCTTTGTAATACTGTGTGTTTCTGAAATCAGTTTTTAGCTTTTTGAAATACACACCTGCTTTAAAATCACGGTTATCTTTTGGTTCCTTATGGGTGAAGTAATTATTTTGCTCACACTTTGCTGCCATGAAGGTACATTCAGCTTTTTTCTCCGGATCATTCGTAATGCTTGCGGCAAGGTTGTAATACTTTTCGGCTTTCGAGCAGTCGAAGATGAAATCATTGTACCCATTTGTTTGGTTCCAATACTCATCTTTTAGTGGAAAGAAGAAGGTTCCATATGTGTCTGTTCCTGTAATTCCATTGTCGTAGAAATAACGGGCGTTTCCGAAATATGAAATATTGTACCAAGCATTTCCCAATTCCATATAAGTATTATAATCAGGTTTTTTCGCAATATTATTCAATCGAACTTTCATCTCTTCCAGAAACTCAAGTTTGGTGTATTTAAATCCATGCTGCTGATGGTCGCAATCATGACAATCGTAAACATGTGCTTCAAATGGATCCCCTTGTAAGCCAAACTGTCCATTCTCAGATAGCTTCATCTTTGCAATAGCTGCTTCAATTTTTCCATCATAAGTATATCTAACAGCCTCCGCTTCTAACAAATCGTCTTTTGAATACTCATACATACCCACCATCAGTCGCTCAAATTTAGAAAGATTAGGACGTTGCAGGTAAGCAATCATTTTATCCATTTTAGCAATGTCATAATAATAACCGGGAATGCTGTAGTTTACCATGCACATGGCCTTTTCTTCCTCACCTTGCTGGAGGAATAATGAAGACAATTTCCTTCTTACAAAGTATTGTGCATCATCAACAATCAGGTCCTTGTGTTTATCCTCATTGTACAACCAATCCATATCCGCTAACAATTTATCTTCCTCCTTAGTAGTAAAAGCTGTGCGTTCATTGATAGAACCAATAAGCGATAATAAGCGAATTTGTTCCTGAACGAGCTGGTTGCCGGAAGCATTATTCTTTGCCTTTTGGAAATAATTGACAGCCTGCGCACTTTCTGAACGCAATATATACATATATGCGCACGACAAATCCCATAAATACGGCTTCAGTGTATTGCCTTTGTCGGCGATTGCTTGAATGGTATTTAAAGCTTCCATATCTACTCCCCCATTTATATAAACATCCGGTATATAGGAATAATCATTTTGGGCATTTTCTCTCGCAGCTAATGTTTCTTCTTCTAAAGTTGACACATACCTCACTAATAACAAACTGAGCAAGTCGCTCTTAGGGTTGAGGGCATATATTGCTTTTATGGCTCTAAATTCATCTCCATATATGCCGAGAAGGTGCCATAGCGCCTCTTTTTCTCTATTATTTTTCGCATACGACAAGGCTTGTTTAAAATCTGCTTCTTCCTGTGGGTGGAAACTATATTGAGCAATGGTGCTCATTTCGGGATAATTATCATATATCAACGCATATAAATAATTGGCACGTGCATACGCTTTCTGTTTATATAACGCTGCTGCTGCATAACCCATTGTTCTATACTCCATGCTTTTACTCACTGAAAATGAATCCCTTACATTGTAATACATTTCCACACACGAAGCAAAATCTTGGTCAATATGTAAGGCTTTCTGGTAATATAGTCTGCACAGCTGGAAATAATACCGTTCTTTCAGGAATTTGTCACGTACATTCTTCAACAACTTATTCCCACCGCTAATTTGGTCTTCATAAAACTTGATATCACTCAGGTGTTCATCTAAATTGCCTTCCTGATAATCCCAATAGTCATATTCCTTTGCAGATACATACTCACACCTTTTGGCAAAACCTAGATAGTAAAGAAAATTCTTTGCCTTTGTTTTATCGACCATTTTAGTGATGGAATACGCCTTTAAAGCAGCCGGTATCTTCGCATATTTATTGTCTTTGATATAAAAAATGAGGTGATCTATTTCCTCCAATGTTGAACTATATAAAAGTTGATTGATTTCCTGTTCGTTTATTTCTTTTCCGAGATAATCCTTCCATTCACTGATGTTAATGTCATTGAATAGGTGAATATTGGAGTAGTCTTCGGTTTGGTTACCATAGAAAGGCTCCGTGACGATTCTAAAGAATGGTTGTAATGCTTCATCCTTTTGGTCTTCTATCATTACACTTTGTGAGAAAAAGGCTGTTTTTGCTTCTTGCTCACCCCAATCACCGCCGGCGCAGGCAAGAATAATAATGATTAAGGCTATCAGGCTAATTGAACTGACGGGAGATGGAAAGAAACGCTTCATTTGAATAATTTACAAGATTTAAAGAATCTAAATCGAAAAATACGATATTTCTAGGTTGCTTTTTCAAATTCCTGGAAATATTTTTGGCAGCAAGCATGCATTGTTGTGGCGAAATAGCTTCGTAACGAAGCAAATCTCCTTTTTGGAAGTACTTGCCTTCCCATAAGAATGAGTTATTTGCCTGAAATAAATCCTCTTTTACAAGCTTAAATTGTGGTGTATTGATGACTTTTTGTATGTCTATTTCATTAAAAATTGCCAATACACGATTATTTCGGTACTGAATTGCCCATGAGAATATGGGTAAGGCTACATCCAATGGCAAAGGGTAGTTTTTACAATATTGGATATATTTGGATGCGTCATTCTTATTGTAAATGGAGTTGTCATGTGCTGGTGAAGAAAAATCACCCATATTATAGAACATTAGCATCCCTCTGTCAACGGGAGGAATGCCCGTTTTTTTGACAAACTTCACTTGATGAAGCCGTATGGTTGCTGAGAGCGCAATCTCTTTGTCTAATAAGGTATACGCCTGAAGAAATGAGAAAAATTTCTCCTTCGTTGTAAGCGTCCAGTCACAATCGAATTGGATTTCTTTAGGTTGCCTGTTTTGAGGACTATTGATTTTTTGAACCAAAGAATGAATATTTTTGGCGAGTTGTGAAATATCTTCTTCTTTTATTTTTATGAAGACCTCATTCGTAATAAATACAACCGGAATCATAGAAATGGAGTTGCTTAACGTATCAAGAAAGTTGATTTTTGCCAAAGGTTCTGCCTGTTGTCTTTCTTCATTCCAATCAACATCGAAATAACGGACGTAGATTGTCTGAACAGCTAGTTTTGACAACATGTTTTGTTCCGTTTCCGAAGGTTGGTAGGTGGTTTTCCAATGATAAAAAGAAAGTAGTACTTTCGGCTTATTCTGTTGGCAAGCAATGATTATTCCAAGAAATAGACAAATGGCAATCGTTCTTTTAGCTTGAGGCAACATGACGCTTTTTAAAAATGTTATTAGATTTGTTGTCAAATATCACCAATTAATTACGAAAAAGCACAACGAATGTTTTTATATAGCCTCGGACAAACACAAACCCCTTTTCAACGGTATTGATATCTCTGCACTCGGTCAAATACTCAATACTACTTCCATATAGAACTTAGTTTTTAAAAAGGTACTGAATCATTTTGGTATATAGGTTGGAATACGGCGGAAAAGCGATATTAGAAAAGTCTCTCCATCCTGTTGGTTGTTCTACAACAGAGCGTTGATTGGAGAAAGATGCAAAAGTTGACTTTCCGATAGACTTACCCATTCCACTATTATTCACACCGCCAAAGGGTAGATTTGAGTTCAGCCCAGCCTGTATCATATTATGGTTGACGACGGTACTTCCGGCAGTAGTGCTATTTAAGACTGTATCAATATACTTTCTATCCGTAGAAAAAATGTATAAAGCAAGTGGGTCAGGGTTTTCGTTCACAAATGCAATGGCTGTTTCAAGGTTTTCATAACCCATCACTGGAAGTATAGGTCCGAAGACTTCTTCCTGCATGATCAGCATATCTCGTGTAACATTGGTGAGTATCGTTGGTGCAACATAATTTGTTTCCACATCAATTGTTCCACCAATTTCAATTTTCGCACCTTTGCTGAGGGCATCATCAAGATAGGTCTTGAGGCGTATTGTATGATGTTGGTTAATAATTCTTGGTAGCGACGTACATTTTTCAAACCCTTGCGCGTCAGGGTTATACATCTTCGTTAGCGATTCTTGTATGCTTTGGATAAAATCCGGTTGTATGCTTTTATCTATTAAAACATAATCCGGTGCTACGCATGCTTGTCCGGCATTGGCACATTTACCCCAGCCGATTTTTGCGGCAGTACTTTTAATATCGGTATTCTTATCGATAAATGCCGGATTTTTGCCACCTAGTTCTAATGTAACGGAAGTAAGATGTGCAGAAGCCTTTTCCATAACATACTTTCCCACTGTTGAATTGCCCGTATAGTAAATATGATTAAAAGGTAGTGTTAATAAGAGCTGTGCCACTGTTTTATCACCTTCTATACAAACAACTTCCTCTTCTTTAAACAGTGCTTGTATCATTTCAACAAGTACTTTTGCCGATGCGGGTGCCATTTCTGATGGTTTCAGAAAGACGGTATTTCCGGCCGCCAGTGCGCCAATCATTGGCACAAGTATACAGGCAAAGGGGGCGTTCCACGGTCCTAAAATGAGGCATGTCCCTTTTGGTTCATACTTGAAATAGGATTTAGTTCCACGGCTCATATTTGAGTTGGCCACCATATGCGGTTTCATCCATTTTGATAAATGCTTGATGGCAAAGTCGGCTTCCGTCTTTACCATGAGCAACTCGCTGGTGGTGTCTATTGGAAGGCGTTTCATATCTTGCAAGAGTGCGTCCTGAAAGGCTTGTTCGTGTGTCTTTAGATAGGAAACGATTTGTCTTAGCTTTTCCTTTCGTGTATTTGCATCGCTTGCTTTGGTATGAACAACATGTCTCTTTAAAGCCTCAAATTTCGATTGTATGAACTGTGCAGTATCCATTGTTTTATTGCTTAACCTCAGAATTTCTTTTCAGTCCAAATTGCCCGAGCAGGATGTTTTCAAACATCTCTTCTGACATGAGTCGTTGTGTCATCGGTAGGAACTTTACATCTTTGCCCGCAACATAGCGGACTTTTAGCTTAGTAGCATTTACGGCTTTTTCTATGACATCAACGATTACTTCGGGGTCATTGGCATCTTCTAATTGCTTGACGAGTTTAATATTGGAGGCTACCAATACTTTCTCATACCTATCACGCACATGCTGTGGCTGTTTCTCCCAGTTTCTTTTAAGATTCTCTTCTGCGCCTGCTGTCATTGGGGTTCTAACGCCGCCGGGTTCTATACAACACACCTGTATTCCCCATGGTGCTAGTTCTATTCTCAAGGTTCTTGTTATGGCTTCCACTGCCATTTTCGACATCATATATGTGCCGGCAGTAGGCACCGGCACACGGGCTGCCGACGAGGACATATTAACAATTCTAGCATTCGGCTGAAGATGTAGTAAAGGTAAAAATGCTTGAATGGTACGTATCATACCAATGGCATTAATATCTAAAATTGTCTTTGTTTCCTCTGTGGAAATGCCTGCAAGTGGACCACTGGCAATATTGGCAATCCCTGCATTATTATGAAGTGCATATAGGCCATGCACACCAACCGCTTGGGTAACGGTTTCTGCGGCCGCCTTAACCGATTCGTCTTTTGTGACATCTATTTCCACGATGGTAATATTGCTGGAGTTATGCAACAACTCGGTGGTATCTTGACCGGGCATGATGCCTGCAAAAACGTGGTATCCATTTTTTGAAAGTCTTTTTGCGGTACAACAGCCGATACCTGTTGCTGCTCCTGTAATAAAAATATGCTTCATAAACTAAGTATTATATTTTTCTTTTGGTAAATTTCACTTTAAAGCTATTGTCGGGTCCTGGCGTTGGCAAAGCGCTAATTTTTAACTTGTAATCTTTCGGGTATTTCTCCATTTCTACATAATGTGCTAAATATCCCATCACAAGTACCGTAATGATTTCATTGAGTCTAAATCCAAGGCATTTATGCGCCCCTAATCCATATGGACTGTGCGCACTATTCACTTTATTTTCTTCCCTACCAGTCTGGTATCTATCGATATCAAATGTATAAGGATCAGGAAATATTTCTTCTAGAAAATGTGTAACACCTTGTGCTATATATATGTTCTGATCTTTTTTAACGGTATAACCGTTGAACTCAAAGTCTACGGCAGCCGTTCGGTGAAAGATAGGTGCTACAGGATACCGCCTGAGCGTTTCCATGACCGTAAAGAGCATATTTTCAAGCTTGCGCAAGTCTTTCATGTTCAGTTCATTACCGGACGTAAAATATTCATCCATTTCTGCCCTTACCCGAGAGAGCACTTCAGGATACTCTAAAAATACCCATAAAAGATAAGCACAATTATTGGCAACGGTATCAATTCCAGCAAAGAATGGAGCGACCACAGCAAAATGCATATCGCTATCAGAAAAATCTAGCTTTCCTTCTGCTTTTGCTTTTAAGAGATCATCCAGAAGGTCTGAATTTTCCTTGGTCATGTAGTCTTTATGGTTTTCCAACGCCAGTAATGCAAACTCCATTACTTTCTTTTTAGCCTTTTTAAACTTAGGTGTGTGTAGCATCACTTCAGGCCACATTTTTACTACTGTAACATTTAACATGGCACGCAAATAATAAATAAGATACTTCTTATAGGTGCCTGCACTTGTACCTGTGATGAGATTACCTAATACTTCTACAACAAAGTCTTTGAAAAAAGGGACAACCCTTTGCGGTTCTTTGTCAATAACAGTATCGAGAATTTTTGCTACTAATTCAATGGTTGCTTGTTCTTTTCCCATAAGTGCTGCCGGAGAATAACCGGGCATCATAATTCTTCTCAGGTGGGCATGATAGGGACCGTCTGCCGAGATAAGTGTTTTTTCTGCGCCAGCTTTAAGGGCGAAGGGTGTCCACACTTTCTCGCTTGAAAAGACATCGTTTCCATTTCTCGATAGGAATTGATTGGCTTCTAATCCTGCCATCACTACATAATCTTCGTATATCGTTTTAATTTTAAATATACTTCCGTACTTTTTATAGTTTTTTACACAAAACGCTAAAGGGTCTTTCATAAGTTCCAAAGTACTACCCATTACTGGAATACCTTTAACAACAGGTATTTCTTTCTTTGTTTCTTTACTAGTTGCTATCTCCATTTTCTTTATCTTTATTAAATGAAAAATTTATGCCTACGCCAACCACATTTGTTTTATTGATTATTTTATAGCCTACTTCTTTATTCAAGTTTTCATGTCCTATTGGAAGGTTTCCACCTAAATAAGTATAATCCTTGGTAAATAGATTTTCATTATAAAATGTATGTAAATATCCACATTCTACTTCTATCATCGGGTTAATTTGATAAGCAAAACCTGTAGCTATGGTAATCCCGGGGTTGTATGAATTCACTTCATTTTGATAGGCATCATTTACTTTCATTTGATTATAGGTGGCACCGCCGCTAATTTTGAACTTCTTCACCGGGATATATTCTACGCCACAATTTACTTCATAATAATTCTTTTTTATCTCATTCTCCCGTCCGTTTAAATTGGCACTTCTGGAGAAAAAATACCGGTGTCCTACAGAACAATTAAACTTCTTGTTGACATTATATCTTAACCCAACGGCATAATAACCCGGCAAATCTGAATGTATTTTGCTGCCATCTTCGTAAATACCACCATCTTTGCCATCTGTTACTATAGTCTTCAATAATAGTTTGGTGGTAAACTCTACCTTCATTCCAAAATTCAACTTGTCTTTGTAGGACAAATTCAAGCCCATCATG
>JAIBAX010000018.1 GCA_019694955.1 Chitinophagales bacterium | reverse complement strand
TTTAAATTCTGAACTAAATTTCCTCCTAGTCCTTTTTGTTGTTGTCATTTTAACCTCCATTTTTTTGATAAATCTAACCATTTCTTCTTAACTTAATCAATGGTCCATTTTTTGGGGAGTATTACACTAATAAGTGTTTTTACTTTAAGCTCGTCAACGTCTAATCTGTATAAAACAAATAGTAATCCTTCAAAATCGTTGGCAATTAAATACTCGATTTTTTCCGTCAGTTTTTGGAAATAATCCTGAACTTTCATTCCTGACATACCAAAATATAGCTCTAAATCATGGATAACTTCTTCTTGATGTTGCATTACTTAAAGTTAGTGTTTTTTGTCCGAAATCCCTAATCCGAAAAGTGCAAAGTCATATTTTACAGGATCTTTCGGATCGAATTGTTTTAAATGCTGCGTCAATTCTTTTACCGCCTCCCAATCCCTTTGCGGGCGCTCTAACAAACCCAGTGTTCTCGCTTGCCTTTCAACGTGTACATCTAAAGGACAGAATAAATCAGTCGCCTTTATGCCTTCCCAAATGCCAAAGTCAACTTCATCTTTTCTTACCATCCATCTTGCATACATATTCAATCTTTTGCAGGTAGATTTGCTGGCAGGAGAGGATATGTGTTTTGTGGTACGTGGAGGAAAATCCGGCAGACTGAAGAAATACGGTTTAAATTGCTTTAAGCCTTCTTCATGAGAGCGATTGTTTTGAATAAATGCCGCTTCTAAACTGTCGTGCCGCTGATAGTGATATTTTAAAAAATGAATAAAGTACAATACATCGATATCATTAAAGGTGCGGTGTTTGAATTGTAGAAATGGTTTCAAATCCGCTTCGGTATGATTGATAATAAACTGATATGGTGCATTGTCCATCCATTCCATCAATCGCAGGCTGTTGGCAATAATGGTTTTCCTTTGTCCCCAAGCAAGTATAGCGGCAAAAAAACCGGAAATCTCTATGTCTTGCTTCTTTGTGTAGCGGTGTGGTATTTGTACGGGGTCGTTTTCTATAAAATCTTTCTTGCAGAAACAGATATAGCTTTCTTCAAGAATTTCTTTAACATATGATGGAATAATACTGTCCAATCTTTGAATATAAATTATAGACCAACAGGTTTCAGAAACCAGTCAGGTCTATAATATCAATAATATTTTTATTCAATCACTTTCATTTCCATTCGAATGTCTTTTAAGGGTCTGTCGTTGGTATCTCTTTGCGCATTTACAATTCTAGTCGTTACCTCTGTCCCTTCGACAATTTCGCCAAAAACGGTATAATCACCATCCAAACTCGGTGCGCCACCGATAGTGGAATATGTTTGTAGCATTTCTTCTGTGAATTTAAAAGGTTCTTTCCCTTGTTTTTTCAATTCTGCATTTAAGAGTGGCTCCAAATGTTGGGCAATATAGGTGTTCATTGAATTAAAATCTCCCGTTGTTTGGAATTTCATTAATGAATCCAGATGTGGTTTGTTTTCAGGTCTGTATATGATTTCGTTGAAAATAGCTTGTTTAGCGCCCATTCCTTTTTGGCTTTCCATATTTTTTAAGGTCGGCGCATTATATACCTGACCGGTAACGATATAAAACTGGCTACCGCTACTTTCTTTTTTGGGGTTTACCTGATCGCCTTGTCTGGCAGCAGCCAGCGCTCCCTTTTTATGAAATAAGGTAGATATGAACTCTGCAGGTATAGTATACCCGGGGCCACCATTGCCTAAAGGTTGCCCCGCAGGCGCATTTTTGGAATTTGGATCACCACCTTGGATCATAAATCCGGGAATGATTCTATGGAATAAGGTGCCATTATAATATCCGGCACGTACTAATTTAAGAAAATTGTCTCTGTGTTGCGGCGTTTCATCATATAACTTAATTTTCATCTCTCCTAAAAGAGAGTCTCCTTCAAAAACTTTTAAAGATACCATGGGTGTAGTTTGTGCAAATGCTTGTGTTGTTAAAAAAAACGCAAAGATGGCAAATATTTTCTTCATGTTGAATGATTATAAATGTTCAAAATAGGTGATGATTTGTTGTTTGAGTAGCAATTCCTGTTGCTCGCCAGTTAATTTCTGCTTTCCTCTGACAGGTTCGAAATGTGGCCATCCATCCTTGTCATTGGAAACAAAATGATAATACCCTGCTTGCGATAAAAGCTTGCAGACACCCACATGCATGAGGTCTTGCTTTTCCTCTTTTGTGAAGGTAGTTCTGTTTTGTCCCAATTCTCGGTGACCAACCAAGAAAATTATTGTTTGCAAGTCAGGAATTTTTCCGAAACGTAGTTTCAGTTTCTCTTCTACTGATGCCCACTTTTCTATATCAACTACTAACTCACTCATATATTTCAAAATTATCTTTATCTCGATCAAAGGGATATCGCTCCCTGAAAGCCGCTAAATCCTTTTTATTGATGGTAAAACTTTTAATTTCTTGCAAATTACTTGCCAAAAATGCGGTATCACCATTAAAGGTAACAAGGCAAGAATCTCCATTATGATTATTTCCCCAAAAATCGTTTCCAATTCTATTTACGGCAGCGATATAGCAAATATTCTCTATGGCTCTTGCTTGGAGCAGTGCCTTCCAGTAATGGATGCGTTTCTCCGGCCAATTGGCGACATATATCTGTAAATCCACATTTTCTGTACTTCTACACCAAACTGGAAACCTAAGATCATAACAGATAAAAGGCTGAATCTTCCACCCTTTGTATTCAAGTATCAATGGCTTTTTTCCGGGAGTGAAATGCTCGTCTTCTCCCACCAAAGAAAAAAGATGCCTTTTGTCGTAATAGCACTTTAGCACACCGCCCTCCACCCATACCAACCTATTATAGAAATGTCCATTATCTTCTATCATCAAACTACCTGTGATGGCTGCATTTTTTTTTAATGATAATTGCTGTAAGACTTGTATCGTCTGCTCGTCCATACGTTCTGCCCATTTTTCCGGTAACATGGAGAATCCCGTATTGAACATCTCTGGTAGAATGAAGAGGTCTGTCGGTATAGAATAATTGCCAATCAGTTGGGAGATTTCCTTCATATTTGCCTCCGGGTTTTCCCAAGCCGGATTTGTCTGAACGAGCGCTATGTTCAAACTGTCCACAATTACAGATATTTAGCGCCTTTCTGACGCTTGATGTCGTTGGTAATTTCCTTGATTTTCTGCTCTTCATCTTTATTGCAGATTAAAAGCACATCGTTGGTGTCGACGACGATAAAATTTTCTAAGCCTTGTATGACCACCATTTTTTCTTCTGGAACATGAATCATATTATTGGAGGCATCGTATATCATCACATGCTTGCCATTTACGGCATTTTGAAGGTAATCTTTTTCTTTCTCAGCAAAAAGAGATGCCCAAGTGCCTAAGTCAGACCAGCCAAAATTAGAGGGTAAAACATAGACATTAGAAGCTTTTTCCATGATGCCGAAATCGATGGAAATATTTGGACATAAGGCAAAGGCTTTTTCAACGGCTATTTTTTCTTCTGCTGTACAAAGTTTTTTCTTGCTATCCTCAAAGGCTTCATAAACTTCCGGTAGATACTCTTCGAAGGCTTTTATAATGGATTGCACATTCCAAACAAAAATGCCTGCATTCCAGAGGAAGTCACCACTTTCTATAAAACTTTCTGCTACGGCTCTATCTGGCTTTTCTGTAAAGGTTTTCACCTTATTTACGCCGATTTCCGGCTCATGGTCGGTAAATTGAATGTATCCATATCCTGTGTCGGGGCGTGTTGGCAGGATGCCCATGGTAGCTAAAGCCTCATTTTCTGAAACGAATACCAAAGCTTTGTTTGCAATGCGTACATACTCGTCTTCATCCAGGATAACATGGTCGGAAGGGGCAACGATGATATTTGCCTTAGGGTTAGCTTTCTCAATTTTATATGCGGCATATGCAATACATGGTGCTGTATTTTTTCTTGCCGGTTCAGGTAAGATTTGGTCGTCGCTGATACCAGGTATATGCTCTTTAATTAAATCTACATAATCTTCATTCGTGGCAATATATATGTTTTCAGGTGGGGCTATTTTCAAGAAACGTTTATATGTTTGTTGTATAAGAGAACTACCTGTGCCTAAAATATCTAAAAACTGTTTAGGAAGGGCAGTTCTACTTGCCGGCCAAAAGCGACTGCCTATTCCACCCGCCATGATGACGATAAAATTGTTTTTATTCATTCTTAAAAAATTGATGCGAAAATACAAAAAATATCCTACCGCTTGGTTAATTATAATAAATATGAGACATGATTTTTACTAAATAGTTGCATCGGTTGAATATTCGATTAAAGATATTAAATAGCCAAACATCCATAATCATTAGTGAATTGTTTTCCTTACTTTACCATAATGCGAAATAATGACAATAATTCCATTTTTAACACTTTGTATTTTTTTGTTAATAGGAATCTTCGTATATTCATAGTCCAATTTTATTTAGAATCGATAGAAATCTACAAAATATTTAAGGAGAAGTATGGTAAATGTTGAGATGTCCCTAACAGAAGGGTTAAAGCATTATTTTGGCTTTGAAAATTTTAAAGGCAATCAGGAAAAGGTTATTAGGAGCATATTGTCGGGGAATG
The DNA here is from genome assembly GCA_019694955.1 of Chitinophagales bacterium. Classification (GTDB taxonomy): domain Bacteria; phylum Bacteroidota; class Bacteroidia; order Chitinophagales; family JADIYW01; genus JADIYW01. The sequence continues at coordinate 71,321 of JAIBAX010000018.1, read as the reverse complement.
ACACTTTTGTAATTATGCCTACAGGTGGCGGCAAGTCACTTTGTTATCAGTTGCCGGCATTATTGAGCGAAGGAACGGCAGTGGTTATCTCTCCACTAATAGCACTTATGAAAAATCAAGTGGATTTAGTGAGGTCGTATAGTAGCATCGACAATATCGCCCATTTCTTGAACTCATCGCTCAATAAGCAACAAATCAAACAAGTCAAAGACGATATAACAGAAGGAAAAACGAAAATCCTTTATGTTGCTCCTGAATCATTGGTAAAAGAAGAAAATATAGATTTCCTAAAATCTATTAAGATATCCTTTGTTGCTGTTGACGAAGCGCACTGTATATCGGAGTGGGGACACGACTTCCGTCCGGAGTATCGCAGGATACGCAAAATGGTGGATGGCATTGAAGATAATATTCCTATCATGGCCTTAACCGCCACTGCAACACCGAAAGTGCAGAGTGATATCATCAAGACGATGCACATGGAAAACCCACAGGTGTTTATTTCTTCCTTTCTGAGAGAAAACCTTTCTTATGAAATACGTCCGAAACAAGGAAAGGAAAATACCATTAAAGATATCATCCGTTATATAAAAACTGAAGGTGGTAGATCCGGTATTATTTATTGCCTCAGCAGAAAATCTACTGAGGAGATTGCGGAAGTGCTTACCGTTAATGGTATCAATGCCGCTGCCTATCATGCAGGACTCGATGGTCAGGTGCGCACACAAAGGCAAGATGCATTCCTCATGGAAGAGTTGGATGTCATTGTCGCTACCATTGCCTTCGGAATGGGTATCGACAAACCCGATGTTCGATTCGTCATACATTATGATATCCCAAAAAGCTTGGAAAACTACTATCAAGAAACGGGTCGTGCAGGAAGGGATGGATTGGCAGGACATTGTATAGCATATTTTAGCTATAAAGACATAGAAAAATTAGAAAAATTCATGCGCGATAAGCCGGTAGCAGAACGTGAAATCGGCAATCAGCATCTCATGGAGGTGGAAGCTTATGTTGAATCAGGAGAGTGTCGCAAGCAGTTTATTTTGCATTATTTTGGCGAAGATTTGAAAGACCCCTGTGGCAATAAATGCGATAATTGTAGCAAACCTAAAGAAAAAAGGGAAGCAAAAGATGATATCATCCTGTTGCTGAAAGCCGTTGACGAAATCAATGAATTGGGTACCATCACCTATGTTACCAATCTCCTTATGGGCAAAAGGATGAAGGAAATACTTTCTTTCAACCATGATAAATTGAGCAGCTTTGGTAAAGGTGCAGAAAAGGATGAATTGTATTGGAATTCAGTAATTAGAAAGGCACTTTTGAGCAATTACCTCAGAAAAGATATCGAGCAATTTGGGTTATTGAAGATAAATGAAGAAGGCAGAGCCTTTGTGAAAGATCCACATGAGGTCATTATCACCATGAATCAGGTGTACACCGGAACGGATAGCGATGATGATGATATAGTAACAAGCAATCCAAAGACAAATGCCATGGATCCGGTGCTGATGGAAATGCTGCAGAGCCTGAGAAAGTCTGTGGCAAAGAAAATGAATTTACCACCTTTTGTTATCTTTCAAGATCCTTCTTTGGAAGATATGGCTACCCAATATCCGATTACAATGGAGGAAATGGCTAAAATTTCCGGGGTAAGCCAAGGCAAAGCGCAGCGATTTGGCACAGCGTTTATTGAAATGATTGCCAAATATGTCGAGGAAAACGATATCGATCGTCCAACAGATTTTGTGATGAAGTCTGTCGCCAATAAATCTGCACAAAAAGTATTCATCATTCAAAATATCGATAAAAAAATTCCTTTGGAAGAAATCGCCCGATCAAAGGGAATTACTTTTGAAGACGTTCTCGTAGAAATTGAAAGTATCGTTCATAGTGGCACAAAAGTTAACCTTAATTATTATATCAACGAAGTGGTGGATGAAGAGGTACAAGAAATTATTTATGACTATTTTATGGAGGCCGAGAGTGACTCAATTGAAGATGCTTTGAAAGAGCTCAAAGATGATGATGTAACAATGAAGGAAGTGCGATTGATGAGAATTAAGTTTTTTAGCGAAGTGGCCAATTAAGTTTTTCCTAACGGCACATCAAAAATATATACATGTCTGATAAGGTTTCAGGATTCAAAGCACCCATAGAAGAGGAATTGCAGGTTTTTGAGAAGAAGTTTCGCGATGTTATGCGGAGTGAAGTAGCCTTGTTGGATAAAGTTACTTATTATATCGTTCAAAGAAAGGGCAAGCAGATTCGCCCGATGTTTGTATTCCTCGCTGCAAAGCTCTGTGGTGAAATCAACGAAAACACTTATGTAGGCGCTTCTTTAATAGAACTATTACATACCGCCACACTTGTTCACGATGATGTTGTAGATGATGCCAATGAGAGAAGAGGTTTCTTCTCTATAAATGCCCTTTGGAAGAATAAAATAGCTGTATTGGTAGGCGATTATTTATTGGCAAAAGGATTATTACATTCTCTGGAACATCAGCAATACCGATTGCTACACATCGTAACAAATGCTGTGAAGCTCATGAGCGAAGGGGAATTGCTTCAAATGGAAAAAGCACGTAGGTTGGATATCTCTGAAGATGTTTATTATGAGATTATCCGCAATAAAACGGCATCACTTATAGCTGCTGCCTGCCAAACGGGAACGGCTTCGGCATGTGACAACGAGGATTATATCGAAAAAATGCGTCTCATGGGGGAACACATAGGGATGGCATTTCAAATAAAAGACGACCTCTTTGATTACGGTGAGATGGAAATCGGTAAACCTAGGGGTATTGATATCAAAGAAAGGAAGATGACGTTGCCGCTCATTTATACGTTGAATAAAGTAGATAGAGAGAAAAAAAGATGGATCATCAATATCGTTAAAAATCACAATGAAGACAAGAAAAAAGTTCAGGAACTCATTCGTTATGTCATTCAGGAAGGTGGTATTGAATATACAACGCAAAAGATGTATGAGTATAGATCCAAAGCATTTGAACTGCTAAAAACATTCCCCGATAATACCGCCAGAAAAAGTTTAGAAGAACTCGTTTTATATATAACAGAACGCAATTATTAGTGTCCACAAACAAAAAAAGGTCGGAAAAACCGACCTTTTTATAACTTTCTTTAATACTTAACTTTTACTCTTCTTCACCTTCTTCTTGGAAGTTTTTTGCGGTTGCTTGAAGTCATCATCCGTTACCAATTTTTTGTCGCCGAGATACGTCCATTTAATGGAATTAGAGTATTTCTTGAAGGCAGCATTCAATTGCTCTACGGTAATGCCGTCTACTTCTTTTGTAAACGTATCCAGCGATTCCCAGCCACCTTGCATTTCGCTAATACCTAATTGGTTGGCGATAGACTCTGTGGTTTCAAGCCCCATATAGTAATCGGTAAGGAAACTTTGCTTTTTATCCAAAAGCTCTTTAGCAGAAAATCCTTCTGTTCTCAGTTTATTTACTTCATCTACCATTACCTGTATAGATTGTTTCGGATCTGTTGAGGATGCGTATAAGGTTGCATAAGGGCTGTTGACAAGCGAAGAAGCATAGCCAGCGCCTGGAGCATATGTTAGACTCCTTTTTGTTCTCAACTCAACAAACAATCTGTCTCTCATAATATCCATGGCCAACGCCATCGCTACTCCTTCATCAGAGTCTACTTTTGGGGCGTCCATCATTCCACGGATATAATTTGTTGCCATTTCTCTGTCTTCAGAAATCGTGCTGGGCGTATTCAATGGCGTTTTAGCTTCCACCTTCGCAGGTGTGCCAAGTGGAAGTTTTACCAATGATGTATTTATCTTAGCCGTAAGATCTTCCTTAGTAATATTGCCTACCACTACTAAAAGTACTCTTTGCTTTCCAACAGTATTTTTATAGTATGCTTTTATCTCATCTAAGGTAATTCCAGTAAGGCTTGCTGTAGAACCCTCTGGAACTTTAGCATAATTCTTTCCGGGGAATGCGCCTTGTAAAGACAACTGTCTGAGGTGTTGGTCCGGATCAGATTCGCGTTGTTTCGCTCCCGAGATCAATTGTTCTTTCAATAAATCAAATTCCTCACTGTCAAATGCCGGATTTACGATGGCATCTGCAAAGAGATTCCAAGATTTATCCCAAAACATTTTTACACACGTGAGGTTGATGCTGCCATAATCCATTGTAGAAGCGGCACTGATTTCTGCACCAATTTGTTCCGCCTCTCCGGCAAAAGTATATTTGTCTTTAGATGCAGTACCACCAGAAACAGCCAAGTTGAGGGCAAAGGTTTCAATGCCTTCTTTTTCTTTAGAATAATTGGAAGTACCTCCTTTGATAAACAATTTTGCGGAAACCACCTCTTTTGGTGTATGGCGAAGGATTACCTGTATGCCATCTACTGTGAACTCTTCAGTCTGCGCATTTACCGCTATCAATCCCTGAAAAGCTACTATTATACATAAAACTAACTTTCTCATCTGTATATTAATTTTTATTCGCTAAACAAATCTTCAAATTTCTCAATACCCATTTGGTCTTTCACCGCTGGGTTTAACAACACACCTGCCACATAATTTTTTCCTTTGATATAATTCTGAATATATGCTTTGATATCTTCTCTGGTAACTTTCTTAAGATTCTCAACATATGAAGTGTAGTAAGGAATGTCGGCAGACGCCCACCAAAATGTAACGGTATGTAGGAATTCAGAAGTCTTTTCTTTATCAAAAGCATCATAGATGGCCAATTGATTTTTAGCGGTTTCTAATTGCTCGTCAGTAAAATAATCGTCACTGTCCCATTTGTCTACTTCTGCCCAAAATGCAGCATATGATTCTTGCAATTTCGCAGGATTTGGTACTAAAAACGCCGTTATTGGACCCGTATATTTTGCCGTTTGATAACCAACACCTACTTGATAAGCCAATCCTTTATCCACAAGATTTTGATAGAATGAAGATGTCTTTTGGCTTAGAATAAAGGAAAATACATCTGCAGCATAAGTGGCTTGCAAATCATTTCTAGTATCTGGGCCATGCCATCCGATTTCAACGATAGGAATCTGCGCATTTTGATTGGTAGTGATAAACGTTTTATTTTCTTTCAGTGGTTCAAAATTAGGCACTGGATATTTCTCAAAAATATTGAAACTACTCGGCTGCCAATTGCCAAAAATGCTTTCAATTAATTTGAATATTTCTTCGTGTTTTACAGCTCCGGCAACAGAAATAAGTGCGTTGTTGGGGTAGTAGTATTTATCCTTGATAACTTTCATTTTTGCAGGCGTGCAGGTAAGAATTACATCGTGGATGCCAATAGGATTTTTTCTGGTGTACAAATCTCCCCACATGGCTCTATCAAAATCTTTGCCCAACCAGTATATCGGATTAGATTCTGCTCTTTGAAACTCACCGTCCACCACGGGATTTTCTCTTCTCATTTCCGCAGTATCAAATAATGGGTAGCGAATGGCAGAATTCATAAATTCTAATCCTTCTTTTACTTTCGTATTACTCAATGTGATGAAATAGTTTACCCTTTCATTAGAAGTAGTACCATTGAAACTGATGCCCAATTCATTAATTCTGTCTAAAAATTTCTCTTGCGATGGGTAGTCTTTATTTGCCTTGAAAAACATGTGCTCATACATATGAGAAAGCCCATTATAGGTGCTGTCTTCACAGTAAGAACCATTGTGTACCGTAATTTCGCAGGTCGCTAAAGGAACAGAGTTATCTTCGATAACCAAAATTTCCAATCCGTTAGGTAATTTCTTCATAAAGAAATTGTCCGGAAGCCCTGAGCCTGCTTGCGTTTGCCATAAAAAACAGACAATAGCAGTTAAACTCAACATTAATTTTCTAAACATACTTTTTTGATTTATTCCCGCAAAAATACTTAAATTAACGTTTATGCCATAATTATTAACATAAATTAGAATGTTTTAACCTTGATAATGCTCTTATGAAAACATTTTTCTTTTCAGGTCATTATGGAACAACCAAAATCCCTTTATATCCTGCTGATTGCAATTGCTCTTGAAGTTGCTTAGCTGCCGCCCCTGAATTGTAATCGCCATATAATACTCTATAATACTGTTGATTGTCAGTTACTGATTTATAGAGATAGGTATCTAAAAACCCTTTCTTATTCAGCTCTTCCGTAAATTTCCAAGCATTCTCTGATTTTGTGAAAGCACCCAGTTGAATGGTATACCCTTGAATTGAATCACGACGGATATTTATTTTATAGGTAAAAGACTCTGTACGGATCGTATCTTTTATGTCTGCCGTTGGCATAGGGTTGTTTGGAATTACAGGTTTTGGTGGAACTACTGCAACAGGTGTGCTTCCATCAAGAATTTCAATCATCACGTCACCAACGCCTTCCTGTATGAGCCCAATTTTTTGTGCACATCCTTTTGAGAGATCTACATCACGCCCCGGAATGAAAGGGCCTCGGTCGTTCACCCTTACAATTACACTGATACCTGTTTTGATATAGGTAATCTTTAGTTTCGTATTGAAAGGTAAGGTTTTGTGCGCACAGGTCATGCCCATATTGTCGAAGATTTCACCATTAGAAGTAGGTCTTCCGTGAAACTCATCTCCATAATAGCTGGCGACACCCTGAAAAGAGGTTTGACCATGTACAAAAAAAGAGGTTGTTAAAAGCACATAAAAAAGGAAAATTCTCATTGAATAATTTTTAATAAGCAATAGGTATAGGCTTAAATGAATATGTTTAGGAAAATAAAAAATAAAAATTGCAAGACAAGACACCATACCGCTAGCTTGTTCTTAGAGGAGAATATATGTTTTGGTACAAGAAGAAATATTATAAAGGAAATCATCCACCATGCCAGATAATTTTGAAGCGGAATCTGTTCATTGTCCCAATGCCAGAAATCAAGGCGGATGGCTATCGGTTCGATTAACACATCCAATAATGTCATGATAGATGCGCCAACGACACTAAACAAAATCTTTTGTTGTAGCTTTACCTGAAACAAAAGTACGCCAGTTGAATATATCAATGTTGCCCACACAACCCCAATAATGGGAGGTACTGTAAAGATTTTAAGCCCTAATGTTTTGCCATAAAAATAGGATCCAAATATTTTTCCCGTTTTTACACCAACGACTTCTATACTATATGTAATCAATATGATGGCGAGAATTGTAAAGACAAATAATTGATTTTTACTTTCATGCTTGTAAAAAGTGACAAAAAATGTCAGCAGTAAATTAATAGGTGTCAACAAGATGATATAGTCCCTCCAGGGGGAGCAAATGCCCAAAATCCCCACTAGATAAATAATGGCAATTTGAATAGCAGCATATGTCGACCAATTCTTGTTGTTTATTTCCTGAAAATATGACACGGCGCAAAAATACAATCATTCTCAGTAAACGAGAAAAATATCTTAAAAATGAGAATTTGTTTTTTTTGATTTCTTATTTTCAATTGCTAAAAGTTATTTTGCCATCAATGTTGTATATAAGGATTTTATCCAATCGTTTAATAGGTCATAAAGTTTGATAAGTTCTTTTTCTGCTGGATTAGCAACTTTTTCGAATACCTCAATATCAATTAGGTGTATTCGGGTTTCAATAAACTTATTAGAAGACCTAAGTTTGAAAGTACTGTCTCCCGCATTTTGGAAGTATCTTCCATATCCATGTTTTATATACTTTTCTATTCCTTTTTGATTACAAAGAAAGTTGATGCTGTTCCAGATCTCAATTGGCAAGTTCCCATTTAAGATGAACTCGAATGGCTTTCCTGTTGAAGATTGATTTTCAAAGGACTTCATGCACATTTGAAATTTGAAATCACTTCTTACTACAAGTGTAACTCTCAAGCCCCGTCTATTAAACCCATCGGTGCAATGATAAATGAAAACAACGTCATTTTCAATTAGTGTTTTATCATTCGTATGTATGTTGATTCTTGTAAGGAAGGTCATCTTTTGGAATTTTTGTTAAATTTGTATTCATCTGTCTATTAAACTTCAGGTAGTTTTATTTTAATTTTCTCTTATACAAAAATAATTCATCCAAACTGAAAATCAATATTATAAGGTCTTGCTAATATTAATTTTTATAATAGATGCTTGTTTATACCTGCCAATGCCGTATATTAGTTGTTTATTGAAAGGGTAAAATGTCAGAATTTAGTGCAATAACTCACCATCAGGCTGTTTTGCAATTCAAAGAATTGCAGTTGGATACCATCCTCCAACTCACAAAGTCTATCAATGAGAATGTGCATGCTCCTGACTTATATCAGTACTTTAAAGAAATCCTTCAAGAACAATTGGGTATAAAGAATTTTGCCATCTTCGTCTTTGATCAGGCTTGGAGAAAAGAGTTGGTTGATGTAGAAGAAGTACCGGAGCCGAGCTCCACACAGGTAGAAAAACATTTGTCCACTTACTTAGCGCCAAGCCCTTTGGATTCCAAAGAAGTAAGTGCTTTTCCCGGTTTTGAATATGTCATTCCAGTGTATCATAAATCACAAGCATTGGCATATATTCTTGTAGGAGAATTTGCAGCAACATTGGCCACAGACACACAGGAAATATTGAGTTATTTGCAGACACTCTCCAATATCATCATCGTTGCCATTGAGAACAAACGATTGTTTAAAAGAGAAATGGAGAAGAAGCAATTTGATAAAGAACTTGAACTGGCGTCTAAGGTTCAAAATATGCTGATTCCCAATAAATTGCCAAAAAATAATTTATATGAGTTTGCAGGATTTTACCTGCCTTTTAAAGGCATCGGCGGAGATTATTACGATGTAATCCATATCAATAAAAATGAGTTCTTGTTTTGTATTGCAGATATCTCCGGCAAAGGCGTTGCTGCCGCTTTAGTAATGGCCAACCTACAAGCTTCGCTTAATTCGATGGTAAGCTTGAATCTCACCACCAAGGATTTGGTAGCCCGATTAAACCAAAAAATCTACTCTATCACCAAAGGAGAAAATTTCATTACGTTTTTTATTGGGAAATATAACCTCCTAAAAAAAGAACTTTATTACATTAATGCCGGTCACAATCCCCCACTACTTATCCAGCCTGATGGAACGCAACAGATGTTAACAGAAGGATGCACCATCTTAGGTGTGTTCGAAGACCTTCCTAGTGTTTCGGAAGGGTATATAAAAATTCAAAACAACACGACCATCCTCGCATTTACAGATGGCCTGACAGAATTAGAAAACCCTTCTGGAGAACAATACGGAATGGAAAATCTAGCTACCTTTTGTGAGAAAAACTATAAACTAGGCCCCGATATATTTATAAAAATCCTGTACGACCATATTTCCAAATTTAAAGGAAATATGTTGTTTAATGACGATATCAGTGTGTTGGCGTGTAAGTTTTGGTAACTAGCTACCAGTACCTTTAAAGTGGTCTTCTTTATCCCTGAATAAGATATTAAAAGATGTCAGCGAACCATAAATTCTGGTAATATATTGTTGTAAATCAACCTTTTCATCGTCCGCTAGATTGGAGGCATTGATTTTTTGCTCCATCACCCGTAGGCGATCTCTTGTCATAACAATCTTGTGAAAAAATTGATCAATAGGCATTTCTTTGGACTGTAAATCTCTTTTTCCGGGGTTGAATACCAGGGTTCCACCAATCCACTTGTCGGCAATGGCAACTTTTTCTAAAGGTGCTACCAATGGTTCGATGATTTTCGAAAGTATTTTCCTAACATCGTCGAGCGATACAGCATCCGGATCTTTTTCTACCAACTTAACAATCACTAACCCATCAAAATCTTTCGAAATGTCTACTTCTCCTTTCTCCGGAAAATATATCGTATATGTTTGAATGTTACTATCATCGATAATAACTCCGGCACCAAACTTAGGATGCTCTACCTTGGATCCAATGGCTAATTCCTGACGCATGTTTTTTTACACAAATAAAGATAAACTATCGCTTAGTGCAAAACATGAGTTTTCCACAGCAATGGTGATACACAATACCTAAAAAACCTGGCACTTCATAAAATGATATAATTTTTTTTAAGGATAAATATTCCTCAATATTGGATCGAAAATAGCAGGACGCTGACTGATTTCATGATAGCAAATGACATTTTCTGCAAAATAATGCATTACCAAGCTTTTGCGACTCATTTCGGCATCTTTCATCGGAAGACCACCATGTATGAGGTTGCTATGCCATATCAATATATCGCCTTTTTTCGCTAAAAATACTTTTGGTTGAATATGTGATGCAGCAATCTTATTCGCTAAATATGTTTCATATTTTTCATTCGCCTGTCCATCCAATCGCCATGCACTTTGATCTAAAGGCAAGTCTTCATTGGTAATCTGTTTCCATCGATGCGACCCCGGATAAAAGGATACTGGTCCTTGTTCCATATCAATATCTTCTAAAGCAATCCATACAGCAATGAGAAACCCTTCAGGAAATGTACTCATGTGGTAGGCATCAGAATGCGGTTTTTGTTGACTTCCGGTAAAAAAATTAATCGTATGGAATGGAATAACATTTCTTCCCAACAGAAATTTAAGGATTGACAATAACCTTTCATCCTGAAAGGTCTTTTTTACAGTTGCAGCGTACTTATAACTCTGCATAATCTTTGTCTTCGTATAATTAAATGCCAATTTCCCCTCCAGAACCAAAGCATCTATCTCCTCATTGATGCCATCAACGTCTTTTGCATCCATAAATTTTTCCAGGATCATATAGCCTTCTTCTCTAAAGGAGATGATTTTTTCTTGTATTTCTTCTGAAAAGGCAAGAAATTTTGCATCCTTTCTAATCTCGTCTATAGTCTGGGATTGGTCTGCCCAACTTCTTTCACTATGGGCGATGCCTTTGAAATCCTTAGCGCTGAGCGGGGCATAGATAGATTTCTTTATACCGAATTTGGAGAATAATTTTTTATTATGCCTCAGCCCATCCCTGAAAAAGAGGTTATTTAGAACATAAAACCATTTTATTTCTCTTAAAAAACCTTTGTATCTGTTTAACCACTTCACTTTTTTGCTAACTTTAGCTGATATTTTTCTTATGAAGAACAAAGTAACGAAAAAGAAACAGAAAAAGAATGTGCGTGAAATCACCGAACAACAGCTAAAGGAAGAATTATTTCCCTCGGTGGAACCTTCTTATGGAAATAGCCTCAATGAAGCGTGGGATGAGTTGGTGAAAAAGGATAAGAACAGGTTATTAGGTTGTGGCGGTTAATAGTAGTACATGAAATGGGATACAACACCGATATTGACATTCATTAAAACGGTTTTTCAACAAGAACCACAAGATTTTGTTGTTTTGCCTTTGGCAGGTTCTGACCGTAGGTATGGTAGATTTAGTATCAATGGCGCATCTTTTATTGCCACATACAATCCATTTGTACCGGAGAACAAGGCTTTTATTTATTTCTCAAAAGTATTTCGAGAGAAAGGATTACCCGTTCCGGAAGTGCTATTTGTGTATGCCGACCAAACCATGTATATCCAAACGGATCTTGGAAACCAAGCTTTATTAGATGTTTTGACAGAGAAAGGACTAAATGAAGATACGTACCTTCTTTATCAGGAAACGGTTAAGAATTTAGCAAAACTACAGGTTGTTTCGGATGAAGGACTGGATTATAGTTACTGTTATGCGGGAAGTCAATTCGACAAAGACGCCATCATTGCCGACCTTAACTATTTCAAATACTATTTCCTGCGTGCGCAAAAGATTGTTTATGATGGAGAGCAATTGAACCGCGATTTTAATACTTTGGCAGAGTGGCTGGTTAAGTTTCCACTCAATTTTTTTATGTTGCGAGATTGTCAGGCGCGCAATATAATGGTAAACGAAGGGAAGCCTTATTTCATAGATTTCCAGGGAGGCAAAAAAGGACCACTCGTATATGATATTGCATCATTGCTGTGGCAAGCGAAAGCGGCTTTGCCTTTAGATTGGAAAAACAGCCTTTTTGATACATATTGCAAGGAATTGCAAAAATATTTGCCCAATTCTTTAGATGTATGTCAATTGAAAGACTACTACAATGGATTTGTGCTTATCCGCTTATTGCAAGTTTTGGGAGCATATGGTTTTAGAGGATTGTTTGAAAAAAGACAGCATTTTATAGAAAGCATACCGTTGGCATTGGAGAATTTGAAATCGTGGTTGGAAGCATGCCCTATAACGATAGACATTCCTGAAATTATTAGCATTCTGCGCAAATTTACTCAAGACGAGTTTATACAAAAGTTTGTCACCATCAAGGCGAAGGCGACATCAAAGCTTGTCGTTTATATCTCCAGTTTTTCGTATAAAAAAGGTATTCCCATAGATGAAAGTGGCAACGGTGGAGGTTTCGTTTTTGATTGTCGGGGAATACTAAATCCCGGTAGATTTGAGGAGTATAAGAAGTTGAGTGGGCAAGATAAGGCAGTGCAAGAGTTTTTGTTGACGAAAACAGAAATGCCTCAGTTTTTAGAACATGTGAAGGCAATATTAGATATCAGCATAAAAGATTATTTGGAAAGGGATTTTGGCAACCTAATGGTAAATTTTGGTTGTACCGGCGGGCAACACCGCTCCGTTTTTGCAGCAGAAACGATCCAAAAATATTTGCAACAGAAATTTGGGGTAGAAACAGTGCTATTGCATAATAACCAGACAAACTGGGTGAGATAATTTCGTTTGGAAGATTTTGCTGTTCAAAGGTGCTTATACTGCCTGATGATATCTATTGTTGAGGAAGTCTTCAACAAGATTGGTTTCTACTCTTAGAAATGCGCTTTTCTTTAAATAATTGTTGTTTGGTGCATAAATGAACAAACAAGAGCCGTTTTTCATCAGATTGATTACTTTATCCGTGTTGCCACGAGGAAGTGCCGGACATCCTTGACTTCTGCCTAAGTAGCCATTCCCCTGTAAGAAAGAGTATTCAGCATAATCCGCACCGTGTATTACGACAGCACGTGCACGAGCATTGTCATTGAAGCCGGGTTCTAAACCATCTAATTTTAATGAATAACCATTTTTTCCGGTATACGTTTCGGCAGCGATATAAAATCCTAGGCTTGTCATGTGTGAGCTTACATCATTGGAAAATGAATGTGCATACATTTCACCGGAATTGCCTCCATGCGAACACAAACTTTTTATCAGCACTTTTTTCTTTTGCAAGTCTATTACAAAAATGCGCTCTTCCTTAGAAGGTTTAGATAAATCAAAAATGGTGATAAGGTGCTCTTTTTCCAATTTTCCTGATTGAGATAATTGGTAAAAACCATGTACCGCATAATAGAAGGCTTCATAGCTTAGTCCTTTTGTGTCAAAAGAATTATAAAACTCTCTAATGGTAGGACAATTATTTTGAATTTTTACGGAATCAGATGCAACCATTTGAACAGTATGCTCGTCAATAGTCTCAGACATGCTGTTGCCTTTTGAAGGCGCAGGTGCGAATCCATACAAGGTTATTGCCAAAACGCAAAAAAGTATGCCCAGTTTTTTCATACGAAAAACAAAAATTGGGTGATATAATAATTTTCAGTCCGTTGCAAAAATATATATAATTGTTTTGACAATTTATAGCTGATTTCTTAAAATCCTGTTAATTTCTGGTTAAAATTGTTAAATTTCAGGTATTATTCCACGTCGCAGCAGTTGTTATCGAATGATTTGTGGGCCAGCTTGCCTCCTACTGCAATGTGTGAAACTTTGTAAAAAATGGATTTTTGTAAGATTTTGGTTGCAAAGAAACCTCTGCAAACTTTGTGCATTTCTCTGCGCCTCGGCGGTTAAAATCCGTTCGGGCAATCGTTCTGCGTTCCAGAATTCATGTTATATAGAATGATAGATTCACACCTCTATGTTGACATAAGTCTCTAGAATTTCAGATAATACATCTTCAATTTCATTCACATCATATGTGGTCACCAATTTTTGCCTAAACGGTTTGATATTAGGTAATGCACGCAAATAATTGGCATAATGTTGTCTCATTTCCACAACGCCCACACGCTCCCCTTTCCAAGCAATGCTCCTTCGGAAATGTTCTCTGACAACATCAATTCTTTCTTCAATGGTTGGTAGCGGAAGGAGGGTGCCGTCTTTCAAGAATGCTTTTATTTCCCGAAATATCCATGGGTAGCCGATGCTGGCTCTGCCAATCATGATGCCATCTACGCCATATCTGTTTTTATATTCTAATGCCTTCTGTGGAGAATCGATATCGCCGTTGCCGAATACCGGTATGTGCATTCTCGGATTGTTCTTTACTGCGGCAATCAACGTCCAGTCGGCTTCTCCTTTGTACATTTGCATGCGCGTGCGCCCGTGTATGGAAATGGCTTTCACGCCTATGTCTTGCAATCTTTCGGCTACTTCTACAATATTTTTGCTATGGTCGTCCCACCCTAACCGTGTTTTCACCGTAACGGGTCTGTTAGTGGACTTGATGACACCTTCGGTGAGTTTTATCATCAAAGGTATGTCTTTTAGAATACCGGCGCCTGCCATTTTGCATACGACCTTCTTCACCGGACAGCCGTAGTTGATATCTATTAAATCCGGCTGAGCGCGGTCTGCAATTTCTGTCGCATTATTCATGGATGCCAGCTCACCACCAAATAATTGTATGCCTATGGGGCGCTCCTCATCATAAATATCCAACTTTTGTTTACTCTTATGCGCATCTCTGATCAACCCTTCGGAAGAAATAAATTCAGTATACATTAAGTCGGCACCATTTTTTTTACAAACGGCACGAAAAGGCGGGTCGCTGACATCCTCCATGGGTGCCAGCAATAATGGGAATTCCCCCAGTTCAATATGTCCGATTTTTACCACAGCTTAAAAAAAATGGTATTTTTGTGCAAATATACAATCAAATGAGCGAAGCATACTTATCTAAAAAGAGTTTAACAGAACAATTAATTATCCTCATAGCAATTGTAGTAGGATGTATCTTTGGCATACAATTGTTAATTGGATTGATAGCCAGCCAGATTTATACCAATGGCAATATCAGTGATATAAGTTATTTGCTAAAATTTTCCCCTCTGGAGCTGATACCACTTAAGTTTTTACAGATGATGTATTCCATCGGAGGCTTTTTGTTGCCAGCCTTTATTTTTAGTAGAATGAAATCCGGCAGTGCCGTTGTTTATAATGTTGGTGAAAGGAAACCAAATTTCATGTTATTGACGTTGGTGCCGGGAATTCTCTTCTCGTTTTTTCCGATGATATACATCGTCCATGAAATAAATCAACAGATACACATTCCATGGCCCGATGTAGAAGCTAAGCTAATAGAGATGAATAAGAATAGTGAATCACTGATGCAAAAGTTTATGCAAGACGAAAGTCCACTTGGTTTTGCTATTAATTTTCTCATGTTGGCGATACTTCCGGCGTTGTGTGAAGAATTTTTGTTTAGAGGGGCGTTGCAACGAATTTTGACAGAGTGTACGAAAAATTTTCATGTTGCTATCATTATTTCCGGTGTTGCTTTCAGTATCATTCATGGCGATGTGTACGGTTTTTTGCCGAGGGCATTTTTAGGAATTTTATTCGGGTATCTAGTTTATTGGGGAGGAAGCATTTGGTATTCCGTGGGGGCGCACTTTTTATTCAATGGCATTCAAGCGATTGGGATGTATGTGTTAGCCATCCAAAATCAACCAATAGAGCCGGATTCATACGAAGGACTTTCGAAAAATGCTATTCTTCTTTCAATGGCGTTGTTCTTATTTCTTTCATATACCTTTTTTAAGATTGCCAACAAGTCTGAAATAGAATCGGATGAACACCTATTAGAATAATAAACGATAATTCGCTAATTTTACCGATTCAATTTTTGAAAGGCATATAATTTTCCGCTATGAGTAACCTTACCCAACGACTGATTACAGGCATTTTTTTCGTTGCATTTATCATTGGAGCGGTGGTATGGAATGAGTATTCATATATGGTGCTTTTCACATTGATCATCGTTTTATGTATTTGGGAGTATCAAAAATTGATAGATTCAAGATTGAACTCGTCTGATAATTGGAAAAAAGCCTACCGCATTCTAAATGTCGTTTTTAGCCTGTTTATTTTTGGAGACATTTTTCTTGTTTCTTCCGGTTGGGTGCCAATGGTATATATGTCTCTTGTGGCGGCATTCCCTTTGGCGTGGTTTGTAATAGAGATGTATTCCAAAGCACCTACGCCTTTTACCAATACTTGTTATAACGCTATGGGTTTGTTTTACCTGGCCGTTCCACTCAGTTCTGCAAGTTTTCTTGTGTTCAGAGGCGGCGGTTATGAGTATAAATATTTGTTGGCCATCTTGTTTTTTGCATGGGCAAATGATAGTTGGGCATATCTAATTGGAAAATATTTTGGCAAGACCAAGCTTTTTGAAAGAATTTCCCCTAAGAAAACATGGGAAGGTTTTGCTGGAGGGTTTGTATTTACGATACTGTTTGCCTTTTTAGTAGATTGGTTGATGCCGGCAATTGGACAAAAAGACGTAAATATTATTCATTATGTTGCTATGGCCGTCATTACTTCGGTACTTAGCACCTATGGGGACTTGGCAGAATCTATGATTAAAAGAAACCTAGAAATCAAAGACAGTGGCTCCGCATTGCCGGGACATGGCGGGTTCTTAGACAGGTTTGATGGATTGCTATTCGCTTTACCTGCCAATACGCTCTACATAACGATTTTCCATTTATAATAATAGTTAACTCGGATTACGCCTAAAAGGACGAAAAAAATAATTTTTTTTGCACCCTTCCTTATTCTTGTCGTCTCCCGAATCATCGGGATGATTGACAAAAACTGCATTCTATCCTTCAAGTTTAATGGTTTTGTTTCCCCACTTCCGTGTCTCCTCGAAACAACGGATTTGCTATTTAAAATTTAATTTAAATAATTTTTGTAAAAATATTTGAATTTACAAAAATAAAGCGTATATTTGTATTATCAATTATGGCAAGATATCAAAAGTTAAAGAATGCCATTTTTAACCAAAGATATCTTAATGGTTGTGCTTAAATAAAATGAATAAATTAAGTTTACGTTGAATAAAGAAAATAACAGCATGAATTAGATAAATTATCACCTAGACCAAATCATCATTTTTGAGCACCCTCAAAATAATGGCAGCGATGCCATACAAGGAATTTTTGTCAAAAAAATAAAACCATGGAAACAGTGCAAAATAATATAAGAATAAGAAGCCCGGGTTGATTTCAAAAGAAACATTCGTGCATTAGTGGCAAAAAAGTTCACAGTTCACGGTTGACAGTTCATAGAGTATTCGAAAAAAGTCGCAATACGCGTTACGAACATCGCTGTACTAATAACTCATTCGTGCATCAGTGGCAATCTTATTTTATTAACCAATTGAAAACAAACTAGTTAAAGCGAAGCAAAATTTCGCAAGGGAGAAGTTTTGCCCTAAAAACCATTTTTTGAACCAAAACCTTTTTTATGCAAACAAATAATTTTCAATCAAAGAACTCAAAACAAATTACTCACCACTCAAAACTTAGATTATGAAAACAATTGTAGGATACATAGATGGTTTTCCATTGTATTGGGATCTTGAAGAAGAAAAGCGACTATATGGGGATGCATTTCTACACAATGGCAAACCTATCTTCAAGGATATGAATACAAAAGAAATCATTACCTTCGGTGAAGACCTCAACGCCGTCAGGCAGTCCATAGCCGAAACCAGCCCCTTTGGAGAAAAGAGCATTTTTTATCGAAAGCCACCACCTGCAAAGGAAGATTTTGATAGCAAAGACTTATTCTATACAGATCCAATTGATTTTGCAAAATTATTATCAGATATCCAGCAAAACAGATTAAATAATGAGTTCCTTTTCGATTACGAAAAATATAAATCATCGCTTCAAAAAACGATTGAGATACGAGACCCTGAACACATCCAAGATGTGGCAAAATCTATTGAAGTAGATAGAAACTTCATAACAAAGGAGAACCGCAAAATTATACTATCAGGCAAACTAAGTACAGTTAAGTACTATACAGGAAGATATAGCCTAAGTAGTAGCATTGATGATGAAGGCAAAGTATCGTTTTCTTGGAGGTGTCGCTTTCAAGATACCGATCAATATGTAACCAAAGAAGAATTTGTTGAAGGTGATGTGAATACAAAGGATGATGATTACTCTCTAGTTTCTATCAATGATAAATATTTGGCTTGGATAATTACGGCAAATAATGCAGAAGATTTGTTTGCTATTGTTGAATATGCCGATGCGTCACTTCTAACTTTTTTTAAAACTAGGATTGCTGATCAGTTCAACAAGTGGTGGGATAAATATAATGGAAACGGCGCAATGTTAAAGGCATTATACGCACAAGCACCACAGTGGATAATTGATAAACGTGATGTCAACAGCTTATGGAAAGATTTTTTAACTTTGCTAAAAGCGGATAAGGGAAATCCTTTCGTTGACTCAACAATGGCTGTCCTTAAAATCTTTTCTGCTCTGTCGCAAACAACTTATCTTATCGATAAATTTAAAGACAATAGTGCTTTATTGTTAGAAACTTATCGCCAAATTGATGGTGCCGCCGAGGAAATGGCAGGATTTGAATTGTCCAATAAGGAATTATTCTGTATGATGTTGACGGGAGCCGCTAATGCCGGAAAAGGACTCCAAGTAAAAAATACGTTATTTAAGATAGATGCCAATCATCGCGTAGATGCCAATATTCTTTTTAAAGATAAAGAGGAGAAAAGTGAACAAAAAATATGGTTGCAACAACAAAAGACAGAAACACGGGAACAAAAGATATTCACTTCTATCAACTATTACTCAACACCAACAACCATACAAAAAGATGTAATCATCGATGATGGAGAAGGTGCTTATTACAATCCGCTGGATATGGTGAGTTTTCATTTTGAAGGAGATGAGCTTCCAACATTAGTGCCTGCACTATATATCATGTGTATGGCAGAACAGGCAGAATGGAAACAGGTAAAGCAGCGGGCGGAGTTGGTGTTTTATATCAGTATGATAGCATTGTCAGTAGGGTCATTGGGTGCCGGTGCAACAGGTTTGGTTGCCATCGCCGATTATGTAATGATTGTAACAGGAGCCATAGATACAATATTAATCGGTATTCCAGATTGCGAAGAGAAAAGAGCATTTCAAAAGTATTGGCAACCCATCAATATGGTAGTGAATGGAGGTGTTTGTTTGCCGTTATTAGCTAAAACAATTCTCACAAATGGCCCGAAACTGTATGGATTGGCCGTAAAAGCTGGAGATTTAGGCATAGAAGCAACGGCATTTATTGGAAAAGCCATAGAAAATGCTGTGAAGAATGGAATAAAAATTCCTAATTTTACAACAGAAGTTCTTTTAAAGTCTGTCCAAGAGGTATATAGAGTTAGCCGAAATTATTTTATAACATTAGCGGGACCATTAAATAGATTGTATCAGATAGGTGTGTTGATGGTAAAAGGCGAGCTAAAAGTAGGCAAAGCTGTACAAGAGGGTTATGCAGTAATTTACAAGGGTGAGGTAATTTTCAGCGGAAGTGCCAAAGAGATGTTTGCTTGGCTGAGGCGGTTTTGGAGTAAATCTGTCAACGGCACGAAGGTGGCGTTGGAGGAGATGGTTCTTGAAAATTATTTCAAGATTAGTAAAGAGATAATAGGTTTAACTAAAGGGAAACCCGTCCTCCAAAACACTTCAAACTTAGATGAATTATATGCTGCTGCCGAGGTAGCAAATGGCGAATTAAAAATACTAACAGAAAAATTGGCTATAAAGACAAAAGGTAAGGCTGGTTTTAGACGCGAGGATGTTAATAATGGTTTAAAAGATAAAAAAAGAGTTCTTGAAAAATTAAGTGAATATGAGAATGAAAGTGCTAACAATATTTTAGACATAGCCGGAAGTAAAATTGTATATAATAACTTAGATGAAGTATATGAAGCATTAAATGTTATTAAGGACGAAGTTACAATCTTGCGAATTAAAGATCGGTTTCTTAATGTCTTATCAAGTAGATATAGAGATATACTAATGAATATAAAGATGAGCAACGGACATATTGTTGAATTTAGATTACATTTAAAAGCAATGGACGAAGCAAGTAATTTATCTCATCCACTTTATGAAGAATATCGAACACTAGAAAGTTTATCTAAAAAAAGAGCATTAACAGATGTAGAATTAAAAAGAATGAATTTCTTAGATGATGAACAGATAAGAATTCATAACAACGCATGGGAAAAATATTTTAAAATTAAAAACAAATAAGATGAAAAAAAAATACTATGTATACGGCGAAAGACCTATATTTTCAGAAGAAAAACCGAAAGGAATTGTTAGATATTATGCTTTTCAATGGAATACTGGAGAATTTGAAGAAGACATAAGATATAGATTAAAGTTATTTCACGATACATCAGGAGAAGGAAAAGAAATAACTAAAGAAGAGTTTGATACATATGTAAAAGAAATCAAAGATAGGAAGGGTTTAAAATAATGCAACTTTAAACTGCAAAAGGTAATTTTTATAGAAAAAGAAATTATTTTAAGCTTTTATTAAAATGGAAAGAAAATATTATATATGTGGACAGCGACCCGTGATTGTAGAAATTTATAAAACACATAGGGACTATTTAGCGATGAATTGGGATACAACCGTTTTTGAGGAAAATTTCAGATACGCCCATCAAATCAATTTTGATCCTTCAGGTGACGTAGAAGAAGTCAACAAGGAAGAATTTGAAGCCTATGTTCAAAAATTAAGAACCAAAAAGGGTTTTAACTAATCGTCAGCGAGTCATTTTCCATAAATTCAAACATAAGGGGGTTTGTAATTCAATGGTTAAAAGTAGGCAACGCAGCACAAGCACTTATATATTTGAAAAACTGAAGTAAAAGCAAAACCACTTGTATATTTGCCATAATAAATAACTAAACAAAAACCGCCTGATTGACATGGAATTGAATAATAGAATAGCGCTTGCAAAAACTGCATTAATGGGTACTTCGATTGGAGATGCTTTTGGAGATAGTTTCTTTGGAAAGGAGGATCTTATAAATGAATGTATTGCACATAGACAAATACCCCCAACTAAATGGGAATTTACCGACGATACTATCATGACATTGGCCGTTTTTGAAGAATTGGAAATGGATGGGCAGATAAATCAGGATCGATTGATACATAAGTTCTGCACAAACCACGATAAAGACATAAATAGAGGGTACGGCGCTACAGTAAGAAGAGTTTTAAGAGAGATAAGCGAAGGGGGTGATTGGAAGACCATTGCCAATAATGCTTTTGATGGTCAGGGTTCAATGGGAAATGGTGCTGCCATGCGTGTATGTCCGATAGGAGCATACTATTTTGATGATTTCAAAAAAGTAAAGGAACTTGCTATATCGTCTGCCACCGTTACACACACCAATAATGAAGCGATTGCTGGTGCAGTAGCCATTGCCATTGCTACATCCATCACAACTAAGTTGAGGATAGAAAATTTTATGATTTCTCCCCTGAAATTTATAGAAACCGTTTTAGCAGAAGTTCCAGATTCAGACACACGTGCGAAGATAAAGAAATCTATAACCTTACCTTATACTTATCATATTGAAACCGTCCGACAGATTTTGGGAAATGGTAGCCAAATGACGGCGCAGGATACCGTTCCATTTGTTATCTGGTGTGTGGCACATAATTTAACTAGTTTTGTTGATGCCCTTTGGAAAGCAGTATCCATAAAAGGTGATAGAGATACAATTTGTGCTATGGTGGGCGGAATTACCGCCATGTATGCTCCAAATAAAATTCCTAAGGAATGGCTATTGTCCGTAGAAAATTTTGAAAAAAGCATTTTTAGAAGTTCTTAGTGAATAAGTTCTAGGCATGGTAGATTACCGTCTTTGAGCCAAAAGACTCAGATAACATTCGGAGTTTACCTAACGGCTAAAATCTGTTTGTAAACCCAACATTTTTTAAGACTTTTAGCCTAATGCATAATTTTGGTTTAATAAAATATCACATGAAACAATATTCATCTAAAAATATAGTTTCTTTAAAGTACAGAAAGCACTATATAATAAGAATTCAATTACTTTTGCATGATGAATGTACGCTATATACATAAAGAAGGACGTAAGATTATCGCCACCGTATTATTGGTTTTAATTGTCATCAATTATATTATTCTGGATATCATCGAACCCAGTGGATGGTTGAGTAAACCTTTTCTGGTTCTGAGTGGTGTGTTTTTCTTTTTTGTTTTGTATTTCTTTCGCAATCCCAAAAGAAATATCATAACGGACGATAATAAAATTATTGCTCCCGCAGATGGAAAAGTAGTGGTCATAGAAGAAGTGGAGGAAGAAGAGTATTTTTCCGGAAAGAGGATTCAGGTGTCTATATTTATGTCTCCATCCAATGTGCATGTTAACAGAACACCTATTGCCGGAGAAGTGAAATATACCGCTTACCATCCCGGTAAGTATTTGGTGGCATGGCATCCGAAGTCTTCTACCGAAAATGAAAGAACTACCATCGTCATAGAAAATGACGGCGTGGAAGTGATGCTCCGCCAAATTGCCGGTAAAGTTGCCAGACGCATCGTTTATAATTTGGAAGAAGGCGCTGAGGTTGCCCAAGGACAAGACTTTGGATTCATAAAATTTGGCTCGCGCGTGGATTTATTCTTGCCGTTAGATACCCAAATCAATGTGAAATTGGGACAAAAAGTAAAAGGCGGCATCACCGTTGTCGGCGAATGGAGCTAGCTCAAGATCACTTTTAATTAGTTTATATGCTTTTACCTTGGATACAGGTGATTCTAATAACTTTAGTTTTCATTAGAATTATTAAATCCAATGATTTTTATTGGAGAAGCGTTTTGTGAAATGCCTATGTCCTTTTGAGCAAAAGTGTCATTTAATTCATTGATTTTATCTTGTAATTGCAATTTAGAAAGAAGTTGCAAGTTATAAAGCATTATGAGATTGTTATATTGTTGATTATAGGGTAAAAGATTGTCAATATTTGAATACTTTTTTACCATGAATTCATTGCGCTTTTGAATTAAAGTGTGAATAAAGTT
The DNA here is from genome assembly GCA_019694955.1 of Chitinophagales bacterium. GTDB lineage: Bacteria > Bacteroidota > Bacteroidia > Chitinophagales > JADIYW01 > JADIYW01. The sequence goes on along the minus strand of JAIBAX010000018.1, from coordinate 48,178 downwards.
GTTGATTTTAATTTTATTTCTTCTCGCACCAATAAAATCAATTGCGTTTGAGCTGTCAGGTAGTGTTAGAGAGATTACATTCTTTTTAGTTATTAAAAAAACACTCAAAAAAAAGGAAGCTGTTACAAAATGAAATAACTCTGCATTGTCACCAACTTCTCCACCTTTTAAACGATCAATTAATACTAATATTCCAATTAGAAAGAAGAGAATTGATATCAACAACCAAAATAATTTGCTTGAATTTTTATAATTTATAGTAGAACCGATGTACTCAAATTCAATAAATGACTCTGATCTTGAAGATATACCTTTTTTAACTACTCTAACGCCTTCTTCCTCAATGATGAATGTTTGGAAATCAAGTAAGAAATCATATAGTTTTAATTCCATAAATGTTAATATTACGTGTGAAAGTAAAAAAAACAATTTATTTAGTAACTATAAATGGATTTCAATTAATCAAAAAAAATCCTGATAGAACATTTTTCCATCAGGATGTATCTTTTAAAAGGATGAATGATTTATTTCAGTTCCTTTCCGCCACCGATTCTATATCCTACAGTTGTTTGTACAGTCATTAACCGATATGTTCCGGGTGCTGCGTCGAAGGTTTGTTTGAAATAGCTCGTCAAATCGTTGGTAAATCTCACATCAAAATTCAACCCCATTTTAAGCTGATATTGTACTCCGGCGTTTAATCCGGCAGTAATTTTGGCGAATTCGTCACTCTCATTAAAATCATAAGCACTAACGACACCACCTTGTCCTTGTGTTCCTAAGTAAACATCTGTTGCCAATCCGGTCATTTCACCTTTTAGCCTGAAATTGATATGGCTGCCAAAATTCAATCTCCATCCTCTTCTGAGGTGGTAAACGGCAGAGATGGGTACGGAAAGATACCCGTTTTTCATTCTACCACCTTTTACATAAGCATAGTAGATATAAAAATCCTTAATCGGCTCAGTGGTTTGAACACCCGTTTTTGGGTCTGTTCTGATAAGTGTGCCGTCTCCGAAAAAATCTGCGTAGGGTGTTTCAAAACCTGCATTCATGCCATGGTAATTGATTTCTGCCAACAACCCCCATTTTGGTGTGAATTTGTATTCGTAATAGGCTGATGCGGCAGGGTAAAGTCCCGGTTTTCCTTTAGATCCTTCCACTAGTGGCCCTAGCGGCGCCCCAAATGATAATCCAAGTTTAAGCCCATACTCACTATGTCCACCAGCACGCACCAAGAGCGTACAACAAGCGAGTGTAAATAAAAAAAATGCCTTTTTCATATGATTATTCTTTATGGATAATATTCAATTTTAACTGCATCAATATATAAAGTGGAGCCTTTCTGTCCTTCGAGTTCGTCACCATTTTCACTGGAAGCCCAATAGAGCACAAGTTTATCCGGAATCTGGTCTGATTGATATACCGGTTCTAGGGTAAATTCTGTCCAGTTCCGCTTCGTCTCACTAGAAATAAATCTGTCGAAACAGATGGTGTCTTTATCTTTCATTTGGAAGCAATACATGCCACAGCTATCTCCTTGTACAGAAATGTACTTATACATGCCTGTCACTTTTTTAATCTTCCTACTGAAAGGTTGCCCAAATCGAATAGAGTTAAGTGGATCATTAACATTTGGCTTAAATGTTCCCGTAGCAACAGTGCCACTGGTGATGAGCGTAGAACCGCCCAACTTAAATGTACCTGTTTTCATCATTACGGCATACTTCCCTTCGTAGGCACTATCATGTCCCACACGGAATGTAGTCACCGGAGGACGAATATTGCCAATGATTAAATCTGCACTTTTATTAGGGGTTGTCCAAAAACATTCAGGATCCGGAATATAGTATTTTCTGGTAGTTGACAATGTCCAACTCTCAAAGTCGAGATTCGGTACTTCCGGGAAAGTGTCAATGTCTTTACATTTGTAATCGATATTAGCATTTGGATCCGGTTCTTGTATCTCTATTTTTTTACATGCTATTAATAACATGATAGAGGAAACAAATAACAAAATTAATATGTTCAAGGTTTTGATTCTCATCTTTATTTTTACTTCTTTATAAAAAAACATACAAAATTAATGCTAAAAACCCGTATTAAACTAACCATTAATTGGTATAATCAAGTATGTAATATTATCTTTTAACTATCCATTCACTGGGATTTAGCTTTGTTTCGCTCTTCCAAACCTCAAAATGCACCTCGGTATTTCCATTCTCATCATTAAAAGCAGTACCAATACTTTGCTTCGTTTTAACCGTTTCTCCTTTGCTAACAAATACGCTGCTGAGCTTTGAATATACCGTAAAATAATCTCCGTGACTAATAATAACGGCTGTCTTATAAACAGGATTGGAAATGATACCTACCACTTTCCCTTCATAAACACATCTAACGGAGGAGTTGCTTTCCGTTTTGATATCGATTCCATTGTTTTCAAAGGTGACATTTTTGAGTTCCGGATGGGAGTAGGTGCCAAATCCTTTTACAATAACGCCTTTTTCAACCGGCCACGGCAATTTTCCTTTGTTGAGATAAAAAGAAGAAGCAATTGTTTTTTCTTCCGGTGTTGTTGTAATAGGCTTTACGGGTGTGTTCACATTCGTTTTATTATTGGTAACCGGTTTTTCTGTATTGCTATTATTAGAGGAAATTGGTTTGTTGGCATTTTGTTTTTCTAATTCTTTTTGTTTCGCCAATTCTTTTTGCTTGTCGAGTTCCTTTTGTTTAGCAAGGGCGATTTCTTTTTTGATGACATCTTCAATTTGTGCATTCAATTTATTGGCCTCATCTTGTTTTTTCTTCAGAGTAGCCGCTAAGTCCTTTTCTTTCGTTTTCAACTGCTCCACCAACTGTTGCTTTTTTCCTTTCTCCTTATCCAATATTTGCTTCTGTTGGCTTTGCTCTGTTAATAATTTTTCTTTTCCCTTTTTCTTATTGTCGATTTCCTGAATGTTTCTGGCAATAGTAATTTTTGCCATTTTTATACTTTCTGCCTGTGTTTTCCTGAAAGCGGCATATTTCCTCAGATAATTAAACTTTCGGAAGGCATCGCCAAAGGATTTTGAACTTGCTAAGAATAATAATTGATCTTTAACTCTAAAGAAACGATAAGATTTATAAATGGTCTCGGCATATTCCTTTTTGAGCATCGACAGGTCATCACTCAATGATTCTATGGTTTTAGCCTTTTTTGTAATTTGCTTATCATAAATCATCACTTCGCCTTCCGTATTGGTAATCAGGGATTCGCGAAGTTCTATCTGCTTTTCTAGTGTGCTGAGCTCGGATAGAGATTCTTCTTTTGTGGCTTTTGTTTGATTGAGCAATTTCTGCGTATTTTTTATATCATCCAGAATTTTTTTGCGTTTATCCTCAAGCGTTTTTTTTGTTTGTGCCTGTGCAAATGTGCATAAGAACAACAATAATAAGCATATGTAATGTTTACTCCTCACGACTGTAATTTGAATTAACCTGAAATGGATAGCTGAGGTTTTCTTGTAATTCAACTTGTTCAAAGGTGGCATCCAGTATCATATTATGCAACGGATCGCTGGCGATAATACTGCGTTTATATGAAAAAAAACCATCTCCAATGGATCGAAAGTCAGAGAAAGTGGCTTTTAAATTCCTACCAAAAAGTGGATTGGAAATAGTAATAAGGCTGGGAAGATAGTGCAAGCTATCCAGTTTTGCCTCATATTGATAGTTATTTTGACCAGATTTTAGCACAATCTGATTATTTTCTACATAATAAGTGGTTGTTTCCGGAACCATCATGATTAATTTGCCTAATAATAAATTTTCCAACTGATTAAAAGGAATATCTATGGATGCCACCTCATTAAGATAGGTATATGGCTTGGCGATATATCTTTTATTCAATCGGTCAATAATGCGAATGCTGTCTTTATCTATCCACACACGCATCCCTTCGATGCCCAAGATATTAAAGGAAATCCAGATGTGGTGGTTTTTTTTCCACCGCATGTTAGCATTGAAAGATTGCTTGCGACCATCTAATGTCGCATCAATTTTCATTTTTGCAGACAATTCGCTGAAAAACAGTGAATTAGAGTCTATTTCCGCAAATGTAGAAACCGTAGTTGAAGGGATATTTACAGCTGTTTGAGACAACTGCCTAGAATGCTTACACGCAGTATTACTTAAGAAGATAAGGATGTAGCACCACCAATAAATATATTTTTTCGCCTGTATCAACTGGATAAGATTTGAAGCCCTATTAAGGAATTTGCTTTTTTTCGATTTTTTGTTGGAGCAAATCTTTTTCTCCTCCTGCATCTAAGGCTTTCTTCCAATACTCTACTGCTTTTTCGATATCATTCAATTTATATAGGATATCACCGTAGTGTTCCAATAATACTGGTCTGTCGCTGTTATTGCCTTGAGCCAATGCTTTTTCCATCCATAGCTTTGCATCTTTATATTTCCCTTGCTGGAACATAATCCAAGCATATGTGTCCTGAAAGGCAGCATTATTGGGTTCAAGGATATTGGAACGGGCGCTCATCTTTTCGGCTCTGTCTAATTTTTCTCCTCTCACAGATAAGAAATAGGCATAATTGTTTAGTACTGTAGGATTGTTCGGATCTATTTCCAATGCGCGCTCATAGGCATCATCAGACTTATCGTATTGTTTTAATTCGCTGTAAGCATCTCCTAAACTGGTGAGCATTTGCGTTAACAACTCAGGATTGCGAATTTTTAGTTTAACAGCAGCTTCCAAGGCTTCAACGGCGGCATTGTAATCTTTCTCCTGGACAGCACCCAAAGAAAAATAAAACTTAATCAGCGCATCTTCCGGAAACTTCTCCATACCCTTTTTTCCTTGCTCCATCAACATTTTATTGTCGTTCATCTGTGACAATAAAATCATGAGTTGGTAATATACGTTCGCAGGACAATCTCCGGTTTCTGTTGCTTGGATGTATGCCGCTTTAGCATCTTCCTTTTTATTCATATTAAAAAGGACATCTGCTCTAGCGGTAAGCGCCTTGGCATCATTCGGATGATTGGCGATAATTAAATCGGCCATTTCCAAAGTTTCAGCACCCAATGTAGAATCACCGGCCAAATCTTCAATAAAAGGGATGAATGCCAAAATTTTTGTGTCAATATCTAATGATTTGTTGCCAAATAGTTGTTTTACAATTTCGTTATATCGCGTCTTGTCTCCTTTGATTTTGTACAGTTTAGCTGATGCAATAATAGCTTCTGTGTTTTCTGGATCAAGTTTTAATAAATCCTCATATGCTTGCAGGGCATCATCATAATCTTGTTTCTCGGTATAGATCTCTGCCAACATTCCATAGTAGTTGAATTCTTTGGGGTCATCTTTAATGAGTTTTCTGATTTCAATAGTCGCTTCGTCCAGCTTATTCATGGAAAGCAACATGGTCACTTTTTGAAAAACCAAATCAGGGTCAACTTTCCCAAGTTTCTTTTCTAGGGTTGAATAAACTTCCAGTGCTTTGGCGAGTTGGTTTTGCTGTGCCAGCATATACGCCCAATCGTAATAATATTCAAAATCGTTGGGTTTTGCTTTCGTTAGGTTTTCATATACTTTTGAGGCTCCCTCAAAGTCACCCATCTTTGCTTTTGTTTCGGCAAGATAGATATAATACCATTCATTTGTAGGGTCTTGTTTAAGGGCAAGTGTAGCGTACTTTTCGGCCTCGTCGAAATTTTGGCTTTCAAAATAGACGCGTGTCAACTCATAACATGCTGCCGCGTTCTTGGGGTCTGCTTTTAGCACTTCTTTGAATTTGAGGATGGCATCTTCATCATTGCCTAATATCCTCGCCTGCACACCTTCCATGAATATGCCCTCCAGATATATTCTTTTATCTGTTGAAACAGAAGCGGTGGAGGTGCTTGGAGAGGTGGTAGCACCTTTATCTTTTTTGCTTTTCTTCTGGCTAAATACAGGATTAACTGATAGTATTAATAACGCTGTCAGAAAAGTGATGATATGTATTTTTTTATTCATGTTAATGCGATTGATTTGTGTAATCACCGATACTCACACTTCTGGAAGTATCATTCATTTTAACGTGATTTCCTATCATCGAGTTACGCAAATTATAGTTAATTATTGTTGTATTGTTTAAAACAATGGAGTTTTGTATTACTGAACCCCTAATTTTTGACTTTTCTCCAATGGAAACATGTGGTCCGATTACACTAAAAGAAATATCAGCACCATGTCCAATATAGCATGGAGGGATAATCACACATTGATTAATTCGCGCATTAGGGCTGATTAAGTTTTTATGCTGATTGAATTCTAAAACACGCTGATTGGTATAAACAGTAGCTTCTTTATTGCCACAGTCCAACCACTCCGCCACCTCACCCGGGAAGAAATTATACCCCTTTTGTTTCATCGTCTCCATCGCATTGGTCAGTTGAAACTCTCCTTTCTCTTTTAAGTCGTTATCAATGAGGTATTGAAGTTCATTACGTAGATACGGACCATCTTTAAAATAATAGATACCAATGATAGCTAAATCGGAAACAAAGGTTTGCGGTTTTTCGACGAATGCTGTTATTTTTCCTTGTTCATCCATTTTTATCACGCCAAATGCAGAAGGGTCTTCAACTTTTTGTACGAAGATTACCCCATCTTTTTCTGTGTCAATTTTCTGTTCTGCTCTAAAAAGCGTATCCGCAAAGGCAACGATAACTTTTCCGTCCATCAATTCTTTCGCACAAAGGATGGCATGAGCCGTTCCCAACGCTTGCTTCTGATAGTGTATGCTGCCTTTAGCACCATGTGCCTGTGCAATTTGAATTAGGTTGTCTTCAACTTCTTTGCCAAAATCACCAATAATAAAGCCTATTTCTTCAACTGGTTCAGGACACATGTTAATGATGTCTGTCACCAGCCAGTCGATGATAGGTTTTCCTGCAACAGGAACTAAAGGTTTTGGTGTTGTAAGTGTATGTGGTCGGAGTCTTGTACCCCTTCCGGCCATTGGAATAATAATCTTCATTTAAATTAAATTATACCGGTGTGACCAAATCCGCCCTCACCTCTTTGTGTTTCAGAAAGTTCTTCTACTTCTATCAACACGACGCGTTCTACTTCGGAGATGACCATTTGTGCAATTCTTTCACCTGTATTTAAAATCGCCGTTTCGTTGGATAGATTGATGACAATAATTTTTATTTCGCCCCTGTAATCAGAATCAATGGTGCCGGGAGAATTAAGGATGCTCAGTCCTTTCTTTAGCGCAAGACCACTTCTTGGGCGAACTTGTGCTTCAAAGCCTTCCGGAAGTTCAATAAACAATCCCGTTGGTATCAAAGCACGTTGTAATGGCTTTAGCATGATGGGTTCTTTTAGAAAAGCCCTTAAATCGAGCCCTGCTGAACCTTCTGTTTCATACTCCGGCAAAGGATTGTCAGATTTATTTATAATGCGCATTTTCATAGAGTACCTTGTTTTTCAAGCTTGTTTCAAATATACAAATTTGGATGACAAAATTAAGAAAAAAGCTAAATAATCACATATTATGCCTTATCTACGGTTTTCCTTAACTTTTTTTCACTCAAGAAAACACATAGCAGAAATGATGCCATTCCCATCAGTGCAAACGTAGTATGAAGTACCAAATCAGGGGCAAAATGTTTATCTGCATACCAAATCAGTCCATAAATGACACCACTTATCAGGATGTAAAAAGAGATTCTTCCCAAGTCATATGAAATGGGATAGTATTTAAGTTCTAAGAGATATCCAATGATCACCATTACCATATAGCAGATGAGTGTTGCCCATGCAGCACCGGTATAGCCATAAGTAGGCACCCAGATTACATTCAGAACAATGGTAACCAATGCCCCAATTACTGAGATGATGGCACCGAAATAGGTTTTGTCGGTAACTTTATACCATGTAGAGACATTAAAATAAATTCCCAAAAATAAATTGGCCAATAATAATATCGGAATAATATGTACTCCTTGAAAAAGTACCTTTGCATTGGCAGAATATGCAACGAATATCGTTTGAATGATGGGAATATTCAGGGTAATTGCCAGAAAAATAAAGCATCCTCCAATTACGAAAATTCTCATCGTTTCAGCATATATACGCTTGCTGTCTTTATTTTTAGCCTGCGCAAAGAAGAAAGGTTCGGCAGCATAACGATACGCCTGCAAGAACAATGTCATGAGCATGGCAAATTTATAATTGAACGTATATATGCCCAATTGTTCATTGTTTGTTTGATGGTCGAAGGGCAACAACTTAATCATGAGTGCACGATCCAACATTTCATTGATCATCCCGGCAAATCCCACTAACATAATCGGCAATGCATAAGGGAGCATCTTTTTGTACATGTTGAAATCAATCCCATATTTTAACTGCTTTAACTCTTTTATCAACAAAACAAAGGTGAGAAAGCTGGCGAAAACATTGGCAAGAAAGATATACGCAACTTTATTGTCAAAGAACATATCATTGAGCGATTTTCCAATAGTTGTCTTTGGCAGTATGATGAAGAAAAGAATATTTAAAGCAATGTAAATGAGTATATTGATGATTTTAAACAGCGCAAATTGTGCAGATTTTCCTTTGGCTCTTAGCGATGCAAAAGGAAGTGCCGTCATAACATCAAAAAACATCATACAGGTAAAATAGTAAACAAATTCTTTATGCTCCGGTTGTTCCGCAATAGATGCGATTTTTGGAGCAAATACTATGGATATCAATACATATAATACACTGACAAAAAAAATGGAAAAGAAAGTTGTGGCGAAAACTTTTTTATTGTCTTCATATTTATTGAAGAACCTAAAATAGGTAGTTTCCATGCCATGGGTGAGGAGAATTAGGATGAATCCGGCATATGCATAAAACTGACCGTATATGCCATATTCTGCGGTAGATATATAGTTGATGATGAGAAACCCGAACAGGAAATTAATCAATCTGGCGAGAATACTGCTTAATCCATATGCGGCTGTGTCTGAAGCTAATTTTTTAAGAAGACTCAACTTTTTTTTGGCAAATATAACCTCCGAGGTTGATTTTTTCACCTAAATCATATAAGAAATTGATTTTCAACATGAGGAGCAGAAGTATTCATCAAAAATGCCTTCAACCTACGTTGAAAAAAAGTGCCAACAGCTTTCGCTATTGGCACAGAAAGAGACTGGATTAATTTGGTTAAGTGGTTGTTTATTTCAGGGCTGGATCGCAAAGCTTACAGGAAGGGTAATTTGTACCGGAACACTAATGCCGTTTTGTTGTCCGGGATTCCAATTGGGCATTTTTTCTATGACTTTTAATGCTGCTTCTTCGCATCCAAAACCTAAGGCTCCTTTCACTACTTTTACTTTAGTGATGCTGCCATCAGTATTGACCACAAAAGAAATATAAATTTTTCCTTGAGTACCTGTTTCCAGCGCTCTTCTAGGGTATTTGAGGTTTTCTGCTAAAAATGCTTTCATGGCCGTTTCGCCTCCTTTAAATTGCGGCATCACTTGTGCGAAAGTTAATGGTTGGATATCTTTGACCACCTCCTTTCTCTCCTCCTCATCCTGTTGTTCAGAATTGGAGACCGTTTCTTGACCCGTTGTCTCAGTTGTCTCATAGGCGGCCGGTTGCTGACCTTCTTCGCCTTCTTCATTTCCGGGAATAAATGGTTGTGAAAGATCGTCACTTACTTCTTCAAAATCATCTTGCTGTTCAGGGTTTGTAGTAATTTTTGGCGCAATAAAAGTATTTCCTTTCGACGTAAGCAGCTTTACTTCCTTTTGCTCTATTTTTGGAATAACTGGTGGTATGTGTCGCTCAATAATTGTAGGCGGAGCATCATTGGGCGGGCTCGTCTTCGCCACTTCTTTACCTTGTAAGATAAACGGCAATAACACCAACGATAGAACAAAAAGGGCGGTGACACCTAGGGCTTTCAACATGCTTTCATCATAAGATTTCCTCAGTACAAAAGCACCATATGCCTTGTTCCTTTCCGAAAACACAATTTCATTTCTTTCTGCGTCCAGTTCATCGAACCAGAATCCGGCTTTGAGTTTTGCAACAAATTTTTTCATTTTTTTTCTATTTTTTTGTGAAAAATCTCCCCTTCATCCCTATAACGGAGATTCTAACCATTTATTGTTAGTAATTTTATAGGATGATTTTGTTTTAATTAGATATTTTCGAATCATTAATTTTTAGCAATGAGAAATTTTCTTTTAAGCCTGATGGCTTTTATCGGAGTTCAAGCATTTGGTCAGCAAATTACGCACGGGCCATTAGTTGGTGGCGTTACAGAGCAATCGGCAAGGGTATATATTGCCACGGATGTTCCAATTAGGTTCGAATTGCAATATGCTTTGGACTCCAATTTTATCAGTTATGATGAAACACAAGGAGAAACTTTTGATACCTCATTCTTATGCACAATTGTACCAATTTCCGGATTGCAAGCAAATACAAGGTATTATTACAGAATTAAAATCGGTAGTGTCTATTCAAGTATTTTTACCTTTAAAACTTTCCCAGTAAAAGGAGAGAAAGGAATTTATAGAATTGTTGCCGGGTCATGTAATTATAATCCCGGGCCAGGGGGTGGACAGAATAACCCCAATTATAAAAACGACCTCATGTTTCAGAGTATGGTTGATTTTGATCCCAATATTGTTTTGCATTTAGGAGATTGGGGCTATCCTCCTTCCGAATTGGGCGCATATTATAATACAGATCCAGAAAAAAGAGCGACGTCTTTTAAATTGCGCTATAAAGATTATAACATGTTAACCTATGTTATGCCAAATATACCCATCGATTATATTTATGATGATGATTATACACAAAACGGCAATGCAGGTTGGACATATCCTATAATTAATGAGGTGCCTATTGGTGGTGGTCAAATAAAATATGAATTAAAAGACTTGCCACTGCCAGATGGTGTGAGAGAAGGTGCGGTCAAAGGCTATTTCGATAATTTTCCGGGCTACCCACAGCAAGATACCGGCGGAATTTACCACAAATTCTCCTTAGGGAATATTGATATATTTATGTTAGACACCCGAGGGATTAAGTCGCCGGTACATGAACCTTTTAAGTACAATTCATTTTTAAATACATACTCTTTTGTACCCAACCAATTGCATTCGACACTTGGAAGACCTCAGATGGATTGGCTAAAGGAGGGACTTAAAAATTCTACTGCCGATTGGAAACTTATTGTTTCCGGGGTTGTTTTTAATAAAAAAATGAATGAACTGTTGCCCCTTGTACTCGCCGGACAATTGATAGATAGAAGTTTGATAGAATATGCTGCTACCATTGCCTATATGTGGGGTGGTTATCCAAAGGATTTAAATGAACTATTGAGCTTTATCAAAGATCAGGATGTGAAAAATGTTATAGTAGTGAGCGGAGATACCCATAGTTGTATGATGGATGACGGCAAAAATGCCGGACTTCCAGAGATAAGCACCAGCGGATGGTCGGCAAATAATGAAGCATATTTAAATGGTACCATTGATTCTCTATTGAATTCATTAGGGTTGGGTATCGGTGTGAAAGATTTCCTTTGGAATCAAGGCGGCAATGGCGTTGGAAATAATAACTATAACGATGCCTATACGACTTTAGAATTTTTTGGTGCTGATTCCATGAAAGCGTGTGTCATTGACGAATACCTAAATGTTATCTCTTGCATGACCATTCCTTCAAAATCAATTCCAACCGGTATTTCCTTGAATACCATCGATGCAGATTGGTCGCATTTATATCCCAATCCTGTTGATAAAACCTTGAATGTTTTGATTGCGGCACCATTTTCAAAAAAAGCAATCAACTTTGTGATTCTTGGTGTGGATGGGAAGCGGTACAACCTTCCGGTTTCTTCTAAAGACTTTGGTACATATAATATTGAAACCAGTGGTTTGGCAAAAGGTAGTTATTTCCTCATCATTGAAGCAGATCAACAAGTAGCCGTTAAAACTTTTGAAAAGCAATAGTTTGCTAAGTTTTTTAACATAAATTGCTTGTTTTAGTAGTATTTTTGTGTGTTTTGTTGAAGTATGCCAAATAAATACAGTCATCCGAAAGTTTGCTAACACGATATGTTTGCAGTAATTGACATAGAATCTTCCGGAGGGAATTATAAGCAGGATAGCATTATTGAGATCGCTATTATCATTCATGACGGAAAAAAGGTAACCGAAGAGTATTCTACACTGGTTAACCCTAAACGCCCTATACAACCTTTTGTGAAAGCATTAACCGGAATTTCTGATGAAATGGTAGAAGATGCCCCAATGTTTGAAGAAGTAGCAGAAAAAATTATCGAACTGACAGAGAATAGAATCATTGTAGCACATAATGCAAGGTTTGACTACGGCTTTCTAAGAACAGAATTTAAACGAATCGGACATTCCTTTAATAGGAAGCATATTTGTACAGTAAGTCTTTCCCGTCATATATTTCCACATATGCCCTCCTATAGCCTTGGAAACCTGTGCCGCGATTTATCAATTCCACTCAACTTTCGGCATAGAGCCTATGGCGATGCGGCGGCAACGACCTTACTGTTGGAAAAGCTCTTGTTTAACGACAGAAAAGAATTAATAAAAGCAGCACTAAAAGACGAACTCAACAAAAAGAACCTGCCTCCTCTCATCACCAGAGAAATGGTAGACATGCTACCGGAAGAAATAGGCGTTTATTATTTTGTGAATGAAAAAGGTACGGTTATTTATGTAGGTAAAAGTAAAAATATCAAAGAAAGGGTGCTTTCTCATTTTTCTGCCGACCTCAATAATCAGAAAATTTTAGAAATGAAAGCCGAAATTGCCGATATCCAATGGGAAGCTACTGGTAATGAATTAGTGGCACTACTCATGGAAGCCGATGAGATTAAAAGATGGATGCCCAAATACAATCGCGCACAAAGGAAGACAAAACTTAGGTATGGAATTTTCGTCACACCTCAACCTGATGGCATACTTGATTTAAAGGTAAAAATATTGAATGATGTCGAACAACCTTTGATAAAATTCCCATCGAAGGAAAGAGCCACCCGAATACTTGAAAACATTTTAGCGCAATATGATATTCAACCTTCTTTGAAAACCATCATTTCAAAAGAAGTCTTTAACCAACGCGTTAATAGGGTGGTAGAATTGTACACATATCCATATGTAGACTTCTTATTATTAGAGGAAGGAAGAGGAATACACGAGAAATGTGTCATCCTCTTTGCAAATGGAGCGTATAAGGGCTACGGTTATTTTTCTCCGGAGATTATTGGTGGCAATCTTGAAGTCTTAAAATCCGTCGTAAAAAAGCAAACTGAGACACCAGATATTAGAAAGGTTATATTACATCATTTAAGGAAAAATAAAAAATACCTACACATCATTCCTCTAAACGATTAGCCTTCATTTTTTATAAACGATGTTGGAATTTCTCTATACTTAAAAATGGAATAAATAATTCTTAGCTCTACCAATACCAAACCAATGATAACCATTGTCCCACTTGTATAACATATCGACCGCAAACTGTCTAATGTTTTGTAATGTATGTTTTGCTGAATATGTTGCGTTCCATTTATGTCAATTGTATAGTTAAATGCCTCAAAGGCTTGCTGATAATATTGGAAACTCTTTATCAGGAAGAAGAATAATGGGATTTGTAAAAGGAATATGACCAGCTTTGTCCAAAAGAAACCCATCAATCCATTTTTGATTAACCACGCCCACCTAAAATAAGTTGTTGTCAGGAAAATGCAGAGGAAGAAAAAAGAAAAGAATTCTTTGCTCACTAATGCCTGATACGGAGAAAGTATTAAAAATGCGATAGCAAAAGAGAGGAATAAGCCTAAAATTTCAAAAGCAATTTGAAAAGATGTCTTGCGATGATTCATAAGCCTCAAAAGTAATCCTTTTTATATAACGAAACCACAATCCGCTCAATCTTATCAATTTCTTCAAAAAAAATCCTCATTTTTGTTCTATGAATAATATTCAACAAGCGTTTGTCGACGCTAAGAACCGAAAGTATAAGAAATTTGCTATCCTTATCGATCCGGATAAAGCAGATGAAGCCTATCTTGAAAAATTATTAAAACTCACCATGGCTGGACCCGTGGATTATTTTTTTGTTGGCGGAAGTCTATTGGTAAAAGGATCTTTAGAACGAACCATAGATTACCTAAAAAAAAATACACCGATTCCTGTCGTAATCTTTCCCGGGCAGCACCATCAGATATATGACAAAGCAGATGCAATTTTACTGCTATCACTCATTAGCGGAAGAAATCCAAATTTGTTATTTGGCGATCACGTAGTTGCTGCTCCTACACTTAAACAAAGTCGCTTAGAAATATTGCCAACTGGCTACATACTCATTGATGGTGGCGTGCCAACTTCTGTTTCATACATGAGTGGTACAACCCCAATTCCGGCAAACAAACCTGAAATCACCGTTTGTACAGCCATGGCCGGAGAAATGTTGGGACTAAAAAACATTTACTTAGAAGCAGGAAGCGGCGCCCTACATCCAATAAGTATAGAAACAATACAACAAGTTCGCGCCAATATTGATGTACCTATTATTGTCGGTGGAGGGATTTCTTCTCCTGAAACAGCCTACAAAATGGCTGTCGCCGGTGCAGATATTATTGTTGTTGGAAACGCCATCGAAAAAGAGCAAAACGTCTTGGTCGGCATTGCCGAAGCCATCCAGTCTGCTGAACAACCTACACCATGAAAGGAAAAATAATCAAGTCAACAGGCAACTGGTATACTGCCAAAACGGTCGAAGGGCATTATGTAGAATGTCGCCTAAAAGGGAAGATGCGATTAGAAGAAATTAAATTAACAAACCCCGTCGTAGTTGGAGATTGGGTGGAGATAGAAAATGAAATGGACAGTGGTGATACAGTCATCGGACACATTTATCCAAGAGATAATTATATCATCCGTCAATCTCCAAGACAAAAATTCCATGATCACATCATCGCCTCTAATATCGACCAAGCCATTCTATTGGTTACGATATCTAAACCCAGGACATCCTTCGGGTTTATGGATAGGTTTCTAACCGCCGCAGCCTGTTATCATATTCCGGTAACCATAGTTGTAAATAAAGCCGATTTGTTATCAGAGAAAGATAATAAGAAACTCCAAGAACTGTATCTTATCTATAAAGACTTGGGATATCCAATTCATTTGATTTCTGTATTAGAAAGCAAAGGACTGGATGAAATAAAACAGTTACTGCACGAGAAATGTACTTTGATAGCAGGACATTCCGGAGTAGGGAAATCTTCCTTGATAAATGTATTACACCCCAACTTTAATATAAAAACAGGAAAGATTTCTTCCCGTTGGGACAAGGGAATGCATACAACCACCTTTGCCATGTTGCACGAATTAAACGATCATACCCAAATTATCGACACACCCGGAATAAAAGAATTTGCATTAACGGATGTTGAACCAGAAGAGTTGGGCGGGTATTTCCCTGAAATATATCAAAGAATGTCGCAGTGCCAATTCAATAATTGCCTTCACGAAAATGAGCCACGTTGTGCTGTTACTCGTGCCGTAGAAGAAGAAGAAATTCATGCCGACAGATACAGTAGTTATTTGCAGATGTTGGAAAATATCAAAGAAATTAAATCATATCAAAAGAGACTGAATCCATGAGGGCCATTCTTCAGCGAGTGAGGTATGCCAAAGTCACCGTTGGCACTACCGTTACGGGAGCCATTGAACAAGGACTCTTGATTCTTTTAGGTATCCACGAGGCAGATACACAGCAGGATATGGAGTGGCTGGCAAAAAAAATCTTTGGTATGCGTATCTTTTCAGATGCTGAAGGCAAGATGAATCTCTCCGTTGCAGACATCAATGGTGGTCTATTGGTTGTAAGTCAATTTACCCTTTTTGCGAGTACTAAGAAAGGAAACAGACCCAGTTTCTTATCAGGAGCAAAACCCGATAAGGCACAAGAAATGTATGATGCCTTTATTGAATATTTGGCAAAAATTTCCGACAAAAATATTCAAAGAGGTATGTTTGGCGCAGACATGAAAGTTGAACTCGAAAACGATGGGCCGGTAACCATTTTCCTTGATTCTCAAAACCTTGAGTAAACATCGAAATATTCAAAAAAAAGACACAATACTTACACACATAATTTATACGCAAATGTGGAAATTTTGTTAATTTGTCTAAAAAGCAACAAAATCAATACTTCCTCTCAAAACTAACATCTGTGTTAACATGATGTGGAAAATTAACACCTGATTTTTAATTTTCTTTGAAGTAGTTTTATTGACGTTCTTTTGATATCAAGGGGTAAATCTTTAAAAAATTTTCGAGAACCATATTTGCAATATGACATAATTTCATAGTGAAGTATGCTCCAAGTTTTTTACTAAAAAATAACAAAAAATGAGTTCAGTTAAACACAATTACACAGCAAACGCATTGGAACCTATCTTACAAGAATCCGACAACAGATTTGTACTGTTTCCAATACAGTATAATAATATTTGGCAGATGTATAAAAATGCGGTCAATTGCTTCTGGGTAACAGAAGAAATTGATTTGAGTGCGGATATGATTCACTGGAATCGCTTGACTGATGACGAGCGCCATTTCATCAAACATGTTTTAGCATTCTTTGCTGCCAGTGACGGAATTGTTAACGAGAACCTCGTAGTAAACTTCATGCAAGATGTTACCATTCCTGAAGCCCGTTGTTTTTACGGATTTCAAATCGCCATGGAAAACATCCATTCAGAAACATATAGCCTCTTAATAGATACCTATATAAAAGATCCTTCTGAAAAGGATAAACTCTTTCATGCAATAGATACGTTAGACTGTGTAAAGAAAAAAGCAGAGTGGGCGTTAAGATGGATTGAAGATGCTCCATCTTTTGCACATAGGCTGGTAGCTTTTGCCGCAGTAGAAGGTATCTTCTTCAGTGGTAGCTTTTGTTCCATATTCTGGTTGAAAAAACGTGGTCTTATGCCAGGATTGGCACTGAGCAATCAGTTCATCTCACGTGACGAAGGTTTGCATTGCGATTTCGCATGTCTGTTATACTCAATGCTCCAAAACAAACTTTCAGAAGCAGAAATCAGAGCAATTATTTGTGACGCAGTAGCTTGTGAAAAAGAATTTGTGAGTGAGGCACTGCCCGTTTCATTAATAGGCATGAATGCAGATACGATGAGTCAATACATTGAATTTGTTGCAGACAGATTGCTCCTTGCACTCGGATATAACAAAGTGTATAATACCGAAAATCCATTCCCATGGATGGAATTGATATCACTGCAAGGAAAAACAAATTTCTTCGAAAACAGGGTCTCTGAATACAAGAAAACAGGTGTAGGAATGAAAATGGAAGACCAGAAATTTAGCACAGACCACGATTTTTAATTTTATATAAAAAAGTATAATATGTACGTAGTAAAAAGAAGCGGAGAAACAGAACCCGTACATTTTGACAAGATCACATCCAGAATATTGCAGATGTGTTATGGATTGAATAATACTTATGTGCAACCCATAAAAGTAGCACAATCAGTTATTCAGGGGCTCTACGACGGTGTTACTACAACAGCTTTAGACAATCTTGCTGCTGAAACAGCAGCATCTATGGCCGTTATACATCCTGACTATGCAATTTTGGCGGCAAGAATTGCGGTATCCAATCTCCATAAAAACACCAAAAAATCTTTCTCCAGAACCATCCACGAGCTATACAATTATATAGATCCGAAAACAAAAGAAAGAGCAAATTTAATTGCAGATGACATCTATGAACTCATTCAGGAACATAAATATCGCCTGGATGCCGCCATTATTCATCAGCGTGATTTTAATTTTGATTACTTCGGCTTCAAAACATTAGAGCGTTCTTATTTATTGAAAATGAACGGCATCATTGTTGAGCGCCCTCAGCACTTGCTCATGCGTGTCGCTATTGGCATACATAGAGAAGATATTGATGCAGCCATTGAAACATACAACCTCATGTCTGAGAAGTGGTTTATTCATGCTACTCCAACATTATTTAACGCCGGAACACCAAAACCACAACTTTCATCCTGCTTCCTCTTAACGATGCAAGATGATAGCATTCCCGGAATTTTTAATACCTTAAAGCAATGTGCAGAAATTTCTCAATCTGCGGGAGGTATTGGCTTGAGTGTCCACAACATCAGGGCTACTGGAAGCTATATTAAAGGAACCAACGGAACTTCCAATGGTATCGTTCCCATGCTGAAAGTATTCAATGACACAGCACGTTATGTAGATCAAGGAGGTGGAAAGAGAAAAGGAGCATTCGCAATATATTTAGAACCTTGGCATGCAGACGTATTTGAGTTTCTCGAATTGCGTAGACCGCATGGAAAAGATGAGATGCGTGCCAGAGACTTATTCTTTGCACTTTGGATACCGGATTTATTTATGAAGCGGGTAAAAGAAAACGGGGAATGGTCTTTGTTCTGCCCTAATGAAGCACCGGGATTATGTGATACCTTTGGTGAGGAGTTTGAGAAACTATACCTTTCTTACGAAAAAGAAGGTAAAGCAAGAAGAAAGGTAAAAGCACAAGAGCTTTGGTTTCATATCCTCGATAGTCAGATTGAAACAGGTACACCTTATATGTTGTACAAAGATCATGTCAACCGCAAGTCCAATCAGAAAAACTTAGGTACTATTCGTTCCAGCAACCTCTGCACAGAAATAATGGAATACACCTCAAAAGATGAGGTGGCAGTATGTAACCTTGCTTCTATCAATCTCAGCAAATTTGTCGATACCGAAGAGAAAACCTTCGACTTCCAAAAATTATATGAGATTACCTATATCGTTACAAAAAACCTGAACAAGGTTATTGATATCAATTTCTATCCTGTTCCGGAAGCACGCAACTCCAACATGAGACATCGCCCGATTGGGTTAGGTGTGCAAGGATTGGCGGATGCATTCTTAATGTTGCGCCACCCATTCGACAGCGAAGAGGCTAGAATTCTAAACAAGAATATCTTTGAAACAATCTATTATGCGGCTCTTTGTGCTTCGAAAGATTTGGCAAAAATCCATGGGCATTATGAATCATATCCTGGTTCTCCGATAAGTCAGGGTATATTCCAGTTCGACATGTGGGATGTACAACCAACCGATCGTTGGGATTGGGAAACCCTCAGAAAAGAAGTGATGGAACACGGCGTTAGAAATAGTTTGTTATTAGCGCCGATGCCTACGGCATCTACATCGCAAATCCTCGGCAACAATGAATGTTTTGAACCCTATACATCCAATGTGTACTCTAGAAGAGTATTAAGTGGTGACTTTATTGTAGTAAATAAGCATTTGCTCAAAGACCTCAATGATTTGGGATTGTGGAGCGATGATATGAAAAATGCGTTAATCGCCAATAATGGATCCATTCAACCTATAGATGGAATTCCTGATGAAATTAAGGAATTATATAAAACAGCATGGGAGATTAAGCAAAAGTCATTAATAGAAATGGCGGCCGACCGTGGTGCATTTATTGACCAAAGCCAAAGTTTGAATGCATTTATGGAAGATGTCAACTATGGTAAACTTTCATCTATGCACTTCTTTGCCTGGGAAAAAGGACTAAAAACCGGTATGTATTACTTGCGTACACGTCCTGCTGTTGACCCAATCAAATTTACTGTTGATATGTCAAAAGCAAAAAATGCAGGCATCAAAGCAAAAGAAATGATGGCCACCAGAACTACTGCATTGAGTACGGTACAACCTGAAATCTTTCAACAAGCAGAAAACGGCGTAAAAGAAGAAAAACCTACTTATACGGCAGAACAACAAATTTCCTGTTCATTAGACAATCCGGAAGGTTGTGAAATGTGCGGATCATAAAGTTAATAAACCGATAATCAACGCAGAGGCTGTCTTTTTTGGCAGCCTTTGCTATTTTTTGCCTTTTATGTAGTTTTTAGTTTTCATATGAAGATTTCAATTATTTTTACCACACGATGGAGACGAATAAGCGAAATGGCAAGCTCATCCTTGTTGGTGCAGGCCCGGGAGATCCTGAATTGATTTCGATAAAAGGAATGAAGGCGTTGAAAAATACCCCCGTAATCCTCTATGACGCATTGGTACATCCCGCTCTATTAAATTATGCTCCCAACGCTGAAAAGATATATGTTGGCAAACGCGCCGGACAACATTATTCCAAGCAGGAAGAAATCAATGCCCTTATTCTTCAAAAAATTTTGGAGTACGGAGAGGTGGTGCGCCTTAAAGGAGGCGATCCATTTATTTTTGGTCGAGGGCAAGAAGAAATTGATTATGTCTTGCCACATAATATTGAAGTAGAAGTTATTCCCGGCATATCATCTGTCACGGGCATACCTGCTCTGCATCAAATTCCTCTAACAAAACGTGGAACAAATGAAAGCTTATGGATTGTAACGGGTACCACGGCTTCTTGTAAATTATCTGAAGATATCGCCATTGCCGCCGCATCAAAAGCAACAGTGGTCATCGTCATGGGCATGAACCAATTGGAAAATATCATCACGATATTTAAAGAACATAGGGACACTCAAACGCCTGTAGCCATTATTCAAAATGGAAGCTTCGACAATGAAAGAACCGTTGTTGCAACTATTGGCGATATTGTTCAAAAAACAATCGATGAGAAAATAGGATCGCCAGCGCTTATTGTTATTGGCGAGGTAGTGAAATGGGGAAATTTTAAATAAAACAGCATGAATACACTATATCCGATATTTCTTAAAACAGCATCTTTAAGAATACTCATCGTTGGCGGTGGTAATGTTGGTACGGAGAAAGTGTCTTTTCTGCTGAAAAATTCACCCTCTGCACAAGTAACCGTTTTGGCTAAGGAAGTTTCTGAGGAAATTTATGCGCTAAGAAGTAACCATCCTCAGTTAACCATTATTGAAAAGCCGTTTACTCCGGAAGATATCAACGGCTATCAATTATGTATAGCCGGTACAGCAGATACGACCTTGAATTTATTAGTGGCTCAAGAGGCTAAGAAGCAAAAGATACTTGTTAATGTAGCAGACACGCCGGAATTATGCGATTTTTATCTCGGAGGAGTCGTGACAAAAGGGGATTTAAAAATAGCAATCTCTACAAACGGAAAATCGCCTACCCTTGCTAAACGCCTTCGCCAAATGTTTGAAGAGATAATCCCCGACTCCATGGAGCAGATAATAAACGACCTTCAACAAATCAGGAATCAACTCAAAGGAGATTTTGAGTATAAAGTAAAAGCGATGGAAGAAATAACAAAAAACTGGTTGAAAGACAATAATAAATCCAACCTCGGAAGTTGATTACTTTTTTATATGGAAACCATTAATTTTTAACCATTAATTTTTAATTTTACATCATGGAAGTAAAAGGAAAATTATTGCAATTGTTGCCATTGGTAACGGGAGAAGGGAAAAATGGCACTTGGAAAAAGCAAGAAGTCATTATTGAAACAAATGCTCAATACCCAAAAAAGATTTGTGTTTCTATCTGGGGCGACAAAATTAACAGTAGCCAGTTAGTAATTGGAAATCAACTCACACTTTCTATCGATTTAGAAAGCAGAGAGTATAATGGCAGATGGTACACCGAAGCAAGGGCATGGAAAGTTGATGTAGATGGACAACAGCCAACCCCTGCCAGAGAAGTAGCCCCTTTTCCAACAGAGGAACCTCCATTTGAGGATGATCTGCCGTTTTAAAAAGGTATTTCTCCTTATTCTAATATTTCTTGCAATATCTGTGCAAGGACAGCCAATCTGTCAAAAGGAAAGGGTTTATTTTGATTATGGCAGCAGTCAACTTTCATTGTCAGAACAACAAGACCTTAGCGCTTTTGTAGCTTCTCTAAACGGTGTGGTACTGGTTGAGTTGTATGGATATACAGATACATTTAATACAGTAAGTTTCAATCAAACATTAGCAAAGCAAAGACTGGAAACTGTCAAACGATGGATGTCTCAAAATTATCACGACTCCCTGGTTTTTAAAGAGTTCATTATTGGAGAAGATGGTTCTGGAAGCAAAGCAGATTCTATTAAGCGAAGAGTCGAAATCAATAGTATTCCAATAACCAACGGTTACTTGAAATTATCTGATGACAATGCTTCTGTTGAGATTCCTATTGATTACTACAAAGAGTGTCAGATATGTAAAAATCCACCGGTTTTCAAATTTATTGATACAGAAGAGGAAATAAGTAGGGAAAATATTGATCTTGTCTCTACAAATGGAGAAGAATTGGTTACCTGTGGAATGGCAAAGGTTGAATTCAACTCTTGTAATGGTAAAAAACCACCCTTGTGCAAGGTTAAGATTTGTAATGTTAATATGGTTGAACAAGCAGGATTATGGACACCTATGAAGGTAGCCGAAAGAATAATCTGGCAAGAAACAGATCAATTATTCTCAAAAGTTGATTCCAATGGCTGTATTGAAACGACTTCTTCATATGATTTTGTCAATAGCGACAAAAAAAAGGTAAAAATTTACGCACACTATTTAGTGATTGATAAATTAGAGAAAAATTTTCAGCTACTATATGAAAACAAAAAACAAGTATTGGCAACTGAAGACCAAGAAATTAGATTTCGTATGACTGCCCCTAATTCTATGGTCAAACTCCTTTGGTATTCTTCAGACTCCGGGCTTTATTATTATGATTACTTAAATAAACTGCCTTTTGACACCATATTAATGCAATCTAAAGAAGATATCAATAGAGTTTACTATTATCATGACATAAGCTACCATTTGAAAGAATCAAATTTACATCACCTCTATTTCTCAGACACCATCACTAAACTAAGATTGCCAAAAAATGTAACAGTTGACACCATAGGATATACAATTCCACCCTTTAAGGTTTTAATTCCTTTGGAGGAAATTTCTAATCATCAATATAAAGGCAAAAAGCCATTGTTTGGTGTAACTCCTATTGGGTATCTTACCCAAGGTAAAGAAAGACAAATACCCATTCGATATATAAAACAAAAATATCAACACCGCAAAAAAACACTAAATATCAGAATAAGAAGAAAAGCGTTTTATTAGTTTTTTTAAAATAAATTTGCTTTATAAAATAAAGTAGTTTATATTTGCAATATATTTAAAGAATTAAAATGGAAGACAAACAATTGAACAATCCACAAGAGGGTATGCAGGTAATACTCTCCATGATTGAGAATAGCAAGGCAGATTTAAGGGGACATAGTTTTTTGTTCCTAACATGGGGTTTTCTGACAATTTTCGCATCGCTGATTCAATACATCTGTATCAAGCTCGACTTTCCCTATGGCCATTATGCTTGGCTTCTGATGATTGTTGGTGCCATAATTACGGTGGTAGATGTTTCCAAAAGAAGCAAAAGTAGAAAAGCGAAATCATTCGTAGACAAGGCCATGCAAGCCATATGGATTCCATTTGGAATTGGCATGATATTCTTGATAGTGGTAGGAAATCGTTTCGGGTTTCAAGTTAGCTTTCCAATATTTATGCTGATATATGGAATGGGTACTTTTGCCACAGGGAAAGTTTTGGATTTCAAACCACTCATCTATGGTAGTTTGGTCGCGTTTTGCTGTGCATTTATCTCATTGTTTATTCAGGGTTCAGAATTGTTGCTGATGTTATCGGTTTCATTATTGTTTTCTTATGTTATTCCGGGATTCATACTAAAAAGACAATCTAATGGCGCCGTTAAATGATTTAGATCCATTATTACATGCGCAATTGCGCTTGGCCATCATGTCTTTACTTATGCAGGTGGAGGAAGCTGACTTCTCCTATCTGCAAGAGAAAACAAGTGCAACATCCGGAAACTTAAGTGTTCAAATCAACAAACTAAAAGAAGCCAATTATATTGAGGTAATTAAGTCGTATAAAAACAATTATCCCCATACTACATGCAAAATCTCTCCTTTGGGGAAGGAAGCCTTTAATACTTATGTTCTTTCATTAAGAAAATATTTAAATATATAAAACAGCGAATATGGAATGGAAAATACACAATATCTATGGTGGTATCCACTTGGTAAGTGCCTCGCTGGCCATTGTGAGTACTTGGTTTATCTATGCTTGGAAGAAAGGCACAGTACAACATAAACGTGTCGGCTATTTTTTTGTGATAAATATGTTGATACTCAATATCAGCTCCTTTGGAGTGATGATGCAGAATAACGGCAAGCTTGGTCCATTTCACATACTTACAATGGTAAGTTTAGTTTCACTAATCCGTGGTATGATACCGGTCATACGGCGAAAAGATAAAGATTGGCTGCGCAAACACTATTACGGTATCAATGGAGCAGTAATAGGGCTTTATGCCGCTTTCTTTGTAGAGGCCACTTTTAGAACATTAAAGAATCCTGTGGCCATCATTGTCCTAACTATTGGATTGTCAACGGCCGTAGCAATAATTGGTAGCATAATGATGCGAAGGTATTCTGGTCGGTTTTTTAAGAAATAGTGCCTTGAAGAAATTGATTTAGATTACTTACTTTCTATAAGAATAATTGAAATACAAGAATGTAAAAAATCATTAAAACTCCTTAGTATTTCTCTATTTAAAATTAATAATTCTGAACCGTACAGCGTAACATCGATTTCCATATTTTTTATAGGAATGCATTTATAATAACCGTCCTCAAAAACATAAACCATATTTGATATTCCATCTGATTTTTGTTCATTGAATAGATTATTTGACAGGATGGGTGTTTCCTTTATTGATTCAAACAGTCGTAAAAATGATTCGGTTGTCAATGATTT
Source organism: Chitinophagales bacterium (assembly GCA_019694955.1). GTDB lineage: Bacteria > Bacteroidota > Bacteroidia > Chitinophagales > JADIYW01 > JADIYW01. The sequence goes on along the minus strand of JAIBAX010000018.1, from coordinate 23,318 downwards.
TGGATGACTAAAGGAATATTTTTCATTGTTTCCGTATATTAATGTACCTTTCTTTGTTAAATATGCCAAGTCGGTTGGTAGTACTAAAGTTTCATGATGTTCCTTTCCTCTTTTAATAGTTACTTTTGCGAATGAGCAATATCCATAGTTTGTCTTTAAAAAAATACCTTTTTCAATTCTCTTATTAAAAAACTTCTTTATTTGGGGAAATTCAGAATAAAAATCATCATCCAACGGTTTTTTTTCCATTTCCCATATTAGGTTTGGGTTAGTATCTATCAAAGCGATAATGCTATCTATCTCTCCTACTATAGACTCCCCATAGGTAATATCCATTCTTATTAATTGACTTTCAGAAATATTGTCAGGTATTGATATGTTAAATAGGGTGCTATCACCAATATATGTGAGGTCATCAAACCTTAAAAGCAGATAATATGGTTCGCCTTTTTCAAATAATGATATTGGCAAATGTTTTAACGAATATTCTATACTTGCTGTGTAAAGGTCTCTAGTGTTCGAGATAAGCATGACTTGTAAGGAATCGCCTTCATTAATAACCTGATAAAGAAGGCTTACTTCAATATTTTGCTCCCACCATATTCTTGGATAGGATAACGTTGATGCTAATTCTTTTTCAATTGTTGGGCTGGTTTGGGCGCTAATTTCAACAGACAAAAAGATAAAAAAATAGAAGAATAGAAGCCCTTTCGTGTACATGACATCACACCTGTCTTGCAAAATTGGTCTTTGGACAACCATACTGCTGAACAAAGAAATCATCCATTTCATCTGCTTTGAGAATTAAGTTGGTCAGCAAGGATTTTAATACCCCTTGTTTTGAAGAGGTTATGTCTGTCATTCGTATCCGGTAAGAAAGGAATATCTGATTATTATATATACCTAACTGATAAGGTTCCACCGGATTGGATAAAACATAATTCAGTAAAGGTTCTATATTTTCCGTCGGCATCTCATTCATCGGTGAGGTGGCGTACATAAAACTCTGATTATAAACAAAAATACGCACCAGAGAACTCCCACTATGAAATTCCCAAAAATCAGTACCACTGCGGGTTAAAACCGGGTTGATACCCATTTCCTGAATGGCAGACTCTACAAATGCAACAAAATAGTCGCCTTTTCTTTCTTCAAACTGCTTTACATCCACATTGGCACCACAGTTTGGGCAGTATTCTGTTTTTTCAAAAATCAGGTTCTTGCAGGAATGGCATTTCACCGAAAATTGGTTATTAGGGTTCTTTGCCAACGTATTTAATTCCTCTCTCAGCACTTGTGCCGGAATGGCAAACCCTACATTGTCCGCATTATTGAATTTAGCATTCGTTATACCTACCAAATTTCCATTGGCGTCAACAACAGGCCCTCCACTATTGCCGGGATTGACGGCAGCATCGGTTTGTATGTAGTGCTTCCCTTCCAATAATTGCTTGTTGTTGGAAACAATACCTTCGGTAACAGTAAAGGGCATGCCAAAAGGAAACCCAAGTACCCACACTTTGTCACGACTTTGTACTTCCAAGACTTCATTAAAAGGAATTTCAGCATGACATATTTTGGTGTCTGTTTTTAGCAAGGCAATATCCACATCAGGATTTACAAAGACTACTTTCGCCAAATGCCGCTCCTGTTGTTGGTTTTCAAGAGAAACAAGATGATTGCCATCTACTACATGGTGGTTGGTAACAAACACATCATAGTTCTTTAGGTAAAACCCTGTTCCACTTCCTGTAGCCGTATTTATCTTAAATACTGCATCTTTTAATTCCTGTTGATTCATCATGATTTTCTTTTGGGTTAATTACCAAATAATTTTGCAAAAAATCCCTTCTTTTCTTCCTTTCTTCCTTGTGGTGGTGCCGCCCTTTGAACGGGAATATTTCCGTTTATCAGATCTTCCATTGCTTTATATAGGATATCTGCTGCTTCAGCGACAGGTTTGCCGGAAGCATTTTCTAAAGAAGGCCGTACCAAAGCATCTATTTCATCTCCAACATGGTTGAAATAATACATATTGAAGAAATTGTACTCCAAAGTAAGCATTGCGCCAATATAGTCTTTGTTTTCTATTTCTTTCTTTGCCTGATCCAATGCTCCTTGTAGGTTTTGTTTTATATTCGGTAAAGTTGCTCTAAACTTATATTGTATGAGTGTATCAATTTTATATAAGTCAGCATCAAATTCAGTACGACTCATATTGCGGAGTTGGCGTAAGAAATCTTTCCCACGTTGCACTTTTGTGGCAATATCCTCATTGGTGCCCATGTCAATATGTTGCTTTTCTATGTCATTTCTGAGGTTGCCCTGTGGCGATATTAGGTATTCCAATTTCATGAGGGTAATCATGATAACATCCCATTCAAAGCCCGACAATCGACGTTCTTCGAAGTATTTGAAAGCTTCATCTGCCTCACTTAGATATAATTGCAGGTAGTCCCAAGCCTTCTGCTTTGTCTCCTGACTATATGGCGTTATGATTGGTTCCTGAATCCTCTTCGCATCAAATTTTTTGATAAACGCATCATCATACTGATCAGCATTGATACAAATTTCTCTTAAGGCATCGTATATTTTATAGGGTTCACATAATTCCAAAGGACAAGCAAACCTAAAATAAAGACAATCCTCTTTCATGTCAATTTTGGTAATGGTCAGTGGGTGAAAATTCAACTGCGCCACTTGTCTGAGCAAAGGAATTTTCTTAGCACCCGTGATAGTCAAAAAGGGTGCCTCTACTTTAAACAACTCTGCGGTAATTTCCATTTGAACGATTACCGACCCATGCGGCACTTTCCACAAGGTTCTTTCCACATTTGCATATTTTTTTGCCAACTCAGGGTCTACATAATCGAACAAACTTTGCAGCGATTGCAAATATTCTTTCTTCTCCCAAGCAGCCATTACTTCATCCCACTTAGCTATATCGCACTTGCTTGAAACGCTATCTACTAAAGTAGGATGGAATGTAAAATTCTTATTCATCTATCGGAAATTTCGTTGACAAAAATAGGATTATTTCTTTGGTTTATACCCACTCTTTTCGAGGATTTCACGAGCATTGGTATTCACCAATAGCTGTCCTAAGGTAACATCAGGATTTTGCTCCATGTAATGATCCACGATTTGCCAGCCAATCCAAGCACCTACTTTTCCGGGAGCACCCGACGGCATCCCATACGTTGAAGGGGCATCCTGAACATATTTCAGGAAATCTAACATACCACTATCAAATAGCAAATTCCTTTCAATAAAATACTGCCAAATATTTACTTCATTCTCCTTACACCACTGCCAATTTTCTTTGGAATAATAAATGATGTCATGTGCTTTCTTCGAGGGCAACATTTGTTGGATAAAATACAATGATTTACCATAGTAAAGCATATGATCCAGCAGGTTGGCGTTTTGCGGTAACTCCGGAATAATACTTGTCGAGAGAACGTTCATAACATTCAAGGTAATGTTTTCAGGTTTGAAGCGTTTAATCATAAATGCAGGAAAACCCAAGTCTTCAGATTTATAGTATGGATATTGCTCTCCTAAATACATATCCAAACCAATCCCAATATTATTTTCAAAAGTAAAAGCACCATTCGAGAATTCTGAGATAAACGAATATACTTGTGGTAATGTGCTATCCGGAAAAAAGGACTTATAATGCTTAAAAGCTACTTTTAACTCCTTTTCTACAGGCTTTAAATCAGGAAAATGTGTTTGCACGGTATCGTATAACCCTCTCACATATGGATTTGTTACAAAATCTGTCATGAGGTTGGCATAGCTGGCATATTCTTTATAGTTTGCAGTAGCGCCTAATACCCGCTCAACATAAATTGAATAGAAATCAGGATATCTTGTGCCCAACTTTGGCAAACCGGTTGCCATCGCCGTAGGAGGGATATTAAACAATTCTTGCTCAAACCTTATGATATGCACATCCTCCACTTCCTCAGCCTTAGTTGTGGCAACACGATGATTGTTATTATTGCGACAACTACCAATGGCCAATAATATCGCCACCATTGTTAGGGTTTGTATTACTTTGTTTTTCACATTCATTTTGTTAACTATTTTATTAAGAAACTATTATAGGATGATTTTCAAATAAATATTCCATAATTTTTCTATTTTTGACCTATTAAATTACAAATTTAGTGGTATGAAACGAATTCTTATCTTTTGTCTGATTGTTTTTTCAATTGTTGACGTTTTTTCACAAGCAGAGAACCTGCGTTTTGGCTTTACTGCCAGTCCCGGAATATCATGGTGGAAACCTGATAACTCACAACACAGCAGTGGTGGTGCGAGATTTGGTTTAGATTATGGCGTATTATTAGATTATAAATTTGGCAATAACGAAAGATATGCCATTGGCACGGGACTTATCCTTACTTTGGATGGCGGCAAATTAGTAAGTGAAGGCACAGAGATGCAAATTATTCCCGGACAAGGTGAAGGCGAGCCGGATGATACGATATATAAAGCCGGAAAAGTAGCATTGACAGGAAAATTGCAACATATTCAAATTCCGTTAACCTTGAAATTAAGGTCTAATGAAATCGGTTATATTACTTACTATGGTGCTTTTGGTGTAATTCCATCGTTTACCATTCGCAGAAGAGTGGATTTCGACAAAACCTTAGATGGAGTATCTGTTCTCGCCGGAGATAATGATGATTTTAAAAATGTTCCCTTCTATCCGAACACTATTAAAAATGTAAATCCATTTAATTTTGGGTTGAATTTCGAAGCAGGATTGGAGTATTCCGTTTCTGACAATACTTCATTAGTAGGTGGTTTGTATTTTACCAATGGATTTGTGAATCAGTTGGACGATGATGACAAAGAAAGGGTGGCTACCCGCAATTTCGGCATCAGAATAGGTGTTTTATTTTAACAAAAAATATTCCGTTATATCATCCTGTTGCATACTTTGTAACAGGATTTTTTATTTTTACAGGTTATGAAAATAGCATTAGCACAAATCAACCCCTTTATCGGCGATTTTGAAGGCAATTTCCTCAAAATTTGCGAAGGAATAGACAAAGCATTTGCCCTTTCGGCTGATTTGGTAGTATTTCCCGAACTCAGCGTTTGTGGCTATCCAACCAGAGACTTTTTAGACTATAAGCACTTTACAAAGGCTTCCTTAGCCATTGTAGACAGAGTAGCCGCATACGGGAAAGATAAACTAGCTGTCATCGTTGGTTCCCCTTCTTTCAACCCTGCTAAAGAAGGGAAAGATTTGTACAATACTGCCTTTCTTTTGTATCAGGGAAAGATCATTCATACCAGCCATAAAGCCCTTTTGCCCACCTATGATATCTTTGATGAATATCGCTATTTCGAACCGGCACATGAATTTTCAACCATTGATTTTAATGGGAAAAGGTTGGCAATAACCGTATGTGAAGATATTTGGAACATCGGCAACGAGAACCCATTATATAAGGTTTGTCCTATGGATGAACTTATTGGGCAGCAACCCGATATTATGATTAACCTTTCCGCCTCTCCCTTTTCATATAACCATGCAGCCGAGCGCATTGATATTGCTAAAGCCAACGCCAAACGGTATGGATTGCCACTTTTTTATGCCAATCAGGTAGGCGCACAAACGGAAGTCATCTTTGATGGTGGATCATTGGTAGTAGCTGCTAATGGAGACCTCATCAGGGAAATGCCTTATTTTGAAGAAGGAGTAGAAGTATTTGATACAGACCATCTAATGCCGCAAAAAGAACAGCCTAAAGAAAAATATCAATTGATGCATGATGCTTTAGTTATCGGCATAAAAGATTACTTTCGAAAACTCGGCTTCACCAAAGCTATTGTAGGGCTCTCCGGTGGTGTGGATTCAGCACTTACGGTGGCATTAGCTGTGGCAGCTCTAGGGAAAGGAAATGTGCTATCTGTACTGATGCCTTCTCAGTATTCTTCTGAGCATTCCGTTAGCGATTCTTTGGAACTGGTGAAAAATCTGGGTTCACCCTACAAAATTATTCCTATTAAAGAAGTCTTTGACCAATACGATAAAATATTACAGCCACATTTTGAGGGACTTCCTTTTAATGTCACAGAAGAAAACCTGCAAGCTAGAATTCGAGCGAATTACCTGATGGCGCTGAGTAATAAATTCGGCTATATATTGCTCAATACTACCAACAAAAGTGAGGCAGCGGTTGGCTATGGGACTATCTACGGTGATTTATGTGGTGGTATTGGCGTGTTGGGAGATGTGTACAAAACACAAGTGTATGAAGTCTGCAAGATTGTCAATAAAGACAAAGAAATTATCCCACATCATGTAACGGTAAAACCGCCTTCTGCGGAGCTGCGCCCCGGACAAAAAGACTCTGATTCGCTTCCTGAATACCCAATTTTAGACCCAATTTTATATGAATATATTGAAAATCAACAAGGATTAGACGAGATTTTGGCAAAAGGTTATGATGAGGCATTGGTGAAACGCGTGCTAAAATTAGTAAATCGTGCTGAGTACAAACGCTACCAAACACCACCGATGTTGAGGGTTTCCCATAAAGCCTTCGGTATGGGTAGAAGGTTGCCCATCGTAGGGAAATACTTAGAGTGATGATTTATAAAGTAATACATTTTTGTTCTCGTGTCTTCATGATAACACATAGCAGATTCGTGTGACGTACTAAAGATAGTTATTGGGAATCTTGGATGAGAAAGCACATGCAATCACTTTACTTTTTCCTTGGATTGCTTGTTGATGATCTGATAATCATGTAAGTGTAAACTGCTGTCCTGAAGAATTTTTACCCAAATGCCCGTTTTTCTATACCATTTCCACGGGGTTGGAAAAATGCCTTGATTGAGATAGGCCTTCACAAATGGATGTACGTATAACAGATATTTGTTGAATCCATTCTTAGGGATAGAAAGTATTTCTCTTTCTATTTTATCTACCAAAAGTAAGCTGCTTTCAATCCTATCATCTTTAGCGGGATTGGGTTCAGTCGTATCTATATTTACTTGTTCTTTTACTCTTTGTCGGGTGATTTCCATTAAGCCAAATTTGCTGATGGGCAGTATGCTGTGTTTAGCCTTATCATTTTTCATTGCCGCATGCATCGCCTCTAATACGCGATTTTTATATTCTGCCGATTTCATATCGATGAAATCTATTACAATGATTCCACCGATATCACGCAACCTCATTTGTCTGGCAATTTCATTGACTGCTTCAAGGTTAACATTCAGGGCGTTTAAATCCTGATCCGCTTGTGCATTAATTTTAGGCCCACTATTTACATCAATGACGCTGAGTGCTTCTGTATTTTCCAAGACAAGGTATGCACCGCTTTTCAGGGTAACAGTTTTTCCAAAAGCACCTTTCACCTGTCTGCTCACGGAAAACTCTTCTAACAAGGGTGTGTCTCCTTCATGATGATACAAGATGGAAAGCATGCTAGGTGCTTTTTTCTCCAGATAGGTTTTTATTCCCTGATAAACCATGGGGTCGTCTGTAACAATCCTGTTAAAACTATCATTGATGATATCACGGATGATGCTGAGGGTTTTATCCATTTCTGAGAGCAATAATTTCGGCAACGATTCTTTGACGGCATTTCTGGTCATTTTTTTCCAGCGTGCCATCAATTCGTTATTGTCGTTGATGATTTCCTCTTTAGAAACAGTGGCAGCGTTTGTTCTGGCAACAAGTCCAAAGTTAGGACCTTTGATTTCGTGGAGAATATCAATAAGTCTTTTGCGTTCTTCTTTGTTTTCAAGTTTTTTGGAAACGCCCACATGATTGGTAAACGGAGCTAAGACCAAATAACGTCCGGGGATAGTTATTTCGCAGGAGAGTCGCGGACCTTTTGTAGATATGGCTTCCTTAAGGATTTGGAAAATCAGGAGGTCGTTTTTAGACAATACCTGCTCTATAGAACCGTTTTTTTCTATTTCCGGTTCAAGTAGGAAATCACCACTGAGATGTGTTGTTTTGCCCTTAATGACTTCTGAAGTATACTTCTTGAGCGAAAGTAAGTTCGGACTCAAATCAGTATAATGTATAAAGGCATCTTTGTCATGTCCAATATCGATAAAGGCAGCATTTAATCCGGGGTTTATTTTTTTTACTCTTCCCAGAAAGATGTCTCCGGCATTAAAGCCGCTTCCATCTATGCTATCTTTATGATATTCAACAAGTTTTTTGTCTTCTAAAAGCGCAATTTCTACATCCGTGGTGCTAGAGTGAATAATCAAGTCTCTAAGCACAATCAGTAGATTTTAATGAATTAATCGAATAAGGAGATTATTTTTTCTTCTTATGTCTATTTTTTCTCAATCTTTTTTTACGCTTGTGAGTGGCTATTTTATGTCTTTTTCTTTTTTTACCGCAAGGCATAACTTATATTTTTATTTGTTCTTTAATGTAAGAATATATTCGTCTATTTCTCTGTTAAAATCTTCATTAGCTACTAACAATTTACACATTTCTAATTGCTTTATAGCCAAATCCTTTTTCCCTAACCCTTCATTACTTAGCGCCAAAAAATAGAGTGCTTCCGCATTCTGTGGTTCCAGACGGATAGCGGCTTCTAAACGCTGAACAGCATTTTCAAACTGTCCTGACATGATAGATAACCTGCCTAACTCCACCAAAGCCGGTACATTTGTTGAGTCTTTCTGGATGATTTCCCTAAGAATCCCGATACCTTTCATTGGCTCACCTGTACCTTGAACATACAAACGCGCTATTTTTATCTTTAAGTCATCGCCTGTATCGCCCCTTTTTTGAGCCTCCTCGTAAGAAGAGAGCGCAAAGTTAATAACATTTTGCTGAATTAATGTATCATTTTGTTCAGTAAATGCTATGAAAAAATTGTTAGCAGCATTTATATAGCCTTCTTTCGTGCTTTTTTCCTGTGCTAGCTTATAAGAATAGTACGCAGTAAGTGGGATATTTCCTTGTTTTTGCCATAAATCTGCTATTCGTCTATAGATGGCACTTTTTTGTTCCGTTGTCACGCCGTTTTGCGTAAGTTTATTTTTCTCAATACCGATATTGGTCTTTATAGAATCTTGTGCCGTCTTCAATTGAATAGACTCATACTGATCAAATGTCAACCCTGATGGCATAGACATAGCAACAGGTGTTTCCTGCTTTTTAGGTGGAATGGTATTGCCAAACTTAAATAGTACGAACACAAGAACTACTCCCAGTAGCACTACCAGGAATTGCGGTTTACCCATAAACGAAGCTGTTTTTACTTCCCTTTGCGTTGGTCAATGCTCGCTTGCTTCACTTCTTCCAAAAACATCTTAGAAGGTTTGAAAGCCGGAATATCGTGCTCCGGAATTTCTATGGCAACATTCTTTTTAATATTACGTCCAATCTTTGCAGCCCTCGTTTTACGAATGAAAGAGCCAAAACCTCTGACATAAATATTTTCCCCCTCAGCTAAAGAATCTTTTACTTCCTTAAAGAATGCTTCCAAAGAAACCAATACATCTACTTTAGGTACGCCAGTTTTTTCAGAAATTCTTGTGATAATGTCAGCTTTTCTCATAATATTTATATTTTGCAAAAAAAATCAATAACGATTTACAAAAATCAGAAAAAATATTGAATTTCAAAACTATAATCCACTTTATTTCAATTTTTTTTATATTAAAAAATGATTACATTCTTTCAAAAGGCTCTTTTAGATTGGTATAAAACCCAAAACCGCCGCTTACCATGGAAAGACACCAAAAATCCTTATTATATATGGCTTTCGGAAATAATATTGCAACAAACACGTGTAGAACAGGGAATGCCTTATTATTTGCGGTTTGTAGAAAAATACCCCACTGTTCAAGATTTAGCAAATGCTTCTATTGATGAGGTATTAAAGCTTTGGGAGGGATTGGGATATTATTCACGTGCCAGAAACCTTCATGAAACGGCCAAAATAATCACTGAAAAGTATAGCGGCGTCTTTCCTTTCGACTATGAAGAAATACTTGCCCTTAAGGGCGTTGGCGAATATACGGCTGCTGCCATTTCTTCTTTTGCCTATAATTACCCGAAAGCGGTTGTTGATGGAAATGTTTATCGCGTTTTATCTCGTTTCTTTCTGGTAGAAACGCCCATAGATACCCTACTTGGAAAAAAGCACTTCCGCGAATTGGCAGAAACGTGTTTCGATCGGAAGCATCCTGCCATATATAATCAAGCCATCATGGATTTTGGGGCAACGGTCTGCAAACCGCAATTGCCACTTTGTGCGGGATGCCCATTACAAATAAACTGCCAAGCACTCTATAATAAAGCAGTATCAAAACTTCCAATAAAAGAAAAAAGCCTGCAAAAGAAAACCCGCTATTTCCGATTCTTAGTGGTTAAAGATGACAATAAAGTGCTGTTGCAAAAAAGAACACAGGAAGATATCTGGAAAGGATTGTACCAATTGCCAAAGATGGAAATAATGGATAAGCAATCTTTCGAAACATTCGCGGCCAGCACATCCTCTGTCGTTTATCAACAATTATTGACGCATAGAAGAATATGCGCCATTTTTCAAGAAATCGAAAAAGAAGACCCACTCTTGCAGACATTAGAAGATTTATTCTGGATAGATGCTGAAATAATTCATACCTTTGCTTTTCCAAAAATCATAAGGGAATTTTTAAAAGATAAAATTATTTGATATATTAGATGTTTATTTCACTAATAACTAATGATTTATGAGAGGTATCAACAAAGTAATTCTAATAGGACATCTGGGCAGAGACCCGGAGGTGAAGCGGTTGGATGCCAATACAACGGTTGCCAAATTCTCCCTTGCAACAACAGAGCCATATAAAACCAAAGAAGGCACTTGGGCAGAGCAAACTGAATGGCATAACATTGTCATGTGGCGACAGTTAGCAGAAAGGGCAGAACGTGACCTAAGAAAAGGAATGCCTATTTATATCGAAGGAAAGATAAGATCCCGTTCTTGGGATGATAAGGATGGTAACAAAAGATATGTGACAGAGGTAGTTGCAGATATGTTTTCTATTTTGGAGCGTAGAAATAATGACCAAGAACACACCAATACAAATAGTAGTCAAACGCAACAACAACAAGCCAATGAAGTTACTGAAAAATCATTTGACATTGAAGATGCCAGCGATGATTTGCCATTTTAATTGCTCACTAAAAACCAACTAATTGGAAGACGGTAGTTTATCCTCAGGTTTATTAAATGTAATATTTGCTTATATTTCATGGAGTGATGTCTTTAATCCATTCCATGCAGGAATTGCTTTTGAACTCCTAATAATGTTGTTATTGGTGATAGGCTCCGGTATTGCTTCTTCCGGAGAGGTAGCCATGTTTTCTTTAGACAATAATCAGATAAAAGATTTAGAAGAAAGCACCCAACCTATTGACAAGCAGATCTTGGAATTTATCTCAAAACCCCGGAAATTATTAGGCACCATACTCGTTGCCAATAATATCTTTAATATCTCCATTGTTGTTGTTTTTTATAAAGTTACCAAAGACTGGTTCAATCAGGAATTCTTTGCACAAAATCAAGTGTTGGAATTTTTGATACAAGTGGTGTTGGTAACATTTTTCCTATTGCTTTTCGGTGAAGTGTTGCCAAAAGTATATGCTTCCGTCAATAATCTTTCCGTTAGCAGGTTTGTCATCACGCCGCTGCGTTTCTTAGCGTGGCTATTGAACCCGGTGGTGAGCATCCTTACTAAGTCGACAAACTACTTGGAGAAAAAACTGGAAGGAAAAAATCGAGGGGTGAGCGCTAAAGACATCGATCAGGCCATTGATTTGGCGATTGATGATGTGGACAATTTGAAAAATACTAGAATCCTCAAAGGCATCGTAAAATTTGGCAATATTTCTGCTAAACAAATCATGAGAAGCCGAATGGATATCGTTGGAGTAAATAAAGATATTGATTTTAACCAACTCTTACAGGTGGTTCGTGAGTCGGGATATTCTAGAATTCCTGTTTATGAAGAAGACCTCGATAACATCATTGGCGTTATTTTTATCAAAGATTTGTTGAAATTCTTGAAAGAACCTACACATTTTGACTGGAAGACTTTGATGCGCAATCCTTTATTTGTGCCTGAAAATAAAAAAATTGACGACCTCCTGGAAGAATTTCAATTGAAAAGAAGCCACCTCGCTATTATTGTAGATGAATATGGTGGAACATCTGGCTTGGTTACATTAGAAGACGTTTTAGAAGAAGTCATTGGTGATATCAAAGATGAATTTGACGATGAAAAGGAGATTTCTTTCCAGAAATTAGATGATTACAACTATATTTTCGAAGCTAAAACACCACTAAATGATATCTGTGATGTCTTAAATCTTCCCTCTGATTTCTATGATGAGGTAAGAGATGAGTCAGACTCGCTCGGTGGACTTATCTTGGAATTAAAAGGGCATATCCCAATAGAAGGCGATCATGTTACCTATCACCAGCAAACATTTACTGTTTTAGAAGTAAATAACACAAGAATATTGCGTGTAAAGATTACCTTTGAAAAATGAAATTAATGAAACGGCTGGTCATGTTTTGTATGTTGCTGATGTGCTTATCAGGCTGTAAACAAGACTTTGTGCCCAAACCAAGAGGTTATTATAACATTGAATTCCCCGAAAAAAAATACAGACTGCTAGATGATGTGTCCTGCCCATACACCTTCATGGTACCCAATTATGCCACCATCGATCGCGACACGTCTTTCTTCCATGAGCGACCGGAACATCCCTGCTGGTTGAATGTTAAGTTCAAAGACTATAATGCTACCATATTTATGAGTTATAAGGATATCCAAGGCAGAAACACATTGGAAAAATTGGTGGGTGATGCATTCCGACTAACCTTTAAACATAGCATCAAGGCTGATTTCATCGATGAAACATATTTTGAAAACAAGCAAAACAATGTCTTTGGGTTTATTTATGATGTAGGTGGAAATGCAGCTTCAGCTGTACAATTTTTTGCGACAGACAGCACACAGCATTTTGTGAGAGGTTCATTGTATTTCAACTGCGAACCCAATGCGGACTCTCTCCAGCCATGTGTCGATTTCTTCCGAAAAGACGTCCAGGAATTGGTAAATACCATCCAATGGAGATAAAGTTTTAACCTTTAACCATGTTATGACCAGCTTTTTATCCACTCCGATTGAATACTTAAAAGGCGTCGGGCCGGAAAAAGCCAACGTGCTAAAAAAGGAATTGGAAATATTCACTTTCGGCGACCTCATCAAATACTTCCCTTATAAATATGTTGACAGGACAAAATTCTATGCTGTTACTGAAATTTACGATACCCAAACATATGTGCAACTCAAAGGAAAAATAAGTGGAATGGCTTATGTGGGAAACGGCTCCAGCAAGCGGTTAACAGCAAAATTCACAGATGATACTGGGAGCATAGAGTTGGTGTGGTTTAAAGGATTTAAATGGTTAGAAGGCGCATTTTCTCCTGCTGAAACGTATGTGTTATACGGAAAACCAACAGAGTTTAACAAAAAGCTTAACTTCTCACATCCCGAATTAGAACCGTTCACGACTTTTGAAAATAAACATTCCGGCATTTTTCGCGCTTTGTATAATACCACAGAGAAGATGAAGAATAAAAGCCTGGATTCCAAAGGAATTGCGAGGTTATTAGAAACACTCTTTCTCCAAGTGAGACCAGAACACTTACCCGAAAACTTACCCCAATCCATCATACAAGCGTACAGGCTTATTTCGCGATACGAAGCCATCCAAAAAATACATTTCCCCAAAACCATTGAAGCACAAAATCAGGCTATACGACGGCTGAAATTTGAGGAACTCTTTCTCATCCAAATCGGAATGATTAAGAATAAAATTCTGAAACAGAAAGGACGTGGTATTGTATTGGGGAGTTTAGGGAAATGCTTCAACGATTTTTATGAAAACTATCTCCCATTTCAACTGACCAATGCACAGAAAAAAGTTCTAAAGGAAATTCGAAAAGACACCCTGTCAGGACATCAGATGAATCGCCTCTTACAGGGAGATGTCGGTAGTGGTAAAACGATGGTAGCGCTCTTGTCACTTTTAATGGTGGTAGACAGCGGTTATCAAGGGGCATTGATGGCACCCACAGAAATCCTCGCTCAGCAACATTTCCATGAGGTTTCCAGACTTCTACAAAACATGGATATACGTGTCGAGTTGCTTACCGGTTCTACAAAGGCTAAGGCAAAAAAAGAAATATTGTTGGCAGCAGAGAACAATGAAATTCAAATTTTAATAGGCACCCATGCGTTGATTGAAGACACCGTAAAATTTGCTAACCTCGGCATGGCCGTCATTGACGAGCAACATCGTTTTGGCGTAGCCCAACGTGCTAAGCTATGGAAGAAAAACAGCATCCCACCGCATGTATTGGTAATGACCGCCACACCGATACCCAGAACCTTAGCGATGACTTTATACGGTGATTTAGATGTCTCCGTTTTAGATGAGCTTCCACCGGGAAGAAAACCGGTTACCACCGTTCATTATAGCGAGGCACATCGACTTCGTGTGTTAGGATTTATCAAAGAACAAATACAGCTAGGCAGACAGATTTATATTGTATACCCCCTCATTGAAGAGTCTGAAAAATCGGATATGAAAAACCTAATGGAAGGATTTGAACATATTTCAACAAATTTTCCATTGCCAGAATATCGTGTGAGTGTTGTTCATGGAAAGTTAAAATCCGCAGACAAAGATGCAGAAATGCAGCGCTTTGTAAAAGGAGAAACACATATCATGGTGGCCACTACTGTGATTGAAGTAGGCGTAAATGTGCCGAATGCCAGTGTGATGATTATTGAAAATGCGGAGCGTTTTGGTCTTTCGCAGTTGCACCAATTGCGGGGTAGGGTGGGGCGTGGTGCGGAACAATCATTCTGCATCCTAATGACGAGTTATAAACTTTCTCAAGATGGCAAAAAGCGTATTCAAACAATGGTGGACACCAATGACGGATTCAAAATTGCGGAGGTTGACCTACAACTTCGTGGGCCGGGCGAACTGGAAGGCACACGGCAAAGTGGCGGTTACAACCTAAAAATTGCCAACCTTGCTACGGATACGCCCATTCTGGAAGAAGCCAGAAAAGCCGCCATTTTAACATTGGAAGAAGATCCTCTATTACAAAAACAAGAAAACTACGGGTTGCACAAATATCTCTCCGAGGAATCGTCAGATAAGGGCATTTGGGCTAAAATTTCGTAATACATACATATATGCAAATACACAAAAATATCATTGTCAAAGGTAGCAAAGGATTGCCCATTTCTTTAGACATCTTCTATAAAAGAACGGGAAAGGCTAAGCCCATTATTGTTTTCTCACATGGTTTCAAAGGATTTAAAGACTGGGGGCATTATGATTTAGTGGCAAAAACCTTTGCAGAACAAGGATTTGTCTTTGTGAAGTTTAACTTTTCCCATAATGGCACCACGCCACAACACCTTATCGACTTCGTTGATTTAGAGGCTTTTGGCAATAATAATTACAGCATTGAAATGGATGATTTGGGAAGGGTATTGGATTATATTTTGGAAAAACAACCCTATCTTTTAGATAAAGAACTGGACAAGCAACTTTTCTTGATTGGACACAGTCGTGGAGGCGGGATTACCCTCTTAAAAGGCGTTGAGGACGTGCGTGTTACAGGTATCATTACTTGGGGGTCTGTACTTACTTTCGATAAATTCATGGCCGGCATTCCATTAGAAGCATGGAAAGTAGAAAACGTGTTTTTCACGATAAATGCACGAACAGATCAAAAAATGCCTTTATACTATCAATTATATGAGGATTATATCGCCAATTACGCTAGACTTGATATGAAACAAGCGGCAAAAAATATTGAAAAGCCTTGGCTCATCCTGCACGGGCAGGAGGACGATGTCGTTCTGCCGACAGATGCCGAGGAACTGCACCGTTGGCAACCACAGAGCCAACTTGTCTTTATTGCCTCTGGAGACCATACGTTTGGCGGTAGTCATCCGTGGACGGCTGATGTGTTGCCGGAGCCGTGTGCGGCGGCCATCACAGCCACCATTGCTTTCATACAATCAACGATTCAGGTGTAGCTTACCACTTGCTTTCAAGGTGGCTTTTATTCCTTCCTTATCAGCGTAAATTCTTTCTATTTCTAAATCCAGCAAAGCACCATTCACAAAAAATTCAGGGTTGCTTTGTATTTTGTTGATTTCTTCTTGTGCTGCAATCTTTGCATTGAACAACTCTTCTCGCACATTTAAGCGCAGAAAACGTGTCAGTTGTTGTTTGAAATCATGGTGATATTTATTGTCTATGAGTTTTATAACAGCATCATTGGCATCAATGGCGTAATCAACATCAATGGCATGTACAAGCTTCTTCACAGGATTATAAGCAAGATTTCCTTCCATCTTCAATATGCCTTTCGCTTTTTTGGTTACCCGCCACCATTTTGCCTGACCTTGAATGTGAAGATGCACCTGTAATTTGTTTCTGACATGACTTAATTCTATCTTTTGGATGGAAAACTTATATTTGCCTTCTTCCAAAGCATATTCAATATTGACAAAATGCTTAGTGAGGTAATTGGCAACATTGGCAAAATCCATCTTCGCCAATGCATGCACATGGAAATTATAAGACAATGGCGTTCTGGACATCCACTGCGAGAAATCAAAGAATAGAAACGGATTACTCAGTCGCTTTTCGATGATATTTTCCACATGAGATTCAATTTGAACATCTACTTTCGACCCTTCAAAGTCTAATTGTATAGCAGATTTATAAATTTCTATCGGCTTGAGCGAGAGCAATTGACGCAGTTTCTTATTGCTAAACATTGACCTTAACAACTGCTCCCATGATTTTTTCAGAATCTCTTCACTGATATATTGGTATAAGGTCATGCGTGGATATTCCTGCAAAAATAAAATGAATTCGAGAAATGAAGAAATGAATAGTATTAATTATACATTTGCAAAAAAACAAGTCATTGTCAGAAGAGAAACAGCGATATAGTATTTCGGACTGGGGTTTATTAGCATTACTTGCTTTTATTTGGGGTTTTTCTTTTTTTTTCATTAAAAAGGGTCTCGAGAGTTTTTCCGCTTATCAAGTTGGCGCCTTGCGCATTTTTATTTCCTTTTGTGCCTTCTTTCCATTTTTGTTTATCCGAAGATGGGAGATTCCGTGGAAAAAGATTATTCCCATTATTCTGGTGGGTATTTTTGGTAGTGGATTGCCGCCATTTCTTTTTGCCAAAGCAGAGGAAAACTTAAGCAGCTCGGTAACCGGAATTCTAAACAGTACCACGCCGGTATTTGCGTTGATACTGGGTGCCTTATTTTTTGGCATTGCCGTAAATGTCAAGAAAATTAGTGGCGTAATACTTGGAATGATAGGGTCGGTAATGATCATTATATTCACTGGAGACGGCTCGTTGAATGTTGATTTTAAGTATGGCATTATGGTCATTATAGCCACCTTCTGCTATGGATTGAGCGGTAATTTGCTGAAGAAATATATACAGGGAGAACATCCACTTTTGGTGTCTGTGTTGGCATTTATGTTCATTGGCCCTATTGCCGGCGTATATTTAGCTACTACCGATTTTATCACTGTCATAAAAACCGCTCCTAAAGCATATGAAAGCTTAGGTTATATAGCCATATTGGCAATTCTGGGAACGGCTACAGCATTATTTATCTTCAATCACCTGGTTATTCGCACCAATGCCTTATTTGCCAGCACCGTTACATTTCTTATCCCGGTTGTTGCCGTAGTCATAGGATTATTAACAGGGGAAACCTTAGGATTAGTACATATCGCCGGATTAATCTTAATCATGTCAGGTGTGCTGATTACAAGCAGAGGTTAGATGGTTAAACTTATCTTCTATTGACTTTTTATGGGTTTAAGTAATTTTATGATACTTGTCCAAAAATCATCAAAAAAATAAATATATTTTAGCAACAAAATGATTTATACATGAGAAATGCCATTTCTATGCTAACCATTTGCTTAGTACTTCTTAGCAATGTTTCTTGCAAAAAAGAAGCACTACCGAATATTACTTCTATTGAAGAACTTGAAAAGGCTTTGAAGGAAGAAATGGACTACGAAGACCTTACTTCAATATCTTATTGTGTAGTTAAGAATGATAAAATACTATATAGCAATGCCATGGGGTATGCGGACTATGAAAACAAAATACCAGCTACGGACTCTACTAGATATTTGATTGCATCCATCTCCAAAACTATTACGGCAGTGGCGCTGATGCAGTTAGTAGATCAGGATGTAATTTCCTTAGATGATGATATCAATCAATATCTCCCTTTCTCAGTCAGGAACCCTAGATATCCGGATGAGGCCATTACCTTTAGAATGCTGCTCAGCCATACTTCAAGCATTTCTGACGATAATATCTTTTCATTTGACTTAGATTGTTATGGAGTGGATTGCCCCATGTCTTTAGATAAATTTTTTAAGGATGTTTTCTTAAGTACTGGCGAGTACTATTCTTCAAATAATTTCATCAATAAACGACCCGGTACTAAAGAGGAGTATAGCAATTTGGGATTAGCACTTGTAGGCTATTTAGTAGAAAGAATTGCTCAAATGCCTTTCGATGTTTATTGTGAAAACAATATTTTTATTCCTTTGGGAATGAATAAAACAGAATGGCGCTTATCTAAAACCCCTTTATCAGAATTAGCTATCCCATATTCCAATGATATTGAGAACACGAACAACCCACATTATACTTTCCCGGATTATCCCAATGGTGGATTGCGGACCAATGTTATAGATTTATCTAAATTTCTTAGTGCTTTCATGTTAAACGGATCCTTAAATGGAACCCGAATACTATCAGCCGCAGGGGCTACAGAAATGAAAACACTACAGTTTGGAAGCTCAGAGCAATGCCTGTCATTTTATTTTGACGATATTGACGGCAGAACTGTCTTAGGACATAGTGGTGGTGAAAAAGGGGTAACAACAGAAATGTTTTATGACCCAAAAACGAATGTTGGCGCAATAATTTTTAATAATGATGACGATGCAGATTTAGTGAATATGCTATCTCTTTTGTTCAGTTATGGAGCAAATCAATAAATGATATCTCACCTTACCCACAAGCCCTATTCAAAAAATGAATCATCGGTTGTATGGATTTTGACAAGGATATAAGTGTTTCCAAAAAATTTGGTTGTAGAACCACTTTGTCGTCTAAAGGTTTGCTGGCAACAAAACTCTTCAGCTTTAAGTAAGCAATCGCCGGATTGGATTCTTCATATCCTTTGGGCGCTTTCTTTAAAGTATTCTCACGGCTTAATTCCCCAAAATTACCTACAAAATCCTTAGACGCTACAATAGAAGTCCACTCATTCAAATTATAATCGATTTCTTGCCTAATTTTTTCTAATTGCGGTGCTGTAGGCATATAAATTCCTCCACCAAAGAAACATTTGCCCGGCTCAATATGGAGATAATAACCACCTAATTCACTGTTCTTGCCACCATCACATAGATAAGTCCCCATATTCGTTTTATAAGGGTCTTTGTTCGCACTGAAACGGACATCTCGATTTATGCGAAACATACATTTCTTAGGATCCATGCCCACCACAAAAGGCTCATCTTTACCAAAATTAATGATCCAACTTCCTGCAAAATCTAATAATTGCTTTCGTACAGACTCATAACGCCGTTTATTGGCATCAAACCACACCTTATTGTTATTTTGACTTAATTCGCTTAAGAAATCAAATACTTCTTTCGTAATCATATGCTTTTTCTTTCAGGTATAAAATTAAAGAAATTCATTATTTTCTATAAAAAATCATCCAAATTACTACTTTTGGATATCCCGAATGCAAAATAAAGTTTTTTTTCTTTATAATTTGGGAAGCAGAGGCGTTATTAAATGAAAACACAGTTGTGATGATACATAAACACGAGTTAGCAGATTTAAGGGAGAATTATGGGTTACATGTTTTGTTGGAACAAGATATGGATAAAGACCCTTTTAAGCAATTCCAAAAATGGATGGAGCAAGCTATCCGGGAAAAAATATTTGAGCCCAATGCGATGACATTGGCAACAGTAGGAGCACAGGGTCAACCTTCTACCAGAATTGTCTTATTAAAGAATTTTTCCTCCAAAGGATTTGTTTTTTTTACCAACTACGAGAGCAAAAAAGGTCTTCAAATGGCTGATAATGACCGTGTAGCCTTGTCCTTTTGGTGGAGAGAGCAAGAGCGGCAAGTGCGCATCGAAGGAATTGTTTCAAAAGTTTCGGCGGAAGAATCACAAACCTATTTTCATCTTAGACCCAAAGGGAGTCAGATTAGCGCAAGTGTCTCTCCACAAAGCAAAATTGTGTCCCGAGAAACGCTGGAAAAAGCTTTTTTAGAAAAAGCAGAAGCCTTTGAAAATGAAGAAAAGATACCTTATCCCACTTTCTGGGGTGGATATATCGTCCGTCCATCACTTTTTGAATTCTGGCAAGGAAGACCTAATAGACTTCACGACAGATTACAATACACCAAACAAGGTGACCTATGGGAAATGGTACGTTTAGGACCATAGTCCTTGGTTACCAAGCGGCTCTAAATTGACTTAAAAATCTGCTGTCATTCTCTGAAAGGAGGCGTATATCTTTGATTTGGTATTTTAACATGGTGATGCGTTCTACACCCATACCAAAAGCGAAGCCACTATATTTTTCCGGATCAATGCCACAGTTTTGGAGAACGGCTGGGTCAACCATTCCACATCCTAATATTTCCACCCAACCCGTTTGTTTACAAACATTACACCCTGCTCCATTACAAAGGAAACAAGTAACATCTACTTCCGCAGAAGGTTCGGTGAACGGAAAGTAAGAAGGACGCATTTTTATTTTTGTACCTTCGCCAAACATCTCTCTCGAAAAATAATCCAAAGTTTGCTTTAAATCGGCAAAGGACACTTTTTCATCTACATAAAGACCTTCTACTTGATGGAAGAAGCAGTGGGCCCTAGCGCTAATGGTTTCATTTCTGTAAACCCTGCCCGGCATAATAATACGAACAGGTGGTTTAGTGTTTTCCAATACCCTTATTTGTACGGAAGAAGTATGTGTACGCAATACTACATCCGGATGCTGTTGCACAAAAAAGGTGTCTTGCATGTCCCTTGCAGGGTGGTCGTCCGGCATATTTAAGGCAGAGAAATTATGCCAATCGTCTTCTATCTCTCTATCTTCTTCTACTGAGAATCCAATCTTTTTAAAGATTTCTATAATCTGGTTCTTAACAATGCTAACAGGATGCCTAGAACCTAATGCCATCATATCTCCGGGTGCGCTAAGGTCGAGGTCGTGAGCAACTTTTACGACAGCACTTTCTAAACTTTCTTTAAAGGAATTATATTTCTCCTCAGCAGCTTGCTTAACGGCATTTACACGTTGCCCAAATTCTTTTTTCTGCTCGTTAGGAACATTCTTTATCTCAGAAAACAGGTCTTTCAATACATTCTTAGTGCCTAAGAAACGTATCCTGAATTTTTCCAGACTTTCTGCATCATTGACAACAGCATCTTGTACCTCGTTCAGAAGATGCAAGGGTTGCTCAAATAAACTCATCTCGCTCATGCCGTAAAAATAGCTGTTTATTTAGCAAAATAATGCCTGACAGGGTTATTTTGACTTTAATTTTTTCCCAATTCTTCTGGAGAAATGTTTAAAACGTTATGGCATTATGGAAAAGAATCGCTAAATTGGTCGTAAACATTTTTACCGATATGGCAAGAAGAATGATGCCAAATACCCTTCTAAGAATGCTGATGCCCGTATTTCCCAACCATTTCTCTATTGTAGGAATGAATTTAAGTACTAGGTAAACCAAAGCTAAGTTAAGTAAAATGGAAATGATGATATTGACGACTTCATAATCAGCACGAAGAGAAATTAGCGTTGTTAAGGTTCCTGAACCAGCAATAAGCGGAAATGCTATTGGCACTACGGCAGAACCTTTTGGGTCGGTGTCATGGTCACGAAAGAAATTGCGGTTTAACACCATCTCCATCCCAACAATAAAGATAACAATTGCACCGGCTACAGAGAATGATGCCACATCTAGACCAATTAGCTTTAGCAATGCATTGCCGATAAATAGGAACGAAAGCATGATGATACCAGAAAATAAAGTTGCTGAACCCGCCGGAATATACCCAATCTTTTTCTTGATATCTACCAAAACGGGTATTGATCCTAAAACATCAATGATGGCAAATAACACCAAACTTATAGTAAGTATCTCATTAAAATTGACCATTTTAATATCTTTATGCAAAGATAATGGAGTTAAATGATAAAATTGAGTTTTCCCCATGCAACCATTTACCCCTTTTTTTCGATTAGCTATATGGAAAGGGATAAAAAAATGCGATTATGTTCAACAAAATTTCACAGAACATTTGTATTTAAACTTTTTTAACTATTTTTGCCAAATTATTGTCTAAAATTATGAATAATATGAGAAAAGTCGGATTATTGATCTTGTGCGTTATGAGCTTTATGAGTTCAATATTTGCACAAAAGAGCAACGTCGGGGACGCTAAATGGAGTTTTGGTGGCGGCATCCATGCCATCGATCTTTATTCCCCAAAAGATGGTATAGATTATGGATTCAAAAACCCATTGTTTTATGGACCAAGAATTTCCGTATGGAAGAACTTTAATTCTTCAGTATCATTAGGATTGGATTTATCAACAGCTTTCGGTAAAAAAGAACTGGACGCTTCTTTACCTGCTGTCAATAAATATGTTATCAATCCAGCTTTAGGCGTTATTTATAAACTGAATAATGGCTATATCATGAAAGAAACTACGCCTGTAGCACCATACTTATTTGCTCAGGTAATGGGTTCTTATATCGAAAATGGTCCTTTCTATACAGAAAAAAAATGGGGCGCAGGTATTCCTCTTGGAGCAGGTATCAACTGGAGATTAACAGATGATGTAGCACTGCAAACACAAGCAGGTTATACTTTTGGTATTACTGATAATTTCGAAGACCATATCTTCTATTCTGCCGGTGTTGTTGCAGATTTAGAAAGACGTGAGAAAGTAGAAGAAATGCCAGTAGTAGAAGTTGTTCAACCTATCGATACAGATGGTGACGGTATTGCAGATATCGATGACGACTGTCCTACGGTTGCAGGTGTTGAGCAATTCAACGGTTGCCCAGATACAGATGGCGATGGCATTGCTGACAGCAAAGATGAT
>JAIBAX010000017.1 GCA_019694955.1 Chitinophagales bacterium | reverse complement strand
GATTCCTGTCTAGAGATTCCTATCGTTAGATAACCTTTGACTTGCTTTCTTTCATTGAGAATGGGAAACTCTCCCAATCTGATTCTTTGTCCATCAAGAGCTGTATTATAATAAACAATTTTTTCATTCTTGGGATTGAATAAGAAATAATCATCTTTCATATTCACAGACTTAAATATGGATATTCCATTTCTGTCAACTATTTGAATGAAGGTCGGATTTGCTTCCAATCTTTTATATTCAAACTCTTCTCCATCAGGGATTTTATAAACGATGATAGAATCGCCTAAGCATTCAACGTTTTTGAATACTTCATTTCTCTCCTTTAAGATATCGTTATCTATATGTTGGAATGAAGTAAAATATACTACTACGTATATCATTACAAAAACCACAAAAATCAACAAGGCGATTGCGATTAGATTGTATGCTGCGATTCTATTTTTAAAGCTTAATCTCATGATGGATTTTCATCTTCATCAATCTTATAGCCCACACCGCGAATGGTTTGAATAAAAGAAGGCTTATCTGGTTGGTCAAGTTTCTTTCTAATAGCGTTGATAAAAACGTCAATAACAGATGTGTCTTTGTCGAAGTGTATATCCCAAATTTTTTCGATAATCCTTGTTCTTCTACATACCTTCCCTTGATTTCTTAGCAGGTATTCCAGGAGTGCGAATTCCTTTTGTGTCAATTCTATTGTAGAACCCTCCTTTGTGACCACATGTTTTTCTACATCCATTATAATATTCCCAACACTAAAAACGGACTGCTCTCCCCTATTGTTCCTCAACAGCACTTTTATTCTTGCCAATAATTCTTCAAATGCAAAAGGTTTTTTCAGGTAATCGTTTGCACCAGTCTCCAGTCCGAATACAATATCATCTACCGTGTCCTTTGCTGTAAGGAAAATAATAGGTGTTTTTTTATCTTGCAAGCGTATTTTTCTACAAATCTCTATCCCACTCAATCCCGGCAACATCCAATCCAATAATATAATATCGTAGCTTTGTAAGCTATCAGAAGCCATTTGCAATCCTTCCCTGCCATTGGTGGCCACATCTACGGCATATCCTTCTTCCTCCAGACCTTCTTTTAAGAATCCTGCAATAGAAACCTCATCTTCTGCCAATAATATCCTCATGATGTACAATCATCACAAAAATAATAAATTTCGCACCAAATATGACATCTAAGTATGGCTATGTTTTATCTTCTGTTTATGGAGAAGAACAGATATTGAACTACTACTTCTTATATTAATTAGAAAACTTATATCCAAGGGTAAATACTACACCTTGTTTAACTTGTTCGATTTGAGATACGGGAGCGCTGCCGTCCGGCATGCTGTATGGCACTAAAGTACTGTTGGATTTATTTCTTGTGTAGGCGGCATCAACATAAAATTTTTGCCATCTATATCCCATTCCACCAGAATAGCCGAAGGCGAATTTCTTGTTTTCTTCTGTTTGGTAAAATGTAGAAAAAGGAGTACTGCTAGCCTGAACTCCTCCTCGGAAGCGCCAATTTTTAAACTTGGTTTCAAGACCTACTTTAATTTTATGGATTGCTTGGTACTTCTGAGAAATGTTGTCATTTATTTGCGATTCCAATATCTTACTACTGGGGTCATTGTCATTAAACTTATATTTAGCTTTGGAAGGATCACTCAATTCATATTCTACACCTATCAAACCAAATTTCTCGTGAAGGAAAGAAAAACCTGTAAGCAATTTCCAAGGGGTGACGAGTTTATAGCTAAATGCTCCTTCCGGTGATTCGTTGTTATAAGTAAAGGTTGTGAAATCTGCATCTAAGTTGGTAATATAGCTATCATTCATTTTTATCATGGTGGGGCTATGAATGGCTACACCAATTCTTATGTTCTTTTGTGGAGAGATAATTACACCTGTTTTAAAGTTAAAGCCATACCCATCTGTGTTCAGATAGTTCTCTTGCGTGAAGAAATTAAATCCGGCGGTACTATCGTTTTCATCGGTTTCTCTATACAAATAATTTTCCGTATAGTTCAACAGTGGAATACCAACTGAAGCACCAACATAAACAATATCTTTAATACTACCGCCACCGCCGATAACCACTTCATCAAGTCCTCCTCTTCGTTGTATAGTTATGTCTTGTCGTACAAATCCATTTTGGACGACAGGGGTATAATAAAGCGCATTGGGTGTATCGACCTTTATGAGTTCTGCCAAAAAGGCAAGGCTGGCATCAAATGGGTAATTATTTTGTGCATTATAAACATCTTGCCCTTGCAACCTGTCTGCATAGTTATTAAGGATAGAATTTTGCTCATTATAACCACTGACGAAGATATCTTCATTAAAGGAAGCTTGTTTATTAATAGCAAGTCCGAAAGAAAGGTTTCCCTTATCTTCTTTCATTCTATTAGGGCTAAATACCATTCCGGCTCCTGCCAATTCCATTTTAAAGTTCCTATCGGTGGTAGAATTGTTTAAATACGAAGATTGTGCATTTTTAAATCCAAAAAAGGGAGAAATATTAAATTCGGGACTGGAGAATCTTCCAATTCCACCCGGATTAGAAGAGAGGCATGAGATATCGCCACCCACTACACCAAAAATTCCACCCATGCTTATGTTTCGTGTCGTGCCGAGATTATCTAGGGTGCTATATCTCAATGCATCCACGTCATTTTGAGCAACTAGTAAGTTCATTACCAGCAAAAGACAAGTAGTAAAGAATGTATGCTTCATCCTTAATTTTTGATAAATATACCCGAATAAATATAAATCTACTTAGGTTGCTTATTTACTTTGATATTATTATTTCCACTATTGCCAGAATTTCCACCACCATTATTTTGCGGTTTTGGTGCTGAGTACTCAGGTTTGTTGTAGGAAGGTTGCTGATATTGCTGTTGCGGTTTAGGCTGATTGTACTTAGGTGCCTCGTTATTATTTAAGGTATTTGTCTTGGGTGTTTTTACAGGCTGTGGTTGTTCACCGCTATTATTTGGCTTAACAGGCGCATTGTAATTAGGCTTTGGATTGCTATTATAAGGTTGCACTTCTGTCTTAGGTGTTTTAACAGGCTGAGGTTGTTCACTTGGCGCATTATAATTGGGCTTTGGATTGCTATTATAAGGCTGCACTTCTGTCTTAGGTGTTTTGACAGGCTGAACTGGCTGTGGATTTGGATTGCTGATAACATCATTGGTAACCGGTTTAGGGTTTTTCACAGGCTGCGTAGGCTGTGTATTTGTTCCAGGATTAGATAACACATCAGTTTTAATCGGTTTTACCGGTTCATCAGGTGTATTGGTATATGAACCTTTAGGATTCTTCACAGGATTATCAGAAGGATTCAATTGGTGCGGTGTATTATTTGTTGGCACAGGCTTCTCTACAATAACATCACCATTGGAATAGGTAGGCACCATTGACGGACCTTTCTCTATTTTCTCATAGTTCACACCGCTATTGGTTTGCTTACCACTATTGGGTTGGTGATTAGAATTGGAGTAATTGTTTCCTCTTGGTCCATAGTACACTTCTTTGTGGTAGTCATATACCTGATAAGGGCTACAATAAGGGTTCCAACCATAACCATTGCCCCCATAATAATTATTGATAACGACAGGCGCGCCCCAAAAAGGGTCATTCCAACCGTTATTCCATGAATTCCATCCCCAACTATTATTGCACTGCCCCCAAGGTTGGTGATAATTGTATATATGGTATTGGTAGACATTATTATAAGATCCCCAGCAGAATGGATTCCACCAGCTATTGTAGGAAGAATTGCCAAAAGAAATAATTACCGTAGAAGAATAACCGGGATCATATCCCCAACCACTGCCGTACCAGGTATTTCCCCAACCATTGTTCCAATTATTGCCCCAATAATTATTACCCCAATAGCTACCAGTATAGCCATTGTTATACCAATCCCTATTATTCTGACCTTGACGATGGAATCTGTTGATTCTTTCAGAATATGACATAGTGGAGGACTCTTCAGCCCCATCAGACTCGTAATAATTTTGATCCTGCTCCGCATTTGAATATCGTTCTTCCTGCGTCGTAGAAGGTATAGGTTCAGGCGTTGTAACCGTTTCAGGAGGTGTTACTGACTCAGTTGCTTGTGGCGTAACTGCCTCAATATTGGTTTTGTTCTTATTTTTCTTATACCCGGAATCATACACGTCATCATACACTTGAGCAGTAAGGTTTCCAGATTGCAATAAGACAAGTCCTAGCACCGCAACCATCAATGATTTAATATTATTTTTCATGGCACAATAATTTCTTAATTTGTTTAACAATAAGGCTTTTGCCTATCTTTGCTTTAATTATAACGTAAATTTATGTCAAAACGTTCAAATAACGTACCATTTAACATTTTGGCTGATATTTTTAACATATTATTATGAGCAAAGAGATAACTTCCAGAAGTGAGGACTACAGCCAATGGTATAACGATTTGGTTATCAAAGGGAATCTTGCAGACTACTCCGCAGTAAGAGGTTGTATGGTTATCAAACCTTATGGATTTACCCTTTGGGAAAACATGCGGGATGTTTTAGACAAGAAATTCAAGGAAACAGGTCATACCAATGCTTATTTCCCCTTGTTTGTGCCAAAGAGTCTTTTTGAAGCAGAAGAAAAAAATGCGGAGGGTTTTGCTAAAGAATGTGCCGTTGTAACCCATTACAGGTTAAAAACCGACCCAAATAACAAAGGCAAGCTCATCGTAGATCCGGATGCTAAATTGGAGGAAGAGTTGGTGGTAAGACCTACTTCTGAAGCAATTATCTGGAACACCTATAAAAAATGGATCCAATCGTATCGCGATTTACCTATTTTGGTGAATCAATGGGCGAATGTGGTTCGTTGGGAAATGCGCACCCGTTTGTTCCTCAGAACGGCGGAATTTCTTTGGCAGGAAGGTCACACGGCGCATGCCACCAAGGAAGAGGCCATTGAAGAAACCGAGAAGATGATCAATGTATACGCCGATTTTGTGGAGCAATACATGGCGCTACCTGTAATTAAAGGTTATAAAACCGAAAATGAACGCTTTGCAGGAGCCGAGGAAACCTATACCATCGAAGCGTTAATGCAAGATGGAAAGGCACTACAATCTGGTACTTCACACTTTCTGGGACAAAATTTTGCAAAAGCTTTTGATGTAAAATTCTTAAATAAAGAAGGGAAAGAAGAATATGTATGGGCAACCAGTTGGGGTGTATCTACCAGACTCATTGGCGCATTGATTATGGCGCATTCTGACGATGATGGATTGATTATCCCGCCGCGCATTGCACCTTTCCATGTTGTATTGATTCCTTTCTTACAAAAGAATGTAGAAGAAAGACAAGTGATTGAGGATAAAACATACGAAATTAAGCAACAACTGGAAGCCAAAGGTTTACGGGTAATCGTTGATTTAGATGACACGAAGAGACCCGGGTTTAAATTTGCCGAATATGAACTGAAAGGCATCCCTGTAAGAATGGTTATTGGTCCTCGTGATTTGGAAAATGGCGTAGTAGAAGTTGCCCGTAGAGATACCAAAGAAAAGAAATCTTATACATTGGAAGGGTTGGCAGATAGTATCAGTCAATTATTGGAAGATATCCAACAAAGCATTTATGACAAAGCTGTAGCTTTTCGGGATGAGCATATTACAAAAGTTGACTCTTGGGAAGCGTTTACAGAAGTCTTAGACGGTAAAGGTGGTTTCATTTTGGCACACTGGGATGGTACGGGAGAAACTGAAGATAAAATCAAAGAATTAACGAAAGCTACCATTCGCTGTATTCCTTTAGGCAATGAATTGGAAACCGGAAAATGTGTGTTAACAGGAAATCCTAGCAAACAACGGGTGTTGTTTGCTAGAGCCTATTGATCTAATTACAGTCGAAATTACTTTTGTTGAAATAAACATAATAGATTGTTTTTAAAAGCGTTAATGTCATTATGAGAAGATTATTTCAACTCATATCATTATTACTTTTGACAACGATAGGTTGTTGCAAAAACGCTCCTAAAACGGAGGTTACTATTGCTTTTGACAAAGAATATCTATGGATTCCTTCAATAAGTTCAGATAGCCTTTTGCTTTTTGGTA
Organism: Chitinophagales bacterium; assembly: GCA_019694955.1. Taxonomy (GTDB): domain Bacteria; phylum Bacteroidota; class Bacteroidia; order Chitinophagales; family JADIYW01; genus JADIYW01. The sequence goes on along the minus strand of JAIBAX010000017.1, from coordinate 70,752 downwards.
ACACTTCGGATAATGACATCTATGATTTTTTTAACATCAACCAAATTTTGAGGCCAACAAAAAAAGAAATTATTCAAGCAGAAAAGATTATTAGGAAAGAAATCCTAAGCTATTATAGCTACCATCAAAGTATAATCAGAAAACAAAGAATGATTGAACTTCTAAACAATAAAGAAGTTTCTCGACAATATATGTTTGGAAAAGATGCCTTGGAGAATAAAAAAATGATTATAGTTCTTTGGGACAAAAACTATAACCAAATCACCAAGGAAATATATGAAAAATTTTACAATAAAAACATTTACACGTTTTTATGCATATATGACACAAGATATATTCCACAGGTTCTTAGTTTTGAAGTAAATTTATCCACCAACAAAATTATAAAAGTCCGTTAACTTATCCCATTGGCACTTCCATCAGCAAAATACTGGTATCCGAAGACAGTGATACAATATCAATCGCTTCATGGATATTCCATAAGCCGATGGCATCTCTTCTGTTTAACACCTCATTATTAACTTTCACACTACCTTCCATAACAAAAAGATATACGCCATTACCCTCATTCTTTATTGTATGCTGTTGCTGAGTATCCATTGAAAAATCGCCTAAATAAAACCACGCCTGCTGATGTATCCACACACCTTCTCCTTGTGGGTCAGGAGACACAATTTGCTGAAGCTTATCTTTTCTGTCTACAACATTCAAAGTTAATTGCTGATACCTTGGCGTGACATTTTGCTGGTTGGGCAAGACCCAAATTTGCAGAAGTTTCACTGGTTCATCCTTATTCTTATTGAATTCGCTATGAAAAATACCCGTTCCGGCACTCATTACTTGCACATCTCCCTGGTTAATGACTGCGGAGTTGCCCATGCTGTCTTTATGCTCCAAAGCGCCAGATAAGGGAATGGTGATAATCTCCATATTTTTATGAGGATGCATTCCAAATCCTTCGCCTCCATCAATGCTATCATCATTTAATACACGTAGCATGCCAAAACCCATTTTATCGGGGTTGTAATAATTGGCAAAACTGAAGGAATGTGCGGCTTTTAACCAACCGTGATTTGCAAACCCTCTCGCATCCGCTTTATGTACTATCTTATTCATATTCATTTCATTTAGTAATACAAAGTTCTCAATTTTTGCATCGTTTTAAAATATACCTGATTATCATTTTCGCTTAATATAGATTAAGAATATTCTATGTCGAGGGATAATTGATTTGGCATTCTTCCCTTTAACCCAAAATCAGCATTATTTTGGGTTTAACAAGACACATCATTTTTATTGTTTTTGAATTCAAGCTAAAATATTATCTTTCGCAAAAAAGTACTTATGGCAACGATTACACTTAAAGGAAATGAAATACATACACGAGGTTCTTTACCGGAGAATGGGACAAAGATTGTTGATGCGACGCTTGTATCTAACCAGTTATCAGAAAAAAGCATTGGTGGATACAAGGGTAAAAAAATCGTTTTAAACATTTTTCCTAGTATAGACACAGGCGTTTGTGCCATGTCTGTAAGACATTTTAATGCGGATGCCGCTACACTAGAAAATACGGTAGTTTTGTGTATTTCTAAAGACCTGCCTTTTGCTTTCTCCAGATTCTGTGGTGCCGAGGGTATTGCAAATGTTGAAACATTATCGGCATTTCGCAGTGATGATTTTGCTGCCGTTGAGATGATAGACGGTCCTTTGAAAGGTTTATTAAGCAGGTGTATCATTGTAGTAAATGAGGAGGGAGATGTAGTGTACTCAGAGCAGGTGCCGGAAATTACCAGTGAACCAAATTATGAGCAGGCATTAGCGGCGCTTCGCCAATAGTTCCTTTTTCATCTTACTAAAAAATTCTGGCGTTACACCAATATAGGAAGCAATATATTTTTGCGGCAAGGTATGTACAATGGTTGGGTAGGTTTTGGAAAACAGTTTATATCGTTCCACGGCAGATAAACTAAAATTATCCATGAGTCGCTGTCGGATGCTTATGAGCGATTTTTCCATGAGTATCCTAAAGTATCGCTCTGTCTTGGGTATTTGTTCAAACAATTTCTCCCGCACATCTCTGGGCAATAGCAATACTTCTGTATCTTCTATTGCGTCAATATTTAGATTACCAGGATTTCCGGACAGGACACTATACATATCTGCTATCCACCAATCCTGTGGTGCAAATTGCAATATATGTTCAAAGCCATTGTCATCAATCGTATATCCACGTAGACAGCCATTTAATACAAATGCTGTAGCCGGACATATACTGCGTTGATGTAACAAGAATTGTTTCTTTTTTATTTTCTTAAATTCAAAAAATGAGAGGAATGTTTTTTCCTCTGCAGGTGTCAGTTGGATATATCTTCTTACATTATCTAATAAAACAGTCGTTTCCATCAGATAAATATAAGAAAGTTCTTATAAAAAGAATTCATCTACAGTAACCACTTGATCTATTGTACCCAGACTATATTCGTTGTGTATCAGTCCATACGTAGTTATTAACGTTGTAAACAAGTGCTTTTTTGTGCGGGTGGTTTCGCGGAAGGCTTCCCTTCTTCTTCTGAGGACGGTAGCATACTCTTTAGATACTGTCATTTCGTTGCTGAGGAACTTCATCTCACAAATATTTATAGCATTATCCTTTCTGTCAATAAGCATATCAATCTGGATTCCCTGTGTGGTTTCATTTCCTTTTGAGATAAAGCTACTTTCCTCGGTATATAGAGCCGGTATGCCGAGTGCTTTTTTAATAGAAGTGATATGTTTTAGACAAAGACACTCAAATGCATATCCGGACCATGCCTGATATTTCGGTGTTTGCATGTATTGCAACCAAACATCTGTCTTGGAGGTATGTGCATCTTTGATAAACTTTAAATAAAATAAAGAGTACTCATCTGTCAGGCGGTACAAGGTATCTCTTTTTTTCTTCCCAAAAGGTTGGTATGCGGTAATAAAGGATGATGACGTCAGTTCATATAGGATTTTCGTCAGCCCGCCCCCATTGGTAAAGCCACTCGCCTGAATGATTTCATTGCGGGTCATTCCCTTCCATTTTGTAGAAAGTGCTTCTACTATTGACACATGGTTTTCGTGAAATTCAAATAAGGCGGCATATAAATTTTGGAACTCTGTACGCAAAAGACCTGATTTTCCGAAACAAATACGGTTAATATTCTGTGCTGCAGTTTCTCCGGAATTGATCTCATTGAGGTAATAAGGAATTCCGCCCATAATCATATATAACTGAATGATTTGATAGTAATCCAAAAAGACCTTGTTCTTTTTTAGAAACAAAGCGGTTTCTTTCAGCGTGAAAGGTTCAAGATGTATACGCTTGGTGATCCTATTGTGCAATCCTCCTTTGTGGTTAATTACATTGTCAATCATCCATGATGCTGCAGAACCACATACAACAATAACCATATCCGCCTCAGAAGCCCAGTCATTCCAAAAATAAGTAAATGCTTCCAAGAATCCCGAACGCCTAGAAGCCAACCAAGGCAATTCATCAAAAAAAATTACTTTCCTTTGCTTTGACTTCTTTCTAATCAGATACCGTTTCAATTGCAAGAATGCCTCCGTCCAGTTGCCGGGAACGGTGTACAACACTTCACGGTCGTACTCGTTCATTTTTTGAGTAAAATTATATAGCTGTTCTTCAATAGATGCATATTGCGTACCGGTGAGTTGAAACAGAAGGTGTTCCTTATACACTTCTTTCACTAAGTATGTTTTCCCTACCCGTCTCCTTCCGATAACGGCTATCATTTCAGATCTACCTGTACTCAATGCATCTAAAAGATACTTGCTTTCTTCTTCTCTTCCAATCATATCTCGCTTTATCTACCACAAATATACAACATAAAGCGAGATATAAGCAAGTATAAATCGCTTTATCTTCATTAAAATACATATATAAAGCGACTTATGCACACTTATAAGTCGCTTTATCTTCATTAAAATACATAGATAAAGCGACTTATAAAATTATATTTAAATTGAAAATCAAATATTTAAGACAAAATATGTATTAAAAAATAAAACAAAAAATATAATATAAGAAAAGAGGTACAAATGAAAAAATCTCGTTATTTAATACTAGTTTATATCTATATCCTTTATACAAATAAACAGATCAAGACTTAGGTTGCTACCCGCTTGAAATTTAATCGCTATTTTTTAGATAAATTCTTTTCATATAGGCTTATCCAATCGTTCACCGTCATCTTTCCGGCAAGCGCCCCTATCAAATCATAAGGGATTTTAGATAGATTTTTAAAGCGAATACAGCTCTTACCCATATCCAATTTTGCATTCACCTGTTCTTTATAGGCATTCACAAACCAATCCAGTAGTTGCGGATCTGCATATATACCCATGTGATAAACGGCAATAAAGTTTTTCTGGGAGGCAATATTCATAAATGGCAAGGGCAAATGAGGGGTACAATGATACCCAGAAGGATAGATAGTATGTGGCACCACATAACCAATCATGCCATATCCCATACCTTCTTTAAAACCTTCGGGTATGTTTTTCAAAATAACCTTGCGAAGTTGTTGAAGTGCATCCCTTCTGTCTTCAGGTAAGCTTTCAAGATATTCTTCTACGGTCAATGCATTAGATGTCATACTTTTAAAATTTCAGATAATAAAAATGCTATTAAAAAACCTATTACGGTAACTAAAGCGATCCATCTTCCACCTAAACCGAATGCTTCTGGAATCATTGTGTCGCATAACATTGCCAAAACAGCACCAGAAGCGAAAGCCATGCAGGCCGCAATTACGCTTGTACCAGCGCTTCCTAAAAACTGATAACCAATAACGGCCGCTAGAATACTGATTAAGACGGTGGCTGTCCACATCATTACTATTCGTACTGGTTGTATTCCGGAGTGTTTCATGCCAATTGTTCCAGACAATCCTTCCGGGAAGTTACTTAAAAATATGGCAATAGAAAAGACTATCCCTGCCGCGCCGCCATTTGCAATAGTAATTCCTAAGACAATAGACTCCGGAATTCCATCTAATAGTGTACCCAAGAACAACGACAATCCTGAACTTTCTCGTGTTTCTGCATGTGCATCCCGAATTCTACGATGCTTTCCACCTGCATTATCTATCAAGTAATCAAAGAAGACAAAAAACAATGCTCCAGTGATAGCAAAGATGCTAATTAATACAGGGTTCTTGCTTTTTTCGTATGCATCACTCATGAGGTCTATGGAAATAGCCGATATAAGCACCCCGGCGCCAAAGCCCATAATATATGCCACCAGCTTTTTGCTAAAACTAAACCTCAGTCCCAAAAATGCGCCTATCAAGATGGCAGAACCTGAGACAATACTATACAATAGAACTTCCTGCATATACTTGCTAAATTACACTATTTTTTGATAAAATAAAAAAAGGCCACCCATAGGTAGCCTTCTATATAATTTCATAGAGAAAGACTAATCTGCTTTTTCGTCTAAATAGGCATTCTTTTTAAACTCAAATCTATCATTGCTTTCAGTATCTAAATTCTCCTCTAGGGTATATTTAGAAAAATGAGATTCTGTAGAGTATACTTTATCTTTCTCAAGATGAATGTTTTGGCGCTCGTAAGCAGGTACTTTTTCTAATTCATAGATATTCTCGGAACCTTTGAGTTTAGAAATATTCACCATAGATTTAATTGCTTTGAGTCGTTCAAGGTGCAGCCGTTGAAATTCTGAATCAGAAACTTTCTCTTCTTCTTTCTGTGCAAATAAATCAGCTTGTCGCTTTTCAGATTGAACAGTCTTTTCAGGTCTGCTGAAAAGTGTAAAGCCATCCTCTTCAAAAAGGATAGAAGATTCTTTCTTTTCTTCTTTTAACAAAACTGGTTCTAGTTCTACTTTTAATGTAGGTGTTTCCTCCACCTTTTTTGGTAGTTCAGGTTCTTCGGCAATTTTGGCTTCAACCTTATCTTCCATGTAGTGTCTGACTACTTCAGTTTTTTTTACTTCCTTATTTAGTCCTGTTTGAAAACCTGTTGCGATTAATGTAACGGCTATTTCGTCATCAAGGTTCTCATCATGACAGATACCCCATATTAATTCGGTATCATTACTAGAAGCTTGTTGCACCAACCCCGTTATCTGGCTCACTTCATCCATCGTCACTTCATTGCGTCCGCTGGTAATATATAGGAGAATTCCTCTTGCGCCATAAATATCATTATCGCTCAATAGTGGGGATGTTAAAGCAGCATCAATTGCTTTCAAGGCGCGGTTTTCACCTGAAGCACTTCCAGCACCCATGATGGCAACGCCACTATCTCTCATTACTGTTTTAACGTCTTCAAAATCCACATTGACCAGACCTGGTTTTGTGATGATTTCCGAAATGCCTTTTGCTGCCGTCGCTAAGATATTATCCGCTTGTGCGAAAGCATCAGACAAGTTCAAATTGCCGTATATTTCTTTCAACTTATTATTGCTGATAACAATAATAGAATCGACATTTGCTTTTAACTCTTCGAGTCCATTGGAAGCCTTATCTCTTTTCGACTTACCTTCAAATTCGAAAGGTACTGTAACGATACCTACCGTGAGGATACCTAATTCTTTTGCAATACGTGCTACAACTGGTGCGCCGCCTGTACCCGTGCCACCGCCCATACCTGCTGTAACGAACACCATTTTGGTATTTTTGGCAAGAATCTCTCTGATTTCATCTTCAGACTCTATCGTTGCTTGCTTCCCTACTTCTGGAATTGCCCCTGCACCGCGTCCTTCCGTTAAGCTTGGTCCTAATTGTATTTTTATCGGCACAGGGCTTTTCATTAGCGCTTGTGCGTCTGTATTGCAAACTATAAAATTAACACCGGTAATCCCTAAAGAGTACATAAAGTTTACCGCATTATTACCACCGCCACCAATTCCTATCACCTTAATAATAGAAGCTGTTGGATCTTCCTGAAAATCAAATTGCATAACTCTTTTTATTTAACGTGTTAAAATTATGAACTTATTTTAAATCCTTATAATCATCACCGAAGTCCTCTTCAAACCAATCTTTGGCTTTTTTTAAGAAACCTGGCAGGAATGAAGACTTTGGTTTTGAAGGCTTTGCATCGCTGACTTCTTCCAAAACTTTATCATTTTTTGGCTCCTTTACCGTTTTTGTGTTGATAATTTCTTGTGGATTGTGAATTATTTCCTTCACCTTTTCCACATAATCACCTTTAGATTTTTTGTCTTCAACATCCTCGAAGCCTTTTATTACCAAACCCACCCCTGTTGCGTACATAGGATTTGCATACTCCTTTATCTTTGAAGTGGTGACATGCTCATTTGGAAATCCGATTCTCGCATCCAACCCTGTCACATATTGCGCCAATTGAACCAAATTTTTCAATTGAGAACCTCCTCCTGTAATTACTAATCCACCAATTAGTTTCTTGTCAAAACCATGTGTTTTTAGTTCATACAAAACATGCTCTAAAATCTCTTGCATCCTCGCCATAATGATATGTGCCAGATTCTTGATTGTTATTTCTCTATGCGAAGTACCTCTGAGCCCCGGGATAGCAACTATTTCATTATCCATTGAATCAAGCGCAAGTGCAGAGCCAAATTTCACTTTTAGTTTTTCAGCTTGTTCTCTGAGAATCATGCATCCTGTTTTGATATCCTCTGTGATGATATCACCACCAAAAGGTATCACAGCTGTATGGCGAATGATGCCATCTTCAAAAATGGCCAAGTCTGTCGTACCGCCACCAATATCTACCAAAGCTACTCCGGCTTCCATTTCTTCTGGAGAAAGTACAGCCGCTGCAGATGCCAAAGGCTCTAAAACGATAACAGGTTCTTCTAAACCCGCTCTCTTTACTGAACGGTTGATATTGTGAATATGTCCCACCTGTCCTGTTACGATATGAAAATTACCCTCTAAGCGTATTCCGGCCATGCCCACAGGTTCTTTTATACCTTGCTCGTTATCAACGATATACTCTTGTGGTAGCACGTGAATAATTTTATCTCCCGGCGGCAAAGACAATTTAAACATATCGCTGATTAATTTATCAATATCGGCTTTTCCGATTTCGTCTTCGATATGGTCACGTGTTAGAATACCGCGATGTTGTAAACTTTTAATATGCTGCCCGGCGATGCCGACATATACCTCTGCGAACTTCGTGTTAGATTGTTTCTCACATTCTTCCACAGCTTTCTGGATGGCATGGACGGTTCTATCAATATTAATCACCACACCCCTTTTCACGCCAAAGGAGGGAGAATTGCCGATACCTAATATTTCTATCTTACCGTATTGGTTTCTTTTTGCTGCAATGGCAGCAATTTTTGTCGTACCAATGTCTATTGCATGTATGATCTGGTCTTTCATAACTCTTTATTTTGTACAAATTACTTGTCCTTCAAATTTCACATTTATTTTTTTATACGTCTCCCACCCCACATTTTTAAGGCCTTCGAAATAAAAAATCTTCAGGTTTTTAAACTTAGTTTCCAGATTTTTATCATCCCCAATCTCAATGGAAAAATCGCCCAATCTCGGTATAAGCACAATCTCATTCTTTTCGTCGACAAAGTATTGCCCAATCAACTCAGAAAGAAATTCGTCTTTTTGCACGAAATGGCTGATATTTAAAACCTCTTTTAGAGAAGCGCTATTTATTTTGCCACTTTTCCCACCTTTTTCTGTCTTCAAACCTGTTATTACCGGCACTTTGGCAGTATATTGCCGTGATGTCGGGAACTTATTACCATCCACGTCAACATAGAAATTAAGCCCATCTTTGGTAATTACGCGCAAAATAGGCTGTCTTTGAATAATAGAAACATTTAGTTTTCCACTATTGTCGATAAATGCTTGTACGTCTTTGATTTGTGGATTGATTTCTAGAAATTTCTCTAAGTTGAAAAGGTACTCATTGTCAATTTTCTGATTAACGGGAAATCTGCGTTTAATATTATTAAAAATTGTCTGCTGATCGACGAAATAATTGCCATTCAAGTGATTGATTTTTATCTCCACATTGCTGGAAAACAACCGCTCACGCTTCGCTTTTGCGATAATGAGCAAAGTTACAAATGCTACCACAAGCACGAGCAACAACCCTTTAATGATAATATTTTTAGCCTTTCTATTCATTGGCGAGTATTGCTTTTACGGGTGCTACTAATGTGTCTATATCTCCTGCACCAATGGTTAAAAAAACTTCCGGTTTCTGTAACTTTAAGGCATCCAACACCTGTTCTTTAGACAATATTTTTTTGTTTGGCAAACTAATCTCATCTAAGATCAACTGACTTGTCACTCCTTCCATGGGCAATTCTCTTGCGGGATAAATATCTAACAGTATTACTTCATCTACAGAGGAAAGGCTCTTACCAAAATCTTTATACAGATCCTTGGTTCGGGAAAAAAGATGCGGTTGAAAACAGGCTGTAATTTTCTTATCGGGATAAAGTTCCCTAACGCCGTTTAAAGTAGCGGCTATTTCTGTGGGATGATGTGCATAATCATCTATATAAACTGTTTGACTACTTTTCACGTGCGTTTCAAATCTCCTTTTTACGCCTTGAAAAGTTGCTACTGCATGCTTACATTGTTGCTCTGAGATATCTAATTGAATAGCGATTGCCATTGCTCCTACTGCATTTTCGATATTGTGCCGCCCACCATAGTTGGAAACAATATCTTTCCAAATTCCGTTCGGTGTTCTCATGTCAAAATGGTAAGCACCCGACACCACCCGAATGTTGTAGCCAAAGAAATCAGCCTGCTCATCTTCAATACTATAAGTAAGCACGTGTTGATTTTCATGGATGACAGATTTGTCCACACGAGCATTCAGTAGCAATGTACCCTTTTCTCTCAGGTTGGCTGTAAACAATTGAAATGATGCTACTATTTTATCAAATGTACCATAGATATCTAAATGGTCTGTATCTATGGATGTAAGAAGAAGTATATTGGGGAATAATTGTAGGAATGACCTGTCAAACTCATCTGCTTCGGCAATAGCATAGGTTTTACCATCTAAGAAATTCGACTGGTAATTAACGGCGATACCACCTAGAAATGCCGCTACGTCCTTTCCACTTTCTCTCAAAATATGCGTGGTCATGGATGAAGTGGACGTTTTTCCGTGTGAACCTCCAATAGAAATATTGTACATTGAATTGGCAATCACTCCGAGTACTTCTGCTCTCTTTTTGATATCTACCTTTGTCTCCTTATAATAATTCCATTGGATATGATCCTTGGGAATGGCAGGGGTAAGCACTACCAAGTCCGGCTGTTCCATCAGCGTCTCCAGACTATCTGTATAGGTAATGGGAATTCCTTCTTTCTCCAACTGCTTTGTGAGTTCTGTAGGTGTTTTATCATAGCCTGATACTTGCTTGCCGTGCAAGTGAAAGAATCTGGCTAGAGCACTCATGCCTATACCACCTATGCCTAAAAAGTAAATACTATGTATATCTGCTAACTTCATTTTCTCGCTATGGCTAAAATTCCTTCTACAATATTTTGGGTGGCTGCTGTTTTTGCCAATAATTTTATTCCGGCACTCAACTCATCCATCTTCTGCTGATTATTTAGCAATGAAAGCGCCGTAGGTATAAGCATCTCTTTTGCCTCAATATCTTTTACCATCATGGCTGCTGATTTGTCCACCAATGCCAGTGCATTCTTTGTTTGGTGGTCTTCGGATACATTTGGTGATGGCACCAACACCACCGGTTTTGCGACCACACATAATTCTGAAATTGAAAGTGCTCCGGCCCTGGAAATGATGATGTCTGCGGCAGCATATACCATATCCATTTCTTTGAGAAATTCTCTCACAACGATACCTTTCATATCTTGTCCGGCAATTCTTTCCAACACACCTTCGTAATACAACTTCCCTGTTTGCCATATCAGCTGATATCCGGCAGATTGTATAACAGAAAGATTAGGTTCAATGCTTTGGTTGATGGTTCTTGCGCCTAAACTGCCGCCGATTACTAAGATTGTTTTTTTCTCTGCTTCTAACCCAAAAAACTTAAGGGCTTCTTCTTTCGAAGGAAGTGTTCTATTAATATCTTGACGAATAGGATTTCCCGTAAGCATTATTTTTTCCTTAGGGAAAAATTGCTCCATATGGTCGTAAGCCACAAATATTTTACGGGCTTTTTTAGACAGTATTTTATTGGTAATTCCAGGGAAGGAATTTTGTTCCTGAATAACTATGGGGATTCCGGCAAGATTTGCCACAAAGAGCAATGGCCCGCTGGCATATCCACCTACACCAATAGCAATATTTGGTTGGAAGCTTTTAATTACCCTTCTTGCTTGGAAGAAGCTTTTAAAAAGTTTAAATGGCAGGCTTAGGTTTTTAAGGATTTGCCCTCTTTGAAATCCTGCAACCTCAAGTCCTACGATATCATATCCCAAAGCAGGTATTTTTTCCATTTCCATTCTCCCCTTAGCGCCAACGAAAAGAATTTCTACGGCTTCCCCCAGTTTTTGTTCTAACCCTTGTGCAATGGCTACCGCAGGAAAGATATGCCCTCCTGTGCCACCACCGGCAATAATTACCTTATATTTTTTTTCTGCACTCATACAGGTAGTTCTTCTGAATTATTTCTTTTTCGTCTCCCGACATGTTCCACTTCATCATCTACTAAAATCGTCCTTTTCGACTGCTTGCCATCCTCAATATTTCTGCTGACACTTAGTATAATACCTAAGGCAAATCCGTTGAACCAGATGGACGTTCCGCCCATGCTTATAAAGGGAAGTGTTAAACCTGTAACTGGTAGTAGGTTCACCGTAACACCCATATTAATAAAGGCTTGAATGACTAAACTCATCCCAAGTCCTACTGCCATTAGTGCGCCGAATGCTCTCGGACTATCTTTGACGATTTTTATAATGCGATACAGTAACCATAGGTATAGGAAAATGATAAATGCACCGCCTAGCAAGCCGTATTCTTCAATAATTGTTGCGTAGATATAATCAGAATATGGATGTGGTAGGAAATTGCATTGTGTACACTTGCCGGGTGCCAAGCGTACAATACCGCCATTTGCAATCGCAATATTGGCTTGTTGGATTTGATAAGAAGGCTCTGTATTTTCCTTTAATCCCGCGTATTCTTCAATTCTAGACTTCCATGTCATGATACGCCCTTTATCAGGAGACAGATAACCTACTAATATAACCACCCCTAATAAAAGCACTCCCATGCCTATGGTGGCGGAAATATACTTTATGTTTACCCTTCCTATGAACATGATGATGAGGTTTGTCATCATTAGGATGGCAGCACTGGAAAGGTTCTCCGGCATAATTAATCCTACGATGGCAATGATGGGCAATATGATGGGCAAGAACCCACTTTTAAAGTCCTTAATAACGCCTTGTTTCTTGGAGAGCATCCGCGAAGTGTACATAATGAGTGACAACTTCGCAAAGTCTGATGTTTGAAAGGTAAGGTTGATTATGGGCAAGGTTACCCATCTTTTGGCGTCATTTAATTCTACTCCGAAAACGAGGGTGTACAATAATAATGGAATGGACAAAAACATCATTAGCTGTGCCACTCGCGAGAAGTAGCGATGATCTATTAAATGCGTAACAAAGGTGATTCCTAACCCTAACAGTAGGATAAAAAAGTGCTTAAACAGGTAGTACTCATTGTTTCCGTCTTGATAGCGATAGGCTAATGTTCGTGTAGAGCTGTACACGACCATGAGGGAAACAACGGCAAGAATGAGGACAATCGTCCATATCTGGCGATCTCCTTTTATATTCTTTATTAACCTGACTAGCATGCTATTTTCTTAAAGGGATAATACAGATCTTCTAAATTGGCGACCTCTGTCTTCGTAGTTTTCAAATAAATCAAAGCTGGCGCATGCTGGCGATAAAAGCACTGCTTCTCCTTTTTCGGCAAGATTGAAAGCCATATTAACAGCTTCTTCCGCACTATTGGTATCTACGATATAGCCCACATCTTCTGAAAATGCCTGATGTAACACCTCATTATCTTTGCCTAAACAAACGATAGCTTTCACTTTGTTTCGCACTAAGTCTTTTAAAAGTGTATAATCGTTGCCTTTGTCAACTCCTCCGGCAATCCAAATTACCTGCTTTGTCATCGATTCCAAAGCATACCATGCTGAATTAACGTTTGTTGCTTTTGAGTCGTTGATAAAATCTACGCCTCTAATGGTAGCGACAAACTCCATTCTGTGGTCTAAATTTTTGAAATCCTGTAAGCTTTCACGGATAACTTCTTTCCTTACGCCCATAAGTTTGGCTGCAATTCCGGCAGCCATAGAATTGTACGTATTGTGCAATCCTGACAATGCTAATTCATGTGTGTCCATTTCAAATTGATTATTGTGTACTTTAAATATTAAATTCGATGCTTCTTTCCAACTTCCCTCACGCAACGTATGCTGTATGGAGAAGCCAATTTTATGGGCTGATATGTCTATTTGGTTGATCCATTCTTGGGTGACAGGGTCATCATCACAGAACATCAAATAATCGGTATTGCTTTGTGCCTGAGTTATCCTGAATTTGGAGCGGATATAATTTTCAAACTTATATTCGTATCGATCTAGGTGATCTTCTGTAATATTGGTAAGGATGGCCACCTTAGGTTTAAAGGTGTAGCAACCATCCAATTGAAAACTGCTGATTTCTATAACATAATACAGATAATCCTTCTCTGCCACCAAACGTGCGAAGCTGGTGCCAATATTACCACCCAGTGCCACATCAAATCCTGCTTTTTGAAGAATGTGGTGTATTAGAGCGGTGGTAGTAGTTTTGCCATTAGAACCTGTGATAGCAATAATTTCTCCTTTGCAGTAGCGATAAGCAAACTCAATTTCTGAGATAATGGAAATGCCTTTTTCTATAATTTGCTTTATCAAGGGTGCTTTATCAGGTATTCCCGGGCTTTTAATGACTAAATCTGCCGCCAAGATTCTTTCAGTAGAATGTTTGCCTTCTTCAAAATCAATGGCATGGTCTTGTAGTTCGGCTGCATATTTCTCTTTTATGGGAGACAAATCAGATACAAATACCTGCCAACCTTGGTTTTTGCCCAAGATGGCGGCACCTATTCCGCTTTCACCTGCTCCTAATATGACTAAACGCCCGTTCACTATCTAATTTTTAAGGTGATGATGGTCAATACTGCGAGTAGGATTCCAATGATCCAAAACCTTGTAACGATTTTTGACTCATGGAAACCTGATTTTTGGTAGTGGTGGTGTAGTGGTGCCATTTTGAAAATGCGCCTGCCTTCTCCATATTTCTTCTTGGTAAACTTGAAATAGCCGACTTGCAAGACTACTGACAGGTTTTCCACCACAAAGATTCCACATAGTATGGGAATGAGCAGTTCCTTTCTAACCATGATAGCCAGTGTTGCTATTAGTCCACCCAGCATAAGGCTTCCTGTGTCGCCCATAAACACCTGCGCCGGGAAGGCATTATACCACAGAAATCCAATACACGCCCCAACCATTGCGGCCGAGAAAATCACTAATTCACCGCTGTTTGGAATATAAAGGATGTTAAGATAATCTGCTAAATTGACGTTACCACTCACATAAGCAAAAACACCCAAGGTGAGAATAATGATAGCGGAAACACCTGTTGCCAGTCCATCGATACCATCTGTTAAGTTGGCGGCATTGGAAACTGCTGTAATGATGAAGATGACAAACGGTATAAAAATCAGCCATGCCCATTTCTGATAATCTTCCCCTAAAAATTTCAGGGGCAATGCGTAGTCCAAGGCGTTATTTTTGAGGAAAGGCACATTGGTTTCCACAGACCTTGTATCATGGGTATAATAGTAGCCATCTTCTTCTATTCCACCTTTTTCATAAAAAACACCCATGGCTGGCTGTACATCCACCGGATCTCCCACAGGCTTGCCTTTCTCTAGTTTATAGACATAAATATTGCTATAGTCTCTGACGACAACGTCTTGGTTAAAAAATAGGGTAATTCCTACTATCAGGCCTAAACCAATCTGTGCCAGTATTTTAAATCTACCGGACAGTCCTTCCTTATCTTTTTTAAAGACCTTGATATAATCATCCAAGAATCCTATTGCGCCCATCCATACGGTGGATACAATGGCAAGGATTACATATACATTATCTAACCGTGCAAAGAGCAATGCCGGAATTAATATCGCCAAGATGATGATGATTCCGCCCATCGTTGGCGTACCTTTTTTAGACAACTGTCCTTCCAATCCTAAATCGCGAACGATTTCACCGATTTGTGCCAGTTGCAGCCTTCTGATGATGCCCTTGCCAATCACTAAGGAAATTACTAATGACAATATAATCGCCATTGAAGCCCTGAAGGTAATGAACTGAAATAGTCCAGCACCAGTTAGGTTATAGTGCTCTTCGAGATATTTGAATATATGATACAGCATTATTTCTCCATTTCTTTAAAGGTGTTAGCTAAAATCTCTTTATCATCGAAAGGATGCTTTTCTCCCATGATTTCCTGGTACTTCTCGTGGCCTTTTCCGGCTAAGAGGATGATATCTTTTGCATTGGCCATGCGAACGGCGGTTCTGATTGCCTCCTTTCTATCTTCAATTACAAGCACTTTACGGGTTTGCTCCATAGAAACACCCACTTTCATTTGTGCCAAAATTTCTTTTGGATCCTCATTGCGCGGGTTGTCGGAGGTAAGTATAACTGTGTCGCTGAGTTCAGAGGCGATGAAGGCCATTTTAGGTCTTTTCTCAGTATCTCTATTTCCTCCACAACCAACAATGGTTATCAGTTTTTCGTTGCCTGTTCTTATTTCATTGATGGTAGCCAGCACATTTTTTAACGCATCGGGTGTATGCGCATAATCCACCACACCAAAAACTTTAGACACCGCTGATATTACATAATCGAATCTTCCTTCTGCGCCCGTGAGCATGCTGAGAGCGGTAAGTGCTTCAATTTTTTCTATACCCAATAGTTGACTGATGGCATATACAGTTAGGAAATTATACGCATTGAATTTGCCCACCATTTTTGTATGTACTTCAACATTTGCAACATCGAGTATCATTCCTTCAAAACTGTGTTCCAATATTCTTAGGTAAAAATCTCCTAGTGACTTTAGCCCAAATGAGTACACTTTTGCTTTGGTATTTTGCACCATCACCGTCCCCCTTTTATCATCTGTATTGATGAGCGCAAATGCATCGGCAGGAAGTTGATCAAAAAGCCTCTTTTTGGCATTGATATAATCTAAAAATGTTTTGTGGTAATCTAAATGATCGTGGGTGATATTGGTAAAAGCCGCACCAGTAAACTTTAGTCCGGCAATTCGATCCTGATCGATGGCGTGTGAACTTACTTCCATAAATGCATGGGTGCATCCTTCCTGAACCATTTCTGCCAAGAGTTTATTTAAGCTTACCGGATCCGGTGTGGTATGCGTGGAGATAAATTCTTTATCATCCACCAAATTGCGTATGGTTGATAACAATCCTACTTTATAGCCCAAAGATTTAAATAGCTGATACAACAAGGTGGTGGTGGTGGTTTTCCCATTTGTACCTGTAACACCAACCAATTTTAGTTTTTCAGATGGATTATCATAAAGATTAGCCGCTAACAAACCCAATGCTTGTCTGGAGGAGGCTACCTGAACGATAGTAGTTTTTCCGATCCACTCGGGTTGAATTTCTTCACAAATAATAGCTCCAACGCCTTTTTCCAAAACTTGCGGAATAAAGAGATGCCCATCTTTAGCTGTACCGCGAATAGCTACAAATAGCGACGAGGCATTTACTTTCCTTGAGTCAGCTGTTATCTCTGTGATATTAACATCTGTAGTACCCGAAACATTCAGCAATGATACCTTATATAATATGTCCTGTAAATTTTTCATTTCAGTACAATGGCTATTTGAGCATTCTTAATAATTTTTGACCCGGGTTTAAATGATTGAGTGGCAACTTTTCCATAACCTGCAAATGAAACTTTCAGTCCCGCATTTTCTAGCAAGAATATGGCATCATCTAAGCATAATCCGGTAACATCCGGCACCAAACCATCTTGGTTGTTGAGTTTATTTAAAGAAGCATTCTTTTGATCCCATTTTGTCTGAACATAGTCTGCATCCTCTAAGTCGGGCAATTTTACCCTAAATATATCTGCCAGTGTTTTGAGCTGATGATACTCTCCCTTCACCAAGGCGGGCATTTTGCCGAGGGTGTCTTTCATCGCATATATATTTGCTTTTTTGTGCATGGTTGCATCTGAGGACATTACTTTATCGGCAATTTCCTTAAATACCGGTGCAGCAACGTCGCCACCATGCGTTAACACACCACTTGGGCCAACAATAACAACGATGCACGAGTATTTTGGCTCCTCAGCAGGAAAGAACCCACAGAAAGAAGCTTGATTCTTTCCGGTATACCCTCTACCCGGCTCATTGATTTCTGCCGTTCCCGTCTTACCTGCAATGGTATAATACGGTGATTTTATTTTTCTCGCTGTTCCAGTATCTACTACTGCTACCAACATCTTCTTCACTTTCTGCAAAGCCTCTTCTCCCGCAATTTTTTCTAAAAGCACTTCCGGTTGATGTTGTTGAACAAGCTTTCCATTGTCCATAATTTTCTCTACTAAATAGGGTTTCATTCGCTTGCCATTATTGGCTACTGAATTATAAAAAGTCAATAATTGCAAAGGGGTAAGTTTCAACTCATACCCATGTGCTTTCCAAGGAACAGACATACAACTCCAGTTGGCAGGTTTGCTCATGGTTGGAAATGGCTCTCCTTTTAGTTCAATCTGTGTAGGATCCGTAAGGCCAAACTGCACCAACTTTTTATAGAAATCGTCCTTTCTATCGCCATAATATTTCTTAGTAAGTTTGGCAACAGCGACATTACTGGATTTGGCAAAAGCATTGATAACTGTTCTAAACTGTGGAAAAACCTCCCCATCATCTACAATAGCGTGTCCACAAATCACGGTACGACCGTAGCCGATATTTACACTATCTGTTAATTCTACAAAGCCATCGTCTAGCAATGCAAGATAACTGGCTAATTTAAATGTACTTCCCGGTTCTGTGGAGGTAGCTACGGCATAGTTGAAATTCTCCTTGTATCCGCCCGATTTTGCTCTTCCTAAATTGGCGATGGCTTTAATGGCACCAGTCTTCACTTCCATCACCACGCAGGTACCATAATCAGCATTGTGGAGGTTCATGGCTTTCCAAAGGGCATTTTGCGTGACGTCTTGAAGATTAACATCGATAGTGGTGATAATATCTTTACCATTTTCCGGCTCTATAGCATTTTCTGATGACAATGGCACATAAGTACCTCCGGCAATCTTTCTTTCTAACTTGTGCCCTTCTTTTCCGGCGAGAAAATTATTGTATTGCGACTCTAAGCCAAGGCTTTGCGCATTGGAACGAACATATCCGATGGTTCTTTCTGCCAAGCTTCCATACGGATTTTTACGTGTGGGAATGGTTTCTATCAGCAGGCCTCCTTTATATTTACCTTCACGGAACAATGGCCATTTTTTTATTTCCTGCACCATTGCATAATCTGTTTTCTTTTTCAGCAAAAAATAGCGCTGTTTCTTTTCTCTGGCTTTTATCAAGCTACGCCTCCACTCTGCTGCTGATTTTTCACCAAATCTCTTTGCCAACATATATGCCAAGGAGTCTAGATTCGAATAGAATAGATCGTCTGTCATGGCATCTGAACCAAAATCCACCCTTACATCAAACAGAGGCAATGAGGTAGCCAACAATCTATCGTCTGAAGAATAGATATTTCCTCTTTCGGGATAAATCGTCTTATACTTAGTTGTGAGGGAATCTGCAAGGCTTTTCCAATAACCGTTATCGACCGTTTGTGTATGCAAGCCTTTTCCAATAATGGCTAAACCAAACAGCGCCATAACGGCGAAGCAGAAATATATCCTATATAATATGTTTGATTTAATATTCACCTTTTTCTACAATAATGGTTTGTGGTGGTACCGTTAGTTCTTTTATACCATGCGGTTCCAATAATTTTGTTAGTTCGGACTGTTTACTGCGAAACATGAGGTCTGACTTTATGGTCATATATTCCCATCTGAGTTCTTTTACCTCTTGTTGTTTCTTAGAAATGTTCCTATTCATGCCTTCTGCTGCCAGGTTGTGGCTAACATGAAAAACGCCAATAGCAACGATAAACAAGAAAAAGAGGGCATTATTGATTACTTTCTGGTAAGTTACCCATTCATCTACGCCGAGTATCACCAGAAAGTTCTCTACCACCCTTTTCAGGAGTGTTTTAGACACACTTGATATTTCCTTTTCGTTCTCCATTATAGTTTTTCTCCAATTCTTAATTTGGCGCTGCGAGCTCTAGGGTTTATGGCAATTTCTTCCTGAGTTGCCTCGATGGCTTTTTTATGTATTTGCTTAAAAATCAATGCATAATTTCCATACAAGTCCTTTTCTGGTTCGCCACTAAAATTGGCGGCCTTGAAATAATTCTTCACCAAACGGTCTTCTAATGAGTGGTATGACATCAGCACCAACCTTCCGCCAGGTGTCAAGACCTCTCCACTTTGTATCAGCAACTCCTTAATGACTTCTAATTCTTCATTCACTTCAATTCGGATAGCCTGAAAAACCTGAGAAAGGAATTTGGCATCTTTAGGTCCTGCAAGTGGTCTTGCCAGTTCTACAAGTTCACCGGTTGTTTGAAGTGGTTTATCATGTCTGAATTGTTCAATTTTTCTGGCAAGTGCTTTTGCCTGATGGATTTCTCCATACAACCTGAACATTGACACCAACTTATCAAAATCATAAGTATTCAACACATCCTTTGCACTGATTCCTTTACTAGTATCCATTCTCATGTCGAGGGGTGCATCGAAACGTGTAGAGAAGCCTCTTTCCGGTGTATCTATCTGGTAGGAAGAGACGCCAAAATCGCCGAGAATGCCATCTACCTTATGGATGCCATGCAGTCGTAAGAACCTTTTCAGGTAGCGAAAATTGGCAGCAATAAATGTAAAACGCTCATCATCAGGAAGGTTTTGCAAAGCATCTGCATCCTGATCAAAAGCGAATAGCTTCCCTTTAGAGCTCAACATGTCAAGGATCTTACGGGAATGTCCACCACCACCAAAAGTGATATCTACATAAATCCCATCGGTTTTTAGGACTAATGCTTCCACGGTCTCCTTCAACATAACTGGTTGATGATACATGTGCATTAGTTTTTTTTCAGCTTTTCAAGTGCGGCACTCATCACTCTATCGGCCATATCTGAGAAATCTTCAGGTTCTTTATCCAACATTTGGTTATACTTCTCTGCCGACCATATTTCGATAGAATTTGCGTAAGCATGAATGATGACATCATCTTTCAGTCCGGCAAATTCCTGAAGTGCTTTTGGCACTAATAGGCGATCATTGGCATCCAATTCCAGTTGAGTAGCTGCGCGATAAAAGTAGCGTTGAAACTCACGGTCTTCTTTGCGGAATGGACTGAGGCTATTAACGGCTTCACTCACTGTTTTCCATTCTTCAATCGGAAACAAGGAGATACAACCTTCAAAGCCTCGATTCATAACATACTCGCGTCGGGAGGTTTCGGCAATTTGCTTCATGAGTGCAGACGGAAGCCTAAGCCTGCCTTTTGCATCCATTTTAACCTCATATGTACCGATATACGTTGCCATTTGTTTGTGCTAACAGACAAATCTCCAATTAGCACCGTAAAAATAGAAAGAAATCTCCACAAATTCCCACTCAACGCCACATTTTGCCCCAAGATTGATTTATAAAAATGTTTAGTTTATGCACAAAATCAACAAAAAAATGTTCATACGCTGTTAATAAATACTATAAACAATTGATTTACAATAAATTTAAGAAATCAACATTTTATAAAAATGTTGATAATTGAAGTGGAAAAAAATGGTGAAACGGGGGAAAAATGGTGGGAAAAAGTGGAGGATTTTTGATATTAAATGTTAGATATTGAGTGATAGATTAGATATTTTTCAATAACTTTCGCAACTTTAATTCCAAAATAATCAAATAAATGAAGGTCGTATTTAACGCCATATTGATTGCCATCATAACGTTTACAAATATAAACGGCGGAGTAAAAAATCGAGGCGCATTCAAACCAAATGAAGTGTACAACTCTCAAGATTTGGTTATTACACAAATCTCCGAAAATTCTTTTGTGCATACTTCCTATAAGCAAACTACTGATTTTGGAAATGTGCCTTGTAATGGTCTAATTGTGAGGAATAATGGAGAAGCCATCATTTTTGACACCCCTACCAATGATGAAGGTGCAAAAGAATTGATTAAATGGACAGACGAAACCCTTCACGTCAAAATAAATGCGGTCATCCCAACACATTTTCACGATGATTGTCTGGGTGGACTACATGCTTTTCATGAAAATAACATTCCTTCTTATGCATACTACAAAACGATTGCGTTGGCAAAAGAAAATAATTCCACTCCTCCCCAGAACAGCTTTTCAGACACACTCGTTTTAAAAGTTGGCAATACTTATATAACCGCAAAATTCTTCGGCGAAGGACATACCAAAGACAATGTCGTCGGATATTTTCCCGGTGAGCATATCCTATTTGGCGGTTGTTTAATAAAGACGCTTGGCGCAAGCAAAGGATATTTAGGAGATGCCAATGTTGCTGCCTGGTCAAATACTGTTGAAATGGTTAAGAAAGCGTACCCGAATGTAAAAATTGTTGTACCGGGACATGGGAAATATGGGAATAAAAAATTATTGGATTATACAATTAAGTTGTTTAAACCTTAACAAAAACCTTTCATCTTACCAATTATAGAGTTTGTTGACATATCTGCCCACAAAGGTACCGGCAAAACCTGTGAACAGCAGTTTATCGATTTCTTGGAGCTGCTCAGGTGCTAGCCATTGGAGATGAGGCGGAATGACAAAGTGTACAATTCTCACCATAAATATCGCCCCTAATCCTATGGCAAGAATCCAAAGGAATATCTTAAATATCTTATGGATATTATCCTTTTCAGCTTCATCCCGACGATATTGCTTATACAGTTTGCGTTCTTCAATCCTAGCATTATGCAAGTCTTGCTGTGAGGGATTAAAATCCTCACTGATTCTTTCCATTTCGTCCATACTAGGCCGCTTTTAGTTTAGAAGCATAGTGTGTAGCAATCATCTCATTTGGAATAGATAGCCCTAATTGCCCCTTATTATTGGGTGCATTCCAAACTTTATCCCATGGCGTACCGGAGCGATGGGTGAGATAGGAAAGTTCCAAACCATTATAATGCTTATAAACATCCCAAATACGATCTAAGAATGCTGCTTTTTCTTCATCTTTCAATTCTGGTGCTATCAATTTATCGCCAACAGAATCGTAGTACATAGATTCAATCTGTCCGGCACCATAATACTTAAAATATTCGTAGATGGTAGGAATTACCGGACCATATTGCCAGGCCTCGATGCGCTCACCGATCAGGGGTTTTTTATACAAACCTAAATGCCAGCCATGCGCTACATATACTAATTTTATTAGCTTCATCGGTGTAAGTTCTATCCCCGTCTCAAAGGATTTTTGAACAAAGAAATTAGAAACAGCAAATGCAGACTCCATATTACGATTTATTTATACAACGAAATTAATGAAAAAATGGTTTCCATTTATACAAAAATTCCTTTGAAAATACCGAGCGACTTTTTTATTGCTATACATCATTATAATACTATTGTAATGGATATCCATTTTTGATGCGCCATATATGGTCGTTTACTAAAATCACCTATACCTAAAATTAGGTAGCAGTTTCACTTGTTTGGGTATTGCAGAGACTGCAAATTGTATCTATGTTTGTGCTATTATTTATAATTAGTCTAAATAAGAATAAAATGTGTAAAAAATTATTTACCGCCATCCTGATGGTATCAATGCTTTTAGGTTGTAAGAAAGAAGAGCCTATCGTAAGAACCTATCCAACGTCTTACAATTTTGAAAATGTAAACTTTTCCGGGCAGACTGCCAGAATAAAGATGCTCAGTGAGCTCGTCACAGCTATGGGAAAAGGTACTACGGAAGAAGTAAGTGCCACAACGTTATCAAATATGTATGCAAATACTGGAAATCCTTTTACAGATATTGCCTTAAATACTTCCGGCAAGCAATTGAAAGACAAAACCTATGCCTTAGATATACCATTGTTTGAAGATTTTATGTCCAAACTTGCTGCAACATCTTTATTGCGTACAGAAACGGCTGCTCCAGGTATAGCCGGTACGGCAGTGTCTACTACTGATGCCACAAAGAATTACTTAGTCGACAGCAACGGTGTGGAATATGCACAAATCATTCAAAAAGGACTGATGGGTGCAATTTTTTATTATAGGATAGCAGATGAATATACCACTTCTGCAAAATTAGATGTCGCAGACAATACGACCATTGTTCCGGGTGAAGGTACTGCTATGCAACATTACTGGGATGAGGGTTTCGGATATTGGGGTGTACCAACTTACGCCAACTATGACAATTATGACTCTACTAAAGCTGTTGGCGGCTTTAAGTTTTATGGCACTTATGTAGAAAAAGGGAAAGCCATTTCCTTGTACAAAAATCTGCTTTATGCATATATTCAAGGAAGAACCGCAATTAACGAAAACAATAAATCCGACCGAGAAATAGCGGCGACGAGTATTAGAAAAAACATAGAAGCCATTAATGCATGTTCCGCAATCAGTTATTTAAATCAGGCCATCGCAAATTACAATAATTACGCCGTAAGATGCCACACATTATCGGAGGCATATGGCTTTATATTAGCATTGAAATACAATAGTCAGAAAACCATTTCAACGGAAGACCACAATGCTCTATTATCGGAATTTAAAGTCAACAATAAATTATCGGTACAACACCTAAGTTCGGTAGATATATTAGCACTTAGAGACGAATTAAGTAGTATTTTTGACTTGGATTCAATTAAAAGTACATTGTAATGAAAAAGATATTCTTCCTAGCCTGCCTGTTTATAATATCCTCCTGCAAAGATGATAATAACCCGAACCAAACGGATGTTGACAGAAAAGCTATTTTGGAGAACCTTGGAAACATTATTGTAGTACAATACACTGCTTTGGAGGAAAGGCTGAATTTATTGGAAACGGCGCTCACCAATCTGGAAGCTTCGCCGACCCTTACCAATATAAATGCGGCACAAACAGCCTTTAATAATACATATAAAGCTTGGCAGAGCGTCCAGTTCTTACAATTTGGACCGGCAGAAAGCCCCGCACTAAGAACCATCTTTAATTTCTATCCCGCAGATACCGTTGAAATTGTAAGTGCGATACAATCCGGCAATACGGATGTGAGTACACTTGGCAATGATGCGCAAGGATTACCCGCATTAGAGTTCTTGCTGTTTGGCAATGAAGGCAACGACCAGCAGGTATTGGATTTTATCACTGCAAATGAAGATGCCTTACCCCTTATATTTGCGCTAATAGATAAATTACAAACGCAGGCAAAATCTGTGTCAGATACATGGAAAAATGCTTATAAATCCACTTTCACTAATCAGGAAGGCGTGGATGTTGGCAGTTCTTTTGGTATAATGACGAATGCAATTATTTCTGATATGGAAGCCTATTGCAGAGACGGGAAAGTGGGCATACCCCTCGGTGTGAGAACGTTGGGTACACCACAACTAAATTTAATAGAAGGAAAGAAATCCAACACTTCATTAACATTATTGCTCACATATATTCAGGCGTATAAGAGTTTTTTCAAAGGCGCAACAGGGCTTGGCTACGATGATTACTTAAATACGATTGGTGCAAAATATAACGACCAAAATTTAAGCGATGCCATCCTACAACAATTAGCCGTTGTGGAAACAAAAATCGGCACTTTGAATGAACCATTTGAATTGGAAATTAGCAACAACAAGGCAGCAGTAGAAGCTTTGTATCAGGAATTGCAAAAACTAACTATATTGCTGAAAATTGACATGGCATCCTCCATGAGTATCTTGATTACCTATCAGGATGCAGATGGCGACTAAATGGATAGTTGATGAGGATAAGCAAAAACAGCATACTGTCAGTATTATACCAAAATGTTTCAATTGCCCCATTAATCAGTTGTAGAATCATCTTTGGCTTATTAATGCTGGGAAGCACCATCCGTTTTTATCTAAAAGGATGGATAGAAATACAGTATATTCAACCTGAGTTCTTATTCTCGTTTATTGAAGGCATGCCAAGAGCGGGTGCCCTTGGCATGTATTTATTATTCTTTTTTTTAGCACTATCTGCTTTTTTTATAGCAATAGGCTTTCTTTTTAGGCTTTCTTCAGTAACTTTTTTTCTTATCTTCACGTACATCGAACTTTTAGACAAAACCAACTACCTCAACCACTACTATTTTGTAAGCCTGATAAGCTTTTTGTTGGCAATATCTCCCGCCGGAAAAAATTCAAGCATTGACAACCTAATTTTTAAGAGACCGTCGACAACGTACATTCCATTCTTCCAAAGTTTTGTATTCAAATTAATGATCGGTATCCTATATTTTTATGCCGGAATAGCAAAAATAAATGGAGA
This sequence comes from Chitinophagales bacterium, assembly GCA_019694955.1. Lineage (GTDB taxonomy): Bacteria > Bacteroidota > Bacteroidia > Chitinophagales > JADIYW01 > JADIYW01. The sequence goes on along the minus strand of JAIBAX010000017.1, from coordinate 45,055 downwards.
TTGGTTGCTACACGCTTTGCCACTCAAGATTTGGTTGCAAGCGAAGTACCATACACCCATCATTGGCAATTTCTTAACAACAGACTTTGCCGCCTATTTTTTCTCATGGGCAGGCTGCTTGTTCGATATAACCATCTTTTTTTTCCTATTACATCGCAAAACCCGTATTTCGGCGTGGCTGGCATTGGTATTCTTCCATATTTTCACGTCCTATCTCTTTCCGATAGGTGTTTTTCCATATTTGATGATTGGGCTTACCATTATTTTCTTTGGTGCTGATTTCCATGAAAGCATTCAGCGCACCATGCTATCATTCTTTCCCCATAAAAAGCCTACGCACCCAGAAATTCCTGTACAACATATTGAAGATTCCACTACTACTAAAAACCAGTTTCTCTTAAGTTTTTATGTAGTATTTTTCACCTTTCAACTGATTTTCCCTTTCCGCTATCTCCTATATCCGGGAAATCTGTTCTGGACAGAGCAGGGTTACCGCTTTTCCTGGCGGGTGATGTTAATGGAAAAAGCAGGATATGCAACTTTCTGGGTACATGACGGCAACAAAAAAATTAGGGTAGAAAATGATGAATACCTTACTAAAACACAGATAAAAATGATGAGTACACAACCTGACATGATGGTACAGTATGCACATCACCTCAAGGACATCTACCGCAATAAGGGCATCCTTCATCCAAAAATTACCGTAGAAGCGTATGTTGCCCTAAACGGAAAAGGAAGTCAACCTTATATCGACCCGGAGATAGATTTAAGTGCTTTGGAGAATAATTGGAAAAACAAAAACTGGATATTGCCCTATGAGAACAAATAGATTTTGGATATTATTGTCATTTTTTCTTTGCAATAAATTATGGGGACAAAGTCAAGATACTTTGAACACCACCTTTCAGGATTCAACAGAATTAAATGAAGTCATCATCACAGAGCAGAAAAACAACAAAGATATTGAATCGGGTTTTCTGAGGAGTGTAGAACAATTTTCTATCTATGCAGCAAAAAAGTCAGACGTAATCAGATTAGATGATTTAATGGTGAATAAGGCTAAAAATTCCGGCAGACAAATATACGCGAAAGTGGCAGGCATTAATATCTGGGAGAGCGATGCCTCGGGTTTGCAAACAGATATTGCTGCAAGAGGGTTAGACCCCAATCGTTCGTCCAGCTTCAACCTTCGTCAAAATGGATATGACATATCTGCCGATGCTTTAGGATATCCCGATGCCTATTATGTTCCGCCAACTGAAGGATTGGAAAAAATAGAGATGGTCAGAGGTGCCGCATCTTTGCAATATGGCACTCAGTTTGGAGGGATGATCAACTACAAAATGAACCGTGGAGATAAAACCACACCATTGAAAATCAATATTCAACAAACGGCAGGAAGTTTTGGCTTTACCAATACATTTGTATCGCTGGGTGGCACCAAATCAAAATGGCAGTACTACACTTTTTATCAATATCGGCAAGGAAAAGGTTGGCGACCCAACGCAAACTTCGATGCACATAATTATTATGCGGATATCAGGTATGCCGTCAACGAAAAGCTGACCATCGATGCCCAATATTCGATGTTACAATATATTGCACAACAACCGGGTGGTCTTACTGATGCGCAGTTTGCAGACAATCCGAAACAATCCAGCAGGACGCGCAATTATTTTCAGGTAAAATGGAACCTCTTTGCAACGTCTTTACAATATAAGATTACGCAAAAATCAAAGCTTTCCTCGCAATTCTTCGGATTAATAGCAGCACGCAATGCTATTGGCAACCTCAATAATATCCAACAGCAAGACATCCTGAACACTCCCAGAGATGCTTTCAAGGATAAGTATAAAAATTTTGGCAATGAAACCAAATGGCTATACACCTATAAAGCTACTGAAAAGCAAGCCTTTGTATTTCTACTGGGTGCAAGGGTTTACCGTGGTAAAACTTTCAAAAAACAAGATATTGGTGACACTACCTCTTTGCCGACTTTCAGCTTCTTTAAAGAAACTTTACAAGATGGATCGGCATATGAATTTCCCAGTGTAAACACCGCCTTATTTGCGGAACACTTGTTTACTTTCGGCAAATTTTCTATCACGCCGGGTTGTAGATATGAATTTATCAATACCATGGCTGATGGGAAATACCGAGAAATCTATAGCTTCAATGACATCATTTTGCGCGATACGACCATTTTTGAAGAACGCACGAGAAAGCGACATATCTTCTTAGCCGGCATTGGTGCCAGTTTTAAACCTACCGATCAATTAGAGGTATTTGCCAACATCTCTCAAAACTATCGCGCCATAAATTTTAACGATGTAAGAACCAATATTGCAGGGCTTCGGGTGGATGAAAACCTCCAAGATGAAAAGGGATATAGTTTTGATTTGGGGTGGCGAGGCTTATTTAGGGACATATTTAACTATAATGCAAATTTCTATTATTTGGTATATAACAATAGAATCAGTGAAATAAACCGGAAAGACACCCTAACATTTATTGCGTACCGCTACAGAACCAACATTTCTAAATCAAGGTCGCTGGGTATCGATTTTTCTACCGAAATAGATGTTCTAAGGATCAAGCCTGAAATTTCTAAGGATTACTCCTTGAAACTGTTTTGTAACATTGCATGGTTAAATGCCCGTTACAGTAAGAGTGAAGAGGAAGCTATCGTTGGCAATAAGCTGGAATATGCCCCTGATTGGATATGTAGAGGCGGTGTAGAATTTAGCTACAAAGATTTCCGTATTGGCACGGGTGTCCATTATGTGGGTGAACAATTTACAGATGCCACCAATGCCGAACAAGCCACCGTAAATGCTATTGCAGGAAAAATTCCGGCGTACTATGTGATGGATGTGAATGCCTCTTATCAATATCGGTGGTTTACTTTAAGAGCCACTTTCAACAATGTTACAAACAACAGCTATTATACTAGAAGAAGTGCCGGTTATCCGGGCCCTGGCATCATTCCGGCAGAACCTTTTAATTTTCTCGCTACGCTAATTTTTGATATTGGAATAAAGAAATAAAAATTCGAGCTATTACCAAGAAAATATGCCTCAAGATTTTTCAAGTTTCTTATAAAAAATAGCATAAATAAACAACATCAGAAAAGAGAGCACCACAAAATTAGACATGAGTTCATTTATAAATGAACGTTGCCAAAAGGCAATCATTGCCAAGACAAATGTGGCGGTCATTACGAGTGCCGCGAGTATATTAAAAATGCCTCTTTTGTAGAAATAATTAGACATAATTAAAAACGCACCTGCCAATGCGCCCCATTTTAACCAAGTAAATATATTTAAATAGTGCAGATATTCCTGGATATCTCCTTGTTGGTAATGTGCTGCAATTTTTGCAATTTGCATATTTTCCAACGCATCTGCCGGCCACGCCACCAAAGACAAAACTGCGGCAATCAACATCGACCAAAATCCGGTAATCTTATAAAATGTCCAAGCCATGCTAGCCAAAAACATTGCGTAGCAAGCCATAAAGATAAAGTCAAGCTTATTCACCATATCAAACTTATACATATAAGTATCTAGGTCGCTTACTTTAAAGAAGTGCTTCACTTCCTGTGGTGTCTTTATAAATTCAAATGCAATGATGGGCGTATGAAATCCATCCGGAAGGTTATTTTGTGGCTTTGGATTGAAAAGCAATAAAACAATGCTGGAAATCAGCATTAACACGCCAAAAAACACTGACCAACGAAATGGATTTATTTTCATGTTCGAAAGATAAGGAAAGTTTCAAGACATGTAAACAGAGACACATATAACTTTAAAAAAATGGGTTATCAATGTCCACCATTCTCAGCGACAACCGACCTATAAATATTTTCTTGCAGATAGTACTGAAAAACTTCCTTACTGGTTTTCTGTGGGATGTACCCAAACTCCTTCTTTAGCTTTTCATTGGAAAGTACGGGGCGATATTGAATAAAATTAACTATAAAAGCATCATATTTGCTAAGTTTTAAGGGGTGGAGTGCGCCAAAAACGGCTTTAACCAACCAACCGGGTATCGTTTGATTTTTCTTACCCATCATTGCTGCCACCTCCTTAACAGTGAGACAACCATCTCCGGCAACATTATAAATACCGGGTTTCCCGTTGGTTGCAGCCTTTAATAGTATTTCCGCTAAGTCCTGATCCCAAATAAACACAAATGGACTGGGATATCCTTTGAGTTCCAATACCTTTGGCTTTTCCAGGTATTCAGTAATGGGGTTCTTTGTTGTTTTTCCTAGAATAGTGCCCACGCGAAAAACAAACTGTGTTAGTTGCGGATGTGTGGTTCTCTTTTCTGCCAATAGCTCTTCCACCAACCTTTTATGGTGCGAGTAAGTGAATTCATAGTTGCCACGAATCGGGTCTGATTCGGTGAGCCAACGATGCACATTTTCAGGATGGTAGCCGTAAGCAGCACCACTCGATGTAGTGATGAACTTTTTCACCCCTGCCTCAATGCATGCATCAACGAGATTGCGTGTGCCGTTTACGTCTATGTCATATTCTCTTTCACGGTCACTCTTGTCGGGTGTAGAAATAATGGCTGCCAAATGTACGACGGTGTCAATATTGTTTTCAAGTAAGATGGCACCCAGTTCTTTTGAACGAATATCCTTCTGAAGACAGACCAACTGTTTTTCTTCTAATAGGTGTTCAGAAAAACGTATATCCAAGCCTACAATCTTGTCAAAAACAAGTCCCTGCAAAGGGAGTAAGCGCTTTATCAGCTGCTGCCCCATATAGCCATTTGCTCCCGTAATAAGAATATTATGCATATTTATTTTTTTGAAAAATAATAACTCAATCCAAACCCTGAAAGAATATGCCAAACGCCCCAAATGGATGCCATCAATGCCATGCCACCTAAGCCGTTAAAAAAGCTAAAGATTAACACCAGTCCCAACCCAACATTTTGTATGCCCACTTCAAAAGAGAGTGTTTTAGCATCTGCATTATCCAATTTAAATATTTTCCCTAATAAATACCCACTCGCCAAGGCGATGGCATTATGTAAAACCACTAAAAGAAATGCGATATAAGCTTTACCTTTAAATAAATGTACATTGCTGACGATGCCGTATATTAAAAAGGAAAAAAAGAAGAGGAGGGAGAACATTTTTATGGGACGCTGTATTTTTTCCGCTGTGGTGGGATGCTTGACAGACATATATAAACCGAGCAGTAAAGGGATAACCACCAATACCAGCAATGTTGAAACCATATCTAGGAAGGATAAATGAAACTTCCTCACCAAATCCTGTAGATAGGGTACTCTACCGCTCCAGAAACTAAAATTAAAAGGTGTAAAGAAGGCGGCTATTAAAGTAGAAACCGACGAGATGGTAATCGACAGGGCGGTATTTCCTTTGGATAGCTTAGTCATAAAATTAGCCATATGTCCACCGGGGCAGGCGGCAATCAACACCATTCCCAAAGCTAAACTTGGTGCCGGATGAATCAACAAAATCAGCAAGTAGGTAATGAGTGGCAGGATGAACGTATGTCCTATCAAACCCACCAAAACAGGTTTAGGCATTTTGAACAACCTTGAAAAGTCTTCCGGCTTTAAATCTAAGGAGACCCCAAACAAAATAAATCCAAGTATTGCATTTAAAAACCCCAGCGCTGTCGGGTTAAATTGCATCTGAATTTGATCCAACTCAGACATGTGCAAATTGTTCGATTTCCTTTTTCACCAGACTTCGATAGGTGTCTTTATGTACATAAAATGCCATCCTATCTAATTTGATATAATTCATGCCACCACGGAGATCCGGTAGTGTGCTTTTTTTCTTTTGGATAAATTTATGTGCTGCAGGCGCATTCTTTTCTAGTGCGGCGATAAAGCTGGCAATAAGCTTAGCTTGTTCATTGCGTCCTTCCCAGCCCAACCCTGTCGCTTCTACCAATCCCATGAAGAAGAGATTATTGTAGATAGGATGAAAGATATTTAAATATAATTCCGGACGTCCTTCCTTCCAGTTGAGGTGTTTTTGGTCAATAAATGGATAGTATAAAATATATCCCGTAGCGGTTAGTATAAGGTCATAATCATCCTTTGTGCCGTCTTTAAAGTGAACAGTTTGTCCCTCCAAGCGATCTATATCTGCGACAATTTTAATATCGCCATGCCCCAAATAATAGAGAATGAGTGAGTTGACAATTGGATGTGACTCATATAGTTTATGGTCAGGTTCAGGGAAGCCATATTTTACGGGATCTACTAGAAACCACCCTAGCAGGAACTTATCCATTTTTTGTTTGATAAACTTAGGAAATTTTACCACACCGCCTACTGTGTCTGCGGGTTTTCCAAAGATATATTTTGGCACAAAATGGTAACCACGACGTACGCTCATCCTCACCTTAGCGGCATGATGAACGGCATCTACGGCAATATCGCAGCCACTATTTCCGGCGCCAACGATGAGGACACGCTTGCCATTGAAAATATTTGGGCTTTTGTAGTCTTTTGAGTGGATAATTTCTCCCGAAAACTGCCCTTTAAAATTCACCTTATTAGGTTCTGACAACGTGCCATTGGCGATGACAACACCTTTATACGGCAAGGTTCTTCCATCAGACAGCGACACATTCCAACCTTTCTCTGTTTGCTCCAATTTGGTCACATAAGTATTCAGCGTATAATGCTCTTTCAGCTTAAAATGCTCTGCATAATCTTTGAAATATTCAAACAATTTCTCATGACTTGGATAATCAGGTGTATCGGGCTTCATGGGAAAGTCTTTGAACTCCGTCATCGTTTTAGACGAAATCAGGTGTGCTGTTTCGTAGACACTGCTGTTTTCGTTGTTGATATTCCATAGTCCTCCAATTTCCGAAGCGGCTTCATAAGCGTCAAATGGCACATTTTTATCTTGGAGGTTTTTCGCAGTGCAAAGTCCGGAAGGACCTCCACCGATGATGCAATATTTATTCTCTGTATTTCCCATAGCGTGGGTAAAATACGACATATATCATTTTTAACAAAACTGAAAAGTCCTAATTTTTAGTTAAACCTTTGTTTAGTCATGCGATTTTCATTTTGCGTAGTGCGACAATTGACCATTGACATTCCATTTTTTTTGCCACGAATGCACGAATAAAGCTAAGAACAATCAGCCGTGAACAATTTTAACCACAAAGTACACCATGAATTACACAAAGAACTCCTAGAAGGCTGTGGTCTATAGACTGTTGTCTGTGGACTTTTTTTGCCACGAATGCACGAATAAAGCCAAGAACAATCAGCTGTTAACAATTTTAACCACAAAGTACACCATGAGTTAAACAAAGTACACCGAGAAGGCTTTGGTCACTAGACTGTTGGCGGTGGACTTTTTTTGCCACGAATGCACGAATAAAGCCAAGAACAATCAGCCTTTTTTTGCCATGACATTTTCACATCTCCAAATTTCCACATCCCCAAATCTCCAAATTCCCATATTTTCACATCCCCACATTCTCACATCCCCAAATCTTAGTGGAACAATTAACATATCTTTAAGTGTTTTTATCGGCGTTAGAAAATAGGATTATGTATTTTTGTCGTACAAATTAGAAATCATGGACAGTAAACAAGAAAATAGAATCGTTTGGGTGTTGCGGATATTGGTGAGTGGATTATTTATAATGTCTGCTTTTTCCAAGTTATTTCCGACAGAATCTGCCATATATCTTTTTGAAAAACAAATTGTTGATTTAAATATCACGAACTGGTGTTTCGCTCCGATTCTTTCAAGAGCTATCATCGGACTGGAGCTTTTCTTAGGATTAGCAATTTTACAAAATAACTTCTTAAAGAAATTTATCGTTCCGGTTACCAGCCTGTTGCTGATTGCATTTTGTATTCACTTGAGCATGGTCATCCATAAATATGGCAATGATGGCAACTGTGGTTGTTTTGGTCAATTTCTTCCCATGACACCGCTCCAGGCAATCATAAAAAATGTGATTACTTTGATTTTATTGGCTTATATTTTTCTAAAAACCAAGATTACTACTAATGATAAACATCGCTGGCCGATTTTATTAGGCATGGTTGCCTATGGGTTTGTATTCTTGTTGGTTCCACCCAAATGTGCATGCGCTACGGAAAGCAACAACAAAATACCATGGGAAAGTAGCCAAGAAATCGATACTGTAAGCACTGCATTGCCAACAGACAACAGCGCCAACACAACAATAGCTGATACTTCCCGAACAAGAATAAATACTTCTACAACAGATACAACAAGGAAAAAAACCACTGCTCCAACCCAATCGACACCCGTTGTTCAAGGTCCACCGAAGAAAAATTCTGTATTTACCAAATACAACTCATTCCATGGCAAAGCGGTTGATTTGAATGAAGGAAAGAAAATTGTCGCCATGTTTGCCTTAGATTGTGAGCATTGCATGGAAGCTTCAAAGACCTTAAATGAATTAAAGAAACAAAACCCCGGCTTTCCGGAAGTATATGTATTGGCGTTTGGAGAAGAAGATCAGGCAGAAAATTTCTTCAACGAAGGCGGTGGGAAATGGCCATTTACCATCTTGCCACCACAGGAATTCTTCCCACTTTTAGACAGAGCCAACGCCCCACCAAGAATAACGGTATTAAACAACGGCAACATCGTGGAAGATTTCGTCAATTTTGAACATCCTGATAAAGCAGCGATTTTGGCGGCAGCGAAGAAGTAAATATAGACATTAAATAAAAACCTTTTATGAGTACATTCTATATTGACTTTAATGATGATAAATCTAAGGAATCTTCAGAGTTTGAAATTAGTGATAATATTTTAGGTCCAATTAATGATGTTAATATTTTTGTTGGTGCCAATAATTCTAGAAAAAGTCGGCTTTTAAGGCAATTCTATGAAACTTTCACTTACTTAGTTATTTCAAATGGGAAAGACACCCATAATACCAAACCTATAAAGGATTTGCTTAACAAATTCCAACAGTATTTTCGGGGAAATACAATAATAGAGGTTGACTTATCTGGTTTACAAGGCCCATCAAAGATTATTGACGAGTATGATTTACAGAATATAAAAACGCTAAGAGATAATAATGAATTAAATAGAAATACATTTAGAATTGACCCTGTTGAGTTATCTCGAATTTATTCTTGTTTCAAATTTAAAGAAGGAGAGACCCAAACATCCATCATTCCTTTATACATTAACAAACTCAAAGCATTAATTGAAATTTCAAAATTTATTGACATTATAAAGATTGATCATAAATTCAAAATTTATCCAAAAGATGCTTGGACTTGCCTTAAACAATCTCCTTCTGAAAGAGATTTAATAAAAATCACAAAATATAGCGAATTAGTCTCCAATATAGAATTCAAGAATACAGTAGAGGAAATCATAAAAATATTGGAAAAATATGAATATGTGAAGACATGGAATTTAGAATATAATCGCAGGGTTTATATTCCTATTCTAAGGTCTTCAATCACATTCTTTGATTCAAAAGACAGTATCATTACTGATGATATCTTTTCTTTAACGGTAAAGAAACTTTATAAGTTTAAAAAACCAGAAAATAAAGAATCATCACAATTTAAAGTAGCGGGATTAGAATTAAACGAAGCAAATTATTCTCATAAAATTTTCACCGGCAGAACTTTATATGATGATATCCTAAAATATAGAAATGGTAAATTAATCGATCGGTTTCAAGATTTTGAGAATTTCATTTCGCAAAGTTTCTTCGACAGCAAACCTTTAAGGATTATCTCGTATTGGGATGACAAACACATTCATATTGATTTCATTAATGAAAAGGACGGTAGGTTTTTACATGAGATAGGTGATGGGATACAATCTTTAATTATTTTATTGTTTCAAGTGTTTATGTCTGACGATGAGACATGGTTTTTCATTGAAGAACCGGAATTAAATTTACATCCAGGTTTTCAAAGAATATTTTTAGAGACTATAACTTCAAACCCAATCTTAAAAGAGAAAAAACACAAATACTTTTTTACAACGCACTCCAATCATTTTTTAGATATTTCCATTGAAAATTTTAATCTAGTTTCAATTTTTTTGTTTAATAAGGTAAATAAAGATCAATCTAAGATAAGATGCGTTACCCCAAGAGATTTAGAAATCTTAAATAGTTTAGGAGTCAATAATTCTTCCGTATTTATGGCAAATTGCTCAATATGGGTAGAGGGAATAACCGACAGAAAATATATTCAAGGTTTCATAAAACTTTTTAGCAAATCTAATGAATTCCCCTACAAAGAAGATATCCATTATTCATTTTTTGAATATGGTGGATCAAATATCGTTCATTACGATTTCAATGAAGATGTTGATAAAAATAAAATAAAAGCTCTTTCGCTTTCAAATAGAATATTATTGATTTCTGATGATGATGAAAGTCACTTGCCTAAGAATAAAAGCAAAAAAGAAAGACATGAGAAATTTAAGGAACAACTTGGGAATAGATTTATAACAACAAAAGATTTTGGCAGTGGAGAAATTGGTGGTATTGAAATTGAGAATCTTTTATCGCCAATAATTTTGAATAGGCTACTACATACTAGTGAAAAATTACGAAATGAACTGTTGGATTTAAAATTCAAAGATATTGAACATGATTCCTATTTAAACAAAAGGATAGGGAAATTCCTTAACGAAGAAGTATTAAAAGGATCAAAATATGCTTCTAAAGAGGATTCATTAAGCTATAAGAAAAAGACTGATATGGCGACATCTTTCCTAGAAAAAGTGAATAAGGATGAAATTTCATGGAAGGATTTAGGAGATATTGCTCAGAACTTTTGTATAAAAATCATATCCCACATATCTCACATAAATAAAAACAATACAATTTAATCGTTCTAATCACCATTCCTTCGCCTCTGCCTCGATATCCTCGTGTTTGATAAATATACCGGCATCCATTCGTAACATAGCCTCCTCAATTTCCTGATTATAATCATCAATATCTTGTTGGGAAGGTTTACTGATTTGCAGGTACTTTTTTATTGCACTTAGAATATTTTTCTTCTCTTTATTTCCTAGTAAAGGCAATAATTCAATAATACTATTATCAAGTGTCATCTATTTTTTCTTTCAAAATTAATAAAATTAATTTATTTTGACATATGGTTGGTGCTTTATTTCACCTTTGAATCTTTTAGTACAAATACTCGCTCAAAATTATCTTTTAGGCAATATTTCGAATACTTACCTAACACAAGGAAAATAATTAAAAAAAAATTAAAAAGTATAAATAAAGGCAATTGTTCGCCAGAATCACTGATGCCAAGAAATAAAAAAACAAGAAAATTAATCAGCAAAATTACATCAAACATTATTAAAGAGAAACCAGGGCGCAATTCAATAGAAATACGACAACCTTTATCACTTTCCTTTATTTCACCAGAAATTATAGCTAACTTACCCATACGCCATCCAAGTGAATAACCCGGCCAAGCACGAAAATTCCTTTCCTTGATAAATTCTCCCGTGATATTTGGCTCGATAAATCCCCATCTCTTACTGGTTAGTATAAGTCTCATTTTTTCTCTGACTTCTTCCGGTGTAAAGCCACCTCATATTGATAATATTCTATCCAAATATGCGAAACAAGTGTTTTCCAAATACCTTTTATACTCACCTCCTAAGCATTCCAAATATCCCAGCTCCGCTCCGCTTGTCCGTACAACATGTCTAAACCATTTTTTATCGTTGCACCCTTCGCTTCGCCTTTTAATAAGAAAGTAGTTTTCTCCGGATTATACACGAGGTCAAAAAGTAGATGTTTTGTTCCAATACTTTCATAGGGAAGCGGCGGACAATCTTCCACTTTTGGATACATCCCCAACGGCGTTGTATTGATGATGAGCAGATATTCATCCATCCATTCTGGCGCAATATCCTCATAGGAAACATTGCTATCGGTTTTTGTTCTGGACACATTCCTATATTGTATGCCCAATTTATCCAAGACAAACCATACCGCCTTTGCCGCACCGCCAGTACCTAAAACCAATGCCTTTTTGTGGTAGTCTTTTAACAATGGTAAGAGGCTTTGCTCAAAACCTACGACATCAGAATTATAGCCTATGCGCTTCCCATCGACAAACTTAATGGTATTTACGGCACCTATCTTTGCTGCTTCCTCGCTCAATCCGTCTAAATACGGTATCACGGCTTCTTTATAAGGTATGGTTACATTCAATCCTTGCAAATCAGGATGTGCCGCACATAAATCTGTGAAAGCTTCCATGCTAGCTATTGGAAAGGTTTCATAGCGACAATCGCCCCAACCATTCTGTTCGAATTTTGTAGTAAAATATCCCTTTGAGAATGAATGTGTCAAAGGATAGCCAATCAGTCCGAAAAGTTTCATTGGGATAAACGATGCTAAGATTTATGCTTTTCTGCGATGAGTGCATTTAACTCAAGGTCTTTTTCTAAATCCGGAAGAAAGTAGAAGACGATATCGCTGAAAAACACATTGCAATCGATGGCTTCGATAAATTTTATGAGGCCTTGCTTTCTTTTTCCTTCAAAGAATAGCAAAGCAGCTTCCACGGCGATCAGCTCTTGTGCATCCCGACAGGAATCCTTGCCCTTTTGTAAGATTTCCCATGCTGTTTCCGTATCGAAGATGGTCAGGTACGTTTTTATCAATAAAATATAAGCCCTTGAATTATTGCTTTTCAGGTAGATAGATTCTTCTGCCGAGCTGATGGCTCGTTCCAATTTATTGAGGAATAAACAGGCTTCGGCAACACCTAAGTGGTACTCCGGCTCTTGCGGATCCAATTCGGAGGCTTTTGTGAAAGCTTTTAGCGCATTTTCCCACGATTCTTCCTTCTCATACGTCTCTCCAATTTTGAAGAAAGCCTCATGAAAGGCAGGGTTGATATGTAGTGATTTCCGATAACAGTAACGCGCCATTTTGAAATTCTCCAAAGCATCGTGGCATTGACCTTCTAAGAAGAAAACTTCTTCATCTCCTTGTCCGAGGCTATGAAATTCTTTGAGGATTTGGAGGGCTTTTTGGTATTTTCCTTGTTTGAAATATATTTCCGCTAAATCTTGGTAGGCAAAATCGGAAAGTTCATCTATGGCGATGACATATTCTAAACTTTCAATAGCATGATCATATTGATCTAAACCGTCATATGCGCAGGCAAGATTATACCAAATCATGGCACAATACGGTGCCTGATTCACCAATTCTTTGTGAAAGGCGATGCTTTCCTGATAGTTTTCTGTAATTTCTATGCAATAATTCAGGCGATTGAGGGCTTCCTCATTCTCCGGCTCATATCGTAGGCAGTTTTTGAGGGTTTGCTCCATTTCCGGATATTTCTCATTGTCTTCATACACATCCGCCAAACGAAGATAAATCTCAGACAAATCCTCATCAGATGCCGACTTTATCAAGTTATGTAACACCTCGATAGCTTCCTGATACCTCGATTGAAAAGTGAGGATCTCTGCTTTCAATAAATGTATCTCCAATTCTGAAGGATCGTAAATAGCGGCCATCTCCAAGCTATCCAAAGCCTTGGAGCACAACTTCATATCGAATAGAAGTTCAGCCTTCTTTAACAAGAGTATAGATGAATATGGGTATTGTTCTAGTGATCTTTCCACGACTTCTAGGGCTTTATCAAAATTACCCATTTCTTCGTAATAGTCAATTATAGATTCAAGCGCTTCCTGATCTATTAGAAAAATCTGATTATTTCTTACGGCATTCTCGTACCGTTCCAACAACTCAGAGAGTTCTTCATGTTGTTCATCGTCAAAATCAAAATTACCCATCATAGTGTTACATTTGCAAAGTTATATTATCTTTCTCTGATTTTTATGAAAGAAAAGTTAAATACATTTTTTTAGATGAAAAGAATTCTTTTTCCCCTTTTGACCATTTTGCTGTGGACAACTCATATAAAGGGGTTTTCCCAGGACAATTACTGGCAACAAAAGGCAGATTATGATATACAGGTTCAATTAATTGATACGTTACATCAGTTAAAAGGGTTGGTTCAAATTACATACCAAAACAATAGTCCTGACAATTTGAGTGAGTTGTATGTTCATCTTTACCCGAATGCTTATAGCAGTAAAAAGACGGCACTTTCCAAAGATAAGGCAACCATGGGCGATGTGGATTTTTACTTTGCCAAACCGTCAGACATGGGTTACATTAAAAATATTGATTTTCTGGTGAATGGCACAACAGTAAAGTGGTCATTAGACGAAAAACATCCCGACATTGCGCATATTACCTTGAATGAACCCCTCATTTCCGGAGGTAAGTGTATCATAACCACTCCTTTTTTGGTAAAACTGCCGAAGCTATACTCCCGAAGTGGGTATCTTGACGGTATGTTTGCCGTAACACAATGGTTTCCCAAAATAGCGGCTTATGACAAAAGCGGTTGGCATGCTATGCCTTATCTCGAAAAAGGCGAATTCTTCGATGACTTCGGCGATTACAAGGTAAATATTGCGCTTCCTGAAAAATATAAGGTGGCAGCAACAGGTGTTTTACAAAAAGAAATTGTGCAAGATGGTAAGAAGACCCTAATCTTCGAACAAAAAAAAGTACATGACTTTGCATGGTTTGCTTCAAAGAAATTTATTGTTAAAGAAGACACCATGACACTTCCCTCCGGAAGAACCGTTCTGCTAAAGACGTTTGCATTATCTGAAGAAAATTCTTTCAGCCATGCGAATGACTATATTCAAAAAGCCATACTGCACTACAGCACATTGGTAGGTGAATATCCTTATGATGTTTGTACCGTTGTAGAAGGTGAACAAGGTTCGGGAAGCGGCATGGAATACCCCATGATTACCATCATAGAATCACAATCGTCTCCAACTGTGTTGGAAGAAGTAATCGTTCATGAAGTCGGGCATAATTGGTGGCAGGGCTTACTTGCCAGCAATGAGCGATCGTCGCCATGGATAGATGAAGGTATCAACACTTATTACGAAAAAAGATTTTACCAAGGAAGCTACTACCTTGCAGACCAACTATCATCACTACAAGAACGCAAAGTGGCTACCATGTTAGGTGTAAATGAGTTGCCGGAAATGCCCTTAGAAAAATATGGCATTCTTATGCAACAGCGCCTCGGAAAATTCCAACCGCAGGATGAGCATTCTGCAGATTTAAGCGTATTAAATTATGGCATTGGCGTATATGGTGCCACGGCGTTAGACTTCCAACTGCTCGAGCACTATCTGGGAATGGCAACCTTCGATAAAATCATGCAATTTTTTTATGAAAAGTATAAGTTTAAACATATCTATCCGGAAGATATTCAAGAAACGTTTGAAGAAATGAGTGGAAAAGATTTGGATTGGTTTTTCAATAGTTTAATCAGTACTGACAAAATCATAGACATCAGCCTGAAAAATTTGCAAGAAACACCTGATGGATATGTTATTACCTTAAAAAACAAAGGAAAACTTGCTGTTCCGGTGCAAATTGGCGGTATAACATCAGATAGTGTCCGCCCTATAACATGGGTAGAACCATTTTATGGAGACACCAGTATTTTGATAGAGAAAGGCAATTATAGTGAGATTGTTATCGATCCGGAATGGCAGTTGAAAGAATTTACACGCAGCAACAATTACTATAAACTACATAAAGGCTTGCCCAAGTTTGAAAAATTCCAGCTCCATCTTTTTGGTGGATTAGAAAATCCGCACCGCACACAATTGTCCATAGCGCCCGTTTTTGCGGGTAATAAATATGATAAATTTATGTTTGGCGTGGCCCTGTACAATAGAACATTCCCGGCGAAATCATTGGAATACGCTTTTGTGCCTATGTTTGCCGTAGGTTCGAAGCGGTTGAGTGGGATTTTTAATGTCGATTATTATTGGAAGAAAAGACCTGCCCACACACAGCAAATTAAAACAGGTGTACATGTCTCCACCTTTTCTTTTTCCTCGCGACCTACCGAACGGAATTATATAAAGGTAGAGCCACATTTGAAGATGGTTTTCAAACCGGGAGGACAAGGCAGCAATTGGTTGGAAACTTTACAGTTCAGACATGTTTTTATTTCAGAACAAAATCCCGCTTATGACACAGCAGATTTCACTATTTTTTCTTTAGAAAGAACCTCAAGATGGTATAACGAGTTGAGTTATAGGGTAGATTTCACCAGAAAGATATATCCATTTTTTAGTGAGGTGAAAATCTTACAAAGCCAACAATTTGTGCGGGCTTCTTGGGAAAACAAGATAAAACTCAACTATGGAAGAATTAATAACAAGTACTTTGGTATTCGTTTATTTGCCGGAGGATATTTGTGGAGGAAAGAGGATTTTAGATTTGGATTAAATCCTCAGTACGGCTTTAACATCAGTGCTATAACTGGACAAAATGACTTTTTATTAGACGGATATTATTTTGGAAGGTCAGAAAACGAAGGATTTACTTCCAAGCAGCTTATCAATGGTGACGGCAATTTCAAGACCATTTCCAGTTTGCAAGGGGTGAATATTGGCAAAACGGCGAATTGGCTGATGTCTGTAAATTTTACGGCCGATTTCCCGTGGAAATATTTGCCGATACAGTTTTTTATGGACTTTGGTTATTCTTTCAATAATACGATACCTTTTGGAGAGCCTTTGCCCGTGAAGAAATTCTATTATGATGGAGGATTTAGCCTTAATTTCTTAGACGAAGCATTACAAGTTCACTTTCCCTTATTCATGTCTAAAGAGTTTAAGGACTTCTACAAAGCCAGTTATCCGGGGTTTAAGGGAAGAATCAGTTATACTTTTGACCTCAAGAAATTAAATCCGCATGAAAAAATTAGGGATATTGGCAGTATGATTAAATTGTTTTAGCAGAAGTATTGTACATAAAAAACAAAATGGTTGATTAATTTTGTTATAAAATATTTTCTATGAAAAAATGGATAGGTATAAGTTCTGCGACCGTTATTTTAGGGGTTATCATCTTCTTTCTCGTTTGCAATTTCAATTATAGTGATGGGAAAAGAGCGGGTGTATTGGTGAAATTTTCCAGAAAGGGATTTGTAATGAAGACCTATGAGGGCGATTTAAATCTGGGTGGCGTCAATCCAATGCCGGGCAATACCATTGCCAATAATATCTGGAAGTTTTCGGTAAACGACAAAAAGGTAGCACAACAATTGATGGAATTAGAAGGTCAAAAGGTGAAATTACACTATAAGCAAAAGGTGAAAATCATGCCGTGGCAAGGCGATACGCCCTATTTGGTAGATGCCGTTTCTGTTATTGAAGAGTAACAAAATGAACGTAGTAAAATGCCTTTTTTTCTCTTTGTTGCTTGTAGCATGTGTCCAAAAACATCCTACTGAGGAAGTTGCGTTTAAAAATGGAGACATTACCCTTTCCGGAACGATTTATTACCCGACAACAACACCCCTCAAAGGTTCTATATTACTGCTCACCGGAAAAGGTCCTTTTAGTCGGCAGGATTTAGACATTACACCCTTTGTAGAAATGTTTAATCGGCATGGTTTGGCTGTCTTGCTATATGACAAACGAGGTTGTGGTAAATCGGATGGCAATTTGGGAATCGCAACATTTTTCGATGTCGCTCAGGATGCATTGCAAGCAGTTGGAAAGCTGAAGAAAAATAAGCGGTTATCTGAATTGCCCATCGGCATATGGGGCGGTAGTGAAGGCGCTAACATCGCTGTTTATATTGCCGACAAAGATACATCTGTACATTTTTTGGTGGCGCAATCATTTGCTGCCGTTCCATTCCGAGAGCAGAATCTTTTTGAAGTGGCACAAATCGCTAAGAAGAAGCATTTATCCGATGAAGATACTAAGTTAGTGATAGCGTTCCAAACCGCTTTACTTGATTTCTCTGAAGGGAAGATAACTTGGGAAGCATATTTGCATCAATGGAATCTAATAAAAGATAAGCCTTACGGCAAGAAAATGGGTATTGAAACAAGAGAAGACCCAAGATGGATTCGATACAAGAGCTTAGCAGGCTACCATCCACTCAACGACACGATGCATTTGCCAACAAAAACATTATTTTATTGGGGTGAAAAGGACGATTTTATGGACGCCCCTACTTGTAAGATGACTGTTGATTCCGTCTTTAAGCATAATTATCCAACTTACATTATTGAAGGTTCGGGACATAATCCCTTAAAGCCCGGCGACCCAAATGCCAAAAGCAACCTTGCCCTTTTGGAAAAATGGTTAGAAAATAATGGCTTTTGAGTGTTGGGTTTCAAAAGAATAAAATCTATATTTACTTAGCATTACTCAAACAAAAAATCATATGAGAACATTTATCTTTTGCGTCCTAATAACAACAAGTCTAACGGCTTGTATTCCGAAGAAGTTTAAAGAAGAAATCAATAAAAACCTTATGCAAACGCAACAGATGTTGGCGGATCAGGTTTTTAAAAATGCTATTAGCCACATAGAATTACATAAATTGAGAAACGGATACTATCCGGATTCACTGTCGCAATTGCAATTTCTTACTGCCATGGATTCTTCATTCTTAGCATCTGTACACTACAAGAAAATAGATAAAGGTTATGAACTAAATTTAAACTACAACTTGTCTGCAACTGGTACGAAAAATGCAGCAATAGAACTACAATACCCTGCGGAGTTTTGGAAGGGATTAGGATTACTTAAATCAAATGTAAAAAAAGATTGAAGGAGAACTGGTATAAAATCTAACCTTCCCAATTCTCTTGTTAACACCTTTGGGTACTTAGTGCCTTCTTTGAGAAACTTTGTGATACAAAAAACACCTATATAAACTCAAGCTATTTACAAATTAAAACGGATTGGTTGCCCATACAGTTAGTTCTGTAATAAACGCCTTATCATCCATGGCGAGTGCCGAATAGATTGCGTGGGCGATGTCTGTCGGCTTTACCAATTTATCCTCAACCTTCTTTTCCTGACCATCGCTAGTGCCGAATGCCGTAGGCACATACGTTGGATTTATAAGGATTACTCGGACATTATACTTTCTAAGTTCTTCCCGCCAACAATCTGTCATTCCTCTTACGGCGAATTTTGAAGCTACATATATCGAGCCACCTTCATAACCTTTAGTTGCAGCCGTTGAGCCAATATTTACAATATTGCCGTACTGCTGTTGCTTAAAAATTTTTGCTGCATGTTTGCCGACCATAGCAGCACCAAAAACATTCACCGAAAACACATATTCCCAATCCTCCAAATTTGATTCAGTAATCGGCCCACGTCCTCTTACCAATCCAGCATTATTAATGACAGCATCTAAGCGCCCAAATTGTTGCATGCATTCCTCAAAGACCTTGATAACATCTACTTCTTTTGACATATCTCCCTGAATGGGAAATGCGCCAATCTCGTCTGCCACCTGTTTTAGATATTCACCATTGCGGGCTGTAATGATGACATTCGCTCCCTTAGCTATCAACAATTCAGCAGTTGCCCTTCCCAAACCCTTACTACCACCAGTAATCAATATAATTTTCCCATTAATGTCCATTTCCCTAGGTCGATTTAAAAAACTATGATAAAATGTCTGCCAAAGCTAAACAATTCTTGTAACCAATTGTTTGAAGTAATTTAAATTGTTTAGATGAAGTTCCGTTTTGTTGTGGTTTTGACAACCCTGTTTTCAATTATTTACTTAGACAGTTTCTCTCAAAATGGCATTATTGAAGGTGTAGTATTTGATGAAATCAACAACGAACCATTAATAGGTGCTACTGTGCAATTACAGGACTCTTCCATGGGAACGCTTACGGATATTGATGGAAAATATAGACTTGAAAACATGATTCCCGGTTTGTATAATATTGTTATTTCTTATGTTGGTTATAACACTAGAACGTTTACAGACTTATATGTTACCAATGCCAAGCCACTTCAAATAGATGTTGCAATGTCTGTTAATTCAGAAGTATTGGAAGGTGTAGTCATCACGGGAAAACCGTTTGAAAAGCCTCAGGAGTCGCCATTATCACTCACTTCTTTAGGTGTTACAGAAATTCGTCGATTACCGGGTGGAAATCAAGACATTTCAAAGGTAGTACAACTGCTGCCCGGTGTTAGCACGGGTGTATCATTCCGCAATGATTTGCTCGTAAGAGGTGGTGCACCTAATGAGAACAGGTTTTATTTGGACGGCATTGAGGTACCTGCTATCAACCACTTTACCACACAAGGTGCCTCTGGCGGTAGCAATGGCATGATTAACTTCAATTTCATCAAAAGTGTGGATTTTTATACCGGTGCATTCCCTGCCATGCGCGGTAATGCGCTGAGTTCCGTCATGGAGATGAGCTTGGAAGAAGGTAGGAAAGACAGGTTCGGATTAACGGCTATCGTTGGAGCCAGCGATGTAGGCCTTACTATACAAGGGCCGTTTACGAAGAATGACAAACACAGCTATCTCTTTTCGGCGAGGCGTTCTTATTTACAGTTGCTTTTCAAGGCATTGAAATTACCTTTCCTCCCTACTTACAATGACTTCCAGTTCAAAACAACGCATAAATTCAACCAAAATCACGATTTAACCATCATGGGATTGGGCTCTTTAGATGATTTTATTTTAAACAAAGAAGAAAATAGCACAGAAGAATCCCAATATCTTTTGGGCAACCTCCCCTATTTTGATCAATGGACATACACTGTTGGCGCCAGGTATCGGTATTTTCGAGAGAAAAGTTATATGATTTTTGTTGTCAGCAGGAATATGTTGGGAAACAAAATCTACAAATATCAGGACAATGATAATCCTTCGAAACTAATTTATAATCAAGACTCCAAAGAAGCGGAAAATAAGTTCCGCTTCGAGCATATCGCCCGATTCAAGGATTATAAGTTTGCTTATGGTGCGAACTATGAGTTTGCAAGATATACAACCGGAACGATTTCACAGTTCACCACACCGGAAGGCATACAACGTATTAATTACGATGCCTTGATAAAACTACACAAATATGGTATGTTCGCACAAGTTAGCAAAGGATATTTTGACGAGCGGTTAAATCTTTCATTAGGATTCAGGGTAGATGGTAATTCATATTCTAAGAATATGAGCAATCCATTTAAGCAATTCTCACCAAGATTTTCTGCGTCCTATTATATTACGGAGAACCTTTCCATCAATTTTAATACAGGGATATACTATCAAACACCTGCGTATACCACCATGGGTTATAAAGATTCCAACGATGTTTATGTAAACAAAGAAACTTTACAATATATCAATAACAAACAGGTTGTAGTAGGTTTTGCCTACACCACTTCATTTAATACGAAATTCTCCATAGAGAGTTTTTACAAGCATTACAATAATTATCCGATGTCTATCAATAATGGCATTTCACTGGCAAATATCGGTGGAAATTATGGTATTGCGGGTGATGAGCCAGTAACTGCAGATAGCAAAGGCAGGAGCTATGGCGTAGAGTTTTCTATGCAACAAAAATTGTTTAAAGGGCTTTTTGGCATACTCACCTATACTTTTTTCAGGTCTGAATTTACGGATACTTCCGGAAACTACGCCGCTGCAAGTTGGGACTCCAGACATACTTTTAACCTTGCTTTGGGGTATAAATTCAAGAAAAATTGGGAAATTGGTATAAAAGCCCGTGTAAATGGTGGTGCACCGTACACACCCATCAACGAATCCCTATCATCTACCATTGAAGTATGGAATACAAATGGCGTAGGCATTCCTGATTATTCGAGACTCAACACAGAACGCACGCCGGCTAATTTTCAGTTAGACTTTCGGGTGGACAAGAAATGGTTTTTCAATAAATGGAACCTCAACCTTTACTTGGATTTGAGCAATCTGACCTTCTCAAAAGACAGGCAACCGGATAATTTTACGGTCGTCAAAGATCCGGAAACGCAACAGCCACTTTTAGATCCTGAAAACCCGGGAAGATACTCCTTTAAATATTTGGAGAATGCGGCAGGTTCCATCATTCCCACCTTGGGAATTATTGTTGAGTACTAAAATCATCCAACAAACTGACACAAATATGCCGCATCTGCATAGATTTTAAGCTTAAAAGAGGAATTTGCCGGAACGGTGAAGCTATCAAATTTTTCATAGACGACCCATTCCTCACTGCCTTTGAGTTGAATGGTCATTGACCCCGAGATTACGGTCATGATTTCCTTTAGGCCTGTATTAAATTCATACTCACCTGGCTTCATAACACCGACCGTTTCTTTGCCTCCACAATTTTGGAGGGTCAACGATTTTACATTTCCTTCGAAGTATTCATTTACACTTATCATCTTGTTAATTTTATGACAAAGTAAAAAATAAACTACTTAAAATGAATTAGTTTCATTATTATTGAACCGTTATGAGTGGATGGCGTAGGCGTATCAAACATTTTTTCAGTATGGGGCTCACTCCTAAGTCTATTGCCAGAAGTGCCTCCATTGCTGCTATCTACAGCATTATTCCAATATTCGGCATTTCCAAAATAATGACCACACTTACCGGAATAAAGTTTAAATACAATCTTCCGTTGATGTACACAGTAGGTTACATCTTTTATCCATTACAATTCATACTATTTATACCCTTCCTGCGCCTGGGGGAATGGATTTTACAGGTAGAAGATTCCTCGTTGGTGATGTCAGAATTCAAGGTGATGGTACAGGAAGATTTATTTCATGCGCTCTGGACATTTTCCGCTGCATTTAAATATGCAATGGTGGGCTGGGGAGTATTATTCTTTCCAGCACTCATCCTCTTGAATGGTATCTTACTGTTCATCTTAAACAAAATATACAAATTTGAAAGAAAAACTGTACAACACCCATAAAGAACAAGAGCCTCTCATGGGACTCGAACCCACGACCTACGCATTACGAATGCGTTGCTCTACCAACTGAGCTAAAGAGGCTAAAAGCGAGACCAATTTACACATCCTCCGAAAATCTAAAAAATAAGTTTTTCCACAATCTGAAAATCGTCTGAATCACTGATTTTCACGGATTACTCGGATGGCACGGATTACTTGAATATAAATCAGTGAAATCTTCTAATCCGCTTAATCCGTGATCAAAACTCCCCTTCCCATTTCGCTATTACTACCGTTGCGAGGCAGTTACCGATTACATTTACGGAAGTCCTTGCCATATCCATGAGCTCATCGATACCTAAAATAAGATAAATAGGCCATAAAGGCAACCCGAAGGAGGCGGCAGTACCCAATAAGATGACCAATGAAGCCCTAGGCACGCCTGCTACGCCTTTACTGGTCAGCATCAATGTGAACACCATCAATAATTGCTGACCAATGGGTATATCTATTCCTGCTGCCTGAGCAACAAAAATCGTCGCTAAAGAAAGATACAAGGTTGTGCCATCCAGATTGAAACTATAGCCCATGGGCATGACAAAAGATACAATCTTGCGAGGAACACCTAATTTTTCCATGGCTAACATAGCCTTCGGTAAGGCAGACTCAGAACTGGTAGTCGCAAAAGCAATGGAAACTGGCTCTGCAATCAGGGAAATAAACCGCTTAAAAGGTAAGCCAATAATTAACCCGACCGGAACCAATACCAATAAAACAAAAATAATCAGTGCACTGTATAAAGTGCCTAATAAACAGAAAAGATACTTCAAAATATCCAAACCCATATGTCCAACGGTGACCGCCATGGCTGCACCCACGCCTATCGGGGCATAGTACATGATGATTTTGGTGAACATAAACATCACCTCTGACAAACTTTCCGTGAAGTCTAACATGGGTTTTTTCTTTTCTTCCGGCAACATGGCTAAACCGATACCGAACAGGATGCTGAACACTACAATTTGCAACACTTGCCCTTCGACTACAGATTTGGCGATGTTTTCAGGAAAAATATGTACGATAATATCCTGCCAGCTTTGCTTGGCGACTTCAGGTAATTTTTCAGCCATTTCGGCAGTCATCTCTATACCTACACCTGCCTTGGTGATGTTTATTGCCGCCAAACCGATAAAAAGGGCTAGGGTAGTGACAATTTCAAAGTATAGAATGGACTTCCACCCCATTCTGCCGACTTGCTTAATACTGGAGTGTCCTGCAATACCTAATACCAATGTCCCAAAAAGTAGTGGGGCGACGATACATTTTACCAATTTTAGGAATATTTGGGATAAGAATTTGAGGTTGACGGCAAAATCAGGAAAATCGTGACCGATTTCTATGCCAACCAACATGGAAATCAATATGGAGGTTGTCAGCGACCGTTTCTTTATGGCAAAATAGATTAATCCACCAACAGCCAACCATCGACAAGCTGCTGCTGCTGTTACTGATATGGGCAAAATACCAGTCATCTGCAACCACGAAACAAGGGATGCAATACCTACGATACTGATGGCGATACCGGGATGTATTTTTTTCATATGCTTATACGTTGATTTTGTTCAAATATAAAAGATTTCAAAGCCTTTTCATACATTTGTTAAAAATGGATTGATATGAATTTAAAAATGCGTGCCTTACTCCTGTATTTAAACATTCAGAATAAGCTCCATCCCATGTGGGAAATGACACCGGAGCATGCCAGAAAAGTTTCAAAAAAAGGCATTGCCTTAGCGGAAAAAATGCTGGATGAACTTGTATCCATTTTTTCTCAAAAAACAATGACCGTCAAAAGTCAAGGATTAGAAATACCTGTTTGTATTTATAAGCCTGTAGACACCCCTCATCTTCCAATCATTATATATTTTCATGGTGGAGGTTATGTTTTGAACGACATTAGTTGTTACCATAATATTTGTCGAAGAATTGCACAGATGAATGGCGCCATAGTCATTTCCGTAGAATATCGCTTGGCACCGGAGCATAAATTTCCGGCAGCTCATGACGATTGCTGGGCTGTAACACAGTGGGCACATAAAGAAGCGAATAGCTTTGGCGGAAATCCTGATAAAATAGTTGTTATGGGAGATTCGGCAGGCGGTAATCTGGCAGCATGTGTGGCTATTAAAGCCAAAGAAAACAAACTCCCGCTTCTTGCGCAGGTATTGATTTATCCCGGATTAGACTTTACCATGCAATACACCCTAAAAAGTCCTTATCGGCGTGGTTACTTATTGACAGAAGAGATGATGAAATGGTTTGAAGGCAGCTACCGACCTTCTACGGTATCGGCTATGGATAAAAATATTTCTCCGTTTTTCAGAAGTGATCTGGAGGACTTACCGCCCACGTTGATACAAACGGCAGCGTACGACCCACTCAAGGAAGAAGGCAAAATATATGCAGACAGATTGCGTGATGCCGGTAACAACGTCACCTATAAAGACTATCCCGGTTTGGTGCATGGATTTATCTATTTTTACAAGTTAGATAAAGAAGTTAGGAAGTTTTATGCAGACATACAGGTGTTTCTAAAGAATTATTTTGCATAATCGATAAACAGATATTAAGGGTTATTGTGCGGTCGTCATCATTGTTTATATTATTTCAAACGCTTATCTTTCGGACATGAAGTGGAGTATAAAAAAGGCAAAGCGTTTCTTGTTAAAGGTCATTTTATATTGCTTTGTTGGAAGCATTGTCTGGGTTTTATTGTACGCAGTGTTGCCAGTGCCGCTTACGCCGCTGATGGTCATTCGATGTGCGGAACAAATTAGCGAGGGTGAAAAGCCCGGCATTTATAAGGACTGGGTTTCGTATAATAACATTTCTCCCAACCTTCCAATCGCTGCGGTAGCAGCAGAAGATCAACGTTTTACGGAACATTTCGGCTTCGATATCGAAAGCATGAAAAAAGCTTATAAAAGCAATAAACGCGGTAAAAAAATCCGTGGTGGCAGCACCATTTCCCAACAAGTAGCGAAAAATGCCTTTTTATGGCCCAGTCGCACCTATTTGAGAAAAGGAATGGAGGCTTATTTTACGGTACTCATTGAGTTGTTTTGGACAAAAAAGCGCATCATGACGGTTTATTTGAACATCATAGAAATGGGCAACGGCGTGTATGGTTGTGAAGCGGCATCTCAATATTACTTTAAAAAAGACGCTAAAGACCTCAGCCGAGAGCAGGCCGCCGGTATAGCAGCCATCCTGCCCTGTCCACTCAAATACTCGCCAATGGATGGTGGCTATGTTGGCAGAAGGCGCAGTTGGATACTCCGACAAATGCGCAATCTAGGTGGGGAACTCAATTATAATGAACCCATAACTACCGACGATAAAAAATAAAATTCTGCATTTTTAGTCTTCCATAATTTCAAAATCTACTATCTTTAACCCGTCATGGAAAATTTCATTGTTTCAGCCAGAAAGTATAGGCCTGTCCGGTTTGAGGATGTTGTAGGTCAGGATCAGGTGGCCGTAACGCTAAGGAATGCCCTAAAAAACAATCAGCTAGCACAATCATTTTTATTCTGCGGACCGAGGGGTGTTGGAAAAACCACCTGTGCCCGTATTTTGGCAAAGGCTATCAACTGCGAGCAACCTTCGGCAGATATGGAGCCTTGCAATGCCTGTAATTCATGTACATCCTTTAGCCAGAATGCGTCATTCAATATCTTTGAATTGGATGCTGCCTCTAATAATGGTGTGGAAGACATACGAACGTTGATAGAGCAGGTGCGCTTTGCGCCGCAATCCGGAAAATTCAAGGTGTATATCATCGATGAGGTTCATATGTTATCACAAGGTGCTTTCAATGCCTTTTTGAAAACATTGGAGGAGCCTCCTGCACATGCCATCTTCATCCTCGCCACCACGGAAAAGCATAAAATCATACCAACTATTCTTTCTCGTTGTCAGATATTCGACTTTAAGCGCATTTCTGTCGCCGATATGGTACACCAATTGAACAAAATCTGCGAAAAAGAACAGATAATCGCTGAACCTACCGCACTGCACATCATCGCTCAAAAGGCTGATGGCGGTATGCGTGATGCATTATCGCTCTTCGATAAGATGGTCAGCACTGCGGGAAATAATCTCACCTACGCAACCGTCATAGAAAACTTAAATATTCTTGACTACGATTATTATTTCAAATTAGTAGATAGTTTGCTAGTGGAAGACAGTAGCAATATGCTGTTATTGTTGGATGAAATCATGAAGAAAGGATTTGATGGGGAAATATTTATACTTGGACTTTCCGAGCACCTCAGAAACTTATTGATTTGTAAAGACCCAAAAATCCTACATATATTGGAAGTGGGTGATGATATTAAGTTTAAATATCAAGAACAAAGTGCGAAAGCCAGCGATTCATTTCTTCTAAACAGCTTGAACATTGCCAATCAATGCGATATCGGTTATAAGATGTCAAAAAACAAACGCCTTCATGTTGAGTTGGCACTCTTAAAAATGTGCTTCCTAAACACACAAATACAAGCCTACTCTGACGGAGGAGTTGAAAAAAAAAAGTAGTTGAAGTACCCAAAGAGGTTGTTACACAAACACCTCCTCCTAAAACTTTAGAACAAGCGCCCATTAAAGAAGTTCTTCCAATAAGCAAAGAAATATCTAAGCCGTCCGAATCCGTGAAGAAATCGACTTCTCTTTTGGACAGTCTTTTGGAAGATTTGGAAAGTGAAGACACGAACACTTCCGGCAAAAAGCAAATTATTGAAATAAATGCCGATAATATTCAGGAACTTTGGAATCAGTATGTAGACCATATTCGAGCGACGGCACATGGCACTTATTTTCCGGTTGCCGAGCGGCAGAAACCCATTTTTTCACCTCCCAATGAACTCATCTTACGAGAAGACAACACTATTTCAAGTGGCTTTCTTGACAAAAATAAGAGCGAGATGGTAAATTTCTTCAGAGATTTAACAGGTACTATCCTTACCGTTACCATAGAAGTTGTCAAAGAGAACCAAGATGAAACACCTAGGAAGGTTTTTAAATCAACAAAAGAACGATTTAAAGAAATGGCAGAAAAAAATCCGGCATTGCTAGAATTACAAAAATTATTGGACTTAGATTTTGACTATTGATATGCAAAAGAAAAAAACGCTGGTAGTAGGTGCCAGCTTAAAACCTGAAAGGTACAGCCATATGGCCGTACTAAGACTTCAGCAACATCATTATCCTGTTATTGCATATGGTTTCGAGGAGGGAAAGATAGGCGCAACGCCCATAACAACCGCTTTTCCAAATGATACAGATATTCATTCGGTAACACTCTATCTTAATCCCAAAAGACAAGAGGCTTATTATGATGCCATCTTACAGTTAAAACCTAAGAGAATCATTTTCAATCCCGGTACGGAGAATGAAGTTTTTAAGAAATTAGCCGAACAACATGGAATTGTTACCAAGGAAGCTTGCACCTTAGTCATGCTCAGTGTTGGAAACTATTAATAACTATTTGCCAGCATTTAATTTTAAGGACTATATCTTATAATAGCCTTTCTTTTTCGGCTTAATTAGGGAATAAAATCCTGACCCAGAAATTCCAAGACCAATAAAGACAATCATAGATTCTATTGCGTGTGAGGCACCATTAAATCCATCTCCATTCACAAGATGAAATATCATAGCTATTAGCATGGTGAACGCCAGCATGGCGCAGGCAGGTCTGAACAACACCCCTAATATCAAGAATAAAGCACCAAAGGTTTCTGCAAATGACGCTAAAAATCCCCATACGACATGTCCGAAATTTATTCCAACATATTGCATGGCTGAACCTACTTCTACCCATTTTAATGGACCTCCAACAATTTTTGGCAATCCATGAACGATAAAGGCGATGCCGATTCCAATGCGTATTATTAACAATCCTAAATCAGTACTTGATGGTCTCATAGATAAAATCTTTGTGCAATTTACTAATATTTACGACAATGCCGCTACTCCCGGCAAGGTTTTTCCTTCGAAGAATTCCAACATGGCTCCACCGCCTGTAGATACATAACTCACTTGCTCCGCCAATCCAAAAGTATTGACGGCGGCAACAGAATCACCACCACCCACTAGGCTGAAAGCACCTTCTTTAGTAGATTTTGCGACTGCCTCCGCAATAGATTTGGTACCATTCCTAAATTTCTCCATCTCAAAAACACCCATGGGACCATTCCATAATATTGTTTTGGAATGCATGATGACTTCTTCGAACGCTTGTACAGCCTTAGAGCCAATATCTAACCCCATCCATCCATCCGGAATATGGGTATTGTTTTGTATATCTGTATTTGCATTGGCATCAAAAGCATCGGCAATCACAGAATCTTGCGGCAATAGAAACTGAACGCCTTTTTCCGTTGCTTTTCGAAGAATTTCTCTTGTAAGCTCCAATCTATCTTCTTCTACCAAAGACTTACCCACGGCACCGCCTTGCGCCTTAAAAAATGTATATGCCATACCTCCGCCAATGATGATATTGTCGGCAATATCGAGCAGGTTTTCTATAATCAAAAGTTTGTCTGACACTTTTGCACCTCCTAATATGGCTGTAAACGGATGCTCAGGATGCTTGAGTACCTTTGTCGCATTGGCTACTTCAGCAGCCATCAAGTAACCGAAGCACTTGTTTTCTTTTTCGAAAAAATTGGCAACAATCGTCGTACTGGCATGTGCGCGGTGTGCAGAGCCGAAGGCGTCATTTACATACACTTCACCATGATTTGCCAGAAGTTTAGCGAAATCTTCTCCCCCTTTTTCTTCT
This sequence comes from Chitinophagales bacterium, assembly GCA_019694955.1. Classification (GTDB taxonomy): domain Bacteria; phylum Bacteroidota; class Bacteroidia; order Chitinophagales; family JADIYW01; genus JADIYW01. The sequence continues at coordinate 15,360 of JAIBAX010000017.1, read as the reverse complement.
TCCTTATGGAAACGGGTATTTTCTAATAAAACTACTTCTCCCGGCTTTAAGGTAGCTGTGTACTTCATAGCATCTGCGCCGATACAATCTCCAAGAAACAACACTTCAATACCTAAAAGTGCTGAAAGTCTGGTGACGATATGTTTAAGTGTAAACTTATCAACATCCACCGTTCCATCTTCTTTAAGCTTTTTCAAAGGTCTGCCTAAATGCGACATCAAAACAACAGAACCGCCATCTTTTAACACTTTTTGTATGGTAGGAAGTGCAGCTCTGATGCGTGTATCATCAGTAATATTGTATTGTTTGTCCATCGGGACGTTGAAGTCCACTCGTATTAAAGCTCGTTTTCCGGAAAAATTGATATTATCTAGCGTTTGCATGGCAATAAAATTTGGGCAAAAATAGAAAAAAACTAATTCTATAACTATACCATCTCCACCAATTCTGCCAGACGACTGGCGTAGCCAAATTCATTATCATACCAACCCGTAATTTTAACCAAATTGCCCATTACAATGGTTAAGTCAGCATCAAAGATGCAAGAATGCGTGTTGCCGATAATATCTGAGGATACTATAGGATCTGTATTATATGCCAAAATATTATTCAACTTGCCTTGCGATGCTGTTAAGAAGGCCTGATTAATTTCATCTTTTGTGACCAAACGTGCAACGTTCGCATAGAGTTCTGTCAGAGAGCCCACCATAACCGGAACACGGACGGCACCACCTGTCAACTTGCCTTTCATCTTTGGAATAATGATTTCCAATGTAGAAGTAGCATTAGAAGTTGTCGGTACGATGTTTTCGGCTGCGGCACGTGCACGGCGCATGTCTGATTTATGAATAGCATCCTGTAGGTTTTGATCGCCGGTATAAGCATGAACGGTATTCATGATGGCATGGTCGATACCACAGAGCTCGTCGAGTACTTGTACCATGGGGGCGAGGCAGTTGGTAGTACAAGAAGCATTGCTGAGAATGGTATCTTCGGGTGTAATAATATCCTCATTGATGCCAATCACGACCGTTTTGATATCTCCCTTTGCCGGGGCGGAGAGCACTACTTTTTTTGCGCCTGCGGTGAGGTGCATTTCCAGTTTTTCTCTTTTTCTAAAGATACCGGTACATTCCACAACGATATCAATATTTAAGTCTTTCCATGGCAATTGCAAGGGATCTGCGATAGCGAAGCTTTGTATTTTATGACCATTTACAACCAGGTATTCTCCTTCGACGCGAACATCTTGCGGTTGGTTGCGTTGGGCGGTATCGTATTTTATCAGGTATTGCAAGTCATCATCCGGAGAAAGATCATTGATAGCTACAACTTCGACTGAATCATGCTGTAAGAGTATTTTCAATAAAAGTCTGCCAATGCGGCCCATTCCGTTAATTGCGATGCGTTTCTTTGCCATAAAGATCATTTTTTCCAAAAGTAAGCATAAAAGAATTTTCCTATGCAAAATTTTTGTTAACAGATTGCATAATTAAAAAAAGAGCGTATATTTGCACTCGCTTTTGAAAAGGTGGTGCTGGAAGGATTTATTTGAAAGACATACCAAAAAGTAAATGGCCCGTTCGTCTATCGGTTAGGACACCAGATTTTCATTCTGGTAAGAGGGGTTCGATTCCCCTACGGGCTACAAAACCGCATGAGTTTATCTAAAAAAGTCCTTGATTTTCAAGGACTTTTTTATTTTATCAAGTTTTTATTTGTTTATTCTTGGCTTTTATTTGTTACTTTTTGTTACTCATTTGTTACTCACTTTCATTTTAAGGCAGTAAAATAATTCAGTTAATAAAAAAGCCTCCTTTTAGGAGGCTCAATATTTTGGCATATTATTGGTTTGTTTTTGGTTTTTATTTCTCTACTCATCAAATTTTAACTCAAAAAAATTATCTCCATCATTCATATAGGTTGTATTTTCACTTTCTCCTACATCAATTTTTTTGCCTTGAATCATATCATTTATCCTTGAATCATTTGCAATACTCATTTTTAAAAGTACATCGGTGTTTATTTCCGTTAAATCTCTATTAAGTAACTCGGTATTGATTTTTTTTGAAAGTTCTAAATAGGTTTTTAATCTATTTGTAAAATCAAATTGATAGGTTTTAATAAGAGTATTAATTTTAAATGCCTTGCCCTCATTTATTGCATTTCTTATTAGTTCCTTTTTATTCCAACATATTAAGGTTTGTTTAGTGGTTTTTAACTCGGTGGCTATCTCATCAAAACTTTTGCCCTCAATTCTTAATTGGATAAATGCCTCCATGTTTTTATCTAATTTGCTGTTATATTCTGCTTTCATTCTGTAATTATTTAATATTATTGATAAAATTTGTCAATCAGTACATCTTACTAAATACAACTATCGGTAATACTCTTTCACTTGCATTACTTTTTTATCCAGTTCATTTATTAAACTTTTAGCCTGATCGGGTTGGTATGTAGTGCAAAGTTTTTTAATATCAGCTTTCAATCGGCTGTAATATTCTTTGTGTTTAAAATGGTTTTGGGCTTTCAAGTCTTCTATACCCTCCAGTACTCCATTTATTCCAATTTCATTGATTTTCATTAACGCTAATTGCATTATATAATCATTTGGCTTTTTTATTGCTTTACTATTCATTTGGTTTAAAATTGAATTGTTTTTATTAATGTTTTCATACTCATTTATCCAGCGTTCTACCATACCAATATAAAAAGCCTCATCAAATAAATTAAACGCTTGTATTTGGCTTGTATTGAATTGTTGAGGCAATCGACTTGTATATCTTAACTCATACCTTAAAATGTATTTATTTGCCCAAATAGGTGGCAAAATTTGCCCTTTGGCTTTGCCCTCATCTACTTTGCTATAAAATACTTTTTGCCTCATTGAATTTTGATAATAAATACTTGTCGGCTGTTCTAATCTTGTATAATGGTGGCACTCTCCTAAAAGATTATAAAAAGTATTTGGGCTTTGGCTTACTATGATATTTTGGGCAAAATCAATTTGCTTTACATCGGCTTGTAATATTGGTAAATGTGTATAGTCTTGTATTTGCTCAATGGCTCTTTGTGTATCTTGTCTTGTAAGAGTTTTGAAATTATCTTTTAGATAGCTTTTGCAAATACTACCTTTTAAACTTATACCAGCGTTTCCAATACTTGCACTCATTCCCAATAAGCTACCAGTATAATAAACCTCTCCGGTATCTTGTTTATAGGTTTCTTTAGCATTGGTTAAAAGTGTGGGTACTCTTTGCAAATACCCACTATCTTTTATCCTTTCATTTGGCAACCAAAATTTAATCGTATCATACATAATTGATAAAATTTGTTAATGGTTACAACTTACTATAAGCATTTAGCCCTACATACTCATAAATCGGTTTTGCCTCATTTCTCAATTTTTGTATTTCAGTATCAAAATAGCCCTCAATTAAAAGCTGTAAATAGTGTTCGGCTAAATTTCTACCTCCCTCAATTACCAGTATTTCAAAAAAGCTATATTCATTATCGGTAAGCATTAAATACAAATCACTACCAAAAGGGTATAAAGGGTTTGGCTCTCTTTTTTGCCCTATTAATGGCTTTTTATTTGGGTATGAATAGGCAAAATTTGGGTAATCTACAAACTTGTATAAACTACCAAAATTTAGGCTTTTACCTCCAGTTAAACAATATTCTGCATAACGTTTGCCATTGGTTTCTATAAATTCCCTACTTGGTGTAAGGTTAAAATATATTTGCCCTTTGTGGTTGGTAAATGCCTCCAGTCCTTTATAGTCGTTTCCAGCCCTTGCAATACAATCATATCTTGGCACTATTGCACCTACTTTAATGCTATTTTGTGCTTTTACCTCTTCGGGTAACATTACCAGTTTTAAATATTGTACTAACATTTTGCACCTCCATTTTTTAAGGTTACAAATGTGGAGGCTTTAGTTTCCAGTTCTTTTGTGGTGGCTATTCGGTTTTGTTTTAACCAGTCTATAATCTCCTGCCTATCAAAGTAATTTACTTTGTTGAAAGGCTTATAAAAGGGTATGCCTCCAGTACTGCATAACTTGTAAATGTGGCTTTTGGATAGCCCTGTATATTGGCTTACTTCATTGAGGGTAAGTACCTCTTTTTGTTCTAAATTCATTTTATCAATATTTTAAAAATTAAAAAATTGACTTTTGCAAAAATCCTTGTATGTAATTACAAGTGTAAAAATGAATAGAAATAGAAAGTAAAAAGTTAGTAGGAATTAGGTACTAATTAGTACTAACTAAAATACAAGTTTTAATATATTATAGATTTTTAATAATGTTAGTAATTTTTATAATATCTTCATTATGCTTGTCTATTTTTTGTAAAGTAGAAGATAAATTTTTGTCGGTAATAAATTTACCTCTTGTACCTTTAAATAATTTACTTTTAGATACAATAGATTGATACTCATTTGTAATAAATTTTTTTATACTCAATTCATTGAATAGTTGAGTAAAGTTGGTTGTATTAGTACTTAATGGCTGGTTTAAGTTGCAATCTAATAAGTTGCTGAAAATTGTTTTATCAACATATATATCAAATAATTTAATATCATTAATTAAATCAACAATTATGTCAATTTGTTTATCAATTAATTTACTATTGAATGTTAAATTTTGTGGAGGTGTAAAACCATTTTTTAAATCAATTTTATTTAATTTGCAATAATCATAAATAATTTTTTTTTGGTGTTGAAATAATTGCTTACCAAAACCATAATTTATATTTTCCTTTATTTTATTTTCCATAAATTCTAATTCATTTAATAAAAAACTACTAACATCTCCATCTAAACAATTATCTTTAATATAATTGTTTAAATAGTCTATATTATATTCTTTTATTCTATTTACAACAAAATTTTTGTTGAATTTGCCATCACTTTCCATACTCTAAAGGTTAATATTTGGTAAATTGCTTACTGCTTTCTCTTTTAGTGAATTAACTATATGTGTATAACGTTCGGTGTATCTTAAACTATTATGTCCTAATAATTTACTCGCTGTATTAACATCAGCACCATAAAATATTAAGTTGGTAGCAAATGAATGTCTTGCACAATGCCACGTTATATGCTTGTTTATGCCGGATTTCTTACACCAATTTTTTAAGTTTTTATTACACGCTGTATGTGAGGGTAAAGAAAAAACAAAGTCTGTATTTTTGGCTGGATCGCCTAAAATTTGTAACGCTGTTTGGTGTAATTCAATAATTACTTGCTCTTTAGTTTTCTCTTGAATTGTCTTTAATAATTTATTTTTAAGGTCAATATTTTGCCATTTTAGGGTTATTATATCTGAATATCTTAAACCAGTAAATAAAGAGAATAAAAAAGCCCTTTTTACCTCATTATTGGTTAATGGTGTGGAGGCAAGTATTTGTATATCTTCATTTGTAAGTATCTCCTTTTTTATACTATCCTTTTTCTTTATGGTAATATCTTGGGCTGGGTTGCTTACAAATATCTTTTTTCTAACTCCTGTTTTTATTAGCATTTTAAATTTTTTGAAATAATTGGCAGGGCTTTCTCCATTTAGATTTTGTTCTAAATATGTCTTAAAGTCATATACTATACTCTCATCTAATTGGTTAGTATTTAATTGTTGAATTTCACAATCATTTAAAAAATCTTTGAATTTTATAAATGTAGCCTCTACAATCCTTTTATCCCTTTTAGTGTAAGCATTTATGAAGTCTTGAAAAAAAGCTATAAAATCAATCTTCTGTTTAAACTTTGGTGTAATATTATAATCGTTGCTTTCTAACTCATGTTCTCTTTTAGATTTAATAAGTTTTGCCAGTTTCTCACTTTCTTTGTTTTGCTCTCTCTCAAAAGCGTTTTTAGGTTTTTCAATATGTTTAAGGTGTTTTAAAAATTCATAGGTTCTATTATTGTTTTGGTATATATCCAAATAATAGGTAGAAAGTGTTTTATTCCTATTCGCTTTTTTCCTTAAAGTAACACTCATATAGGTTGTATTTTGTTTCACAAATATACATTTTGTTACTCATTGTTTTTGTTATTGTTTAGTTGTTTTTTATCCTTTTTATACACAATTTGTTACTCTATTGTTACTCATTACTCAAACACAATGCTTAAAACATTATATTTCAATAAGTTATAAAGGTTATTTTATTCCCCTACGGGCTACTAAGGCATCTTCGGATGCCTTTTTTTATTGGGGGATTACGCCTATTTCAATTAGATTATTAGAATTTTTTGCTTCTTCTCTAAAACAATAATAGCTCAATGCCTAAACATTGAGCTATACTTATCGGGGAAAATTTTATTTGACTTATTTGTTATTGCGCCAACAATTTACCAACTGCGACCTCATTATTGTTTTCCAATATTTTAAATAGGTACATACCTTTCGCAAGGTCGGCTTTTTCTATTTCGAAGGTGTTTCTAATCGTTGGTATTATAGTCCTGACGACTTGTCCTTGAACGTTTATCAATAACAAAAGCGGATTTTGCAATTCGTCGCCCTCGACAACTACACTAGCCTTTTCACGGAATGGGTTGGGCAACACCTGCACCGATTTGAAGTTAAGCTGATTGTTAATGGCACTGGTAACTAATTTTATTTCGATATAATTTTCTCCTATGGTGTGAAAGGTGGCATTTGTGACAATCGGCGCATTTCTGTCAAAGTAGATAGCAGCGCTATTATAAATTTTTGTATCCTTCGGGTTCTCCTTTGTTTGTTGAATGTTGAATTTAATAAAACCATGCGACAAAGGCTCATTTTGGAAGCTATCAACTAAATAGATGGAGTCAAAAACAAAGCGCACCACATTGCTGTCTATTCTTTCAAATTGGAAATTATGACTGGTAACAATCGAAGAAATGGTATTAATATCTAGGCTAGGAGAAATGGTATCTATAACGACTACTTTGTATGCGGTATCATTACCTGTATTTTGAAAATAAATTGTGTAATCAATGGCTGTATTCTTTTCAATAAAATGTTCTGAGCCATAACCGATAGGGGAAGCAGTCTTCTCATTGGGATCAAAACTTCCAACGATAACCTTACAATCTGTAGAGAAATAAGGTGCTCCATCATAATTGGGGAAAGGCAATATATTTCCGGTGGAAAAAGGATTGCCTGGCACGGGTCGGCAACCTTCGATAGCGGCTGTCGTGTATCTATCACCGATTTCTTGGGGGAAACCATCTTCCTGCTCAGCGAGAATGCGATAGGTTTTCCCTGAATCAGCCGGGAGCATTTCTGTCAATATTTCATCGCTTGCTAACAGATAATTATGTGATTTTCTAATCACTTGATCTTCAATAACAAAATACGGCTTTGGTGTCACCATACCCTGCCCTTTATTGCGCAGTTGCAAGCGCACGCTATCGCCCAAACATTCAGCAGAAGCTTCTATTATCGAACCTTCATAACGGGCAAGTGTACATACGTCATCCGGATAAATATGGCTTTCTATACATACGGTTTGACCTAAAACGGCTTCGGGTCTTTCATGCAGTTGAACGATAAATGTACCACAATCAAAAATAGACACATCTCCAACTTCAAGCCTATATACATTATCACCTAAATCGACAAATGGAAAAACATTACCATCTTGTGAGGTTACAACATCCATCTCCAGCAATGGATCAACGCTGATATCAATATACGCTTGCTTTGCTTGCTGAGTGCCCGTATTACAATAACGAACATCATAATAAACCGGATCGAAGTGTCTGAATCTTCTTAAGGCAACATCAACCGTTAGGTTCTTACAAATTACGGTAGGTTGAAAATTAAAATCAATAGAATCAACACTTTGTGCTGTGGATAAAACCACTGTTATAGTGTCACTACAACTCCCTCCTTTCCATAAAGGATACCTGAAATTATTTCTTGGGGCTACCTTTATAAAACCAGAACTATTGGTAGCAAACTGATAATTCCCGGCAGCATCTGTGGAAGTATAAAGCATGTAATTGTCAATATTTGCCGTAACAGTAATATCTCTCATGTGTACATCAGTATCTTCATTAAACACGCAATTATTATCCATATCACCTACTACGTTTCCCTGAATCAAGTTATTATACACATTGCCTAAAGAATCTATTTTAACTAAATATAGTGTCCTATTTGAATTTCCGGCAACATATCCAAACAAAAAGGCATAACCATCCTTGAATGTTGTCTGCGAAATAATTTGAAAATTGCGATACTGTATTTCTTGCGGATAATTGATGTGCCAGATCTCCTGTAGTTTTGCTTTTCGATTTGTTATATCAATGAGTTCCTTCGTCATCCCATATTCCCCAGTTTGGTTTGGATAATAATAATCAGCTTCGAGGTTAATCAGTTTTCCATCGTTTGGTTCAATATAAAATGAAGCAATTCCAGCATTAGAAGTGGAATCTATAGAATATAAATATTCTAAATCACTATTATAAACACGTGTTTTAGTATAGTAATTGTCATTAAAAAAGTCTGTTTTTACTAATACATTTCCGTTATCTAATAATTGTGGGGCTATGAAACCATTCGGAAAATAAACAACGGCAGAATCCCAACTCAAATCTGAATGTATTTTTATGAGCTTTGCAAAACATGTATTGCTAGCATCCACGTTACTAAGATTAAGGATATAATCATCTTGTACTTTTTTCATGGTATACAAGGCATGTTGAATGCTTGTAGAGTTATATAAACTGGGAATAACTACGGAATCATGTTGAGAAATCGTATCTAGATTAGACAAATTTATGCTAACACGATGAAAATAAATAGAATCGGGAATATGCTCATCTATTAATTTAGCGATAGAAAAACCTGCTTCTATGGTTGCGTTTTCAATATTCACCACCAACCTGTTCGTATACAAATCATCTTTTCTGAAAGCATATAAAAGTTCCTTAGGGCTAATCACAAATGGTTCGAAAGATTCAATAATTTGATAGTAAATTCCATTATTCTCAAATGGGACAGTATATGGTTTGTATTCTTCATAAATAAGGATGTATTTTTGTATAGATTCGAGATACTTTAAAGCATGGATGCGTTGTACATGCTTATTAGAGATATATTGGGTCTTGTCAAGCAAAATTTCTCCATTTTCCTTATAATATTGGTGCAAATAAATGGCAGTATCCCATATTTGTGAGAAAGCTGTAGCTATCAAGCAGTCTCCATTAGGCATCGTTTCAATCTGAGAATTATTGGCATTATCACTACTATTAATCAAATCTAATTTCTGTTGCCAACCACCGTTAGCGAATAAATCATTGTTGCACAAAAAAACCACAACAATCAGACAAATATTCAAGGCTGCTTTCATAAAATATGATTTAAAGTTAGTAAATTCATTGGAGGTTTTCCCTAATAGTTTCCTTTGGCACTTCTCATGAGCATAATCCTCATTATTAAGCGCTTTATTCTTTTTTATTACCCAAGTATTGTTCATATATTTAAATTTTAATTGTTATCAGAATACAAATATCCATCACAAGCATCTTAGATAAAATTACAATTAGCTTTATTTGTCCGATTTTTTTATACTATTTTTGTGAAAATTTATCTCCTAAATGTTAGAAAGCAAACTATTCAAAACATATCAATCATTGAGCAAAGAAGAACTTAGGTTATTCGCTCAATGGCTCAATTCGCCTATAGCTAACTCACATAATGATGTCCGATTATTATTTTCTTTCCTTGACACTAGAAAAACATATAATGTGCTTACATTACAAAAAAGCCGTGCTTTTGCCTTTATTTATGGGAAAGATATTACTTATAACGACCTCAGAATGAGACATGTGATGTCATTGAGTACCCAAGTATTAGAGCATTTTCTGGCATATTCCTATTTCATTCATTCAAGAAATGACCGACAAATAGCCTTAGCGAAAAGTCTGCAACAACATCAATTATTGGATCAGGCTGATGCCGTTTTAAAAAAAATAAAAGTAGCACAAAACCTTCAAGGCAAACAAGATGCACATTTTTACATGGAAACCTTCCAACTTGAAGTGGAGCGATTTGAGCTTTTAAAGCAAAACTCCAGAGAGCAAACCCTCAATATCCAATCCATCTCAGATGCCATTCACCACCATGCTGTGGCTGAAATTTTGAAATATGCATGTATCGCCATTTCGCATCAAAACGTTACCAATCAACCTTATACGTTCAGCTTATTGCCTGAAATTATTGCGTTGATAGAAGCCAATCAATTACCTACTTCTCCTGCGGTAGAAATTTATTTCTTCGCCTACCAAACCCTCACCCACCCAAATGAAAACAGTTATTTCTCAAAACTGGTGGAAACAGTGTACAGATACGAATCAAAGTTCACCCTACATGATTTGAAAGACATTTTCATGCTATGTATCAACCATTGCATTAAGAAACTCAATTCCAGTGAATTAATTTTTGCTAAAACCGCCTATAAACTCTATTTACATGCCTTGGATAAAAAGTACCTGTTAGAAAACAATGAACTTAGCAGGTTCACCTTCACCAATATTGTATTCATCGGTTTAAAGCTCAACGATTTTGAAGGCGTAGAAACATTCATCCAGGAAAATGGGAAATACTTAAACGACAGTATGCGAGCAAACACTATTTCATTTAATATGGCTCGCTTGTACTTTACGCAGAAGAACTACAGAAAAACCATGCCCATTTTACTGAGCATCGAATACAGCGACACGCTATGGAATTTAGCAGCCAAGTTCATGCTGGTAAAAATATATTTTGAAACAAAAGAATATGAAGCCCTAGTTAGTTTACTAAATACATTTAAAGTATATCTGCATCGCCAAAAGAAGATGGGCTACCACAAAGAACGCTACAAGAAAATTATTAGATTCTCAGAAAAACTCTATCTTTCCATAGATGCTTCAAAGTCAAAAAAGCACCTCCTAAAGAAAGAAATTACCGAAGAGCATGATTTGCCGGATAAGGAATGGTTTTTAGGGATGTTAGGTTGAGAAAAACTCAAAATTAATTTTCTATTTTTGCTACCGAATGATCATGCGTTCGAAACTTAGTTTAATTTTAAAGCACCTAGTTTTGGCAAAAAAGGAAAGAATCATCCCTTTTTCACATTCATTAATGATTACTCCAGAAGAATTTGATGAAAAATTTAATACATATAGAAGTAGAGAACCTTTAGGAAATATAATTAGGTTCACTGGTTGGACGAACAAGGATCACATTAGAATTTATGTAAACCACATGGAAGTACATGAAGACAATGTATTAAGATCCGCTTTCGAATATATGCTTAAAGGCACACACGCTCAATGCCAAAATAAATGTATTATTACTGGTCATATCTTCATGGACGATGAAAATCGACTGGCAATATTTTATTCATATTTTGCATTGATTGGTTTTCTATTCTTATTAGGCGTTTGCCTTATGGAAAAGAAACCAGAAAGCTTTATTGTATTGCTGATATGCACGCTTTTTTTCTTAATCCCTGCAATTATCCCATACTTCCATAAGATATATACGATTAGGAGTTACAGCAAACGAGCTTCCATTCTTATCTCTAATTACTTGAAAGACATCGAAAATTATACTGTTAAAAAGGAGGAATAATTATGAACCTGTTGAAACAATTAATTCATAGTTATTTTCAGGTAAAAAATCAATATCAACCCTATGCTTTGATCTTAGATATTTCTGAAGAAGTTTTTGTAGAAAAATTTAATACCTCAATAGCGCAGCGCCAAAGACTTTATTCCAAACCATATAAAACATCTGGAAACATTTTCAACGGTAATTTATATATAAAAATCGAAGAAGTGGATAGCGATAATTCTAATTTATGTGCTTCATTAACGGCTACTTTCAAACAAGAAAATGATAAATTATTCATTAATGGTCGTATCAATAATGACAGCGATGGAAACATTGCATTCTCCAGAGGAGGTATAATAGCAATATTTGTTATCGCTACCATATTATTGATTTTCGATGAAAGAAAAACACTTATCGAAGTCACGGGTGCTATATTATTTGGAATAATATTGATCGCATGCTATAAATTCTATGAAAAAATAATGATGAAAAAAAATGCACAAAAATCAATTCAATACTTTACTAACTTCTTTTTGAAAATGAGCGCAGCAACTGTCGAGTTGTAACTCGACACCAAAACCACTCTTTTAAAACTAACTTCGTGAGCCTTTGTGCCTCCTTCGTGTACTTAGGAATATTCTACCTATACCTGTCATCATTCCTCCACAACCTCCAATACCTTCGTATATTCATCAGATACCGTAGCATTGTGTTTTTCTACTAATGGATTCATCACCTTAAACCATAATGGCGGAACCAATGCCAATGGAATCATGGCCAAGTATCCGGTAGGCATCTGCGGCGCATGTTCAAAATGCCTTAATATCTGGTATTTCCTGCTGGCATTAAAGTGGTGATCACTGTGACGGGTCAATTCAAACAGAAATATCCGTCCCAACTCATGACCTGAATTCCAGGAATGGTGTGGTTTAACTTTTTCGTAAGCACCATTCGGGAGTTGCTTGCGCATCAGTCCATAATGCTCTATATAATTAACGATTTCCAACAAGGAAAAACCTATCACCGCAGAAGCAATCATTCCAATAACGCCCTTCCAGCCAAAAATGAAAAATATCGCCACCAAAAAAAGTGTTTGTATGATCTGAAAACGCAACATTTCGTTGTGCAAAGGATTCCAAAAACTTTGTTTCATTTTATTGAGGCGATGACTTTCCAGTTTCCATGCATCCATCCATGACCCCATAACAGTCCTTGGCCAGAAGGCATAAAAGGTTTCATTTAAACGAGAAGTAGCCGGATCCAGCGGAGTAGAAACATTCTTATGATGACCGCGATTGTGCTCGATAAAGAAATGCATATATAAAGAAGTAAGCAATAATGATTTTGACATCCATTGCTCATATTTTTTCACGCGATGTCCCAATTCATGGGCAACGTTAATTCCCAAAGCACCACATGCCAAACCCATTGCAAGCGTTATACCTACATACTCATACCATACAAGATCCTTCGAAGTAATCGTCCACAAGTATAAACCAAGAATCACATATTGTAACGGCACCATCAAGTAAATCAATAAATCATAATAAATATCCTTCCGTTCCACAGCTTCTTCCTCAGCAGTAAAATTCTCTGCCGTTCCCGTAAAAATAAACTCCATCAAGGGAATGAACCCATAAACAAAAACAAAAGCGAAGAACGACCAATATCCCAAATAATGAAAAGAAATATACATAATCGCCGGAATAACAATTACAGGAGTAAAATATTTATAACGCCTCCACATCTTATGTAGTCTAGTCATCTGACTATTCTTTACCGTATTAACATGATTCATTTGCAGTGTACTCATTTGTCTAAGTTTAAGTTTAACAATTAAAGATATTCAAAAATAAACTATATATGCCAAAATAGTTGAACGGAAGCGTCTAAAAAGATTTTTTTTTCTATTTACAAGCAGAAAAATGGGAAGTGTAGAAATTTGGGCAGCTCATCCTGCTGTACACTTATAGTCCTCGCTAGTATCGCTGAATCGCGCTACAAGCTGCGGGCTACCGTTGCCATCAGGGCTGCAATAGGTCGTGCTTATATTTCAAAACCACCACTTGACACATCGATACAGGTTATTGACCTTCATCTGTAGATAAATAAAATATCACTGCAGTGGTCTGTTGAGCGTCTAGTCTCGACAATCGACTGTCGACGGTTGACGAACAACAACCTTCAATCATTCAATTCAATCATACATTCGTCTAAAGCTGAGATTCGGTTAATTTTACCCCTATATTATTATTTCAAAAGATTTTTAAAATAATGGAAATATTGCTATTTTTGCACCCTCAAAGTTTGAGGTCGTTATAATTATGGTACTTCCTGACGTTAAAATTATTTCCGGTAGAGCTACTACATACCTTGCAGAAAAGGTGTGTGAAGCTTACGGACAAGAAATGACAGATGTGGAAGTGCAGGAGTTTAGCGATGGAGAGTTTGAGCCCATCGTTCAGGAGTCGGTACGTGGTTCGTTTGTATTTATCATTCAATCTACGTTTGCCCCTTCTGATAACCTTATGGAACTGTTGTTGCTATGCGATGCAGCCAAGAGGGCTTCTGCGGGTTATATCATTGCCGTAATGCCTTATTTTGGATTGGCACGTCAGGATAGAAAAGACAAACCTAGGGTAGCTATCGGTGCAAAATTAGCCGCTAATTTATTAACGGTTGCCGGAGCACAAAGGGTAATGACGATGGACTTACATGCTCCGCAAATACAAGGGTTCTTTGACATTCCGGTAGATCATTTAGATGCTTCAGCTATCTTCATGCCGTATGTAGAAACGCTCAAGTTGGACAACCTCGTTTTTGCCTCCCCGGATGTGGGAAGTACAAAAAGAGCGAGACAATACGCCATGCACTTCGATGCAGAATTGGTAATATGCGACAAACACCGCAAAAAAGCCAACGAGATAGAATCCATGCGCGTCATTGGCGATGTGAAAGACAAAAATGTCATCTTAGTAGACGACCTAATCGACACCGCCAGCACCTTAACTACTGCCGCCAATCTCATCATAGAAAAAGGAGCAAAGAGTGTCCGCGCCCTATGCACCCACCCTGTTTTATCAGGAAAGTCCATCGAAAAAATAGAGAAATCGGCACTAACAGAACTAGTAGTGTGCGACACAATACCCTTGAAAGAAACATCACCCAAGATTAAGGTTTTGTCAGTAGCCAATCTATTTGCAAAAGCCATCCGGAATGCCCATGAATTCAAGTCAATAAACTCATTATTCGTACATAAAAAAAAGTAAAATAAATTATGCAATCGATACAAATCAACGGAAAAACGCGCACTTCAACAGGCACAAAGTCTGCTAAAGATGTTCGCAAGAATGGCGATGTGCCATGTGTACTATACGGAGGAGAAAACACAGTAAACTTCTCTGCATCTGCCAAAGAACTTAAAAAAATCATTTATACACCTAATTTCTATAAGGCGGCCTTGAATATCGATGGCGTAACTTATGAAGCAATGGTTAAAGATTTACAAGGAAATCCATTGAGTGATGAAGTAACACATGTTGATTTCCAACAGTTAATACCGGGTGTAAAAATCATCGCTGATGTGCCTATCAAAACAGTAGGTACTTCTCCAGGTGTGCGTGAAGGAGGTAAACTCCTTATTAACGTAAGAAAATTGCGTATCAAAGCCACTCCGGAAAACCTTAGAGATGTTATAGAGATAGATATTTCTTCCCTAAAACTTGGACAGTCTTTCAAAGTTAGAGACATTAAAAACGAAGGTTACGAG